>NZ_RBLW01000002.1:0-578267 GCF_003989295.1 Dermabacter sp. HSID17554 | reverse complement strand
CTGCCCGGGCTTCGGCGCACGTGAGGGTTCACTCTTCGACTCACCGGAAGGCTTAGGGGCGCCCGGCTTCGGAGCGTTCCCGCGCGCACCGGGCTTAGGGGCGGCGCCTGGCTTTGCGGCGGGGGCATCGTCGCTCGACTTCGGCTTCGGTGCCGGGGTTTCGGCCTTAGCCTTCGGGGTCGGTTTCGCCTCGCCCTTCTCGGGTGCCTCGGCGTTTGCCTCGGCAGGCTTCTTGGGGGCCGGCTTGCGCGGCGTGGGCTTCTTGGCGGCGCTCTTGGTTGCCGACGCCTCCTCGCCCTTCTTCTTTCCCGCGTTCGGGAACGCGGCGCGCACGCGGCGAGCCACGGGGGCCTCGATCGTCGAGGACGCACTGGTCACGAATTCGCCCATGTCCTTGAGCTTCGCGAGGACTTCTTTACTTGGCATTCCCAGCTCTTTGGCGAGCTCGTGGACGCGAAGTTTAGCCACAATTCTCCTGTCTCGGCCGCGCCGAGCAGGCGCGGTCCACTAGTTCCTGAAGGTGCTCATTTTCGAGTACTCATCGGATGTCCATTGGTGTTATCCCGCTTCCAAATGTGGTTCGGCACCCCGGTTGGGGTGAGTCATCGCTTCACATGCCCTCTCGAGAGTTCCCTCCTTCGCGAGAGCCGCAACGTCGACCGGCGCCCGAAAAGAACGCTGGAAGCCGCCGCGCGTGAGAGCGAAAGCAATGCATGCGCGGTCCGGATGAACCCAAGCTCCGCGCCCGTGGGCACTTCCGCTCGGGTCAACAACGAGGGTCAGGGATGCTCCCCCGCCCTCACGGACCACGCGGATCATGGTGTGGCGATCACCGGATTTCCGGCATCCCACACACGTACGCGAGGGACGATGCGCCGCATGCGAGCGCCTCGGCGAGTGCGAACTCGACGGGGAAGGACTCGCGATGATGGCGCCATTTCCTCTCAGGTACGAATGATCAGCCCTTCTAGTCTACCCCCGGCATGCGACACGGCGGCGAATTGCCCTCGCCGCCGTGCGCACTATCACGTGAAGAACTGGTCCCTCGTGCGCGCCTCAGCCTTCCTGCCCCTCGGTGCGGATGTCGATCCGCCAGCCCGTGAGCTTCGCGGCAAGGCGTGCGTTTTGGCCTTCCTTGCCGATCGCGAGCGAAAGTTGGTTCTCGGGCACAACTGCGCGAACCTGGCGATTGACCTCGTCGGTGACCACGACCGAGGCCACTCGCGCGGGGCTAAGCGCGTTGCTCACGTACGTGGCGGGGTTGTCATCGAAATCTACGATGTCGATCTTTTCGCCTTCGAGTTCGCTCATGACTGAGCGCACGCGCGCCCCCATGGGGCCAATGCACGCGCCCTTGGCGTTGACGCCCTCGATGTTGGCCCGTACCGCCATCTTCGTGCGGTGGCCCGACTCGCGCGCAAGCGCCACGATCTCAACCGTGCCGTCGGCAATTTCGGGAACCTCGAGTTCGAAGAGTTTGCGCACGAAGTTCGGGTGGGTGCGCGAAAGCGTGATCGCGGGCCCCTTCGGGCCGCGGCGCGTATCAACGACATAGGCGCGAATACGCTTGCCGTGGGGGTAGCTTTCACCGGGCACCTGCTCGTGGGGCGGAAGGAGGGCTTCGACGCTCCCCAGGTCGACCTGGACCATGCGGGCATCGCGCCCTTGCTGGATCACTCCCGAGACGATGTCGTCGGCGCGACCGGCGAACTCACCGAGAACGGCCTCATCCTCGAGCGCACGAATGCGCTGGAAAATCACCTGACGTGCAATCGACGCGGCAACGCGACCGAAGCCCTCCGGGGTGTCATCCCACTCCTCGACTTCGCCATCGACATCGACATCGCGGGCAATGACCGTCACGACGCCCGTTTTCGAGTCGATCTCGACTCGTGCGTCGCGCGCGGGGTGAGGCGTGTGCTGATAGGCGGCAAGAAGGGCACTCGAGATCGCCTCGAGGAGTACCTCCATGCTTATCTCGCGTTCGCGTTCGAGCGCGCGAAGCGCTCCCATATCGATATCCATTGCGTACTCCTTCTGCTCTGTTCTTCAATTATGTGCGGTGGTTGGCCGGGACTAACGAAACTCGAGGTGAATTTCTGCTCGGGCGACGTCGGAAACCGGCATCCTGTGTGGGCCGGGCGGAACTTTCTCGGCCCGCGGCGTTTTTGCGTTTTTCCTCGGGACATGCGGCGGCTTCTGCACATCGAACACCAGCTCATCGCCTTCGACCTCTTCAAGTCGGCCGAGGAAGGTGCGGCCCGAAGTGTCTTCGACGTCAAGCAGGCGCGTGCGCGCACGTTTGAAATGGCGAAGCTCTGTAAGGGGGCGGAACACGCCCGGTGTTGTGACCTCGAGCGTCGAAGGGCCCTCGCCTATGAGGCTTGCGTCCGCATCGAGGAGGGCGGAGAGTTCCCGGGACACGTCGGTGACGGTATCGAGGTCGGCGCTTCCAATCTCCTCTTCGGGGAGGTCCACCACGACGTCGAGAAGCGTGGCCGCACCGCGCCTCTGCGTGTCGAGTGATTCGAGGACGAGACCGTGCTTCTCAATGATGGGCTCGAAAACCTTCGAAAGCTGCTCGACCTGCCCGCCCTTGACCGAGGAGGAGTTCTTCTCCACGTTCTGCTCCATAGGGCTCCTTTCGCACGCTCGCGCCTGCCCACTAGAGTGGGATACCGAGATCATAATGTGCTGAACATCGTGGCACATTCGGGAGCGAGGAGCCACATGAGAAACGCCCGAAAAGTCCTGGCCAGGCGCGGGTTTCTCGCTGGGGCTCTCGCTGCGCCGTTTCTCGCGGGCTGCTCCGGCCCCACACGAATCGCCATCGGGGGGCGCGAGACCTACACGCCTCCTCCCCCGGGAATCGACGAGATTTATCGCACGGAGCTTCTGGAAGCTGTGACAGATCTCGCCACGAACCTCGCACACGCCGAAACGCACGGCGATTTCCCCGCCTTCCTCACCGGCCCGCTCGAGACCCATCAAAGGGCGCTACGCACAGGCGCTGAGCAGGAGAAGGTCGCTTCTGCCGAAGCGGAAAGCTCCGCGCACTCCACTTCGCCATCCGAGAGCGCAGTTCGTGGCGCGAAGGATCCGGTCACACAAGCCATGACGAAAACTTCGCATGACCTCGCCGCCCTTCGCGATCTCTACGCACACGCAGCGATCCAAGTCTCCGGCGACTTCGCCGATTTATGCGCCTCGGGGGCGGCATGGGCCGAGCAGTCAGCCATTCGGCTCGGTCACCGCGCTCATGCCGCGGGCGTCAACGGCGTGAAGGCCCCCGAGAAATTTTCCGATCTGAAACCCGCTCGCGAGGTCCCGGAAATCGACCCGCCCGAACCCGCCACGGCGGACCTCATCGCGACCCCACTCAAAGATGCGCAAATCGACGAAAACTTCGCCGCCTACGCTCTCGAGGTAGCGGCGACCCGTGTCGAAAAGAGCCACCGCGACGCGTACGTGAAGGCCGCGAACACCCACGCCGCACGTGCCGAGGCATTCGCCGAGGTCGCCGAGCACCTCGGTCTCGATCCCGTCGCGCGCGAGGCAGGGTATGCGCTTCCGCGCCCGCTCGGGGCGAAAGACGCTGCGAAAATGCGCGTCGATGTCGAGGCACAATCCCTCGCGAACGCCGTCGAACTCGCGGGCCTGGCACCGTTTACCGAACGCGCCGCATTCGTGCGTGCAGCGCTCGAGAGCGCGAGGGCTCTCGAGCCACTCCAAGAGCGAATCGCCCCGTTCCCGGGGATCGACGCGGGAGAGAACTAGAACAGCGGAACGCGTGACCTACCCGCGCAGATCCTTGAGGATCTCTTCGAGCGCGCTCTCCACCGGAACCTCTCGGCTCTCGCCACTTTGGCGGTCACGCACTTCCACAACTCCCTTCTCGAGGCCACGCCCCACGACGACGGTTGTGGGGAGGCCGAGCAGCTCAGCATCCTTAAACTTCACGCCGGGTGAGACCTTCGGGCGGTCGTCGAAGAGCACGTCAAAGCCCTCTGATTCAAGCGCCGAGGCAATCTCCTCCGCTTTGTCAAACACGTCCTGGTTCTTGCCGGTCGCGAGGACGTGCACGTCGAGCGGCGCGATCGCGCGCGGCCATGCGAGGCCCTTCTCGTCGTGAGAGGTCTCCGCGATGGCGGCAACGGCACGCGTCACGCCGATGCCGTAGGAGCCCATGGTGACGACCTGCTGCTTGCCGTTCTCGTCGAGAACCTTGAGACCAAGCGCCTCGGCGTATTTGCGGCCGAGCTGGAAAATGTGCCCCATTTCCATACCGCGCGTGAGCGTGAGCGGGCCCGAGCCGTCCGGTGACGGATCACCATCGCGCACCTCGGCGACCTCGGCGAAGCCGTCACCGACGAAGTCGCGACCGGCCACAACACCGAGCGTGTGCGCACCCTCGCGATTCGCGCCCGTCACCCACGTCGTGCCATCCACGGCGCGCGGGTCGAGCAAGAGGCGATAGCCATTGGCCTCAAGCCCCCACCCCTGCGGGCCGATGTAGCCCTTCTTCACGGCCGGATACTTCTCGAAGTCCGCTTCGGTGAAGGGCCGCACCTCGTTCGGGGCGAGCGCGGTCTCGAAGCGCTTCTCATCCGCCTGGCGATCACCGGGGATCATGATCAGCAACGGGGATTCTTCACCTTCGGGGGTCTTTTCGATGTACACGAGCGCCTTGAGGGTGTCGGTCGCTTCCCAGGCTCGAGAGTCTTCTCGCGGCGCGTTCTCGTTGAGGAACCGCACGAGTGCGTCGATCGTCGTGGCACCGGGCGTCTCGATCTCGCGAGCGGCAGGGAGTGCTGAAATGGCCTCCGCATCGAGCGCTTCACCGGCGACCGTCGTCACGGCCTCCACGTTAGCCGCGTAACCCGCGGGACTGAGCGCGAACGTATCCTCGCCTACGGGGGTCGGATGAAGGAACTCCTCGGAGCGTGAACCACCCATCGCACCCGCATCGGCCTTAGCGATGACGATCTCGAGTCCGAGGCGCTCGAACACACGCTGGTAGGCCTCGCGCATGATCATGTAGGAGCGCTCGAGGCCCTCGTCGTTGATGTCAAAGCTGTAGGCGTCTTTCATCACGAACTCGCGAACGCGCAGAAGACCCGCACGCGGGCGAGCCTCATCGCGGTACTTCGTTTGCACCTGATAGAGGGAGATCGGCAGGTCCTTGTAGGACGTGAAGAGATCTTTCACCGCGAGGGTAAACATTTCCTCGTGGGTGGGGCCGAGAAGCATGTCGGCGCCCTTGCGGTCCTTGAGCCGGAAGAGGTTATCGCCGTATTCGCTCCAGCGGTTCGTTTCCTCGTACGGCTCGCGCGGAAGAAGCGCGGGGAAGAGAATCTCGTGGCTGCCGGCCGCATCCATCTCTTCGCGCACGATCGCTTCGACCTTCCGAAGGACCTTGAGTCCCAGCGGAAGCCACGTGTAAATACCGGGGGCCGTGCGGCGAATGTAGCCGGCGCGCACGAGCAGTTTGTGGCTCGCGAACTCGGCTTCGGCCGGGTCCTCTCGAAGCGTGCGAATGAAGCTCGATGACATGCGAAGCATGGGGCGTTGTCCTCCTGGCAACAGGGGTTTTTGAGGCGAATTCCTCAGGCTCTCACAGTGTAGTGCGCGCACCGCGCACACCCCGTGATATCCCAGGACGCACCGCGTATCGTGGAGTGTCACTCATCACCACGGGAAGGTCGAAATGTCTGAGCCGCTCACGCTTTCGGGTATCGCACCGTCGCCCTCAATCGCGTACTTGCGGGCCCTCATCGGCGAGGGAGAAACGCTGCGCGAAGAGATCGAAGGCGATGCCGACCGGCTCATGCAAATCGTTCGCGAGAAACTCGAGGGATTCCTCATGCCCTACGAGTTCGGCCTGAAGGAAATCCTCACGAAGATCGAAATTCTCTCGGGCGAGTGGGATGTCACGACCCCACACAACCCCATCGAGCACGTGAAAACGCGCGTCAAGTCCATGGATTCGCTGCTCGGCAAACTCGCTCGCACCGGGTGCCCGCCAGATCTCGAGGAGATTCGCCACCGCATCCGCGATATCGGTGGGGCGCGCATTACCTGCAGCTATGTGCAAGATTGCTACCTCGTCGCCCACGCGCTTGCTTCGCAACCCGACATCACCCTTCTCGAGGAGAAGGACTACATCGCGAACGTCAAGCCAAGCGGCTACCGTTCCCTCCACCTCATTCTCGAGGTTCCCGTGTTCCTCTCGACGCGCACGATCGATGTACCGATTGAGGTGCAAATCCGCACGATCGCCATGGACTTTTGGGCGAGCGCCGAACACGAACTCAAGTACAAATACAAGGGTGAGTTGCCCGCCGAGATGCGCGCAAAGCTCGTCCAGATCGCCGCCACTGCCGCAAGCCTCGACGAACAAATGGGGATCGTGCGCGACCAGATCGAGGGCCCCTCACTGCCCACCCGCGACAACGCCTAGTAAAGAACCGTCGCGAGTTCCCCTATCGGAATGAAGCCCGCGCGCTCATACGCTCGCCTCGCCCGCGTATTAAACGAGTTCACGTAGAGCGTCACGCGCGGAGCATGATCGCGACGAATGAGCTCAGCGGTCTCCCTCATGAACGGTGCGGCGAGCCCCCTACCGCGATAGGCGGGATCGATCCACACACCGTGTATTTGCGCGACACCACCAAAGAGCGCGCCAAGATCAGCCTTGAACACGACCCGCTCCCCGTCGCACGCAATGTAGGTTCGCCCTTCGTGAAGTAAATGCTCTACACGCGCGCGATACCCCCGGCCGCCATCGCCGCGACACGGATCCGTTCCCACCTCCTCACGAAACATTGCCACGGAGGCGGGGAACACGCGGGGCAGGTCACGTGGCTTGGCGGCCGCCACCGTGGTGGGGGTGGGTTCCGACGTTTGCCCGGCGGAATATTCGAGCAGCGGCTGGTGGCCTCGTACCTCGCGCTCGCGGGGCATCCCCTCGCGCATCACCTGCCACATGTGCATGGCGATACTGCGCTCTGCCACGATCGAGGAATAGCGCGTGGAAAGTGCGAGTGCATGCCGAGCAAGGCGGTCGATGGCGTCGAACGACTCGGGGGCGAGAACGCTCGCGCTCACACCGTGCCAAAGGATTCCTCTGAGGTGTGTGCCGTGCACGAGAACCGTGAACTCGGAGCCGCTGCGGCCAACGGCCACGAGTTCCTCAAACCGCGCCGAGGCGAGAGTGCTCACGTGCGCTTCGCGCTGCATGGCTTCGCGCGCGGGGCGGAGCCATTCCCCGTCAAGGGGATGGAGATCCGCGGGGCGCCTCCGCCAAAGGGTGGAAAGTGGACTCACCGGAACAGGGTCACCGGCTTCACGATGTCGGCATAGATCAGCAGCACGCTCATGAGGATAAAGGCTAGTGCGATCACGTTCGTGACGGGCAGCATGCGCGAAGCATCAACTGGACCGGGATCAGGCTTGCCGCGTAGCTTCGCGAGGCGGCGGCGGGCCGCCTCGTAGAGTGCGGAAGCAACATGGCCGCCATCGAGCGGCATGAGCGGCACGAGGTTGAACACGAAAAGGGCCATGTTGAGCGAGCCGAGCATCGAGAGGAATGTCCAGGCTTTCTCCTTGAGCGAGAAGCTCGGCGAGTCATGAGAGACGATCTCTCCCGCGAGCCTGCTCACTCCCACAACGCCCATGGGGCCGTTTTGGTCGCGTTCTTCGCTACTGAAGACAGCCTTGCCGATGTCCCATACACGCACGGGCAACGTCACGACAACCTTCGCGGTACCCGTGAACTGCTCCCATACGGCTCCTGGGACCTCGGTAAGTGGCCTCGGCGTGAGTTCTTGCGTGCCGGTCACGCCAAGGAATCCGGCCTCGACCGTGGCGTAGGTACCGTCGGCCTTCTTCACCGGCGCACCCTCCGCATCCCGTGCGACTACCTCGTTCGCCACGGGGGTAGCCTTCACGACCATCTCCCTGCCGTCACGCACAAGGCCGATCTCGATGCTTTCGTTCGGATGCTCCCGGATGAGCGTGCTCATGGCGTGAAAGTTCGCGACCTCGGTCCCGTCTACCGACGTAATCACGTCACCGGGGCGGATACCCGCCGCGTACGCGGGCGCCTCGGGCATCCCCTCGCAGGACGCATCCTTGGGCGCGGTCGCGGGAACGACGCACCGTGACACCGCGTCCACTTCCGAGGTCACGTTTGGCAGCCCAAAGCCGCTCAGCACGATCGCGGTGAGAACGATCGAAATAAGGAGGTTCATCGTGGGCCCGCCAAGCATCACGACGAGCTTCTTCGGAGCGCTCAAGGACACGAACGTGCGGTGGCGATCGTCGGCCGAGTACTGGCTCGAGTCCCACTCCTTCGCTTCCTCGCTCATCTGTTGGAAAAAGCCCGTCGAATCCTCGCGGATCACGTTCGGATCCTCGCCCTTGTGCGGGGGAAACATTCCGATCATGCGAATGTAGCCGCCGAGTGGGATCGCCTTGATCCCGTACTCGGTCTCGCCCTTCACACGCGAAAAAAGAGTGGGGCCAAACCCGATCATGTACTGGGTGACACGCACGCCGAAACGCTTCGCTGGAACGAGGTGCCCGATCTCGTGGAGGGCGATCGAGAGCCCGAGCCCGGCAACCATCAAACAGATGCCGAGCACATACAAAAGGATCATCACGGAACGGAGGCCATCACGTCAGCAACGTGATCGAGGTAGACGTCAACGACCGCCTCCTGGTAACCATCGGCGCCTTTGCGAGCGCGGAACGCCGCCCGGCGCACATCATCCACGCTCATGGCGAAGCCATCGGTGAAATACGCATGGAGCTGGTCGCACAGGTGATCGACGTCCTCGCGGTCATAGGCCCGCTCACCCTGACCCGCAGGGCGGAAACGCTCACCAGCGGGGCGCGAGAGACGCTCCTGGAGAACCTCCGCGCGTTCGGTGAGGGCCGCAATCCACGCTTCTTCACCATCGCGCTCGATCGCTTCATCGCGATACTGAAGAGCGAAGGCATCCGAGAGCCGGTCGAGAGCCTCGTCGACGGCGAGCATGTCGTATCCGCCTCGCACGGTCGAGAACTTCGCCGTAATGACGTCGGCAGGCTGGAAGGAGCCGTCGCGCCCCTCGTACGCCGCACGCGCGCGACGCAGGAATTCGTCGACCTCCTCAACGTTGTAGCCAAAGGCGAAACGCCCGGCACGCTGAAAAGCGGTACTCATCTACTTGCTCCCTCCCTCAACGGGGATGCTCACGCGACACATCCGGGGCGAGTGGTAGACCGCCCCTCCACCACTGTAGTGCCTGGAGAGGCGAAAGGCGGGCAAGCGTCGGACCCCAAAATCACGCGCCGGTGCCGCGCGCGATCTCCTCAACCCTCGCGACGCGAGCCTCACGGTCCTCACGGCGCGCATCGGTCTCGACCACGGTCGCCGCAAGCTGCCCGCACGCACCGTCGATATCGCTTCCGCGCGTATCGCGGATCGTTGCCGAAATCCCATGCTCGCGCAGAGTTTCCACGAACGTGCGCTCAACCCACGGATCCGACGCCGTCCACTTCGAACCCTTGACAGGGTTAAGCGGGATGGGGTTGACGTGCACCCAGTGAGCGCCGCCGCGCGCGATGAGACGCTTCGCGAGAAGCTCCGCGCGTTCTGCCTGGTCGTTGATGTCGCGAATAAGCGCGTACTCGATCGAAACGCGTCGCCCCGTCGCCTCGAAGTACTCCCACGCCGCGTCGAGAATGTCGTCAACATCGAAGCGCTGATTGATCGGCACGAGCTCATTACGCAGTTCGTCATCCGGTGCGTGGAGAGAAACCGCGAGCGTCACCGGAATCTCCTCCTTCACGAGCTTGCGCACGGCGGGTGCGAGGCCAACGGTCGACACGGTGATGTGGCGCGCTCCCATCCCAAAGCCTTCGGGTGCGGGGGCGTTGAGACGCTGGCACGTCGTTGCCACGGCGCGGTAGTTCGCGAGCGGCTCCCCCATGCCCATGAACACGATGTTGGACACGCGCCCCTCGCCACCGGGGAGCTCGCCGCGCGAAAGGAGCAGGTTCGCGATGCGCACCTGCTCGAGAATTTCCGCAGCTGAAAGATTCCTCGTGAGACCCATTTGGCCGGTCGCACAGAACGGGCAGTTCATGCCGCAGCCGGCCTCCGACGAAATACACAGCGTCACACGATTCGAGTAGCGCATCAGCACAGACTCCACAAGCGAACCGTCGAAGAGACGCCACAGGAACTTCTGGGTCATCCCCTGATCGGCACTTTGCTGCGACACCTTCGTGAGAAGAGTTGGGAAGAATCGTTCAACGAGTGCCGCCCTATCGCCCTTCGGAAGGTCCGTCATGTCCTCGGGATCAGTCGTGAAGTGCTCAAAATAGTGCGTCGAGAGCTGCTTCGCGCGGAAGGCCGAAAGCCCCATGTCCTTGACCGCCTCCACCCGCTCGTCGAGAGTCAGGTCCGCGAGGTGTGCGGGTGGCTTGCCACGACGCGAAGGACGCAGCTGAAGCTGGCCCGGAGCGAGCCGAACGGGCTCGCCCTTGACCACCTCGCGCGAAAGGTCCTTCGCCACATCAAGTTTCGGGGTGGGTTTCTCAACCACTGATGGCCTCCACAATCGCGAGAAGAATGAACAAGGTCGGGGCAGTGAGAAGCATGGAATCGAGGCGATCCATCATGCCGCCGTGCCCCGGAAGCAGTTGCCCCATATCTTTGAGGCGAAGGTCGCGCTTCAAAAGGGACTCACTCAGATCGCCGATGGTCGAAACCACGACCATGACGGCGCCGAACGCGAGCGCCCACCACACACCAATCTCAGGCAGCCACATGTGACCAATGAGGCCTGCGGCGGCGATGCCGCCCGCGAGGGAGCCCACAAAGCCCTCCCACGACTTCTTCGGGCTAATACTCGGCGCCATCGGATGCTTGCCGAAGAGCACGCCTACCGCGTAGCCGCAGGTATCGTTCATGATCGGCACAACGAGGGCAAACATCACCTTGTTCGCCCCGTTCGGCTGCGCCATAAGCAGGATCGTGAAACTGGCCATGAACGGCACCCACAAAAGCGCGAAAATTCCCGCAACCGTATCGCGCAGCGCCATGAGGCCAGTCGCCTCGGTTGTGCGCCACACAATGAGGACGAGCGCGCCCACGATCGTCGACACAAGAAGGCCCGAGGCCCCGTACTGCCACGCCGAGACGACAACGCCCACACTCGCGACAAGGAGCGGGATGGCGGGGACACGCAAGCGTGCCCCTTCAAGAGCATTCGCCACTTCGAGAGTGGCGATCACGACGGCGATCGCCACGACGGGTGTGAACAGGATCGGGAGCACGTACAGGCATCCGAATAACACGGCTACGAGGGCGAGGCCTACGGCGATCGCGGCAGGCAGATCCCGCCCCGCGCGCGATGTTCGGGAGTGGGTCGGAGCGGGCCGTTCAGAAACCTCCGCGACGAGCCGCTCCTCGCTCACGAGAGTTGCGGAAGGCGCGAGGGGCACCTCCGGTGAAGCACTTTCAGATACGGCAACGGCCGCGCCCGGCACATTGCCAGGCACGGCGCGTCGACGACCGTGACGTGTGTTCACGAATAACTGAGCAAAGGCCGCTCAAACGGTGAGCAGCTCTTCTTCCTTCGCTTCGAGGGCGACATCCACCTGCTCGGTGTACTTCTTCGTGAGAACCTCGAGCTCCTTCTCGGCGCGGGTGCCTTCGTCTTCGCCGATCTCCTTGTCCTTCACGAGCTTCTCAATGGCCTTCTTCGCGTGGCCGCGCGAACCGCGAATCGCAATACGGCCATCCTCGGCCTTGGTCTTCGCGAGCTTCGTGTAGTCCTTACGGCGCTCCTCGGTGAGGGCAGGAAGCACGATACGCAGGTTGTCGCCGTTGTTCGTAGGGTTCACGCCGAGATCAGATTCGCGAAGCGACTCCTCAATCTCTGCCATCGCGCCCTTGTCGTACGGTGTGACGATCACGGTGCGGGCTTCAGGGAACTGGAACGCCGCAAGCTGGTTGAGCGGCGTGGGGGTCCCGTAATAGTCGGCGGTGATGCCCTGGAACATCGCGGCACTCGCGCGGCCCGTGCGGATCGCGGTGAACTCTTCCTTCGTGACCTCGACCGACTTCGCCATCTTCTTTTCGGCTTCCTTGAGGATGCTTGCGGTGTCCTCGCTCATGTCTCTCGGTTCCTTCCGATTTATTAAACGTCTCGCCTGGTAAGGGTATCTTAGTCGCCCGTCACCACGGTGCCGATACGGTCACCGCGCATAGCCTTCGTGATATTGCCCGAAGGCTCGAGACCGAAGACCATCATCTGCTGCTTGTTGTCCATACACAGGCTGAAGGCCGTCGAGTCGACAACGCGCAGTCCCTCGCGCAGCGCATCCTTGTACGTCAGATGCTCGAGCTTCGTGGCGCTTGGATCCTTCTTCGGATCCGCCGTGTACACACCGTCCACGCCGTTCTTCGCCATGAGCACCTCGTGGCAACCAATTTCGAGGGCACGCTGCACGGCGACCGTGTCGGTCGAGAAGTACGGCATACCGGCGCCAGCACCAAAGATCACCACGCGCCCCTTTTCGAGATGGCGCACGGCGCGAAGTGGGAGATACGGTTCGGCGACCTGCCCCATCGTGATGGCAGTCTGCACGCGCGTGGAGGTACCCGCCTGCTCGAGGAAGTCCTGGAGCGCGAGACAGTTCATGACGGTGCCGAGCATGCCCATGTAGTCAGCGCGACGGCGATCCATGCCTCGCTGGCTCAGCTCAGCGCCGCGGAAGAAGTTGCCTCCGCCCACCACAATCGCACACTCGACGCCCGAGGCAACACCCTCGGAAATTTCTTGCGCAATACTCGAGACCACATCGGGATCAACGCCCACACGGCCCCCACCGAAAGCTTCGCCCGAAAGCTTGAGGAGCACGCGGCGCGTTCCCTCTTTCGGTTCAATCGTGGGAATCGACGACGTGATGGGATCGGGATCGGTACTCATCAACATTCCTTCCGAGAGCGGGTTCTCGGGGTCTCAGTCTACCGGCCGCGCATCGTTCACCGCTGTGGGGAAGGTCCCCGTGTGACAAGACCAAAAAGAAGCGAGGGCTCACACCGATCGGTGTAAGCCCTCGCGTTGACGCTATGGCAAGCGTCGGAAAAATCAGTTGCCCACGCGGAAGCGCACGAAACCGGTGACCTTGCCACCAGCGGCCTCAACAACCTTGCCAACGCTCTGCTTCGGATCCTTCGCGAAGGGCTGGTCGAGAAGAACGTTTTCCTTGAAGAAGCCGTTCATACGGCCCTCAACGATCTTCGGGAGAGCCTTCTCAGGCTTGCCCTCGTTCTTCGCGGTGTCCTCGGCAATGCGGCGCTCGTTCTCCACGACATCCGCGGGAACGTCCTCGCGGGTGAGGTAGAGGGGCGAGTACGCAGCGATGTGCATCGCCACGTCGCGTGCAACCTCGGCACCGGCCTTGTCGGTGGCGACGAGCACGCCAACCTGGGGCGGGAGGTCCTTGTTGGTGCGGTGCATGTAGTTGGTCACGACCTCACCCTGGACGCGGCCGATGCGGCGAACGAGGATCTTCTCGCCCATGGTCGCACCAGCGTTGGTGAGAGCCTCACCGAAGGAGGTCTCAGCGAGCTCCTCGGGGGTCGAGGCACCCGACTCGACGGCGGCCGCAACGGCCTCGTCACCGAGAGCGATGAACTTGGCGTTCTTCGCCACGAAGTCGGTCTCCGAGTTGATCTCCACGAGCGTGCCGAGCTGGCCGCCCTCGACGTCGCGCACATCGGCGGCGACGAGGCCCTCCGATGCGGCGCGACCCTCGCGCTTGGCGATGCCCTTGAGGCCCTTGACGCGGATGATTTCGACGGCCTTCTCGTGGTCGCCGTTCGCCTCGTCGAGAGCCTTCTTGACGTCGAGCATGCCCGCGCCGGTCTTCTCGCGAATGTCCTTGATGTCTGCTGCCGTGTAGTTAGCCATTATCTGTCTCCTCTAAATGGTTGTGGGAGCGAACAGTGATAGTCGAAAAATCAGGCTTCTTCGGAGGCTGCTTCGGCAGCCTTGTCCTCGGCAGCGGGGGTCTCGGCGCTTTCCTCGGCCTTGGCCTCGGTGGTGCCTTCGGCCTTATCGGCCTCCTGCTGCTGGACCTCGGACTGCTTGAGCAGTTCCTGTTCCCACTCGGCGAGCGGCTCGGCGTCAACAGCCGAAACGTTCTTCTCGCCCTGGGTCTGCTTCGCGTGGCGCTCCTGGAGACCAGCGGCAGCGGCATCAGCTACCACGCGGGTCAGGAGGGTCACGGCGCGGATCGCGTCATCGTTGCCCGGGATGGGGTACTGAACCTCGTCTGGGTCAGCGTTCGTATCGAGGATCGCGACGATCGGGATACCAAGCTTGGTGGCCTCGTCAACGGCGAGGTGCTCCTTCTTGGTGTCCACGATCCACACGGCCGAGGGGGCCTTGCTCATGTCACGGATGCCGCCGAGGGTCTTTTCGAGCTTCTCCTTCTCACGGCGCATCATGAGAAGTTCCTTCTTGGTCCACTGCGAGCCGGCAACATCCTCGAAGTCGATCTGCTCGAGTTCCTTGAGGCGGTCGACGCGGCCGGAGACGGTCTGGAGGTTGGTCAGCATGCCGCCGAGCCAGCGCTGGTTCACGTAGGGCATGCCCACGCGGGTGGCCTGCTCCTGGATCGACTCCTGAGCCTGCTTCTTCGTGCCAACGAAGAGGATCGTGCCACCGTGGGCAACGGTCTCCTTGACGAAGTCGTAAGCCTGATCGATGTAGGTAAGCGACTGCTGAAGGTCGATGATGTAGATGCCGTTGCGCTCAGTGAGGATGAAACGCTTCATCTTCGGGTTCCAACGGCGGGTCTGGTGACCAAAGTGGACGCCGCTCTCGAGGAGCTGGCGGAGTGTCACAACTGCCATGGTCGTAACTACCTTTCTGGGCTCTGGGCTCGCCCGCCTCGCTCACGCGCATGTGGCGTGGGTTCGATGGGGTTCTCGCGCAAAGCCTGTTCTCGTTTATTACGGGCCGACGGTTGCCGGCTCGCCCTAGCGCCCTGCGTTTGTGCCGCCACTTCCCTCACGGGAGAGTTGTGGAACGATGGCACGCGCGCGCGAGTGGGCGCGCGAAGTCACCCGCGCATGCGAGTGCTACGGCAACTCTAATACAGCGAACCTGACTCCCGCACGAATCTTGAGGGACGTGTGAGCGAGTCCGCGCCTCACACTGCACACCCCTCGCGTTTCCACAGCATGAGCACTCCCCCTTGGCACCCGCACGAGAGCACGGTGTGCTTGAGGCATGCATATCTCCATCAGATTCGGCACCCGCGTTCTCGTGATTCTCATGCTCCTCATCGGCGCGGGCGCCCTCGCGTTCGCGCCCGCTCACGGCACGGGTGAAGAGGACTTCCCGCAGGAGCGCGTGAGCGCGATCATCAATCGTGCTCACCGCGCAGCCTTGGCCCTCGAGGCGCTCGCTTCACCGGAGCCACCACCGCTGCTTGACTCGAGCGCCCACGAGGGCATGTGGGCCTGGCCCGTGGGCCCCGCCCACGAGGTGGTGCGCTTCTTCGAAGCACCCGCGCATCGATACGGGCCGGGGCACCGCGGCCTCGACATCGCCGGTGGCGCCCTCGAGGTTCGAGCCGTGGAGAGCGGCACCGTGACTTTCGCGGGGAAGGTCGCGGGCAAACCCGTGATCGCGATCCTCCACGGCAACGGGCTCACTTCGACGTACGAGCCGGTTCTCGCCTCGGTCTCCAAAGGAGATGCCGTGAGAGAAGGGCAGCTCATCGGGGTGATCGAGCAACCGTCGGAGTACGCCCACTGTGAGGCCGGATGCGTACACCTCGGTGCCAAACGAGGGAAGGACTATCTGGACCCACTGCCGCTTCTCGAGGGGCGTGGGCCAAGCGTTCTTCTGCCAGTCGCGTAGGGCCGCACACCACCGCACCCCACGTCTATCTCCGCGGCAGCTCCACGCCTTCGAGGGGAGCTGGCCGTTTCCCGCGCTCCACCGCGAAGTGACGTCGCCCGACGTCGCGCTCCCCCCTTAGGCTCGGGGATGCGCTTGCTTGACGGCCTCCTTGAGGCGCTCGGCAGATACGTGCGTGTAGATCTGCGTCGTTTGGAGCGAGGAGTGCCCCAGCAAATCCTGAACACTGCGCAGATCCGCACCCCCTTCCATGAGGTGCGTCGCGGCACTATGTCGCCACGTATGCGGAGAGATGTGCCCTTCAAGGCCTCCTTCTCGGGCGGCTCGGTCGACGACGGTCCTCACCGCACGATCGTTGATGCGACCTCCGCGCGCGCCTAGGAAGAGCGCCTCGTGCTCGTCGCGCACGAAGCTCGACCTCGCGATACTCTCCCACCGATCAATGGCGTTGAGCGCGGGCGCCCCAAGCGGCACAATCCGCTCCTTGTTCCCCTTGCCGATCACGCGCAGCGTGCGATTCTGGCGATCCACGCTCGCAAGATTGAGCGCGCACAGCTCCGAGACTCGCAAGCCGGAGGAATAGAGCACCTCCAGGATGGCCGCATCGCGCACGCGCATGGGATCGACCTCGGGCGAACCTTGTAACCCAACGGCCTTCTCGTGCGCAGCACTCTCCGCTTCCTCGAGGATGTCACGCGCCTGAGCGGCACTGATGACGTGCGGGAGGGTGCGCCCACGCTTGGGGGCCCGCAAGCGTCTGCCTGGATCAAGCTCCACGAGACCCGCTTCACGCAACCACGCAGTGAACGTGCGTGCAGCCGCGGCTCCGCGCGCCAGGGTCGTGGGGCTATGGCCGGCCTCGGCCCTTGCCGCGAGCCACGCGCGCAGGTCCTGGATTGTCAGGTCTCGCGCCCCTCGCTTCTCACTCTCCGCGCTCTCTTGGAACGTAAATTCGAGTAGGGAAACCGCGTCGGAAAGGTAGCCCCGAATCGTGTGCTCGCTGCGCGCGCGCTCAAAACGAAGATGCCGCTCGTAGCGTTCAAGAACTTCTGCATCGCCTTCGGCGATGAGGAGCGCGCGGGCCGATCGAGGCGTCCGCGTTTCACGTGTGGGGGTCATAGCTCCAGTGTGGCACGCGCCCCGTTGAACCCTCGAACGCCCTCGCCAACCGCTTCAAGTTTTCTAGTTTCTTAGTCCCATTTTCACCCACCTAGATGACCACACGTTAAGCATGAACAGATTGTTCCACGCTCAAGGAGCCGCCATGAGTGCCACATCTACTTCCTCGTCACACGCCGCAAGCTAGGCCGGCCCGATCGCCGACATCCTCCGCATTCTTGTAGTCGTTGTTGTACTGCTACTTTTCGCCGTCAATGCCGCCGATCACCTTGGCTTCGGACGCGCATGGACGAAACTGGTGGAGGAAAAGAGCATTCTGCGCTGAGGCGCTCGCGTTCATGACGAAACACCTCCGCTATGGACTCGCAAGGAGCCGGGGGCAGAGGTGTTTCGTCGCGAGGGGGCAGGTCCAGATTAAGGCACGAGTGAGCGCCTTAAACCTCGTCGCCAGCAGTGATGGCCGAGGCCTCTTCTTGCTGAGTGGTGTGTGGCGTTGTCACTCGCGTGAGGAGCTTGTGGCCGCTCACGAGGATCACAATCGACATGAGGATCGCCACTGCCGCGAACCAGTAGGGGCCGCCGGCACCGAGCGCATCCGCAATCGAACCCGAAACCGCCGGGGCGATCGCACCACCGAGGAAGCGCACGCCCGAGTAGGTTGAGCTTGCAATGCTTCGCGGGAGATCGGTGGCTTCCATGACCGCCTCGGTGAGGGCGGTGTTGAGAATACCGAGGAACAGGCCCGCCACAACGACGGCAGTGACGAGAAGGGGAAGGCGATCCGCGCCGAGCGCCATGGTCACGAGGCACGCCGCGAGAAGCGCGAGAGTCGCCGTCAACACCGGGATGAGCCCGAAGCGCCTCGTGAGGCGCGGAGCAGCGAGAACCGAGGTGAGTGCGAGGGCAAGGCCCCACCCGAAGAACACAAGCCCGAGCTCATGCGCGCCAAACTCAATTCCGGCCGAATGCGCCGCAGCCTCGAGAGGGTAGGGCGAGTACGCAAGAAGCGTGAAGAAGCCGAAGTTGTAGCACAGCGCGGCGGCGCTCAGAAGCAAGAGCGGTGGGCGACTCAGCGCCGCAAAGCCCGCGCCGAGCGAGGCCTTGGTGGGCTGGGCGGCGGGCTTCGGCAAAAGGACGATGATGGCGATCAGGCCGATCGCCATGAGTGCGGCTGTGCCGAAAAATGGCATGCGCCACGAGATCGACCCAAGGGCACCACCGGCGAGCGGCCCCACGGCCATCCCCACACCGAGCGCGGCCTCGTACAGGATGATCGCTTGGCCCGATCCACCCGAAGCGGCACCCACGATCGCCGCGAGTGCGGTTGAAATGAACAGGGCGTTACCGAGCCCCCATCCAGCGCGGAATCCGATGATCGCGTCAACGCTTCCCGCTGTTCCCGCGAGTGCCGCGAACAGCACGATGAGGAGGAGGCCCGTGATCAGGGTGCGTTTCACCCCAAGCCTGCTCGAGATGAACCCGCTGAAGAACATCGCAATCGAGGTGACAATCAGGTAGCTCGTGAAGAGCAGCATCGTTTGCGAGGGGCTCGCGTGGAGCTCGCGGCTAATCGCCGGAAGGATCGGATCCACAAGGCCGATCCCCATAAAGGAAACCATGCAGGCGAAGGCGATCGCCCACACGGCCACGGGCTGATGCAGGATCGAGGGCGCCTTCTCGGGCTTCGGCGCTTGCGGCGCGTGAGCACCTTGGTCGTGTACGCGAGCGTGCTCGGGGGCAGCAACGGACATTCGAATAAAACTCCAATCTGACGATTTTCGGGCGCGTGGATGCGCACGGGGAGAATGGTGATTAGCGGTCGCGGCGAACGAGAATCTCGGCGAGGTCACCAAGAAGCACCGCCGCGCGTTCAAGGGTGCGGAGATCTTCCGCTTCGAGCGCGTCGAGCGCGGGGCGTACGGATTCGGCCGAGGCAGCGCGAGAGCGCTCAAGTTCGGCCATGCCCGCGTTCGTGAGTGCGATGACGCTTGCACGAGCATCGCTCGCGTCCGAGCGCCGTTCGACGAGGTCATCGGCCGCCAGGCGATTGACAATCCCCGTCATCGTCGGTTGCGAAACCGACTCGCGTGCGGCGAGTTCGCCCACGCGAAGAGGACCTCCATGCCGAAGGTTTGCGAGAACGCGCACCGAAATGAGCGAACGGTTTCCTCCTGCGCTACGCCCTGCGGCACGGCTGAAGCGAAGCCCGTTCGCCACGAGGGTATTCGCCAGTTCGTCGAGCGAATCATCGCTCGCAGCGCCGGCTTCACGCCCGTCGAAATCCCCTTTTTGCATAGCCTCACTATATAGGCAGCCTAAGTATCTTCTCAACGTCGCTTACGTAAGAAAGGTCGCACCGCCGCCGGTCTAGGCGCTCTTCACATCCAAGCGGCGCACGCTGTGACCCGAGTTCTCCGCGAGCCCAAGCAGTTCGAGGCGTGCGAGACTCGCGCGGACCTGCTCGCGATCAAGCGCGCACTGCGTAGCAAGCTCCCGCACCCCAATTGAGGAAAACCGCGGGATTCCATCAAAAACGAGGCGATCGAGGGGCCCGAGAAGCTCGACATCAAGCGGCAGCGCGCCGCTAGCATCGGCGGGGTTTTCGGCTCCGACGGATCCCGCGACCCCGGATGCTCCGGAAATCATGAGTTCGATGTCCTCGACCCGTGAGAGCAGCTGTGCCCCTCGTTCGGCAATGAGGCGATGACACCCGCTGCTTTCGGCCGAAGTCACGGGCCCAGGGACGGCACCTACGGGAAGCGAGAGAGCATCGGCGTGCGCTGCGGTAGAAAGCGCACCCGAGCGCCACGCCGCCTCGACCACGACCGTGGCCTCACTTGCCGCCGCAATGAGGCGATTACGCGAAAGAAAGCGCCACCTGGTAGGCCGCGCTCCAATGGGGGCTTCGGAAAAGAGCCCTCCCTCACCCCGAACTCGCGTAAGGAGTGCGGCGTTTGCCCGCGGGTAGTATTCGTCGAGCCCACCCGCGAGGAAAGCGGCGGTGCCGCCACCTCCTTCGTGCACGCTTCGGGCAGCGAGGGCGCCCGAGTGCGCCGCTGCATCGATCCCGAGCGCGCCGCCGGAAACCACGCGTACTCCGTGCTCCGCGAGTGCCGCTGCGAAATCGTAGGCGACGCTCGTCCCGTATCGAGTCGCGCCGCGCGACCCCACGAGCGCCACAGCCTTCCGCTCCTCCAACCCGCCACGGCTTCCCGCGTGCCACAGCGCAAAGGGGGCGTTAATTCCAAGCTTAGTAAGCCCAGAGACCCAGCCAACCTCACCTGGGCGCACGAGCGAGATGCCGCTTTCCCTTGACCGTTCGAGGACATTTCGTGCTTCTCCCGCACGTTCGGACCACGCTGCCTTCGCGCGCTCGGCAGCCTGGCGCGCGTTGCGGATCCTCATTGATTCGTGAGCGGCCGTCACGTGGAGCCTCTCGGCCTCCGGATCGGCTGCCGCCTCCTCTAGTACATTGGCGATTTCGCGTATCGTCCCCTCGAGTGCGAGGCTCAGGGCTTCCACCGGACCTCGCGCAAGCCACAAATATCGAGCGGCCGCATCGGTGGATTCGGCGAGGGCGCTCCACACCGCTCTTGCACGACGATCGGCTTCAGCCTCCGCACCATCCGCGGGAACTGCGCTCGGCTGCCAAAAATACCCCGGTGATGCCCCTACACGATGCTCTCCCACGTGCCCAGCGCTCATGCGGCATCCTCCCCTCGAAGCTCGAGGGCCGAAGCAACATGCGCGCTCGTGGGCCGAGGAGCACCGGCAAGGTCGGCGAGAGTCCACGCGACTCGCCGCACGCGATCGCGGCCCCTCATCGTGAGACGCCCTCGTTCAACGGCGCGCACCAAGATTGCCTCATCGCTCTGCTCAAGCGGCATCTCTTGGTCGAGAAAACGGCCACTCAGCTGGGCATTCACGACGTAACCGCTGCCGTCGAGGCGCCGATTTTGCGCCTCTCGGGCCGCGCATACTCTCTCGCGGATGTCGGCACTCGATTCCTCGCGCGATGCGCCGCTGAGCGTGCGTACGGGTGCAAGCCTGAGGCGAAGGTCGAGGCGATCAACAATTGGGCCCGAGAGCCTCGCCATGTAGCGGCGGCGCTGCATGGACGTGCAGCGGCATCGGTCGCCGCGCGCATCGGCGTTTCCACACGGGCAGGGGTTCGCCGCAAGCACCAACTGAAACGCGGCTGGGTAGGTGGCGACTCCACGCGTGCGATGAAGAGACACCTCTCCCGTTTCAAGCACTTCCCGGAGCGACTCGAGAACTTTCGGCGCAAATTCGGGCGCTTCGTCGAGGAACAGCACTCCCCCGTGGGCGCGCGAGACCGCCCCGGGGCTTGCGAGATTACTGCCGCCGCCAATGATGGAGGCGACGCTTGACGTGTGATGCGGCGCGATGAACGGCGCCTCGCGCACGAGGCCGCGTGTGGCATCGAAGTCTCCCGCGATCGAGGAAAGCGCGCTTAATTCGAGGGCGCGTTGGGCCTCGAGCGGAGGAAGGATGCTGGGCAGACGTGAGGCGATCATGCTTTTGCCCGCACCGGGCGGCCCGAGTAGGAGCATGTGATGCCCGCCTGCCGCGGCAACCTCTGCCGCCTCGCGCCCGCGCTTTTGCCCCTTGACATCGAGGAAGTCGAGGCGTTCTCGCTCGATGTCCGGATCCTCACCCTCATCCCTCTCCTCGCGTTCCGGCACGTCAAAGAGCGCGCGCCGCGACCATTCGGCTTTACCGCCGAAGCCCACGATGACCTCCCCTAGGTGCCGCGCCGATCGAACCTCAATACCGGGCACGAGCCGCGCTTCTTCAGCATTGGCCGCGGCCACGACGACGCGCCGCACCCCACTCTTTTCCGCCGCGAGCACGGCGGGCAAAATCCCCGGAACCGGCCGGAGGCTGCCGTCCAGGGCAAGCTCGGCGACGAACAATGTGCTCTCGAGGTTGCCCGGCGGGAGAACACCCTTCGCGGCGAGGGTCGCGACGGCTATCGGCAGGTCGAATCCCGAGCCGCTCTTTTTCATCCACGCCGGCGAGAGATTCACGGTGACCTTCTTCTCCCCCACGGCGTGGCCGGCATTGGCACACGCGCTCTTGACGCGCTCGCGCGCCTGGAGGGTCGAGGAATCGGGAAGTCCCACGATCACAAATGCGGGAAGCCCCCGACTAATTTCGCATTCGACCTCGACAATGCGCCCTTCAAGTCCCCACAGGCTCATGCCCAGTACACGCGCGACGCTCATGCTCCGACCGCCTTGAGATGTGTGACCTCGACGAACCCTCCGGGCATCACGAACACACCGAAAGCATCGAGTCGCACCTGGGAATGCCGGGGGCTTCGCTCGAGGAAGTAGGCGCCGATCATCGTGCGAAGCTTGCGCACTTTGCGCGCATCGACCGCGCCCACGGCAGAGCCCATCACGAGGCTTCGCCGCGTTTTGACTTCGACAAACACGAGGGTGTCACCCTCTCGGGCGACGATATCGATTTCGCCGTGGCGCGTGCGAAAGTTCCGTTCGAGAATTTCGTAGCCCGAACGCGCGAGGATATCGGCGGCGATGTCCTCGCCGAGGTTGCCGAGTTTCTTGGTGGGGAGCTTATCGGCACCGCGGGTGTCGACTCCTGTCGTGATCGTCATGCCTCACACGATGCCGAATACCCGCGTCAGTGTCAGGGGCCACCTTGCGACTTGTGGACGGACGAGCGCTGTGGGGCGCGAGCCACCCCTTTGCGGTCGACTTCTTAGATGTCGAACGCGGGCTTTTCGAGCTCTTCAACGTTGACGTCTTTAAACGTCAGTACACGAACGGTGCGCACGAATCGCGAAGTGCGGTGCACATCCCACACCCATGCATCGGCGAGGTTCAGTTCGTAAAATACCTCGCCGCCCGCGTGCTGAACGTGCACGTCGACCTGGTTCGCGAGATAAAGCCGGCGCTCGGTCTCGACGCGGTAGGCGTAGGTTCCCACGACATCGCGGTATTCGCGATAGAGCTGGAGCTCCATGTCGGCCTCGTAGGCGTCGAGATCATGCACGTTCATGTTGCTCTCTCCCTCACGTCGAAGGTCGTGTACTCATGCGGAAGCGCGCGGCTTCCACGAGTCTCAAGATTACAGCGGCAGGTCGAGTACTTGCTGCTCGGCGGGCACGAGGTTCCAGCTCGAGCGATGCTCGGCGTGGAGGCCAAGCCGCACGATCGCCTCGCGGTGAGCCTTCGAACCATAACCTTTATTACCCGCCCAGCCGTACCCGGGTGCTTCAGCATCAAGCGCGGCCATGTGCCGATCCCGCGCGACCTTCGCGAGGATGCTCGCGGCTGCAACGGCGGCGCACGTTTGGTCGGCCTTAATCACGACGTCCAGCGGGCAGCTGAGCGGCGCCGCGAGTCCGCGCGTCACGTAGTCAACGTTCCCGTCGAGAATGACGCCGGCAAGCGGCACATCGAGTACCTCGCGTACGGCCTCGAGCGCCCGATTCGCCGCGAGCGTGAGAGCCCTGGAAATACCGTGCTCATCAATTTCCCGGGCGCGCGCGGTTCCGACGGCGGCTGGGCAGCTCACACTGCCGCACGGGCAAGTCGGGCCGAGCGGAAGGGGAATTGAGCGCCCCTCTCCCACGAGAGCGGCAAAGGCCGCCTCACGCCTTTTTGGGCTGAGGAGCTTTGAGTCTTTGAGTCCGGGCGGAAGCTCGGCAGGCGTCGGAACCGCGCCTTGAGCTCGTTCGCACCGAAGGGCGAAGGCCCCCACCGCAACCGGGCCGGCGAGCGCACCGCGCCCAACCTCGTCAAGACCGATGACCGCGCACGAAGCGGCATCGGGGTGCGCATCAAAGAAGGCTTGCGCACGTTGCAGTTCGCGCTCGGGGGTCGCAGTGGGGCTCGGCATAGGCATCACGCGGCGAGCGCGTGGTGCGTGAGGCTGTTCGTTCGCCCCGTTCTGACGCTTGCCGAGCTCTCGGCGCTGTTCACTTTCTCGAAAACCTTCTCGCCCTCCTTGAGCGTGCTCCATCGATCGAACGGGAGGAACAGCAGAACCGCCTTGCCCGTGACCTTTGATTCATCGACGAAGGGGTCTTCGCCACGCGCGTAGTGTTCGGAAGAGTCGGCGCTATTGAAACGGTTATCGCCCATGACCCACAGCTTTCCCTGGGGAACCGTGACGTCGAAAGACACCTGGCAGGCACCATTGCCGGGAACAATGTACGTTTCGTTGAGCTCGATGCCGTTGACCGTCATCGAGCCGCCGCGCTCCTTACACACGATGCGGTCGCCGCCCGTGCCGATCAAGCGTTTGACGAGGTGATTCTCGGTGGGGTCGGGGGCGAGGCCCACGTAGCTGAGGGCC
Organism: Dermabacter sp. HSID17554; assembly: GCF_003989295.1. NCBI lineage: Bacteria > Bacillati > Actinomycetota > Actinomycetes > Micrococcales > Dermabacteraceae > Dermabacter > Dermabacter sp. HSID17554. The sequence goes on along the minus strand of NZ_RBLW01000002.1, from coordinate 553,863 downwards.
TTCGACACCTGCTGGCCGGTTGTGAGAGGCCTATCGGAGTTGCCGCCCACCCAATGACCCGGATCTTGGAAAACGATGACGTCGCCTCGGTGAAGATCGAGAACTCCCGGGTGGAGCTTGGAGACGAGGATCTTGTCGTCCTCCATGAGGGTTGGGTGCATCGAAGCCGAAGGAATGAAGAACGGCTGCACGAGGAAGGTTTTAATGAGCACGGCCACGACGAGTGCCACGACGATCGTGATGGTCCAGTCGAGCACGGTCGCGAGAGCCCCGCCCCTTCTCTCACGCGCGTTTCCGGCAGCCCGATGCGTGGGCACCTCGACGGCATCGACGGCGCGGGAGGCAGTCGATGGTTCTCCCTGCTCGGGAGCCGCGGCGGCGAAGTTATCGTGCTCAGACATCTGTTCCAGTCTAGTGGGAGATCTCTCGCGCAACGGTGAGGGGCCACACGACACGCGTCACGTGCCCCCGCGTGCGCTCCACTGGCACCATTCCTCCGCCGGGATCGCCAAGGTGGTTGCGCGAATCGGAGGAGTCGTTGCGAGAATCACCAAGGAGAAACATTCGCCCCTCGGGCACGGCAACATCGAAGTCAATCGCGCTTGCACGCGAGAGGGAAGCCGGGAGGTAGGGCTCGTCGAGGGGGTGGCCGTTGACCTCGAGTTGGCCGTCATCGGTGCAGCAGCGTACGCGGTCGCCACCCACGCCGATCACGCGCTTCACCCAGTAGCGGGAAGAACCGCCGAAATACCCCTCACCGTCAAACACCACAACGCTTCCGCGCGTAGCGGTGCCTCGCGTCGTACGGTCCACGAGGATGTACTCCCCCGACTCGAGCGTGGGAGCCATCGAACCGCTCGGCACGTGGTAGGTCTCGGCAACGAAATGCCGCACCCCAAACACGGCGAGAAACACCACGCATAAAGCCGCGGCGATCACCCACACGAGGGGCGATCGCCGCGGCTGAGATTGGGACGGCAAAGCGCGAATCAGGAGTGCTCGCGCTTCTCGCGGATACGAGCCTTCTTGCCGGTGAGGCCGCGCAGGTAGTAAAGCTTTGCACGGCGAACGTCACCGCGGGACACAACCTCGATTTTGTCGATCGTCGGGGCGTGAACCGGGAACACGCGCTCGACACCAACGCCGAACGACACCTTGCGAACGCGGAAGGTTTCCTTGATGCCGCCACCCTTGCGGGCGATCACGTAGCCCTGGAACACCTGGATACGCGAACGGTTACCTTCGACAACCTTCACGTGCACCTTGACGTTGTCGCCAGCACGGAAATCGGGAACGTCGCTCTTGAGGTGAGCCGCATCGAGTTCATCGAACTTCTGCATGAGTTTTCTCCTGCCTCCCGCCCCGGGTCGGACGGCGAATGGTTTACCCCCTGGCGGCGGAACAAGCCCGCCGAGGTCGTCTGTGAATCATTCAAAGTGTGCCGGGCCTCTGGCCGCCATTCCGGTGGCGACGGATCTGCCCTGTTGCCTCGTGCCGCAACCCCCCGAGGCAGGTGACGGCGCAACACGCACGGTCATCCATTCTGCCACTGCTCTAAGCAGCACGCAATAAGATATGCCGCGACAAAGGATGCGAGCTTGATCGCACGAAAGGAGCCTCACGTGAGCGAGAAAGACAACCGCGATGCCGACCAGCGTCGAGGATCGCGCCGAGCCACCGCGAGCGAAGGCCTCACGCGCGCGGAGGCCCGAAAATTCGTCGAACACTCCACCAAGGAGCACGTCTCAAACCTCGTCTCGTTCGTGCTTGTACTGCTCGCACCCGCAGCGCTTTTCTGGACCCTCGCCCTCCTCCCATGGACCGCGGAGGATCCCGCACTCGCGACAATCGTGGGACTCGCCGTCGCGCTCATCCTTGTGATCGCGGGACTCGTGGTGCACTTCGTGGTGCCGCGAAAGCGCCACGGGGTGCTCGAGGCGGTCGAGGAAGGACACGTCGAGCCGACACCCGAATCGGCAAAGGTGGCGAAAGCTCACCGCGAGAAGGCCAAGCCTCTCAACGCCGTTCTCCTGGGGGTCGGCTTCCTCGCTGTGCTCGCGTCCCTTGCCTGCGCGGTCCACGCTTTCATGACGAGCGGCTTCTGGCCGCGCATTTTCCTCGACATCGGCTGCGCATTCGGCCTCGCAGCAGTCGCCTTCGCGGCCTTCTACTGGCCGTTCACCACGCGCCGCCTCGCCCGTCACCTCGGCGCGGCACAACACCCGAGCGAAGAGCACGAAGAAGGCTAACGAGAGCCCGCCTCCCCGGGGAGTGCACGGCCCTCGAGAAGATCCGGCCGCCGCTCGGCCGTGCGTTCGAGGGACCGCTCACGCCGCCACTCGTCAATGCGCGCGTGGTGGCCACTCAAGAGCACCTCGGGCACGTCACGCTGCACCTCGTCGGGCGAAGTCCAGCTCGCGGGCTTCGTATAAAGCGGGTACTCGAGCAGCCCGCTCGTGTGAGATTCCTCGATGATCGATTCCGGGTTGCCGAGCACGCCCGGCACGAGCCGCACGATCGCTTCGGTCATCGCGAGTACCGCGACCTCACCACCGTTGAGCACGTAGTCTCCAAGTGAGCTGAGCGCGACCCGCACCCCCTGATCACCAAGGTATTCGTACACGCGCTCGTCGATGCCTTCGTAGCGACCGCACGCGAAGATGAGCCACGGCTCCTCACTGCGTTGCTCGGCGGCGCGCTGCGTAAACGGTTCACCCGCGGGATTAGGGAAAATCACGAGCGGTGACGTGAGGGCGCCGTCGGACTCCCTCTCCGCCGAGCCGAGCACATCCGCAAACGCTTCCGCCCACGGCTCGGGCTTCATCACCATGCCGGCGCCTCCGCCCACGGGAGTGTCATCAACCGTGTGGTGGCGATCATGGGTGTAGTCGCGCAGGTTATGCAGGCGCAGATCCACGAGCCCATCCTTGCGGGCCTTGCCGATGAGGGAGAGTTCGAGCGGAGCAAGGTACTCGGGGAAGATCGTGATGACGTCGATGCGCACGAAGCCCTAGCCTTCCGCCCCGTCGCGCTCACTCAGCGCGTTTTCGGGGTCAAAGAGCCCTCCGGGCGGGTCGGCCAGCACAAAACCGTTGTCGATGTCGACCTCGGGCACGAGTTCCTCAACAAACGGAAGCATGATGCGGCGCCCGTCGCCCCCGCGGACGAGCAGAACGTCCTGCGCGGGATAGTGGTCGAGACCGATCACGGTGCCGAGTACCCGACCGTCTTCCGTGCGCACCTCGAGGCCTTTGAGCTCCTCGGGATACCAGGCATCGGGGTCCTCTTCGAACTCTTCTTCGCGGTCGAGCTCAAGCGTGAGATCGGCGCCGCGGAGGCTCTCAGCAACGGTGCGGTTGGGAATTTCCGCGAATTTGGCGTACCAGCGTCCCTGCTGAGTGCGGGTTGAGGTGAGGGTGAGCCGTGCGGGCACCCCCTCAGGGCCATCCACGTCAAACTCGGCGCCCCTCACGAGACGCTCCTCGGGGATATCCGTGCGCACCATGAGCGACACCTCGCCCTTGAGACCGTGTGCCTTGCCGATCGTGCCCACGACTACCGTGACATTCCTATTCACCGGCGAGCTCACCTCCCTCGGTGCCTTCACCCGTCTCGCCCGGATCCTCCGCGGGAAGGTCCACGGCGCCCTCGTAGCCCGCAGCCTCGCAGGCGGCACCGAAGCCATCAAGCTTCTTGCGCGAACCGCTCGAATCACGGTCGCCGTCAAGCACGGAGCGGAACGGCTCTTGCACCTCGATCAGGGCGTTCTTCACGCCCTCGTCATCAACGTTGTCAATCTCGTTTTGGAGGAGATCGTTGAGGTTCCGCACCTTGGGAAGGTCAGATTCCGGAACGTGCTTCCCGTAAAAACCCACGGCCTTGAAGGAGTTCGAGGTGAACACGTTGCCGTTGCGGTACTCGGTGAACAGTTGCGGCTTCGTCGCGAGCTCAGCGCACACGAGCTTTGCGGGTTTCTTCCCCTTCTCCCCGCCGCCGCTCGCCCAGGTTGCGTGAACGGACATCGGCGCGCACGCCGAGGCAAGCCCCTCGAGCGCTCCCTTGAAGGCGTCGGTATCAGCGTCCTTCCCCTTCGCGGATTCCGTTTCGATCCAGTCGGCGACCGCGTCTGCGGCCCCCTTCACGTCTTCGGTGGATTCCTCGAACGTACCGCGCAGCTCTTCGGCGGCACTCTGGAACAGGTACTCGTTCGTGCCGCCGATCTCGAGCGCGCTCGCCCCCATGGCGATCGCCTGGAAATACTCGGGTGAGACGTAGTCGGGGTCGCCGAAGAACTGCGTGCACGCATACTCGGTCGCGGGATCGGTCTTCGGCTTTTTGGCCCCGACCTTCGTGACTTTCACGGTGCTGCCATCGGCGGGCTCGCCACCCTTCTGACCAATGGCATCGCACCCGGCTGCACCGAGCACAAGAAGGGCTGCCGCGCCGAAGGCGGCAAACGGGCGAAGAATTCGGGAGAGCGTCATGGGGTCCTCACTCACGGGTCTCATAAGAAAAGGCGGCAGCCGCGCCACACTGTAGCGTTGCTGCCGCCTCAAGGTGCATTGTCACCGTTAGCGCTTGTCGGTGTCCACGATGTCCACGCGAATGTCGTCGTCGGACAGTGCCGTGGTCACGGTGCGCAGCGCGCGGGCGGTGCGGCCCGAACGCCCGATCACGCGCCCGAGGTCATCGGGGTGAACGCGCACTTCGAGAAGTGGCCCACGGCGGGTCGACTTCTCCTTGACGCGCACGTCATCGGGGTTGTCGACGATCCCGCACACGAGGTGCGCGAGAGCTTCGGCGCGAGCACTCATGCTCAGGCCTCTTCGGTGGTCTCTTCGGAAGTCTCGGCTTCGGTGCCCTCAGCCGACTCCTCGGAGGACTCGGCGTTCTCGGCAGCCTCGGCGGCTTCCTTCTCAGCGGCAGCTTCGGCCTCGGCCTTTTCCTTGGCGGCCTTGACCTCTTCGCGCTTCTCGGCGGCGGCCTTATCGGCGGCAGCGATGCGCTCCTCGGCGCTGAGCTTGGCTTCCTTGGTCTTGAGGGTGCCTTCGGTGCCCTCTTCGCCCTTGAACTTCGCCCATTCGCCAGTGACCTTGAGGATCGCGGCGACCTGGTTGCTCGTCTGAGCACCAACGCCGAGCCAGTACTGCGCGCGCTCCGAGTCGATCTCCATGAACGAGGGCTGCTCGTTCGGGTTGTACTTGCCGATCTCTTCGATCACGGCGCCGTCGCGCTTCTTGCGCGAGTCGACAACAACGATGCGGTAAACCGGTGCATGGACCTTGCCCATGCGCTTAAGACGAATTTTGACGGCCACGAGGCTGTCTCTCCTTCTGCATAAGAATGGGTGAGATTCGCGCTGCCCGTGGGGTCAACATAAGCTGCGCGTTTCTCGGCTGGACGCGCCCGGCCGGGTAGAGGGCTCCGGAGCGGGCACATACAAGCGTCAATTATGCCTGAAACCGCCCCCTCGGCGAAAGGCCGTTGGGTGTGCCTCCGGGCACAGTTATGGGCCCGACGGTGGCCGCGCCCCGCTCGTTACTCGCCTGAAAGCGGCGCGGAGCAATAGTCAGAGATACTGAGGGCAAAGAACCGATCGACGGCGAACGCGGGATACCCCTCGCCGTCGGCCCCCGCACCGGTCTCCCAATCGCCGAGCCTCACGAGGTTCAGTCTCGCGCGAAAGTCTCGCAATTTGCGGTGCGTCTCGTGCGTGTCACCGGCCTTCGCGATCGCGCGAAACTCGGCGAGTGCTTCTTCCACACTCGCGCGCTCATAGAGCTTCACGCTTCCACCCACGGCACCGGCCTGCGCCGCCTCCCACGTGAGCGGTCGGTGTGCGCCAAGGAAGTCCTCCACACCGATCACGAGGGCGTTCTGCTCGCTTAGCGGATCGGCGCGCAGTTCACGCACGATCGCTTCGAGCGCTTCGTCAACCGCCGCGACCTGGTAGCCCTCGCGCATAAACCCCACGCGCGGAAACGTTTGCCCTTCGATGCTCTCGGCAAGAGCCAGCGAGCGCGCAACATCCCCCTCGGTGAGCACGAGTTCTTCATCGAGCGTGTCGAGGAAGCGATCGACATCCTCGATGCAGTAGCGCGCACCGCGCTTCGAGGTAGGGAATCGAAGCCCCGATGTGAGGGCGGGAAGACTGCCGGTCGTGACGGTGGACATGTGCGCTACTTTCCGAGCATCTTTCGCAGTTCGGGCGGGAGCTGGTTCATATCAAGGTTCGACAGATCCGAGGCGGCGTCGGCCCCCTGCCCCGTGCCACCGAAGGCACCGCCGCCGAACGCCGCACCCTTTTTCTGTGCTTGCTGCTCGGCCCAGGCTTTTTCTTCGGCTGCGCGCTTCGCAGGGTTGCCCGAGCGGGATTTCTTCTTGTTTTTCTTCGGTGACTGCATGCGCCCGCGGGACTTCTTGCCAAAGCCCATGCCCGGGGCGCCCATCGCTCCGCCGCCGGCCATGCCTCGGCCCACCGAGCCCATCATCTTCTGCATTTGCTTGAACTGATCGAGGAGCCGGTTCACTTCGGTCACGGTCGTGCCGGAGCCCTTCGCGATGCGTGCACGGCGAGAACCGTTGATTTCCTTGGGGTTCGCGCGCTCGAACGGGGTCATCGACTGCACCATGGCTTCGATACGCGTGATCATCGAATCGTCGAACTGATCGATGGCCTGCTTGTACTGGCGCATATTCGGCATCATGCCGAGCATCTTCTTCATCGAGCCCATAGATTTGATCTGCTGGAGCATCGACATGAAGTCGTTGAGGTTGAATTCTTCGCCCTGCGCAAGCTTCGAGGCGACCTTCTCGGCCTCCTCGCGATCCATGCGCTTTTCGGCCTGCTCGATGAGGGTGAGCACATCGCCCATGTCGAGAATACGGCTCGCCATGCGGTCCGGATGGAAGCGCTCGAAATCGCCGAGGGCCTCGCCGGTCGAGGCAAAGAGGATGGGGCGGTCGGTGATGCCCGTGACGGAGAGAGCCGCGCCACCTCGCGCATCGCCATCGAGCTTCGACAGCACGACGCCGGTGAAGCCTACGCCGTCGCGGAAGGCCTCGGCGACGCGCGCCGCGTCCTGACCGATCATCGCGTCGACCACGAAGAGAATGTTGTGAGGCTCCACAGCGTCGCGGATGTCGCGCGCCTGCTGCATCATTTCTTCATCGACACCGAGGCGGCCCGCGGTATCGACGATGACGACGTCGTACTGCTCTCGTGCCGCGGTCGCCACGCCATCGAGGGCAACGACGACGGGATCGCCCACGCCGTTGCCGGGCTCGGGAGCGAAGACCTTGACGCCCGCACGCTCACCGACGATCTGGAGCTGGTTGACGGCGTTCGGACGCTGGAGGTCGGAGGCGACGAGGAGCGGCGTGTGCCCCTCCTCTTTGAGGTGTTTCGCGAGCTTTCCTGCGAGGGTCGTTTTACCGGCGCCCTGGAGGCCCGCGAGCATGATGACGGTCGGCGGGTTCTTCGCAAACTGGAGCTGGCCGGTCGCGCCACCGAGAATCTCCACGAGTTCGGCGTGGACGATCTTCACGACCTGTTGAGCGGGGTTCAGGGCCTTCGACACTTCTGCGCCGAGGGCGCGCTCACGCACGCGCGACGCAAACTGCCGCACGACGGGAACGGCAACGTCCGCATCGAGCAGTGCGCGGCGAATCTCGCGCACGGTCTTGTCGATATCAGCCTCGGTAAGGCGGCCCTGGCCACGCAGGCCCTTGAGGGTTTTACTGATGCGATCGGAGAGATTGTCAAACACGAAAAATTAGCCTCGGGAAAAATTGGGGCGGCGAGCAAGGTGACGGCGCGCACCCGTGGGGGCGCACCTCGCGAGCCGGAGCGCACCCATTGTAACGGGGCGGGCGCCCTCCGGCTCGCGTGAAAGAGGTGAGGGTAACTACTCGAGAAGGGCGTCCACGAACCCGTAGGGATCGAACGGCGTGAGGTCATCCATGCCTTCGCCGAGACCCACGAGTTTCACGGGCACGCCGAGCTCACGCTGGACGTTGACGACGATGCCGCCCTTCGCGGTGCCGTCAAGCTTCGTGAGCGCGATACCCGTGACATTCACGGCCTCCGCAAACACGCGCGCTTGCTGCATGCCGTTTTGACCGGTCGTCGCATCGAGAACGAGGATGACCTCCTGGATCTCGGCACCCTTGAGGGCCTTCGACGCGACACGGCGGATCTTGCCGAGCTCGTCCATGAGGCCCTTCTTGTTCTGGAGGCGGCCGGCGGTATCGATCACCACGACGTCCACCCCCTGCTCGATTCCCGCTTGAACGGCGTCGAAGGCGACGGAGGCCGGGTCGGCATTCTCGCGCTCGCTTCGCACGGTCGTCACGCCCACGCGTTCGCCCCACGTTTGGAGCTGATCGGCAGCCGCGGCGCGGAAGGTATCGGCCGCGCCGAAGAGCACCGTGCGCCCCTCAGCGATGAGCACGCGACCAAACTTGCCGGTCGTCGTGGTTTTTCCGGTGCCATTGACGCCCACCATCATGACGACGCTCGGCACCATCGAGCCATCGGGCGCTTCGATCGCGCTCGCCGCGAGACGACGGTCGAGATCGGGGTTCACGAGCTTCACGAGCTCCTCGCGAAGCACCTCGCGGACCGCATCGGGATCCTTTGTGTTGAGCACTTGCACACGCTCACGAAGCGCGTCCATGAGTTCATCTGTGGCGTCCGGGCCGAGATCAGCCATGAGGAGGGTCTCCTCGATCTCGTCCCACGTATCCATGTCGATCTCACCGCTCGTGAGCAGCGCGAGGATGCCGCGGCCAATCGCGCCGGAGCGCTGGAGGCGCTCGCGAAGGCGCACCATGCGATCGGCGGTCGGCTCGGGCGTTTCAACGGCGGCCTGGGGCTCGGTCCCGGGCGCGGGCTCCTCGGATGGCGCGGAAGGCGCGACGGGCTCGGCGGGCGCAGCACTCTCGGCTGGGACCGGCTCGGCTGGCTGCGCGGGCTCGGCTGGTGCGACCGACTCAGCTTGTGCGGCGGGGGCGGCGGAGTCGACCTTTTCGGCGGGCTCCACGACTGCCGGCTCAGCGGCCGGCTCTCGTACACCAGACTCGGATGGCTCGGCTGGTGCGACCGATTCAGCGCGCGCGGTGGTTGCTGGCTCATGCGTGTCTGACGCCTGCGGAGCCGCCTCGTGCGAGCCTTCGGGCGCGGTGGGAGCCTTGGAAGCGTCGGAAGTCTCCCCTTCCTCGCCCTCCTTTTCGCGAGCCGGCTTTTTGGCGGGCGCCGAAAGCGTGTCTCCCCACGTGGGGGCCGCCGGGCGCTCGGGCCTCGAAGGCTTTTTCTCCTCGCCCTTCGCACCCTTCTCAGGGGCGTCCTTCGGGGCGTCCTTGTCAGTGTCGGTTCCCGACGGCCGCGTGAGCGCCCACAGTCCCGCAGCGATGACGGCGATCCCGCCGCCGCTCGCGGCGAGGGTCAAGATCAGTTCGTTTAAGTCCATCGGCCCTCCTTAAACACCCGCGCACGAGGAAGCGCGCGGCAAAAGATTTCCTCGCCATTGTACGGAAACGACCCGCGCGGGGCGCGGGTCGAGAAACGTGGGGAGAGGCGAGCGGGGGCCTCAGGACGCGAGACGAAGCGGCTCTCGCTCAGCTTCACCCTCGCCCTCGTGCACATTTGCCCGGCTCTCGCGCGATTCGGTAGCGGCGCGCTTTTCACCTTCACGAAGGGGCCAGGCTTGCACGGGAACACTCGCCCGCATCGATGCCGAGGGGGTGCGGCTCACGGCTTTCGAGGAACCCTTCTTGCGCGAGGGAGCATTGCCGGTGTTCTTCTGCGCCATCACGACGACCGCGATAAGACCCGCGGCGAGCGCGACGGCCACGAGCATAAAGAGGATGACAGGTCCCATGCCCAATATTTTGCCTCATCTTTACTCGAAAAATCGCCAATTTGGCCCGCGAGTCCCAAAGCTGCGTGTGTTTTTCGCGATATAGACGCCCGAGCGTCGCTTCGCGTTAACCGCGATTCACGCGGCGAGCGAAGGGAACCAGATGCCGATTTCCCGAGCGGCAGATTCGGGTGAATCAGAGCCGTGGATGAGGTTCTCAATCACGGGCTTATCCCATGCACGACCGAGGTCACCGCGAATCGTGCCAGGGGCCGCCTGCGTCGGCTGCGTTGCCCCCATGAGCGAGCGCATCCCCGCGATGCATTCATCGCCTGCGACGACGAGTGCGACGAGCGGACCCGAGCTCATGAACTCGAGCATGGGAGGAAAAAACGGCTTGCCTTCGTGCTCAGCGTAGTGCGCCGTGAGTTCCTCGTGGCTCGCGGTGCGTTGATCGAGCGCAAGGATGGTGTACCCCTTTTGCTCGATGCGACGAATGATTTCGCCGCGCAACTGACGCTTCACAGCGTCAGGCTTGAGAAGGATGAGCGTGCGTTCTTGTGTCATGCCTCTCACCTTAGCGTGCGGCGGCATCATCTCCCAGGACACGGCGATCGATCGCGTCCTTCTCGCGGTCGAGCTGGCGTCCCTTGACCACACCGAGCCAGTAGAGCACCGCGAAGAATGCGCCGACGACGTACATGGCGGGCACGAAGAGTCCAAAAAGAATGAGCGGCGCTTGGAGCGCGAGGCCGAACCAGTAGGGCCAGGCCTGGCCCTTCGAGAGCAAGCGCGCCGCGAGAATGAATACGACGAGCAGAACGAGAGCAAGAATCCAACTCACGAGACGTGTGTCAGGCGCGAGGCCGTGTGCGACGAGACCACCGAAAAGCGCCACGAAGGCTTCGCAGGCAAGGATCGTCGCGCACAGCATGCGCTGCGCGCCCGACTTGCGGGTGGAGGGGGTGATGTCCACGTTCCTCACTCCCCTACCCGGCCAAGAAGCTGGCGTACTTCAGCGGCGAGCGTGATCGAGCCTGTGGCCACGATGCCCGAGAAATCATCCCCGCCCTGTTCAGCAGCGTCCACCGCTGCCTGGATCGCATCGGGCAGGCTCGCGCATTCGATCACGCGCTCCTCATCTCCGAAAATATCTCGTGCTTCCATCGCCAGCAGATCCGTGGGGATCGCACGCGGCGAAGTGCTCTCGGTGATCACGACGATGTCGAAGAGTGGTTCGAGGATCGCGAGGATTTCGCTCGCGTCTTTCTCCTTGAGGATGCCCACGATGCCCACGGTGCGCGTGAACCGGAAGCTCTCGCGTACGGTTTCAACGAGCACTTCGGCACCTGCGGGGTTGTGCGCGGCGTCAACGAGGATCGTGGGTGCCTGGCGCACGACTTCGGCGCGGCCCGGGGAGGTCACGCGCTCGAGTCCCGCGCGCACGAGTTCACCATCGAGCGGGGCATCGCCGCCGGTGAGAATCGCTTCCGCCGCGGCGACCGCGAGAAGAGCGTTGTGGGCCTGATGAGCGCCGAGAAGCGGAACGAAGATCTCTTCGTAGCGCGCGGCGATGGACTGCACGGCGATCATCTGCCCGCCGACTGCGGGGACGCGATCAATGACGCCAATCTGCTCCCCCTCGATTGCGGCGGTCACGCCGAGTTCAGCGCAACGGTTTTTAAGGACGTCGAGCGCGCCGGGGAACGGCTGAGCCGCGATGATCGCGAGTGCACCCTCTTTAAGGATCCCGGCCTTCTCCCCCGCGATTTCCTCGATCGTGTCGCCGAGGTAATCCTGGTGGTCGAGGGCAATGGGGGTGATCACGGTGGCATCGGGGTCGATGACGTTGGTCGCGTCCCACCGGCCACCGAGTCCGACTTCCACGATGGCAACATCCACGGGAGCGCTCGCGAACGCTTGGAACTGCATCGCCGTGAGGTATTCGAACATGCTGATTCGCACGCCCGTTGCGGCATACTCGCGATCAACTGCTTCGGCGAATGGGAGCACGTCCTCGTAGGCCTGCACGAATCCTTCTTCGCTTATGGGTTCGCCATCGAGCGCGATGCGCTCCGTGGGGGTGTGCATGTGGGGGCTCGTGAGGCGGCCCGTGCGAAGCCCCGCCTCGATGAGGAGGGCCTCGGCGATGCGTGCCGTAGAGGTTTTACCGTTCGTGCCGGCGATGTGGAGCGTGCGGTAGGCGCGCTCGGGGTGCCCCATGAGTTCGAGGAGACGTTCGATGCGGGTAAGACTCGGTTCGATCTCGTTTTCGGGGGCGCGCGATTGAAGATCCGCCCACACCTTCGTGAATGCCTCACTGTGCTCGATGCCGCTGGGCCGTGCCATGGACTGCTTCACTCTGCCTTTCGCGCCGGTGGTCCGTGGCCTTCAGTGTAGTGGCGTACGCCCTCGGCGCGGGCGTGGGCGGCGTGCGCAAGGCCCGGCTCGTGCTCCACACCTCACGGTGATCCCCGAGGAGGCTGATCGTGGGGCTTCACTTTCCGACGCTTGCCTACGCTCAAGAGCAGGGCACGGCACCGGCTGTTGCCGCGTTTCGGGGAATGCACGAAGGGGAAACGGCGTGGGGAATTTTTTGGGAATGGACACCGCGCAGGTGCGCGGAGCAGCTCACGCGCTCGATGAGCTCGCGGGGCGCCTGAACACCGAGGCAGGCCACGTGAAAGAGGAAGCGGGCGCGGTCCCGTGGGAAGGCGCCGATGCGGAAGCCTTTCGCGCGCGCATGGCAGGCGTCTTTGCTCCGCAGGTCCACGCGGTGATCTCCCAGCTCTTTTCCCTCGCCCACACACTTGAGAGCAGCGCCCTCGAGCAAGATTTGGCGTCCAGCCAGGGCGGTGCCGTGGTCAGCGGCGCCGGAGCATCTCCCCTCGCTCTTGCGGGAGCTGCGCAGGCAAACATGTTCGGTCTTGGCATTCTTGCCGCCCAGGGCGCTCGCGCGCGCGATCTTCTCGGCCTCACGTCGCGTCGCGTACGAGGAATCGGCACAGAGAACACCCACACGTTCAACCCCACCGTTGGCCTGACTGCACTTGCCGCTATGAAGTATTTGAGCAGCACAGGGAAAACCTGGTTCCTCAACCCTCACTTCGAGGTGACCCCCACGACGCGGCCGAGCACGCTCGTGGGCATCTCCGCCTACCGAGATTCGCACCCACCGCGCGAGCTCGCGGACCTCCTCGAATTCACCGAGGAGGCACGCCACGCACGCGGCGCGGGTGAAAATCGCGAGAACTACCGCGTGCAGCACTTTCGCACCGCCGCGGGAGAAGAAACCTATGTCCTGTACATGCCTCCCACCCAAATCGCCATGGAGAAAGAAAAGGCGTGGGATGGAACCGCGGGCAACTCGCGCGATTGGGCGTCAAACCTGGGGATCATGGCGGGCATGGACGTCACGACGATGAAGAACGCGCGCGCCGCGCTCGAAGCCGCGGGCGTTCCCAAGGGCGCGAACCTCATGCTCGTCGGCCACTCGCAGGGAGGTCTCGCGGCGGCATCGCTCGCGTCGCGATCCGACTTTAACGGCCAAGACGGCTACAACGTCACGAACGTCATCACGTACGGCTCCCCGGTCGACGCCTTCACGCCCGCACAGTCGAACACCAAGGTCTTCGCTATCGCGCACAAGCAGGGGCTGCGAACATACGCGGAAAGCATCCTTGGTGGCCCCTCGCGCTCTGGCATCTCCTTTACGGTCGACCCCGTTCCGCTCCTCGATCTCGGTGGACTAGGCCGCCCACATTCACCGCAGGTCACCAACATTGACCTCACCCCCGCGACGGACCACGACGCGGGTCTCAACACCGGAGTCTCCTTTTTCCAACCGGGGCAAGCACCGGTGGACGTGAAGTTGCCGGGCTACGATCTGGGCGCCGCTCACGACTCGATGGAGCGCCTCCCCGACGGCTCGATCAACCCGCATTACGGTTATTACCCCACTGTTCTCGCGCAGCAAGGATTGAACCCCGAGCTGCTCGAGGTGAAAGAAGACCTCGACGGTCTCTATATGGGCGAAGGCCTCACTCTGATTGACGACACGAACGTGCAGTTCGTGCGCACCCCCGAAAACGCCAGCGCAGATGGCGCCACGCACGATGACGGGGGCACCGATCGCTCGATGCCCCCGTCACCGGAGGAGTTTCTCGACAGGTGGCGTTAGGCGCGCTTCACCTGCACGGTGACGCTCGCCCCCGTGACCTTTTCCTCGGTCGTGAAATCCGCACCCGCGAGCGCACTCTCGCCATAGGCAACGCTCGTCGCGAGAACCTCGTGGGCAACGAGGGTCTCGAACGCGCGCACGGCCTCGAGAACACTCTCGGATCCCGCAACGCCGAGCGCAATGCGGTCCGAAACCTCGAAGCCCGCTTCGCGGCGCGCCGACTGCACAACGCGCACGACGTCGCGCGCAAGGCCTTCGGCCTCGAGCTCGGGGCTCACGCGCGTGTCGAGAACGATGAAGTCGCCACCGCGCAAAACCCCGATCGAACGGCCTTCCGCCTCCGAGCTCTCGCCCGCAACAAGGTCGAGCGTGTACTCGCCCTCGACAAGGTCGAGACCGCCCGAGGTCACGGTGCCGTCTTCGGCGACGCTCCAGTCGCCGCTCTTCGCGCCCTTGATCGCGCGCTGCACATCCTTGCCAAGGCGTGGGCCGGCGGCACGCGCATTCACGCTCAAGCGCTGCTCGACGCCCATCTTTCCGGCTTCTTCACTCGCCACATCGAGCAGGCGCACGGCCTTGACGTTGAGCTCATCGCGCACGATGTCGACAAAAGGCTCGAGGCGTGCGGCATCGGCGGCAACGACGGTGAGCTCCGCGAGCGGAAGGCGGGCACGCAGCCCCTCCTTCTTGCGCAGCGCGTTGCCCTGCGATGCCACTCGCCGCACGGTCTCCATTTCCTCAACGAGGGAATCGTCCACGGGGAACAGAGAGGCATCGGGCCAATCGGTGAGGTGCACACTGCGCTCACCCGTGAGCTCGCGATAGATTTCCTCGGTCACGAGCGGGAGAAGCGGCGCCGCCACCTGCACGAGAGTCTCGAGGCACGTGCGCAGCGTGTCGATCGCCGCTCCATCGCCCTCCCAAAAACGCTCGCGCGAACGGCGCACATACCAGTTTGTGAGGGCATCGAGGTACTGCGCAATCGCCTCGCCGGCATCGGCAACCCTCAGCTCGTCGAGGCAGGTCTGCACCTCACGCACAAGCTGACCCGTGCGGGCAAGGAGGTAGCGGTCCATGACGTCATCGGAGTCGTAGCGCACCTTGGCCTCGTAGCCGGTGGGGCGGCCGTCGGCATCCTTCTCCCCCGCCGCATTGGCGTACAGGGCGAGGAAGTACCACGTGTTCCACAGCGGAAGAACCGCGGTGCGCACGGCGTCGCGGATGTTGCTCTCCGCGACAATGAGGTTGCCGCCGCGGAGGATCGGGGAGGTCATGAGGAACCAGCGCATCGCGTCGGCACCGTAGGCCTCATACATCTCGCGCACGTCCGGGTAGTTCCTGAGCGACTTCGACATCTTGTTGCCGTCGTCGCCAAGCACGATGCCGTGGCAAATCACGTTCTTGAACGCCGGGCGGTCAAACAGCGCGGTCGAAAGCACGTGCATGACGTAGAACCAGCCGCGGGTCTGGCCGATGTATTCGACGATGAAGTCCGCCGGATTGTGCGAATCGAACCATTCCTGGTTCTCGAACGGATAGTGGACCTGCGCAAACGGCATCGAACCCGAGTCGAACCACACGTCGAAGATGTCTTCGATGCGGCGCATGGTCGACCTGCCCGTCGGATCATCGGGGTTCGGGCGCGTGAGGTCGTCGATGTACGGGCGGTGGAGGTTGACCTCACCATTCTCGTCGCGGGGAAGCTCACCAAAGGCTTCCTCAATCTCGGCGAGCGAACCGTACACCTCGATGCGCGGGTAGTTCGGATCGTCGCTCTTCCACACGGGGATCGGCGTACCCCAGTAGCGGTTACGGGAGATCGCCCAGTCGCGTGCGCCCTCGAGCCACTTGCCGAACTGTCCGTTCTTGACGTTGCCGGGAACCCAGTTAATCTCCTGGTTCAGCTCGAGCATGCGCTCGCGCTGATCGGCAACCTTCACAAACCACGAACCCACGGCCTTGTAGATGAGGGGGTTGCGGCAGCGCCAGCAGTGCGGGTAGCTGTGCACGTAGCTCTTCTCCTGGAAGAGCCGGCCATCGCTTTGGAGGAGGCGAATGAGGGGGCGGTTCGCCTCGAACACCTGCAGGCCCACGATCGAATCGAGTGCGGTGCCGCGGAAGGTCTCGAGGAACTTCGCGCCCTCGTCAACACTCACCACGACCGGGATGCCGTATTCAGCGTTGATCTTCTGGTCGTCCTCACCGTAGGCGGTCGCCTGGTGCACAACGCCCGTACCATCGCTCGTTGACACGTAGTCGGCGACGGTGATGATCCACGCGTTCTCAAGGCCCCACTTTTCGCGGTCTTTCGCGTACACGTCCCACAGTGGCGTGTACTCGACGTATTCGAGTTCGGCGCCCTGGTAGGTGCGCTCGCCAAGAGCCGCGAGAACGTCATCCGCGCTGTCGTAGCCGAGCTCCTTTGCGAAGGCGCCAGCGAGGTCCTTCGCGAGCAGATAGGTCGCACCGCCAGCGGGGGTGCCGTCGGCACTGCCGTTCGGGCCAGCCGGAACCGTCACGTACTCCACTTCCGGCCCCACCGCGAGCGAAAAGTTCGTGGGGAGGGTCCACGGGGTCGTCGTCCACGCGAGCGCTGTCACGCCCTCGAGGCCAAGCTCGGCAGCCTTCTGGCCCGCGAGCGGGAACGTCACGACGACCGAGGCGTCCTGGCGGTCCTTGTACACGTCGTCGTCCATGCGCAATTCGTGGCTGCTGAGCGGGGTCTGGTCGACCCAGCAGTACGGGAGAACCTTGTAGCCCTCGTACGCACGGTCCTTGTCGTAAAGCTGCTTGAACGCCCACAGAACGGACTCCATGAACGTCACGTCGAGCGTCTTATAGTCATTCTCGAAATCGACCCAGCGCGCCTGGCGCGTCACGTAGTCGATCCATTCGTTTGCGTAGGTGAGAACCGAGCCGCGCGCCGCGTTGTTGAACGCCTTGACGCCCATGTCCTCGATTTCGCGCTTCTCGGTGAGGCCGAGCTCTTCCATCGCCGCGAGTTCGGCGGGAAGGCCGTGCGTGTCCCAGCCGAAACGACGCTCCACGAGGTTGCCACGCATGGTGCGGTAGCGCGGCACAACGTCCTTCGCGTAGCCGGTGAGAAGGTGGCCGTAGTGCGGAAGGCCGTTCGCGAAAGGCGGGCCGTCATAAAACACGAATTCCTCGGCGCCTTCGCGGCGGCGAATGGACTCGGCGAACGTGTCGTCTTCCTTCCAGAAGGCGAGCACCTCTTCCTCGAGCTTCGGAAGGTTCGGCGAACTCGTGAGGCTCTTACCGTTCTTGGGGTATGCCATGCGCGCTCCTCGGCGTTGTGCGTGGCCCGGGGCCACGACCTGCTGTTTGGTCTTCGGGCCCGAGGGCGCACGGAGCGCGGTACCACCTCGGTTAGCGCGCGGCTCGCGGAGCTTCGCCGTGCGCTCACTTATTCCTCAGCTGTCACGGGCTGGTCCCGGCGGGTTCTACTTGGCGGCGTGGAGCGTGTTCATTCCGACGCTTGCTGTTCTTCCCGCGGCTTCCCGGTGATGGCCGGATCGACGCCGTTTGAGATCAAAAGTATCACGAGGTGGGAGCGTCAGGCTCGCTTTCGTGATCGCCGTCGCTCCCCGAGGGCCGCGGCCTGTCGAAGGAGCTGAGCAGCATGCACACGCACAGGATCACGATGATCCCCGCGGCGGTGACCCACGAGGGTATCGCCCCGCCGAGAATGAGCACGAGGGCAAGAAAGGCGGTCATCGCGACGAGGAAAATCCCGAGGGCGAATGTCGTGGAATCTCGTTTCATCGGTCCGCTCCTTCGCGCACGTAGGTGACATCACCGAAGATCGTGCGGCCGTCGATCTGGATCGTCACGTGCGAGGGATCCCACCTGCTGTAGCCCTTCGCTTCGGAGTTTGTGGTGGTGCCGAGGGTCGACGCGAGGGTCGAGTTCACGCGCCAATCCTCTTCGGGCAAAATCACTTCGATGTTGCCAACGGGTCGATTGCACATGATCGTGAGCGAGAGGTCCACGAGCAACGGATCCGGCTCGCCATTTGCCACCGCCCATGTGCCGCGTGCCTCTTCATCCGTTGGCGGCTCGCCGAGTTCGCTCA
Source organism: Dermabacter sp. HSID17554 (assembly GCF_003989295.1). Taxonomy (NCBI): domain Bacteria; kingdom Bacillati; phylum Actinomycetota; class Actinomycetes; order Micrococcales; family Dermabacteraceae; genus Dermabacter; species Dermabacter sp. HSID17554. Next base: position 535,730 of record NZ_RBLW01000002.1, on the reverse strand, counting down.
GGTCAATGACGACGGGGCGCGACCATTCGCGGATCCCGCCGGGCGTGCATTCGAGATAGGAGCCCGGCTGGAATTCATCGACGCTCATGTAGATCGGGGTGTTGCCTCGCGAATCGGTGAGGCGCACCCACGCCACCGACACGGAAAAGACGAAGAGGGAGGCGAGGCCGAAGGCAAGGATTTGCCGGCTTCGTTTGCCTCGCGCTCCCGCGATGATAAGCACCGTTCCCGAGGCGAGCGCGATCGCCGCGGCGCCCACGCCTACGCGCGGGATGACCTCGAGCGGGCCGTTTGGGTTGAGCGCCGGGAAAAGGCCCGGAAGGTAGCTCACGAGCGAGAATACGGCGACCCCGAGGAAAATGAAGACGGCAAAGAGCCACAAAACGGTGCGGCCGCGCAACCGTGGCGCAGCGTGGGCACCATGCGCTCCCGGGCCGAACAGGTCGCCCTCCACTCCCCACGCGCCGGGGGCTTCACGTCGAAGTCGCGCAAGGGTGCGCAGTGCTTGGCGCTGATCAATGATGCCGGCTTGCTCAGCGAGGCGCATGAACAGGTAGGTCGTGCGCGCTCGGCTGGCGCGCCACCCGCCCCACACGACGATCACGCCGAGCACGAGGCTGATGGGAACGAGGAAGGCGAGGACGATCGGAGCGTAGGCGACGTACGCCCACCCGATCGCGACGCCTAGCGCGAGTGCGGGGAGCGCGAGGAGCGCCACGATGAGATCTCCCGGCTGGGGACGGCGGCGAATGATCGCGCGAGCGGGAGTGTCGTACCGGGCTTCTTCTACGCTCGTGCGAATATCGGCGCCGCCTCGCGCACGCGTGCGTTCCGGGCGCGGAAGCGCGAGGTAGAACACGAGGTAGACGAACAGGCCCGGGCCAAGGAGTACGAGCGCAAGAGTCCACACGCGCACGAGCCGCACGGGAAGCCCGTACGCGTGGGCAAGCGCTGTGCACACGCCCGCGGCGAGACCTTCGCCTGGGCGTCGCGCAAGCCCGTAGCGAAGCGCGAACGTCGTTGCATCGGATGCTGCTTGCGCGGTCGCGAGCGCCTTGATCGTGCGGTCGGGGCGCTCAGCCTCGCGAGGTGGCTCGCGGTGCGCCGAGGGGGATGTCATGCCACTATGGTCGCATGAGCGAACTTCTCCAGCCGAGCGCCAGCGCGTGGACACGCGAACGTGCCGGCGCGGAGCTCACGGGCGTGTGCGCCGCGCTCGCGAAAGCCATGGGTGTTCCAGTGGGCGCCATTCGCGCCTTCTTCACGCTCGGTGGCCTCGCTCTTGCGTGCGTTCTTCCCGCAACGTTCCTTCTGCACCTTGCCCCCCTTGCGCTGTATGCGCTCCTCGGTATCGGCGGAAGCGTCATGCTCGTGTACGTTCTCGCGTGGTGGGCGCTTCCCCTTGACCGCGAGCACGAGCGCGAGGTTCTCGCCGAGCTGTCACATGCACCCGTGCGCGGAAAGCCCGCACTCCGCCAGGCCTCCCTCACACTCGCAAGCGGCCACACGCCGTTCGGGACGGCCGTGCGGTGGACAATCCTCGCGGGGATCGTGGGGGCCTCGGTCGCGATCGTGAGCGTTGGGGCCCTGCCCGCACTCGTTCCCGATCTGCATACCGAGGTTCCGGTGGCGATCGGCGCTGGCATCCTCTCCGCCGGTATTGCGCTAGGCACGCTCCCGCTCTCGAGCGTCGACATGGCCCGCTGGACGGGGCGGGTCTCGAGCCTTCCCCTCGCCGTGACGGGCGCCGTTCTCCTCGGGGGGCTCCTCCTCGTGGGCGGGGCTCTCGTGATCGTCGGTGCACTCCTTGGCGTGCGCGCGATGGGCATCACCGCCGCGGCAACCCTCTTCTCGCTCCTTCTCGCCTCGATCCTCGTGGTGCCGTGGGCCAGGCGACTGTGGGCGGGCATGCGCGAAGAGTCCCGCGAGCGCGCCCTCGCCGATCACCAGGCGGAAATCGCCTCGCACCTTCACGATTCGGTGCTCCAAACCCTCACCGTGATCCAGCGCGAATCAACCCCGCCAGAGCGCATGAAGCACCTCGCGCGCCAACAGGAAACTGAGCTTCGCCGCTGGCTGTACGGGAACATCACTCCTTCCTCCGCACCGCCGTACGCAACCCCGCGCGCCTCGCACGCCGCGCCGCTCACCCTTCGCGAAGCCGTCACCCGCATTGCGCAAGAGACCGAACGAGTGAATGAGGTGCCGATCGAGGTTGTCTGCGTGGGCGATGCGCCCTTCGCAAAGGGGTACCAGCCGCTCCTTCTCGCCCTTCGCGAGGCCGCGAGCAATGCTGCGCGCCACGGCAAGGTGGGTGTGCAGGTGTTCCTCGATGCCGCGGGGGAAAATATCGAAGTGTTCGTGCGCGACCGCGGCGACGGCTTCGACATGAACGCGATCCCTGAGGGGCGCCTCGGGGTGCGCGAGTCTATCCTTGGACGCATGGCCCGTGCTGGCGGCTTCGCGAGTGTGCGAGGCGCGATCGGTGGCGGCTGCGAAGTGACCCTCGTGCTCGAGAGACAGGAAAAGGAACGCCATGGCTGAGAACGTTCGCGTGCTCGTGGTCGATGACCACCGGATCTTCGCCTCGGGGGTGAGCGAGGAACTCAGCCGGCTCGGGGGCATCGAGATCGTGGGGATCGCCCTCACCGTGGAGGAAGCCATCGAAAAGGCGCGCGAGTTGCGCCCGAGCGTGGTGCTCCTCGACGTGCACCTTCCGGGTGGCAACGGTGGCGGCGGTGCGGAGGTCGCCGAGACCCTCGAGTCACTCACGACGGAAACGGGAGAGCCAGTGCGTTGCCTCGCCCTCTCGGTTTCGGATGCCGAGGAGGACGTGATCGCCGTGATTCGCGCGGGTGCACGCGGCTACGTCACGAAGTCCACGACCGGCGAAGAACTCGCGGCGGCACTCCACAAGATCGCCGAGGGCGATGCGGTGTTTTCGCCTCGCCTTGCAGGCTTCGTGCTCGATGCCTTTCGCGGCCAGGCACCGTCGATCCCAAGCGAGATGGATCTGCTGAGCCCGCGCGAGCAGGAAGTCATGAAGCTCATCGCGCGCGGCCACACGTACCGCGAGGCAGCATCGGCGCTCTTCATTTCGGATCGCACGATCGAAACCCACGTCTCGAACGTGCTCAAGAAACTTCAGCTCACGAACCGCTACGAGCTCTCCCGCTGGGCGCGCGAGAAGCGCGTGATTTAGGCTTGTGTGTCATGCTTGAGGGCGTTCATCCCTCATGATGCTTCGCAACAAGGAGATTTTCCGTGGGCCTCTTCGATAAGGAACCGTTCACCGCCACCGCAACCAAGTCCAACGTGACCGTTGAGGTTGACGAAGACACGTCGCTCCTCCAGGCGCTTCTCGATGCCGGCGTTCCCATGAAGTATTCGTGTGAGGGAGGCACGTGCGGCACGTGCGTCGTCCCTCTCGTGAGCGGCGAGGTCGAATACGAGAACGAGTACCTCGAGGAAGAGGAGCACGGCACGCGCATTGCGTGCTGCGTCGACCGCGGCGTGGGCCACATCGAGGTGGAGGCCTAAGAGCCTTACGCCTGCCGCCCACCCGTCGCGAGGCGGCTAAACTCGCCGCCCGCGGCACGCAACTGATCGAAGGTGCCGCGCTCGCAAATGCGCCCCGCCTTCACCACGAGAATCTGATCGGCATCGCGCACGGTCGAGAGTCTGTGCGCGATCGAGATCGTCGTGCGCCCCTCGCTGAGACTGCGCAGCGCCCCTCCCATGGCGCGCTCGGTCACGGTGTCAAGCGCGCTCGTGGCTTCGTCGAGAAGCAGAATGGGCGGGTCGCGAAGGATCGTTCGCGCGATCGCGAGGCGCTGCTTTTCCCCTCCCGAGAATCGGTATCCTCGCTCCCCCACGATCGTGTTGTAGCCGTGCGGGAGCGCCTCGATGTGGGCGTGGATTTGCGCCATTTCGCAGGCCCGCACCATGTCGGCTTCGCTGGCGTCGGGCTTTACGAACCGCAGGTTGTCGGCAATGCTCGCGTGGAGCAGGTAGGTCTCTTGCGTGACCACTCCGACGGCGCCCGCGAGCGAGTCGAGCGTCAACTCCCGCACGTCGATGCCGTCGATCAGGACCCTCCCCGAGCTCACGTCGTAGAGCCGTGAGAGGAGGTAGCCGAGAGTCGTTTTCCCACTTCCCGTGCTGCCCACAATCGCCGTGTGCGTGCCGCGAGGCACCTCAAACGCCACTCCTGCGATCGTGTCGCGCTCCGCGCCCGGGTACGCGAAGTGCACGTCCTCAAAACTCACGTGACCGCGGGCGCGCCCGCCGGGGAAGGTTTGCGCCTCTTCCGCTTCTTTGATGGGGATCTCGAGATCGAGGTATTCGAACACGCGCGTGAACAGCGCAAGGCTCGCGCGCACCTGGGTTGCGACGCGCAAAAGGGTGTTGAGCTGCGGGAAAAGCGTCGTTTGCATTGCCACGAAGGCCACGAGCGTACCAATCGTGAGATCCCCAATGCCCCGAATGAAGAGCACCCCGCCAATGAGGTAGGTGAGGGCCGGGATGATCCATAGGAGCACGGAGTAGAGGCCTTGCATCCAGCGGCCCGCCATTTCCGATTCGACTTCAAGACGCGAAAGGTCGCGCGATTCGTTGTCGAACGCTTCGATGATCGGTTCGGAGCGACCAAGGGTCGTTGACAGCAGGATTCCGGAGACGGAAAGGGACTCTTAAATGTGGGCGGAGAGATCGGCGGCGGCTTCTTGCCGACGCTTGACGAGTGCCCGGCGCCGCTTGCCCACACGTCGATTCAGGACCGACGCGATCGGTGTGGTGACGAGCGAAAAAAGGAAGAGCCTCCAGTCCATCGCGATCATCGCGATCGCGCTCATGAGGATCGTGGCGCTCGCCGAGACGATTTGGGTGGCAACGTTCGTGACGACCGACTGCATGGCGCCGATGTCGTTAAAGATGCGTGACTGAATCTCGCCGGTCCGCGTCGAGGTGAAGAACGGCAGGCCCATGCGCTGGAGGTGCGCAAAAACCCGCACTCGCAGGTCGTGCATGATGGCCTGCCCCACGCGGGTCGAGAGGAAGGATTGCAGCACCGTGAAGATCGCCCCCGCAACGTACACGGCGATCATGCCAAAAGCGCACCAGGCAAGAAGCGCAACGTCGCCTTCGGGCAGGGCAACATCGACGATCTCGCGCACGAGGAACGGCGAGATCACACCGGTGAGGGCGCCGAGCGCGATGAGGGCGAGAACGATGACAAGCGTTCCCCGGTGCGGGGAAAAGAGCGCGAGGATGCGTGTCGTTTCGACCTTTTGGCCGTCGCTGAGTCCCGTGTCGGGGAGCTCGAGTGGCCTCACGTGGTGCGAATAAGCTTGTGCTGCGCCGCTTGCGCGAGCGGCCGCAGCGTCACGAGGTCGAGATTCACGTGGTGCGGAAGATTGACGGAATACGCGATGACGTCGGCGACGTCGTCGGCCGTGAGCGGCTTCTCCACACCTTCGTAGACCTTGTCGGCGGCGGCCTGGTCACCGCCGAGGCGCGTGAGGCTGAATTCTTCGGTTCGCACGAGCCCGGGAGCAATTTCGATGACGCGGATCGGCTTGCCCGCAAGCTCAAGCCTGAGTGCAGAGGCGATCATGTGCTCGCCAGCCTTCGCGGCGTTGTAGCCGGATCCGCCTTCGTACGCTGCTTGACTCGCGGTCGAGGTCAGGAACACGACGTCGCCGTGACCGCTTGCCTCGAGTGCGGGAAGGAGCGCCTTTGTCACGCGGCCCGCGCCGATCACGTTCGAGCGGAACATGCCCTCCCACTTGTCGAAGGCGGCGTCGGCGACCTGCTCGACGCCGAGCGCGCCGCCAGCGATATTGCACAGCGTCGTGAGTTTTCCGGCGAACTCGCGCTCAACGTACTCAGCCACGCGCGCGACGTCGCCGTCAACACTCACGTCGCAGGCGAGAACAGCAAACATCTCGGGGTCGTTCACCATGCGCGCGAGATCCTCGAGTCGCTCGCGCCGGCGGGCAATCGCAAGAATGCGGTACCCCTCCTCGTAGAGACGAAGCGCCGTGGCGCGCCCAATTCCAGAGCTCGCGCCAGTCACGACCGCCGTCCGTGTCTCTCGCCAAGGCATATCCATCACACCTCCGTGTTTTCAAGGGCTTCGAGGAGCTGCTCGCGCATGCGCTCGAGCGGCGCCGCATCATATTCGGCGTCAAAGTCGTGCAGCGCTTTCGCGAGGCGTTCGAGCCTCGAGAGCGCAACGTCGGCGTCGATCACCGACTGACTGAAGTGGGGTTCAAGTGCCTCGGCACGCTCGGAGAGATCCGTGCCCTGCTCGAAGGATTCGTCGAGGAAGTTATCCACGAGCTCACGCCGCTCATGCATCTTCGCGCTCACGCTGTCGATCGAGGTTCGAGCTCGGTGAATCGCGACGTGGAGTGAGCCAATGTGCTGGAGCATGACGTCAAGATCCGCGAGGAGCGCGGAAACGAGGTCGCGGATCGCACTATTGGCCTCGGCGCGCGCGGCCGGCTCCTCGATCTCGAAGCGCTCGTCCGCAAACTGCGTGACCATCGCGGCCTGGAGGCGGGCGAGGGAAATCTGGAACTGGGTTTCGCGCGAGAGCGCTGCAAGGGTCGAAAGCTCGCCCGTGAGGGAGTTGAGCCGCGGGCGCAGGGCGTTGTCGCTCGAGTCCCACAGGCCGAGCTCGGCGGCGGCCTGAAGGTCGATGTCGTTGCGGATGCGGCGCAGAACCGAGTCGGTGTAGCTCGCGATTGTTTCGAGGGTCTCCTGATCGAACGACAGCACACTCACCTCAGCGTGGATGCCGAGGGCAGCGCGCACGATGAGGTCGATCGTATTGGTGACGACCATACCGAGGGTGCCTTCGAGAGCCTCCTCGCGCAGCATGACCTCGCGAAGGAGCGCCTTGCGCTGGAACATGTCGTAGCCGTCGTAGCCGAGATCGCGCACGGCGTTGTCCACGAGCTTCGCGCCCACGCCCGCAACCTCGCGCGCGCTCCTTCCCTGCTCGCGCAGCTTATTTTCTTCGGCGACGATAACCGCGTAGGCCTCGAACACGTCGTCGAAAGTCGCGGTGCTCATCGGCTTCGAACGCACCGAGAGGTACCCGCCTTCGGGAAGTGGGGTGACCGTGGCAAAGACGTCGTAGTGGCTACCGTCGGCTGAAAGGTTGCGAATGTACCCCGCGAACGGCTGGCCCTTTTCCACCGACTCCCAGAGCAGGCGGAAAACGCCAGAGGGCATGTCGGGGTGGCGAATGATGTTGTGCGGAGCACCCTTGAGCTGGTTCGCCTCGTAGCGCGAGAGCCGCACGAACACGTCGTTGGCCTTGTCGATGTGGCCGCGCTCGTCGGTCGTGGAAAAGAACAGCTCACCCGCCTCAAACTCAAGTGCGTGGCCGGTGGGGTCGGGGCGCTTCATGGGAACCTTCCGCTTGCGGGCGTCGTGGGGGCCGGGCGCGGGTGTCCGACGCCGGCTCGCCCCTATAGTATGCCGCGCCTAGAGGCCTACAAGGCACAAAGGGCCCAGCGTGAGACTGCCCTTTTCAGCGCTTCTCGTTGGGGCATCTCACGCCCCCGTAGCACCACCGATGCGTGCATGCGTGAAACAATGAGCGCATGAGCGAAAACAGCCACGACGCAGGTCACGACTCGACCGCCCAACCGATGAGCCCCGCAATTCCCGACCGCCCGAGCCTCGATGGTCTCGAGGGCAAGTGGGATGCCGAGTGGGAAAGCGCGAAGGTGTACGCGTTTAACCGCGAGACGAGCCGCGAGAAGGTCTTCTCGATCGACACTCCCCCGCCCACCGCTTCGGGCTCGCTGCACATCGGTCACGTGTTTGCGTACACGCAGGCCGATATCCTCGCACGGTTCCAACGCATGGCCGGCAAGGACGTGTTCTACCCGATGGGCTGGGACGATAACGGCCTGCCCACGGAGCGCCGCGTGCAGAATTACTTCGGCGTGCGCTGCGATCCGAGCCTTCCGTACGTCGAGAACTTTGAGCCGCCGCACCGGGGCGGTAACGCGAAGACTTCAAAGCCGCAGAACCAAATGCCGATCAGCCGCAAGAACTTCATCGAGCTGTGCCTCGAGCTGGCAACGGAAGATGAGAAGGCGTTCGAGCACACGTTCCGCACCCTCGGCCTTTCGGTCGATTGGAACCTTCGCTATCAAACGATTGACGACAACTCCCGCGCCGTGAGCCAGAAGGCCTTCCTCACTCACCTGAAGAACGGCCAGGCCTACCAGGCCGAAGCGCCCACCCCGTGGGACGTCACGTTCCGCACCGCGGTCGCGCAGGCCGAGCAGGAAGACCACGATCGCGAGGGCGCCTACCACCGCCTGGGCTTTACACGCGTGGATAATGGCGAAAAGGTGTTCATCGAGACGACCCGCCCGGAGCTTCTTCCCGCGTGCGTTGCCCTCGTCGCCCACCCTGACGACGAGCGCTACAAGCCTCTGTTCGGCACGAAGGTGCTCTCGCCACTCTTCGAGGTTGAGGTGCCGGTTCTCGCGCACCCGCTCGCGCAGGCCGATAAGGGCGCCGGCATCGCGATGATCTGTACGTTCGGCGATGCGACCGACGTGATCTGGTGGCGCGAACTCGACCTTCCCACGCGCGCCGTGATCGGCCGCGATGGCCGCTTCCTCGAGGACGCCCCGTGGATCACGAGCGAGGCAGGCCGCGAGCGCTACGCCGAACTCGCAGGCCTCACCGTGTTCAGCGCGCAAAAGCGCGTCGTCGAGATGGTCACCGAGACGGGCGACATGGTGGGCGAGCCGAAGAAGATCACCCACCCTGTCAAGTTCTACGAGAAGGGCGATAAACCCCTCGAGTACGTCACGAGCCGCCAGTGGTACATCACGAACGGTGGGCGCGATGAGGCCGACGGCACTTTGCGCACGGCGCTGCTGAAGCGCGGCGACGACCTCACCTGGTATCCGGAATTCATGGCCTCGCGCTACCGCAACTGGGTCGAGAACCTCACGGGTGACTGGCTCGTGAGCCGCCAGCGCTACTTCGGCGTGCCGATCCCCGTGTGGTACGGCCTCGATGAGCGCGGCGAGATCGATTATGACCGCGTGCTCGTGCCCGCGGAGGATCGCCTCCCCTTGGATCCCACCCTCGATGCGCCCGAGGGCTTCGAGGATTCTCAGCGCGATCAGCCAAACGGCTTCACGGCTGATCCGGACGTGTTCGACACGTGGGCGACGAGCTCGCTCACGCCGCTTCTCGCGACCGGTTGGCTCAATGACTCCGACCTGTTCGAGAAGGTCTACCCGATGGATCTTCGCCCGCAGGGCCACGACATCATCCGCACGTGGCTGTTCAGCACGGTCGTGCGCTCGCACCTGCTGACCGATTCGCTTCCGTGGCAGGGCGCGAGCATCAACGGGTGGATCCTCGATCCGGACCGCAAGAAGATGTCGAAGTCGAAGGGCAACGTCGTCACGCCAATCGACCTGCTCGAGAAGTATGGCTCGGATGGCGTGCGCTATTGGGCTGCACGCGCCCGCCAGGGTGCGGATACGGCTTTCGAAGAGGGCCAGATGAAGATCGGCCGCCGCCTCGCGATCAAGATCCTCAACGCCTCGAAGTTCGCGCTCGGTTTTGGCGAGGTGGCGTCGGACCCGGAGGGCACCCTCCCCGCCGACCCGGCTGCCGTGACCGAACCGCTCGACCGCGCGATGCTCGCCTCTCTCGCGAGTGTCGTGGACCAAGCGAGTGCGGCGATGGCGAAACTCGACTACGCGCGCGCGATCGAAGTCATCGAGCCGTTCTTCTGGACGTTCTGCGATGACTACATCGAGCTCGTGAAGAACCGCGCACACGGCGCTGCGGGCGAAGGCCCCGCGGCTTCGGCACGCGCGGCGCTCCAGATTGCGCTCGAGACCCTGCTGCGTCTTTTCGCTCCGTACCTCCCGTTCGCGACCGACGAGGTGTGGAGCTGGTGGCGTGAGGGCTCGGTGCATGCGCAGGCGTGGCCCACCTCCGCTCCGCTCGCGAAAGCCGCTGCGGGCCAGGACGAATCGCTCCTGCGCATCGTGAGCGAGGCGATCATCTCGGTGCGCAAGGTCAAGAGCGATGCGAAGGTCTCGCAGAAGACCCCGATGCTCCGCGCCCACCTCGCACTCCCCGAGGCGGCGCTCGCGCAGTTCGAGAGCGTGCGCTTCGACGTGTGCGCGCTCGGTTCGATCGAGGAGCTCACGCTCGAGCCCTCGACCGATGGCGCGATCACGCTCTCGAAGGTTGAGCTCGGCGAGCCGCCCGCGAAGAAGAAATAGGCGCGGACCGGCCGCAAAACCACAGAGCCGATTAACACAAGGGCCCCGACGGGCACGGCAGGACCTCGCTCCTCCGTGGCTCTCGGGGCCTTTCGCCTATCATCACACTCCTCAACCGTGCAGCATTTACTGCTGCAGATCATGCTGCATGTGCGTTACGCTGTTGACATGAGCACCAGCACTCTCTCCCGAAAAAGCGTTCCGGTTGATGCAGAAATGTCCACTTTCACCCGGGATATACGCACTCCTGGCACCCCCGCTCGCGAAGCAGTTGAAGCGCTCGTAGGCCCGCTACCCGACCACCTTTCTGAGGCTCAGGCACTGAGCACTCTTCTGAACGTTGCACGCGACAAGGTGCAGGAAACTGCAAACGCCTCCGGTTACGCCGCCTACGCGGCGACACTTAACGAAGAGGATCGGGCTGCCGCAGACCACGGGCGTAAGCGCCGTCATGAGCGTGCGAGACGACGAGCCGAAGCAGGCACCGAATGACCCTCACTCGCGGGAATATTTACTGGGTAGACCTGGGATACGGAGAAAAGCCCTTTCTCGTCGTTTCCAACAATGCACGCAACCGAGCCCTGAAGAGTGCGATCGTCGCCCGAATAACGACATCCGAAAAACCCCCGCTCGAGAGCATCGTGAAACTCAGCTCGTACGATCCCCTCGTGGGCCGAGTACTATGCGACGATCTCGAAACGATTGATGAAGACGAGGTACTCCGCCACGGTGGCGCGCTCTCACTCCACACAATTCAGCTCGTTGACCGCGGCTTACGCGCCGCACTGGCCCTAAGGTGACTCGTGCCGCAGCGGGGGCGCTGTGGTCCAACGCCCCTGGCCAGTACGGCCGGCCACCATACGAACACTCTCACGAAGACTCCCATGTGTTGCCACAAAAGCAACCCGGTTGCACTGATCGCTTGACTGCCCTTTGGTCTCTCTCTAGGATCGACACCAATACCTTCCGTGGAAATGACGCCCAGTCGTTTTCTCAATGACGAGAACCTAGGAGGCCCCCGTGGCGGAAGAACTCCCTCAACACCCCGATTTCCTGTGGGATAACCCGGACCCGAAGAAAACCTACGACGCGATCGTCGTGGGCGGCGGCGGTCACGGACTCGCCACCGCGTATTACCTCGCAAAAAACCACGGGATGACCAACATCGCCCTGCTTGAAAAGGGGTGGCTCGCGGGCGGCAACATGGCCCGCAACACCACGATCATCCGGTCGAACTACCTGTGGAACGAATCCGCGGCGATCTACGAGCATGCGATGAAGCTCTGGGAAGGCCTCACCGAGGAACTCGAGTACGAGATGTTCTTTTCGCAGCGCGGCGTGCTCAATCTTGCGCACACGCTCGGCGACGTGCGCGAATCGGTGCGAAGAGTCGAGGCGAACAAGCTCAACGGCGTGGACGCCGAGTGGCTCACGCCCGAGCAGGTCAAAGAAGTGTGCCCGATCCTCAACATCAGCGACAACGTGCGCTACCCGGTTATGGGCGCGACCTACCAGCCGCGCGCGGGCATCGCGAAACACGACTGGGTCGCGTGGGGCTACGCGCGCAAGTGCAATGAGCTCGGCGTGGACATCATCCAAAACTGCGAGGTCACGAAGGTTCTTTCCGACGGTGGCCGCGCCATCGGCGTAGAGACCACTCGCGGAAAGATCCTCGCCCCCAAGATCGCGCTTGCGGCCGCGGGCCACACCACGACCCTCACGGATCAACTCGGGGTGCGCGTGCCCACTCAGTCGCATCCGCTCCAGGCCCTCGTCTCGGAGCTTTTCGAGCCCGTGCATCCCACGGTCGTCATGAGCAACCACGTGCACATGTACGTGTCCCAGGCACACAAGGGTGAACTCGTCATGGGCGCGGGAATTGACCAATACAACGGCTACGCTCAGCGCGGCTCGTTCCACGTGGTCTCCGAGCAGATCGCCGCCTCGATCGAGCTGTTTCCCGTGTTCTCGCGCGCGCACCTTCTGCGCACGTGGGGCGGGATCGTGGACGTCACGCTCGATGCCTCCCCCATCATGTCGCTGTGCGACGTCGAAGGCGTGTACATCAACTGCGGGTGGGGCACGGGCGGCTTCAAGGCCACCCCCGCATGCGGCTGGACCTTCGCCTACACGGTCGCAAACGACCGCCCCCACGAATTGAATGAGCCGTTCTCCCTTGAGCGGTTCACGACCGGCCACCTGATCGACGAGCACGGCGCCGCTGCCGTCGCTCACTAACCCACGGCGAAAGAGAGACCAACGATGCTTCTTCTCACGTGCCCCCACTGCGGCGACCGCGACGAGATCGAGTTCCACTACGGCGGCGAGGCCCACGTGGCCTACCCCGAGAAAACCGCGGAGTTGAGCGACGCCGAATGGGCCCACTACCTGTTCTACCGCTCGAATCCCAAAGGTGAGTACGCCGAGCGATGGCTGCACTCGGGCGGCTGCCGCAAATGGTTCAACGCCCTGCGCGATACGGCAACCCACGAGTTCCTCGCGTTTTATCCGGTTGGCGAGAAACGCCCCGAGCTTGACGGCGGCAACGAGGCCGCCCACACGATGGGAGAGACCAAGTGAGCATGCGACTATCCCCCGAGCATTCCCCTCGGCACGGCCTTGAAAAGGGCGAGCCCTTCTCGATCACGGTGGATGGCGTGGAGATCGAGGCTTTCGAGGGCGACACGGTTGCCTCGGCCCTCATCGCCTCCGGGCGGATCCACACGGCCGAATCGATGTACCGCCACCGCCCACGCGGAATCTTCGCGGCGGGAATCGAGGAGCCGAACGGCCTCATCACGGTGCGTGCACGCGACGCGCACGATATCGACGAGACGATGCTCCCCGTCACAACGGTTCCGGCCACGCCCGGCCTCGAGACCCTTTTCGTTTCCGGCCAGGGCGCACTCGATCCGCGTCCCGATCCGGCACTCTACGACCACAAGCACCGCCACGTGGACGTGCTCATCGTGGGTGCGGGCCCCGCGGGCATTGCCGCTGCGCGCTCGGCCCTCGCAGGCCAGTGCAGGATCGTGCTTATCGACGACCAGCCCGTACCCGGCGGCTCACTTCTCTCGGCGCGCGATGTCGAGATCGATGGCGTCAGCGGCCCCGAATGGGCACGCACCGAAATCGAGAAGCTCGAAAAGAACAGCGACTTCACGTACCTTCCGCGCACGAGCGCCTTCGGTTGCTACGACGCAAACTACGTAATCGCGGTCGAAAACCGCACCGATCACCTTCCACGTGCCAAGCGCCCCGGAGTGTCGCGCCAGCGCATGTGGCAGTTCCGCGCCGCGGAGGTCATTCTTGCGACCGGCGCTCTCGAGCGGCCGCTCGTGTTCAAGAACAACGACCGCCCGGGCATCATGCTCGCCTCGGCCGTGAGCACCTACCTCAACCGCTACGGCGCGCTGCCGGGCCGCCGAGCGGCGCTGTTTACCACCAACGACGCGGGCTATGAGAGTGCGCTCGACCTCTCGGCGGCCGGGGCGAAGGTCACCGCGATCATCGATGCACGGAGCCGCGTGCCCGAGCACTGCGAGAAAATCGCGCACGAGATCGGCGCGGCCCTCTACGCGGGCTCCGCCGTAGTCGATACCGACGCGGGCGAGGGCGGGCTCCTGAGTGCCGTCACCGTGCGCGGACTCGATACCAACGCCGAGCTCACGGGCGAAGCACGCCGCATCGAGGGCGATCTCCTCGCCGTCTCGGGCGGATACAGCCCCACCGTTCACCTCCACACCCACCGCCAGGGAAAGACCACGTGGAACACGGACATCGCGGGCTTCGTGCCCGTCTCCCCCGTTGCCCACCAGCACCACGCGGGCGCCCTCACCGGCAAATTTGCGCTCGACGATGCCCTCGAGGCAGGCCACCGCGTGGGGATCGAGGCCCGCGAGGCCGCCGCCGAAAATAAGGGCTTCAACGCCGGGAAACTGAAGCGCGAGGTTGCCAAGGCAAGCGTCGGAACCGCACTGCCCCTTGACCGCTCCCCCGTGCAGCCCGTGTGGCTCGTGCCCGCGGAGGAGGGCGAGCCGGGTGAGTGGAACGAGCACTTCGTGGATCTCCAGCGCGACCAGGCCGTTGCCGAGGTCATGCGCGCCTACGGGGCGGGCATGCACAGCATCGAGCACATCAAGCGCTACACGTCGATTGGCACGGCCAACGATCAGGGCAAAACTTCGGGCGTGAACGCAATGGCAATCCTCGCGGCGGCACTCGGCGAAGATGACCTCGAGAAAGTGGGCGTCTCGAACTACCGCGCGCCCTACTCCCCCGTGTCCTTCGCGGTCATTGCGGGCCGTGAGCGCGGCGACCTCTTCGACCCCGCGCGCCTCACGTCGATCCACCCGTGGCACCTCGCCCACGGCGCAAAGTTCGAGGACGTGGGCCAATGGAAGCGCCCCTGGTACTACCCGCAGGGAGCGGAATCGATGGACGCAGCGGTGCGCCGCGAGTGCGCGGCGGTACGCGAGTCCGTGGGTTTCATGGACGGCACCACACTCGGCAAGATCGAGATTCGCGGGAAGGACGCGGCGGAATTCCTCGACCGCGTGTACACGAATTCGTTCCGTCTTCTCAAGGTGGGCATGGGGCGCTACGGCGTGATGTGCACGCCTGACGGCATGATCTTCGACGATGGCGTGACGATGAGGCTCGCGGAGGATCGCTTCCTCATGACCACCACCTCGTCGGGGGCCGCGAAGGTTCTCGACCACCTCGAGGAATATTCGCAAACGGAGTGGCCCGAGCTCGACGTGACGTTCACGTCGGTCACGGAGCAGTATGCGACGATCACGGTCGCGGGCCCGAAGTCACGCGCCGTGATCGAAAAAGTGGTTCCGAACATCGATGTTTCCGCCAAGGGCTTCCCGTTCATGGCGTTTCGCGACACGACTCTCGAAAGCGGGATTCCGGCGCGCGTGTGCCGCATCTCGTTCTCGGGAGAGCTCTGTTTCGAGATCAATGTGGAGGCCTACTACGGTCTCGCCGTGTGGGAGGCCGTCGAGGAGGCCGGGCGCGAATTTGGCATCACACCGTACGGCACGGAAACGATGCACGTTCTGCGCGCGGAGAAGGGCTTCATCATCGTGGGTCAGGACACGGACGGCACGGTCACGCCGCAGGATGCGGGCATGAGCTGGGTCGTGTCGAAGAAGAAGGAGGAGTTCCTCGGCAAGCGGTCGTTTGCGAGGGCCCACACCGCGGCGGAGGATCGGCGTCACCTCGTGACGGTTCTGCCCGTGGACCGCCGGCTTCGCCTTCGTGAAGGCGCGCAGCTCGTGGAAAAGGGCACGGATCTCACGGTTCGTGACGCTGACGCCACGACTCCCCTGCTGCCGGGTGATGGGCAAATCGAGGACATCGGCTTCGTAACCTCGAGCTACGACTCGGTGGCGCTCGGCCGCACCTTTGGTCTCGCGCTCATCGAGCGCGGTCGCGAGCGCGAAGGTGAGATCATTTCGAGCCCCGTGGATGGCCGCCTCGTCGATGTAGAAATTGGGCCCCTGTGCCTGTTTGATCCGGAAGGAGAGCGCCGCGATGGCTAACGCTCAGTTGAAAGAATTCCGCGTCACGCCCGCCGCGCATCTCGCGGGTGAGATGGAGGCGGCGCGCGTGTGCGGCCCGCGCTCGGTGGCACTCACGGAGCTTGATTCGCCTCTTCAGGTGGGGCTTCGCGCGAAGCCCGGAAGCGAAAGCGCGAGGGCGCTTGAGAGCGTGCTCGGCTTTGCGCTTCCTTCGCGGGTTGGCGAGGTGACGGGAAGTTCCGACGCCAGTCACGTTTTGTGGCTTTCGCCCGACGAATTCCTGTACGTCGATCCCTCCGATACGACTCAGGCAGCCGCGGCTGACCTCGAGGCCTCTCTCGAAGGATTGCCGGGGCACGCCGTGGATCTTTCCGCGAATCGCACCGTGTTTGAGCTTTCTGGCCGCGCCAGCGAGGAGCTTCTCGAGAAGGGCTGCAACGCGGATCTTCACCCGCGTGAGTTCCCCGCGGGTCGTGCGGTCGCGACCCAGCTGGCGCACGTGCCGATCCTTTTGCACCGCGTGGAGCAGAATGTGTGGCGCCTCTACCCGCGCGCGAGCTTCGCCGATTTCGTGGCGCGCTGGATCATTGATGCGATGGCGGAGTACCGCCAAAGCGAGGTTTTCTAGCGCCCAGTGTGCACGAGTGGGGCCGCTTCGCGCGCTGGGCGCAGGGCGGTCCCCTTTCTTGTGCGCGCGCTGGTGCTCGGCCGTTCCGTGCGGAGAGCGCGGCGCTACTTCTCCGCCGCGATCTGCTCGTGGTGGCGGATCACCTCGGTCACGAGAAAATTGAGGAAGCGCTGCGTGAACACCGGGTCGAGCCCGGATTCTTCGGCGAGGCGCGTGAGGCGCTCGACCTGGTGCTTTTCACGATCCGGATCGCCAGCGGGTAGGCCGTGCTCAGCCTTGAGTGCCCCGACGGCCTTCGTGAACTTGAAGCGTTCAGCGAGCAGATGCACGAGGGCCGCATCAATGTTGTCAATTGATTGGCGGTGCTGGCCGAGGAGCTTGCGAGCGCGGGCGATGTGTTCGTTGGTGACGTGGGCGCCGGCGCTCGGCGTCGCGGGAGTATCGTTCATGCGCTAAGCCTTGCAGGCCGGGCGGCACGAGTAAAGCGTGTCGACGAGAAAACTAGGCGCTACGGCGGCGCTTCTTCTCGCCGGCCTCACTCGAGTCAGCGCGCGTGAGCATGAGCGGCTCGCGGCCTTCGGTCACGACCGCCTCGGTAATCACGATCTTGACGACATCCTCGCGCGAGGGCACCTCGAACATGACCGGCTGGAGGATTTCCTCCATGATTGCGCGCAGGCCGCGCGCACCCGTACCACGCTCAAGAGCGCGATCCGCAATGGCCTCAAGGGCGAGCGGTTCGAAATCGAGCTCGACCTCGTCGAGGGCAAACATCTTTTGGTACTGCTTCACGAGCGCGTTCTTCGGCTCGATGAGAATGCGCGTGAGGTCCTCGCGGTCGAGGTTCGTCACGGAGGTCAGCACGGGAAGGCGGCCAATGAATTCGGGGATGAGCCCGAATTTCAGGAGGTCCTCGGGAAGGAGCTTCGCGTAGATTTCCTGCTCGTCGAGCGGGGTGTGAAGCTGGCTGCCGAAGCCAATGCCGCGTTTTCCGGTGCGGTTGCTGATGATGTCCTCGATACCCGCGAATGCGCCCGCCACAATGAACAGCACGTTGGTCGTGTCGATCTGGACGTAGTCCTGCTGCGGATGCTTGCGCCCGCCCTGCGGAGGAACGGCCGAGACGGTGCCCTCGAGGATCTTGAGCAGGCCCTGCTGCACGCCTTCGCCTGAGACGTCGCGCGTGATCGACGGGTTCTCTGCCTTGCGGCCGATCTTGTCGATCTCGTCGATGTAGATGATGCCCCGCTCGGCGCGCTTGACGTCCCAGTCCGCGGCCTGGAGGAGTTTGAGAAGAACATTCTCAACATCCTCGCCCACGTAACCGGCCTCGGTGAGGGCGGTCGCATCAGCCATCGCGAACGGCACGTCGAGGAGCTTCGCGAGGGTCTGCGCGAGGTACGTTTTTCCGCAGCCCGTGGGGCCCACAACGAGCACGTTCGACTTCGCGACCTCGACCTCGTCGATGTCCGTGCCAATACCCGAATCTTTCGTTTCACTCGCGCGCACGCGCTTGTAGTGGTTGTACACGGCAACCGAAAGGGCCCGCTTCGCGGTTTCCTGACCCACGATGTGGGTCTCGAGGAAGTCGAAAATCTCGTTGGGTTTAGGGAGCTCGAGCTCCTTGGCTTGCTCTTCCTTCTTCTCGGCAGCCTCGGTCTCCTCAGCGATGATCTCGTTGCACAGCTCGATGCATTCTTCGCAAATGTACACGTGGGGTCCGGAGATGAGCCGCTCAACCTGCTTTTGCGACTTTCCGCAGAACGAGCACTTGTAAATCTCGCTCGAATCACCAATCTGTGCCATGGAGGAGTCCTTCCCGGGGAAGTTTTCGGGCGCTTGCCACACTAGCCGCCGCGAGGCAACGAAACGGGGAGGCACACCCACAAGCGTGTGTCGCTGTGGCGCACCTCCCCGGCCGTTTCATGCGCGTAGCGCGATTACTGGCCGATCTGGTCCTGCTCGCTACGGCGGGCGAGAACCTGGTCGATCAGGCCGTACTCGAGAGCGCCCTGTGCGGTGAGAATCTTGTCGCGCTCGATGTCACGGTGGATCTCGCCGCGGTCGCGGCCCGAGTGGTGGGCGAGGGTATCCTCGAGCCACTCGCGCATGCGGAGAATTTCATTGGCTTGGATCTCGATATCGGAAGCCTGGCCGCCACCCTGGCCGCCCATGGCCGGCTGGTGGATGAGGATACGGGCGTTCGGGAGGGCAAGGCGCTTGCCGGGAGCCCCGGCCGCGAGCAACACCGCGGCAGCGGAAGCCGCCTGGCCGAGGCACACGGTCGTCACATCAGGCTTGATGTACTGCATCGTGTCGTAGATCGCGGTGAGCGCCGTGAACGACCCGCCGGGGCTGTTGATGTAGAGCGTGATGTCGCGATCCGGATCCTGCGATTCAAGCACGAGCAGCTGCGCCATCACGTCGTCCGCGGAGGCATCGTCCACCTGGACGCCGAGGAAGATGATGCGATCCTCGAACAGCTTCGCGTACGGGTCCTGGCGCTTGAAGCCGTAGGCCGTGCGTTCTTCGTAGGTGGGCAGCACGTAGCGCGCGCTCGGCATGTGGCCGGCCTTCATGGAGGGTTCGAAAGTCATGGTGTACTCCTTTGAGGTTTCGCCGCGTCAGTTCTCGTCCATGCCGCCGTCGCCGGTCACGTCGCCGGCTGCGGAGACGATCCGGTCGATGAAGCCGTATTCGAGGGCTTCGGGGGCGGTGAACCAGTGGTCGCGGTCGCCATCGGCAATGATCTGCTCGACGCTCTTACCGGTCTGCTCGGCCGTGATCTCGGCCATCTGCTGCTTCATCGAGAGGATCAGATCGGCCTGGATCTTGATCTCCGAGGCGGTGCCACCAAGGCCACCGAGCGGCTGGTGCATGAGGATGCGCGTGTGGGGCGTCGCGAAGCGCTTACCGGGGGTGCCGGAGCTCAGCAGGAACTGGCCCATCGAGGCTGCCATGCCCATCGCGACCGTCACGACATCCGGCTTGATGTACTGCATCGTGTCGTAGATCGCCATGCCCGCGGTAATCGAACCGCCGGGGCTGTTGATGTAGAGGAAGATGTCCTTCTCCGGATCTTCCGCGGCGAGCAGGAGCAGCTTCGCGCAGATCGCGTTCGCGTTATCGTCGCGAACATCCGAACCGAGCCACACGATGCGCTCGCGCAGGAGCCGCTGGTACACGTTGTCATCGAGGCCAAGCGGCATTTCACCGGCCGCGTTCACGCTGTGCTGAGTCACGGTGCACTCCTTGTATCTTGAGGTTTCGTACCCTTCAACCTTAGCGAGCGTGAGGGTGCTTGGCGGCCCTGTTCGCCAGGGGCGCAGTTCCGACGCTTGCCTCGCTACAGCTGCGGCTGGGACCACAGCACGTCGCCGCCCGCCTCACGAATGGTCGCGCGGGGGCTTTCGTCGAGGGTGATCTCGACGTCGAGGAAGCGCTCTCCTCCATTTTCGTGCGCGCGATACGTCATTTTTTCGTTTGCGATGTCGAGGACCTCGGTGCGGGCGGTCACGAGCCACGGCTCGGCGCGGCGCACGCCGATGAGCCCGGCGATCGCCTCACGCATCGCGGGCCCTTCGCCAAAGAAGTCGCGTGGGGAATCGGGGAAGGCCTGGCGCACGTCATCGTCTCCCCCAACGCGCTCTTCCTTAATGCCGCGGAAGGCCTGTTCATCCCCGTAATAGAGGGCTGGGGTGCCACCGAGTGTGTAGAGGATCGCGTGGGCCGTGAGCGCGCCGTTGGCACCGAGTACGCTCGCGATGCGGCTCGTGTCGTGGTTGCCCACGAACGTCAGCGGCAGGAAGTGCTCGAGGAATCCGTTGTGGCGGCCAAGGGTCCATTCGAGCTCGAACAGATTCTTCTGCTCGATGCTCGAGTAGATCGCCTTCCACAGCTCGTACTCGGTCGCGGAATCAACTCCGGCATCTTTCACGAATGCGGCATAGTCGCCGTGGATGATTTCCGCGAAGAAGAACGCTTCGGGGAAGTCACGGCGAAGGCCGGGGATGATGTCACTCCAGAAACTCGGAGGAACCGAGTAGGCGGCATCGAGGCGCCAGCCATCGATCCCTCGCTCGAGCCAGAAACGCATCACGTGCTCGATGCGGTCCTTTGCAGCCGCACTGTCGTGGTTGAAGCGAGCAAGCTCCCCGTGCCCTTCCCACACGCGCGGTGCCGGGCCGCCCTCGGCGTGCATGTCGATGTCGAATTCGCGGCCGCTCGCGTCGGCAGCGGGATTTTCGAGTTCGCGGCGAAGCGGCGCGAAATCGGTCGAGACGTGCGAAAACACGCCGTCGAGGAGCACGCGGATCCCCCGCTTTTTGCACGCGGCAAGGAAGCGATCGAAAGCGGCGTCGTCGCCAAGGCGCGGGTCGATCCTCAGGTAGTCGAGGGTGTCGTAGCCGTGGGTTTTGGAGGCGAAGATCGGGCCAAGCGCGATGCCGTTGAGGCCGAGTTCCTGCACGTAGTCAAGCCAGCTCGTGAGGTGGTCAAACCCTCGGCCCGTGCGCGAATCACCCTCGCGAATCGGGGCATCCGTGAAACCAAGCGGGTACACGTGCCACCACAGGGCGTGATCGATCCAAGCCATAACTGCCTCCTTCTTCGCGCGGCGCCGCGCGCTTTTAAAAGGGTAGCGGCCCCACCCTCGCTTTCGCGAAGAGGGGCCGCCCCACTAGGAGTGGTGCGGGATTTACTTATCCTCGCCCTTGTCCTCGGTCTTTTCAGCGGCCTTCTTCGTGGTCGCCTTCTTCGCAGGGGCCTTCTTGGCCGGAGCTTTCTTCGCCGGGGCCTTCTTGGCGGCCGGCTTCTTCTCAGCGGTCTTCTTGTCCGCGGACTTCTTTTCGGTCGTCTTCTTCGCGGCGGGCTTCTTGGCAGCGGCCTTCTTGGCGGCCGGCTTCTTCTCACCCTCAGCCTTAGCATCCTCGTCAGCCGAGGAAGCGTCGGACTCCTTGCCCTTCGAAAGGCCCAGGTCCAGAACCTTGCCCTCGGTCGACTTGACGGTCACCTCGGCGAGCACATCATCGAGAGCCTTCGAACGCTGCACCTCGCCGAAGATCTGTTCGAGCTGGCCGCCCTGGGCGACAGCCTGGAGGAACGTGTTCGGGTCCATGCCGTACTGCGCGGCCAT
The DNA here is from genome assembly GCF_003989295.1 of Dermabacter sp. HSID17554. Classification (NCBI taxonomy): domain Bacteria; kingdom Bacillati; phylum Actinomycetota; class Actinomycetes; order Micrococcales; family Dermabacteraceae; genus Dermabacter; species Dermabacter sp. HSID17554. The sequence goes on along the minus strand of NZ_RBLW01000002.1, from coordinate 514,148 downwards.
CTGGGACATGAAGCTCATGAGGTCTTCCTGGCCCACCTCAACCTCGCGCGTTTCGAGGATCGCGTCGAGGAGGAACTGCGCACGGATCGCCTTGACCGTGTCGTCCTTGATTTCCTCGCCGTGCGGATCGTCAGCGCTCTTGCCCTCGTTTTCGAGGTGCGCCTCGATCTCGTCCTTCACGAGCTGCTCGGGAACCTCGACCTCGATGTCCTCGAGGAGCTTTTCGATGAGCGCGTTACGGGCGAGCGCCACGCGGTTGCCCTCGGCGTCCTTCTCTGCCTGCGCCTTGAGATCGGCCTTGAGCTCGTCGATGGTGTCGAATTCGGAAGCGAGTTCGGCGAATTCATCGTCAGCCTCGGGAAGCTCGCGCACCTTCACGCTCTGCGCGGTCACGGTGATCTGTGCTTCCTCGCCGGCGCGGTCGCCACCGGCGAGCTTCGACGCGAAGGTCGTGGTCTCGCCAGCCGAGAGGCCAATGAGGGCCTCGTCGAGGCCGTCGAGCATGTTGCCCTCGCCGATGTTGTACGACACGCCTTCGACGGTGTCGATCTGCTCGTCATCGATCTTCGCGACCATGTCGATCGACACGAAGTCGCCATCTTCGGCGGGGCGGTCCACGCCCTTGAGGGTGCCGAAGCGCTCACGCAGCGCGGTGAGGCGCACGTCCACGGCGTCGTCGTCAACCGTGGGCTCTTCGATCTCCACCTCGAGGTCAGCGAAGGTGGGCAGTTCGATTTCGGGGCGCACATCCTGCTCGATCACGAAAACAAGGTTGCCCTCTTCCGAGCCGTCGAGGCCCGGAACTTCCGTGACCTCAACCTCGGGGCGGCCCGCCGGCTTGAGCTCGGCCTCGGCCGCAGCCTGCTGGTAGTAGCCCGGAAGCGCGTCGTTCACGGCTTCCTGGATGATCGCGGGCTTACCGAAACGCTGCTCGATGAGCGACGTAGGAACCTTGCCCTTGCGGAAGCCGGGAAGCTGCACATCCTTGGCAATCTTCTTCGCGGCCTGATCGATCGCGGGCTTCAGTTCCTCGAAAGGAACCTCAACGTTGAGCTTCACGCGGGTGGCGCTCAGCTTCTCGACTGCAGTCTTCACGTGCAAGTCTCCTCGTGGTAGTTCTCGTATTTCAAAGTCGGTAACCGGGGCGCCGTGAGGCGGCCCCTGCGACGTCGGGATGACAGGATTTGAACCTGCGACCTTCCGCTCCCAAAGCGGACGCTCTACCAAGCTGAGCTACATCCCGGTCGAGGCCGTGCGGCCATCGAAGGCCGATGAGGCAACCCCACCAAGTTTACCCGCCTCCACCTGAGGGCGCTCGGGCATCGCTCGCGTGATGTGACGAGATACATGCGCGCCCCGGCCCGTACTCGCCTTGGGGCATGGCGCAGTATGTGGCAAGATGGATCCCTGAAGCGCTTCGAGCGCTTTTCGCGGACGTAGCTCAATGGTAGAGCCTCAGTCTTCCAAACTGATTACGCGGGTTCGATTCCCGTCGTCCGCTCCACTTCCTTCTCGAATTGCATAGAGGTTGTGGGGGTTTCACCCACGCTTAGCTCTCCTATCGCCTTCAACTGCGCACCTCGGTCGGCGCCACGCCCGCACCCTGCCCGCTTCACATCATTCGGCGTCAAACCCGTCACGCCTCCCCAAACCCCCGCAGCCCCTATGCAATTCCCGTGGGGCGGGAGGTCCCTCCCCGCACACGGCGCCGGCTCTTAGACTTAGATCACCCCCGTTGCTACGCGAGAAAGGCCGAGCGATGGCCACCGCTGTTTGTGCACGCGAACTCACCGTCACGATCGGCGAGAAACGTATTTTAAAGGATCTCAACCTCGATGTTGAGAAAGGTGCCTTCCACGGGATTATCGGCTCGAATGGGGCGGGCAAAACAACGCTGTTCGATACGCTCGTGGGTTTCCGCAAGGCCACGTCGGGCACGGTTCGGCTTCTCGATTCGAATCCTTGGCCGCGCGATCCGCAGTTGCTTCGGCGGATCGGTATTCAGCATCAGTCTCCGGCGTTTTTCACGAAGATGACTCTTGTGGAGCATGTGCGGGCTGTCGCGAGTATTTTCGATGTTCCTTCGGCGTATGTTGATGAGGTTCTCGAGGCGCTCAATCTTACGGCTGCGGCACACACGCGTTGCACGAAACTTTCGGGTGGTGAGCGGCAGCGCCTCGCGCTCGCCTCGGCTCTCGTGCATCGCCCGGAGGTGCTTTTTCTGGATGAGCCCACGGCGGGGCTCGATCCGGCCGCGCGTAAGTCGCTCGTGGAGCTGCTGCGGGACACGGAGTTCGGCACAATGACGGTGCTGTACACGACGCACTACCTCGAGGAGGCGGAGCGCTTGTGCGATGTGGTGTCGATTCTCGATCAGGGCCACGTGCTCGTGACGGATTCGCCGCGCTCCCTCATCACGAAGGCGAATCTTGGCACCACGGTGCTTTTGCCGGGCGCCCTGCACCAGGAGCAGCAGGTGCGGGCTCTGTTTTCGGGGGTCGAGAAGGGGTCCGACGCTCTCCTGGTGCGCACCGATGACGCAGCTTCGGCTTTTGCTCTCTTGACCCGCAACGGCATTGAGACGGCGGGTGCAGTGGTGAGTCAGGGAACTCTCGAGGACGTGTTTTTCTCGGTGACGGGGAGGGAGATTTCGCGATGAAAACGGTGCGTTCACTGAGCCGGGTGTTGCTCAAGACTGACCTTCGCGACACGTCAACGATTATCATGTCGTTCGTTTTTCCGCTCGCGCTTCTCGTGGTTTTGGTGCGCGCGTTTGGCACGATGCCGGAACTTCCCGGCATGGATTTTGTGTCGCCGATTTGTGTCAACGTGCTGGGTTTTGGCGTGGCGTACGTGGGGATTTTTGCGGGTGCTTTGCATATCGCGCAGTGGCGTGAAAATGGCATGGTGCAGGTGCTTCGCGCTTTTCCGCTCTCCACGGGGTCGATTCTTCTCGCGCAGGCGCTCGTGGGGGCGTGCCTTGCACTTATTCAAGCTGTATTGCTTATTGCTCTTGCGGTCACGCCGTGGATTGGCATGGAACTTTCCCCGTGGGCTCCGCTCGGAATCGTGCCGCTCGCACTCGGCTATCTCACGTTCTATTTCCTTGGCGTGCTTCTCGCAGTTTTCGTGCCGTCCCTCGCAGCGGTGTCGATGCTCGCGAACCTCATCATTGTTCCCCTCGGCTATGCGGGCGGGGCGATGATGCCAATTGAGCTTCTCCCAAGGTGGGTGCAGAACATTGCGCCGTACACGCCGTTTTTCCAGATGCGTGTGGCGCTCAGCAAGCCACTTATTGATCTTGGCACGTGGGGCGACGCGGGACTTGGCTGCGTGTATTTGCTGGTGGCGTCGGCTATTTTGCTGCCGCTTGCCCACCGGTTCTTCCGCTGGAAGTAAACCCGCAGCTAGTTTTCATTGAACACTGGCACGGCGGTCCCGCGAAGTACCCTGATTTCTTGCCCGCTGAACGTGTCGGCGAAGAGCGACACGTCCCACGGTTCGACCTTCTCGAGGATTTTTGCCTTCTCATCGCTTTTGACCGTCTCGATTGTGGCAACTTCGAAGGTGAACACTCTGCCGGTCACGTCGGTAATGGTGAACCGGTCACCGTCGGACGTTTCGGTGAGCCGCCCCAGTTGCCCGGCCGTGTTCGGCCCGCCAATCGCGAGTGTGCCGCGCTCGAGCACGCCGGCGTAGGCGCCGGGGCGGGGGCTTTCGGGGCGCCAGCTCGCGGTGATCGGGAGGCGCACGTCCAGGGAGGGGATCTCGAGGATTCCGACGTAGTCTTGGCCGTCAATGTTGACGACGGGGCTCGGCGTGCTTTCGCCTTCGGGAACGACGTTGGCGCTCGTGCGCTCGGTGGGGATGAGCGCATCGAGCTTGGCGAGGTCGCCGTGGGCGCTCTCGAGATCGCGGTTCTGCTGCACGTAGGCCCTTGCGACGAGGGCGATCGCGAGGATCGCGCCTGCGGCGAGGAGTACGCGCAGCAGAACCTTCGCTCTGGTGCGGGGTCTCGAGGTCACCTGTTTAGCGTACCGAACGCCTCCTCCAGTAGAGCCCGCCGATCGCGCCCGCGATCAGCAGCCCCGCGAGAGCGTAGCCCGGGCGGAAGCCGTCGCCGCCGGAATCGGGCAGCTCGTAATTCGGGAAGTTCTTGACCGTGACCACGGGAGCGGCAGCTCCCGCTTCGGGTTTGCTGATCTTCCGGAAATCGTCGCTCTTGGTGTAGCCCGCGGGTGCGGAAAGCTCCATCACCCAGTACGAGTCCTCTTTGAGCCCCGGGAGGTCGGCGTGACCGTTCCTGTCGGTCGTCACGACCTTCAAGGGATAGTAGCGCGTCTCGCCGTCCTTGATGATCTGGTTTTTGAACGATTCGGGAAGCGTGGCTTTGACCTTGTCGCTCTCGGCTTTGTTCGGCGTGAGAAGACCGAAGGTCGCGCCTTCGAGCGGGGCGCATTCTGTGTCCGTGGTGCAGTTGCCGCCATCAAGCTTGCGGATTGACGCGGCCCACTGGCCGTTACGGTTCACCGCGGTAAACTCCGGATTTTCGGCTTTGCGGTAGGTGAACGTCGTGTGGTTGCCGGTCACGCGCGGCTCACTCTCGGGCACAGCCTGTTCAATGCGCGCAAGCTCGGAGCCGTCGCTCGCAGCAATCTCGACGAGGGTGTACTGCGCCTTGTCTTCCCACTGCCACTTGGTATCCGTGGGCTTCCAAGCCTTGGCCTTAGCGTCGTACTGGAACGTCGTTCCGGGCAAGATCGGCAACGCCTTGGATGCGGTTTCGCCCTTGGCAACGGTCCGCTCGACGAGGGCCACCTGGCGCTTCTCGTCGGCAAGCGCCTGCGCGAGGCTCTTGCCCTCGAGCTGCGCCGGCGTCAGCGCCTGCCCGGAATAGACGAGGAACTGGTACGTCGAATCACCCGCAGCCGTACGCGGCGCTCCCTTTTCATCGACGAGCACTTTCGCGAGCGTGGGTGCCGACGGGATGCGCACGCCCACCTTGAGCGGGATGGACGACAGCGTGAGGGTGCTGGATCCCGGTGCGAGGTAGCGGTAGCCGAAGGTATTCCACGCAATCTCTCCGGGCTTCGCATCGGCATCGTCGGGAATCTTCGAATCGAAGCTCACACGGAGGGTGCCGTTGCCGGGGATGACGCCCGCATCATCAGCAAGGCTGATGCGCATGGAACGCATGGAGCTCATATCAGCGGGCTTAGACAACCACGCACCAGAGGCGGTGCTCCCGGCCCAATCCTCGTCGGTGAAACCTGTTTTTTTAGAAAAATCGATGCTGTACTTCGACGGGTCAATCGCACGCAGGACGTTGCCGTCCTTGTCAACGAGTTCCACCTTGAGGTTCAGCTGATCGCCAAAGGCAGTCTTGAATTCACTCAGGCGTTCGGGCGCCGTCGCAAACGTGTACTGGTCGTCCATCTGCGGAAGGTTGTTGATGAGCACCATCTTGTTGATGGGCTCGCTCTTCTTGTTCGTCACGTTCATCTCGTAACGGAACACCGAGTCCTTCGAGGGAAGCGTGATGTAGTTCGGGTCGCTTACCGACGTCGCATCGTTGTCAGCATCCGCGACCTCGACGACCCGCTCAATCGACTTGGTGAACAGGTCATCCGCAATCGGAATCTGGGCCACCGACTGTACCGATGGCTGATCCTGGTACACCTTGGGCGCCGATTGCGGGGTGCCGTAGCTGTTGTACTTCAAGTACTCCTCTGCGGCCTTGACCGTCTGCTTCGTCACGGAGCCGTGCTCTACAGCCCGCGGATCCCAGTCCTTCGACAGGGGCGTCAGATAGCCGGTGTTGAACGCGACGCGATAGTCCTGCTTGGCGCTCGCCTTCCGCTTGCCGTTCACGACAAGCACGGCCTTTCCGCCGGGCTCGAGCGGCATCCCGGAGAACGCGTTGCCGCGACCCGGCGGGCGCACGCCTTCGCTGTCGATGGGTGCGCGGACGTCGAGGCGCACGCCACCGCCCTCCGGCACCGAGCTGAGCGAAACATAGATCTGCGGGTGCAGGAAGTTGGCGGGGTACTTCAGGACCTGCGCCTTTCCATCGACGGTCAACGTAGTCGTGACCTCGCTGAAGTACGGTGCCGTATAGGTGATCTTCACCGATTTCTTGCCGTTGCTATCGGTGCTCCATTTCCCGAAAGTGAAGAGAGTGGTGTCATAGCTCCCAGTGCTCTTCTTACCGTTGGCATCCTCGGTATGGAACTGCACGGGGCCGGTGAATTCGTAGTGCTCATCGAGCACATCTGACATCACATAGTCGGAGATCGGCACCGTCGAATCGTTATGGCCGGTGACCGTCCACTCCAGCGTGTCTTCGTAGCCCGCGTACTCAGGCCCATCCACGCGTTTACCGAGCGCTGATTTCGCGGTGACCTGCTTGGTCACCCCGGGAACGAAAAGCTTGCGCTGCACGTCGACTGTGGACACAAGCCACTGCTCGCCGTCTTTGCCACTCATGCCGAGCTTGGCGGCGCCTGCACCGTCGACCACGTCGCGAGTACCGTCGTTCAGCGGGTTCTTTTTGAAGGCGTTGCTGGTAATCGTGACGTCAGGATTGACGCTCATGGGGTTCGCCATGCCGCCGTCGTGCGGCATACCCACCCAGTTGGTGGCGACATTCGTGAGCTTGCTCTTGTCGTCCACAAGGGCGAAGTATCGGAACGCGAGGGTTTCGCCTGCGTTGAGGTAGTACTTCTGCTTGGCCTTGTCGTAGGAGAGGTTGGAGCCCTCACCAGAGTTGTCAATCTGGAACCTCACCTTACGCGGGCTACTCGGGTCCGTGCTCGCGTGAACGGTGCCGATCTTGGGTTTCGACGAGGTGCCGGAAACGGAAACCGGCACCTTGGAGGCGTCAGCCACCCAGTTCCAGGAGTTCATTCGATCCTGTTCGGTGGGGAACACGAGGTTGTGAGAAGATCCGCTCACATATGACTTTGTTGCGTCGGATCCGCCGAAGGTGAAGCCCTCGGGCAGCACGTCCTCGATGTCGTTGAGGTAGATGCGCGACGCACCGTCGTTGTGGAGCACGGCGTAGTACATGACGAACCCGCTCTGGTCCTCGTAGCTCGTGCGGCCGTCCTTGCTTCCGTCTACTTGCAGCACCTTGTCTTTCGGATTGGAGCTGCCGGAACAGGATGTTCCGCCGCTCGGCGAAACCTTGCAGATCGAGGTAAAGGGTTTCGCAGTGCCGTAGGAACCGGTGGACGAGACGCCCTTTTGCAACGTGGCCTGAAGCCCGCTCTCGAGGTAGTGCGAAACCTGCGACTTCGCGTCCTTCACGTACCAGGTGTTGTACAGCGTCTCGGAGCTGTACGCCCCCACATACTCCTGCCACTGATCGCCCGCAGGGAAGGTAAGCGTCACGTACCAGTACACATTGCCGGTGACGCTGAGCTTCAGGTCCTCGCCCCACACGATGTACTGCTGCGTGTCATCAGCCTTCTGATCGACAGGGTTCTTGTTCGTGATGCTCCAGCTCTTGAGGCTGCCGTGCTCCACCTTCACAGTGTTCTGTTCAGGGAACTCAATGTGCACGTTCGCCTTGGACCAGGGGCTGCCCTTGAGACTCTTCGGCAGGGCGTCGTAGATGTCCTTACCGGTGACGGTATATGGCTGCTCGCCGAACTGCGAGAGGCTCACCCGGTAGGTGACTGTCTCTCCGTCGGAGATCTTGCTCTGCTGCACCGTTGCGTCGTCGCTCAGGTTGGTGACGTTCTTCTTGTCCGTCACGATGCGCTTGTCAGAGCCGAGCTTCGAGATATTGAACGTCTTCGAATCGCTGGCCTGGAAGTCGCGGTGCCCCCCACGTCCAACGTTGATCACGTCGTCGCGTTTCACCCCTGCGTTCTTGTACCCCGCGACTTTCGGATCGGTGACCGCCTTGTAGCGCACGGAAATTACCGACGGGTTCTGGAAATCCTGCGAGGCGATGTACCAGTAGGTGTTGGTCTGGACTCCCTTGTCGCCAAGGTCCGTGATCTTGACGCGATCGGCCACGAAGATCTTCTCCGTCGTGCGTCCGCCGGCTTTCTCCTCGGCGCGGAACCGCACGCCTTGATAGGTGCCTGGCTTGCTCAGCACGTAGTACTGAGTGCCCTCCACCTCCATGGTGGGCAAGCCCTTTCCCGCAAGCGCCTTGTTCAGATCGACCTCTGCCAGCAGCACCTGGGCACCGGTGAGATCGTCGATGAGGGGCACTGAATCGTACGTCGCCTGCCCGCCCTTACGTTCGAGCGTCAAGGAGTAGTCCACGACGGTGCCAGCGGGAATCTCGGTGCCATTACTGGTCACTTCGCTACCGTTCACGAACGCATGCTTGGAGAGCTCGATCGCGTTCTCAATCTTCGCGACGTCTGGCACGTCCTTGCCGAGGTGCACGGTGTTCGTCGCATCCTCAGCAGTGAGATCGCCCGCCATGAAGTGGTCCTTGACGGTGGCCTTCACCACGCGCTGGATTTTTTCGCCACCGTTGATCGTGCCGTTCGGCAGGGCCCAGGTGAGGGTGTAGGTGGTTTTTGGCGTGACGATCAATGTCCCGAGCGCCTTCGAGAGCGCCGCTTCCGTCGCTTTCACCGTGGTGGGAGCGGCGCCGTCGCGCTTGACGGTGAGTGTGCCATCGGCCTTCTTCGTCACCGTGAAGTTATGGCTCTGGGATTTGACGCAGTCTTCCGACGTCTGCGCCGACGGGGTGACGCTACCCCCCGACGTGCCGGTTCGGCCGGCGACGGTGGCCGTGCACACTTCTACATTCTTGATGTCGATGGTGAGGGCGTCGCCACCGTCGGCTTTGAACATCTCGACCATCTGCGCGGGCGTCACGTAAAACGCCTTCGGGAGGGCGTCGACGATTTTGCCCTCGTCTTCACGACCCTCGTTGACCTTCCAGGGCGCGGTGCCCTGGTTTTCAGCAGTGATGGTGAAGTCGATGGGGTCACCGCGGAAGTACTGCTTGTTGCTGTCGTGCGACTTTGAAACTTTGGGCTCGACACCTTTTGCACGGATCGTGGCCGGCGCGTCAGCCTTGGTCGCTCTCTCCGCGCTGTGGCGGTATTTCGTCGTCACGTCCAGGTGGTTGGCAATCTCTACTTTGAATGAGCTATCCGGAGCCTGATCCCCACTCTTCACGAGCACGTTGTCCGCAAACTTCACGCGAAATGCGGGGCCATCAACCCTCGTAGTGGGAGTGGTGGGCGCGTGCGGCATCGTGATGGTGATGGTCCGGAAATCTTTCGAGAATTCGTACCTGAATTTGCCGTTTTCGTTGTGATCGCCAGGGTTATACACCGTGAGCACGGGCGTACCGCCGGCGACCAGGGTGTTGAAATACGCATACCCATTGCTCTGGCCGGGGTATTCGGTAGTAAACCAATCGAATCCTGTGCCATTCGACTTCTGGCCGCCACTGAGTTTGGAACCCAGCTTCTTCACGATGTCGGGGTTGATCTCAAAGCCTTCGGGAACGGTGAAGGTGTCCTTGTACACCATCTCCACGGCAGGATCTTCGCCGACATCGCCCTTCCAGGCGTTCTTGTTCTTCTCGTCAACGTTCCCGGCGAGAGTCGCGTCATCACGCTCGTTGTGGATGAGGTAGCGAAGGTTGTGGATGTAGTATCGGCCGCTCTTCGCGTCGTACGCCAAACTTGGATCGGTGGTGTCGCCCCACGTCTTCTTCGTGGTGTAGTTCGCGGCTTGAGTGGAATCGAGCAGCACCTTCTTCGCGTTGTACTCGGTTCGATCCACGCCCCACGTCGCTTGATGCACGCCGCACTCGGGAGCGCTCGCCTTCGCACCACGCGCCTTGAGCTGCTCGGACGTCAGTTCTTCCACCCACGACTTGAGGGTGCCTCCCGCGGATTTCGCGGGATACGCGGCTTGCACATCGAGCGCGAACGTTTCGCCAACCTCGGCAGCGGGCACCTCGATGTAGTACACGAGTCCGTTGCCGTCGGCCTTCTTCAGCGTGTACTTATTCTTCTGCGCTTCACGCTGCTGGTAGTAGGTTTCGCCAACCTCGAGCTTGGTCTTGGAGTCGCCCGCAACGAGATATGGGAGCTCAGTTTCGCCCTGCTTCGCATTCGCAAACTCAAAGTAGATGCGGAAGGTGCGGTCGTCGTTCGCGGTCGTGTTCGAGATGCCGAACCGCTGCCCGTAGCCCTCGCCGCTCCAACGCTGCGAGACCTTCTTGACGATGGCGTCGGTCTTGATCGTCTCTTCGTTCTTCTCAGCGCCGGTGCGCTGATCGATGACCTCGATGGAAATGTCGCCGTCAGTGAGGTTGTGCATCACGGCGCCGCTTCCGGCGGTGCACTCCCCCACGCCAACGGCGTCAGCGTTTGCTCCGTCCACGGAGAAGGACGGCTGCGTGAGCCCGAGCATGGTGAGCATGAGGGTACATGCCGCAAGGAAGGCGGTGATGGAGCGCCAGGTGCTGCGCTGCTCTGCTTGGTGTCGCGCGTTAGTCATTGTGCGCTCCCTTCCGTGCGGTGCGTGCTCGCTGAGGGCGCGGTGCGCTCAGGGCGAGCATGGTGATGCCGAGAGTGCCAAGGAGTGCGGCGCTCAGCCAGTAGGTGCTGGGGTCGAAGCCCGTGCGTGGCAGCGGTGTCTTTTTCGGCGTGGGGGTTGGGGTCGGTTCCGGCGTCGTGGAGGGCGTCGGCTCCGGGGTCGGGGTGGGCGTTTCGCCGGGCGTGAGGGTGTTCGTGATGAGGAACGTTGCGCCTTCGCGGGTGTTGGTCACGGTGTAGGTGAGTCCGTCGAGTTTTTCGACGGCGGTCCACTCGGCACCGCTGGCGTCGCTCCACGTGTAGCTCCAGTTGTTCGCGGAGCTAAGGGTCACGGTTTCGGCGAGCGCACCGTTTTTGAAGAGGTCCACGGAGATGCTCGCGGGGCGCTGTTTTTCGGCGCCGCGGTCGCTCCAGTGCTTGACCACGCGGTATTCGCGCGGGCGTGGCTTCGTGCTCGCGTTGAACTTGGGCTTCACCACGACGTCGTAGGTGATCTGCCCTTCGGCGTCGCGTGCGGGGATCGACACGAGCGCGGGGGTGAAGGTGAGAGTTTCGGTGTTGCGTGCCGTTTCGCGAACGCGATCCTCGAGCACCACGAGGTACACGCCGGGCGTGAGGTGTTCGGCGCGGAACACTCCAGCATGATCGGTTGCGCCGGCAGCATCGGGGGTTTTTCCGGAGGTGGTCACGTAGTCGGCGAGGGTGCGGGCGAGAGTGGTCCAGGTGCCCTGCGTGAGGTCCCCGGTTCGGGTCACCTCTGCCCATCCGGTGCGCTCGAGCAGCGCGGCGTAGCCGGGTGCGGCGGGGAGGCCGCGTTTCGCTTCGGCAACGCGGTAGGCCGACGCTTGCACGCCCTCAATTGCTTCCCCGTTCGCGCGGTGAAGCTCGAGGGTGAGGGAGGAGTCGCGGGTCTCGTCTACCTGTCCGAGGTCGATGGCGGCGTTGCCACCGTCGGCATGAGCCGGCGCGGTGAGGGGAGCTAGGGCGAGCACGAGCGCAAGGGCGAGGAGCCCAAGGGCGCCGAGGCGCGCGAAGCGTGAGGCGGCGCCGGTTATGGCGCGCTGGAGGATGGTCATGAGGCGTTCCCCTCGCGTGAGGTCGTGGCGCGGGTGCGCTTGCGGCGTGAGTGCATCACGTAAAGCGCGCCCAGGCAGATGAGAATGGGGACGGACACGAACATGGACACGAGGACCGGGTCCATGCGCACGGCGTCCGCGGGAAGGTATTGGGATTCGACGTAGTCCACTCGGTGGCCACGCACGAGGAGGCGATGCGTGTTGATCGCGTACGGCGTGCACGTGATGAGGGTGACGTAGTCTTGCCCGTCGACGATCTCGAGGTCCTGAACTTCGTGCGGTTCGACGACACGGATCTGGTCGACTTGGTAGGCGAGGTTGCGGTCGAGCGTGTGGAGCACGAACACGTCGCCTTCGCTCATTTTGTCGAGGTTGGTGAAAAGCGTAGAAGTGGGAAGGCCGCGATGCCCGGAAAGGGCTACGTGGGTTCCTTCGCCGCCGCCGGGAAGCGAAGAGCCGGGAATGTGACCCACGCCGGCTTGAAGCACCGGATCTTCCACGGTGTGGTAGACCGGCAGGTCAACACCGATCTTGGGGATTTCGATGTGGCCCATCATTCCTGTGCCCGCGGGGTTGAGCAGCGAGTTGTACTCGGCGAGCTGGTCGTCACTGAGGTGGAAGCCCGCGGTGGAATTGCGGAGGCCCTCGTTGTAGGTGTCAACGTCGCGCCAGATTTGCGTGAAGTCGTCCGCGCTCATGTGCGCCACGGTGTCGTCGTAGCGCGCGATCGCACGGCCCTGGTTGAGGGAGTTCCAGTAGTCACTGATGGGTGGGTAGAGCAGAATGCCGAGCCCAAGAAGGAAAACGCCTGCGAGAAGAAGATCAGGCCAGCGCTTTCGCTTCTTGGGTGCGCGGGATTCCCGCCCGGCAGGTGCCGGGCGAGAATCCTGAGCGACATTCTCACTCATGCGCAATGAGACTCTCAGGCCTCAGCGCGCTTGCGGTTGCGAGCAACGATGCCGAAGCCAGCAAGCAGCATCACTGCGAGGCCGCCTGCGGTGAACAGCACCGTACCCATGCCACCGGTTGACGGAAGGTCCGAGCCGGAGGAGTTGGTGACGTTCTGCTTCATGGTCGCAGTCTGGAGGTCACCAGGGGCTCCCTTGCCGTCAACGGTCGCGAGGGAAAGCTCCGTGAGCTCGCCCTTGCCGTTCTCGTCTTCCTGGTGCTTAGCGCTGATGCCGAAGCGCATGTCGTTCGCCGGGAGCTGGTAGCCGGTCGGTGCCTTCGTCTCGCGAAGGGCGTAGTTACCGGCATCGAGACCCTTGAAGGAGAATGGGGCATCAGCCTTGGTCTTGACGGTGGTCGCTTCGTCCTGGTTCGTGGTCCAGCCGGTGACCTTCTCGTTTTTGTCGAGGATGGCGAATTCGCCGTTCTCGCTCGAGTCAAGCGAGCCGTCCTTCTTGTAGGTGAAGCCGCGGGTCAGCACGAACTCAGCACCGGAAAGCTTGTCTCCGGTCCACTGATCAACCTTGGTGTTCTCAACGGTGTAGGTGAACACCCAGGTGTGATCCTCGAGGGTCTCGCCTTCGTGGTCGCCTTCGCCCTCAAGGGCGCTCTTCTGGAAGTAGACAAGCGACTTGTTGCCATTGCCCTTGTCGTCGATCGCGGCCTTGTCGTTAAGCTTTGCCGTGTACTTGACGTCGATCTTCGAATCAGCGGTGGCGTTCGGGGCAGCCTTCTTGAGGTCAGCAAAGTCCACGGAGAAGGTCTTGCCGCCCGCATAGTGGCCCTCGGTGTCCGAAGCCGGCTTCACTGCGGAAACCGTGAAGCCTTCGGTGATCTTCTTACCGTCAACGAAAACCTCAACGTTCTGCGGGTCGTCGAAAGCCTTGGAGAGGGTGTCGCGGAAGCCGTACTTGTAGGTGTCGAAGTCGGCGTAGTTCGAGGGAAGCGTGCCGTGGAGAACGAAGGGCACGTCGTCGCCGATGTTGTAGTCGGCGGTCTCACCGGGCTCGCCGGTGGAGTTTTCCTCGACCTGCTTGTCGTGGCTGGGGACCGAGGTCTTCACGTCAACGGTCACCGGACCCACGACCTTGAGGATCGGGGAGGTGGCAGCCGTGACGTTCGCCGGGTCCCGGTCCACCACAACGTAGTAGCCAGCATCCACGGTCTTCGCCGTGTACTCGTAAATGCCCTTTTCGGTCTCCGACGGCGTGAGGGTGAAGTCTACCGGGGCGTACGAGCCGTCGCGCACGATGTGCTTCGCAACGATCTTCGAAAGCTTGGTGGCATCCGCCCCGGTGAGGCCGGAGAACTTCGCGGCGAGCTCGGCAGCGTTTTCTTCGCCGGTGATGGCCGCGAACGCCGGATCAGTCGAGTCGCCAAGCTCCTTGAGGAGCCCGCCCTTATCGATGCCCTCGCCCCACGAGATCATCGTGAGGCCGGTCGGCTCGGTCGGGTCTGCGCCCTCTTCGGGAAGCGGCGACTGCTGGCCCTTAAAGATCTGGTAGGCGGCGAGGTCCTGGTCGTGCTGCTTGGACTTGATCGTGATGGCCGGATCCTCGTCATTACCGACGGGAGCAGCGTGGGCGAGGGGCGAGACGAGCACAGCGAGCGCCGCGAAGAGTGCGACGAGAACGGTGAGCAGGCCTCCCTTCGCCACGTTGCGGTGAGCATGCGTAAACATGTGGTTCTTTTCCTATCTGTCGTAAGCGCACACGCCTCGTGCGCGCGGGGATATCGAAAGGTCACGCTCACCGGGGCGGGGGCTATTACGCACGGCCACTCGCGGCAGAGCATTTCGAGGTTATACCCAGAGTTACCGCGAGGCTAATTGTTCAGCAAATATTTATCGAATTGTTATGCAACTGTCCGAATGACAACCGTTTTAGTCGACCCACGTCACATGAGTCAGCGGCCACACGACGGCTTTCACGGTTCCCAGGACTTGATCCTCGGCAACGGTGCCGAGGTGCTCTGAGCGTGAATCGATCGACGTGCTGCGGTGATCGCCAAGCACGAAGTAGCGACCTTCGGGAACCTGATACGGGAAGGTGATGTCCACGTTGCCGCCCTCGCCGGGATCGAGCACGTAGCTCTCGTCGAGCTTCTCGCCGTTCACGATCACGCGGCCATCCTCCGCGAAGTCGATCCAGTCCCCCGGGAAGCCCACCACACGTTTGAGCAGAACCTTGTTGTTGTAGTAAAAGGCCACGATATCGCCGGTTTCGAGGCTCTTTGAATGCGTCGCAACCGCGAGGTCGCCGTCATGGAAAGTCGGCTCCATGGACGTGCCGCGTATTTGCAGCACGGAAAGGAAGAAGGTGGAAATAAGGATGCCCACGGCGGCCGTGACCACGGCAACTTCGAGCACGCGGCCGAGGATTTTCCAGCGGGAGCGGGCTTTGCGCGGGGCCTCGCTTGCGCCCTTCGCGCTCTGATTCGCGGGCTCCGAGCTGGTCTCACCGACGGTCTCGGCAGGCGCCGCAGCACGCTTACCTTTGCGGTGTGGCTCGGACGCATCGCCCCCGGCAGCCGGCTTCTCTTCATTCACTTTCGGGGCCGGCGCGCGGCGCTTCCCCTTCGGCTTATTCTCAACTGCATTGTTACCGAGATCGGGGCGAGGCTCGTTGGCATTCGCTGAGCCGCGATGAGTCGCCATGCGCGCCTTCCCTCTCCAGTGTCTCCGATTGCGTGGTAGCTATAAGAATAACCATGCGAGGCGCGGGAGTGCGCGCAGGCGAGTGCGCCGCTTGGCGCGAGTCACGGTAACTTCACGGGCGCGTACTCGGGAAGCACGCGATGCAGCCATGCGGCCCCACCCCACAGGAGCCCCGACGTGAGCAAAGCCGCCCACCCCACGGGCAACGCGAGCGTCACCAGCGACACGAGAAGAGGCGCCGAAAGCCGCCCCGCACCCATGAGCGTGTTCCAGCGGGCAAGGTCGCGCGTGCGCGTCGCGCTATTGGAAAGATCGATCCCGAGGGTCATCATGATCCCCGACCCGAGCCCGTTGCCAATCCCCGCAACAATCTGGGCGACAAGCAGCACCGCAAACCCGGCACCACCAGCCGAAAGGCCCGCCTCACCGAGCGCAAACGGCGCCGCGAGCGCAAAACCAAGCCCAAGGATGCTCATGCACGGCACGATCGCCGCGACCCTCCCCCAGCGATCCATGATCACGCCCGCCGGGTAAAACAGCAGAATCTCAATCGCGGCAGCAGTGCCGAAGATGAGCGTGACGTCCTTCTCCGTGAGCCCCATCGCCACCGCCATGAGCGGCACGATGATCGGCCGATTCGTGCGCGCCGCGGCAAGCGGCAACACCCCGAGCGCCACACGCAGCATGTCCCGAAACGTCAGTTGGCGCCCAAGGGCTCCGGTCACGGTCTCGGGTTCGCGAGGTTTTTCCACGGCGGCGGGCTTCGCCTCACCGCCTTCAGGTCCGACGATTGCCGGGCGAGCGTCGGACACTTTCTCTCCCGGCGACGCATCGCCCTCGAGCATGCGCGCCCACACGCACCACACCGCGACCGCCACAAGCAGGGAATAGAGGTAGAACACCCACGGGGCGTGCCCCACCCACAGCACTGCCGAGGAGAGAAGCGGACCGAGAATCTCACCGATGCGCACCGCGCCGCCGAAGGAGGTCATGCCCCGAGCGCGCACGCGCGGCGGAAGGTGAGTGCCAAGGTAAGCCTGGCGGCCAAGATTCCACACGATCATGCACGCGCCCTGCACCACGAGCGCGCCAATCAGCACCCATCTGTGCCACGCGGAAGGCGAGCCCGCGAGCGCATCCCCCACAACCGCCCCGAGACCGAGGTTGAGCACGATGAGCAAGGCCCCCGTCGCGAGGATCGCACGGCGCTCCCCCACGCGCGCCATGAGCTTGCCGGCGGGAACGGTGCCCACGACCGAAAGGATGCCCGCGATGAGGCCGAGGGCCGCGGCGCCCGACACGGAAAAGCCCATACGGATCGCGATGAGCGGGAGGATCGGCAAGATTGCGGCGTTGCCCGAGAACTGCAGCGCCGTAGGCACATACACGGGAAGAATGAGAGGCCTGAGCGCCGCGGCGGCTTCGGAGCTGCCGCGGCCGAGGTGCGGCGTGTGAGGCTCGTTTTTCGCCACACCCGCTCCTTCTTTCATAGACTCGCCACGAAGCGGCCCTCGCGCCGCATTCTCGCGCTTCCCGCCCGCGCGGCACGGCCGCGCAGAAAGATTCTGCCATGAGCACACCCGAGCACCGCGAAGTTCTCACGATCGTCGACGCCGCAAGTGCACTCGGCGACGCCCTCGTGAGCGAGTCCTACCTCGCCCTCAAAGGAAACGGCGAGGTTAAGGCCCTGAGCGCCCACCCGGAAAACCTCACACGATTTTCACGCGCGATCAGCTACGAGGCAATCCCCCACGACCTTGGCGAGTACGCCCTCACGCTCGGCGGCACGAGCGCCCTCCTGCTCGTCATCGAGAACAACAAAGAGGCCGAAGCCCTCACCACCCGAACAATCCGCGCGATGCGGCGCGCAGGCGTGAGGCGGCTCATCGCGGCAGCGCCCCTCGATGCCCTCGCCTACACCGTTCATGGCACGCGCGATGCCGAAGCTCCCCGCCGAGAGCGCCCCCTCACCGAAAGAGCAAAGAAGGCGTGGGCAAGCGTCGGAACCCCGGACCCCGGCCTCCTGGCTGCCCGCCGCGCCCTCGAGCTCGTGCGGCGCTCGGGCCTGAGCACCACCCTGCTTGTGCACCCGCCGATCCTCGTGGCCCCCGGTCCCGCCACCGTCACCCGAACCCCCGCCGCCTACGCCCCCACCGCGAGCGCCGAAATCACCGCCGCGAACGCCGCCCGCGCGATCTTTTCCGCCCGCACCGATTCCTCGATCGGCGCCGAAGACGTGCTGAGCGAAGGCTGAGTCGAGAGAAAAGTCAAAAATCCCGGCCCCCATGAGGAACTGTGCAGCGCCATCCAGGCCGTGCCCCTATCGTGGTGCCGTGACTGAGAACGCGACAAACGCACCCCAGAATCTTCAGCCCGCCGCTTCCTTCAACGCGGCCGACTTCGATGCCTACCTCTTTGACCTCGACGGGGTCGTGACCCCCACCGCCGACGTGCACATGCGCGCATGGTCCCGCATGTTCAACCAAGTGCTCGTGGACTACGAGGGCCAGGCCAAATACACCGACATGGACTACTTCACGTACGTGGATGGCAAACCCCGCTACGACGGCGTGAGGAGCTTCCTCGCCTCGCGCGGCATCGAACTTCCCGAGGGCACGCCCGAGGATGCCCCCGCCGCGATGACCGTGTGCGGGCTCGGCAACCGCAAGAACGCCCTCGTGCTCGAGATCCTCGAACAGGAAGGCGTGGAGCCCTACCCCGGCACGCTCGCCTTCCTCGATTCCCTTCCCGAAACCGCGAAAGTCGCGATCGTGTCCAGCTCGAAGAATGCCCGCACCGTGCTCAAGGCCGCGGGTCTCCTCGAACGCTTCGAGGTGATCGTGGACGGCAACGTCGCCGCCGAAAACTCCATCCCCGGCAAGCCCGCACCCGACACCTACCTCTACGGTGCGAAACTCGTGGGTGTGCCCGCCGAAAAGGCCGTGGTGCTCGAAGATGCCACAAGCGGCGTGCAGGCCGGCGCCGCCGGCAACTTCGGCGCTGTGATCGGCGTTAACCGCGGTGTGGGCCAAGAGGCTCTCGCGGAAGCCGGTGCCACCATCGTCGTCGACGACCTCAAGGAGCTGGCATGAGCCTCCACAAAGTTTCCGCCGACCCCATGGACAGGGTCCACCTGCCCGTCAATGAATGGCAGCTCGTCGAGGCGCGCCCCGGCGCCAAGCTCGGCTTCCTCGAAACGATCTTCGCGACCGCGAACGGCTACCTCGGCATGCGCGGCACCCCCGAAGAAGGCCGCGACGTGGCAAGCCACGGCACGTTCCTCAATGGCTTCCACGAAACCTGGCCCATCAAGCACGCCGAAAACGCCTTCGGCTTTGCGAAAACCGGGCAGACCATCGTCAACGCGCCCGATTCGACCGTCATCAAGCTGTACGTGGACGATGAACCGCTCAACGTTTCCACAAGCGACCTGCTCGAATACAAGCGCTGGATCGACTTTCGCGAAGGCGTGCTGCGCCGCGACCTGCTGTGGCGCACCCCGAGCGGCGCCCACGTGCGCGTGCGCTCGAGCCGCATGGTGAGCTTCACCGACCGCCACCTTGCGCTCATGTCCCTCGAGGTCGAGATGGTCAAGGGCAGCGCCCCTATCGCCATCTCCTCACAGATCATCAACCGCCAGGATCTCGACCTCGATGCCGCGCCCGCCACCGCCCCGCTCGCTGGTGAAAACAAGCACGATCCGCGGCAAACCACGTCGTTTGATACGCGCGTGCTCGTGCCAGAGGACAACCACGCCTCCGGCGACCGCGTGCTCATGGGCTACCGCACCGCTCACTCCGGAATCGGTATTGGCGTTGCCGCCGACCACGAAGTGGACACCGAAATCGGCTTCCAGAGCCTCGTCAAAATCGACGACGACATGGGCCGCTTCATCATGCGCGGCGAACTGCCCGAAGGCGAAAAATTCCTCGTCAAGAAGGCCGTGGCCTACCACTACGCGGCGGGCGTACCCGTGCGTGAGCTTCAGGACCGCTGCCGCCGCACGCTCGACCGCGTGCACAAGCACGCCTTCGAGCACTACCACGAGGCGCAACGCGAGTTCCTCGAAGGCTTCTGGCAGCGCTCCGACGTGCGCATCGAAGGGCAAAGCGCCGTGCAGCAAGCGAGCCGCTGGTGCATCTACCAGCTCGCGCAGGCCGCCGCTCGAGCCGACCAGGCCGGCGTGCCGGCGAAAGGCATGACCGGCTCCGGCTACGAAGGCCACTACTTCTGGGACACCGACATCTACGTGGTCCCGTTCCTCACGTTCACCTCGCCCGAATGGGCGCGCAACGCCCTGCGCTTCCGCGTCAATCTGCTCGATGCCGCGCGCGAGAGGGCCCGCGAGCTCAACCAACGCGGCGCCCTCTTCCCGTGGCGCACCATTAACGGCGACGAGGCGAGCGCGTACTACGCGGCAGGAACCGCGCAGTACCACATCGATGCCGACATCGCGTGGGCCTTCGCCACCTACAACGACATCACGGGCGACACGAGCTTCCTGGACCTCCAGGGCGCCGAAGTTCTCGCCGAAACGGCGCGCATGTGGGCCGATCTCGGCTTCTGGCGCACAAACGGCGATCGCACCTTCCACATCCACGGCGTGACCGGCCCCGACGAATACACGACGGTCGTCAACAACAACCTGTTCACGAACGTCATGGCGAAATACAACCTCGAGCGGGCCGCCCGCACACTGCGTGACCTGCGCGAACGCCTCCCCGAAACCTACCGCGCGCTGGTGCAGAAGATCGACCTCGACGAGCGCGAGATCGACGAATGGCAAGCGTGCGCCGAAGGCATGTACATCGAGTTCGACGAAACGATGGGCATCCACCCGCAGGACGACCGCTTCCTCGACCGCGAAGTGTGGGATATCAAAGCCACCCCGCCCGAAAAATTCCCGCTCCTGCTCAACTACCACCCGCTCGTGATCTACCGCTTCCAGGTCATCAAACAGGCCGACGTTGTGCTCGCCACCTACCTGCGCAGCGCCGAGTTCACAACCGAACACAAAAAGGCGAACTTCGAATACTACGACCCGATCACCACGGGCGACTCAACCCTCTCGGCAGTCGTCCAATCGATCATGGCCGCCGAAGTGGGCCACCAAGACCTCGCCCTCGACTACTTCCTCACGGGCCTCTACGTGGACCTCGCCGACCTCCACAAAAACACGAAAGACGGCGTGCACATCGCCTCCGCGGGCGGCGTGTGGAACGGCCTCGTCGCGGGGTTCGGCGGCATGCGCTTCAACGACGGCGCCATCAGCTTCGACCCACGCCTTCCCGACGAATGGCCCGCCCTCGAATTCCCCCTCACCGTCCGCGAAAGCCGCTTCACCGTGCGCATCACGAAGGGCGAGATCAGCTTCGTGCTCGAAGAAGGCGATGAGCTTGACGTGAGCGTGCGCGGCAAAACCGTGCGCATCACGACCGCGGGCGTGAGCGTGGCGCTCCGCGGCCAGGGCCCCCTCCTCGAGGACGGCCACCTTGAAGCCCACTACGTTGGCGACACGCGCGCCGACGGCTCCGTGATCACCTCGACCGTGCCCGACCCCAACGCCCCGTGGGAATACCCCGAGGCGGCGATTGAGGGCACCGAAGGCTAGGTCGCGGGGTTAAGATTGGGGTCCGACGGTTGCTTGGCAGGCGTCGGACCCCGTTTTTTCATCGAAAGAGAGCCATGAAACCGCGCATCGTCCGTGCTGACCTTCCCGCAGAGCCCACCCGCGAGCTGCCGCCGTGCGTGAAGCGGCGCGACCTCGGTGCACTCGGCCTCACGGGCGCCGCCGCCCTCGCCCTCGCCGGCTGCGGGCCCGATCGCGGTGGCCTCAAGGCCGAAGAAGTGCAGGTGGATGAGTCGGGAGCAGTGGCGCTCGAGGACCTTCCCGAAAACCAGACGACAATCGTGAACTTCGGCGGGCAGCGGGCCTTTGTTGCCGTTGTGCGCGGAAGCGGCGAGGACCTTCACGGCTTCGAGGCGTACTGCACGCACCAGGGCTGCGCCCTCAACCCCGAAGGGCCCGTGCTGCACTGCCCATGCCACGATTCCACGTTCGACTCCCAGACGGGTGACGTCAAGGGCGGCCCCGCCGAGGAGCCCCTCGTGGAGGTCGCGCTCACCGTGGCGAACGGCAAGGTCACCCGTGCCTGAGCGGCCTGAACTGACGAGCGACGGGCGCGTGCGGCGCGAGGTCGTGAGCTTCGTGCGGCGCGGCTCCCGCCTCAATGCGGCCCAGGAGCGAGCGTGGCAGGCGCACGCGCAGCAGTACGTCGTGGACGTGCCCCGCGGGGCACGCTCCACCCTCGCTGATCCCTCGGTGCGACTCTCGGTCCCGGAACTGTTCGGAAACCGTCACCCGCTCATTGTCGAGATCGGCTCCGGTCAGGGCGATTGCGTGGCCGCAGCTGCCGCTTCACGCCCCGGCGAGAACTTCCTCGCCCTCGAGGTGTACAAGCCGGGCCTCGCCCAAACGATGCTCCACCTCGAACGGCTCGGCCTCCCCCACAACGTCAAAATGCTCGAGGTCGACGCCGAAAACTCCCTCCCCACGCTTCTCGGGCGTGAGTCGATCCGCGAAGTGTGGATCTTCTTCGCCGATCCGTGGCACAAAACGAAGCACCACAAACGCCGCCTCATCTCCCCCGAGTTCTTGCGCGTGCTCACGGAGCTACTCGAGCCGGGCGGAATCATCCGCACCGCAACCGACTGGGCCGACTACGCCGAGCATCAACACGCCGCCTTCGAGACCGTCGCCCGCGAAGGGCTGCTCGTGAACCTGCACCCCGAAGGGCCTCGGCCCGAGGGCACGGCCTCGGACCCGGTGAGCGAGGCGATGCCGCGCGTGGGGTTCGCGCCTCGGTTCGATGGGCGCGTGCGCACCGCCTTCGAGAAGAAAGCGACCGCCGCGGGCCGGCTCGTGTGGGAGTTCGCCTACCAAAAGGCGTAAACGCGCCGGCTGGTTAGGCCTCCGCGGGCGATTCGAACTTGTAACCGAGGCCGCGCACCGTCACGATGAGTTCCGGGCTCTTCGGATTGACCTCGATCTTCGCGCGCAAGCGCTTAATGTGCACGTCAAGAGTCTTCGTGTCGCCCACGTAGTTCGAGCCCCACACGCGGTCGATGAGCTGGCCGCGCGTGAGCACGCGATCGGCGTTACGCAGGAGGATCTCAAGCAGCTCAAATTCCTTGAGCGGCAGCGGCGTGTCTTCACCCCGCACGCGCACCACGTGGCGGTCAACGTTCATCTCGATGCCGCCGGCCGTCAGAACCGCCTCGTCTTCGTCGCCTTCCTGGTTTGTGGCCTTCTGCTGCTCGCCGCGGCGAAGCACCGCCTTAATGCGGGCGAGAAGCTCACGCGAAGAATACGGCTTCGTCACGTAGTCATCGGCGCCGAGCTCGAGGCCGAGAACCTTATCGAACTCGTCGTCCTTCGCGGTGAGCATGATGACGGGAACGCTCGAGGTTTTACGGATCTCGCGGCACACGTCGGTGCCGCTCATACCGGGAAGCATGAGATCGAGAAGCACGAGATCAGCGCCGTGCACCTGGAACACCGCGAGCCCACGGTCGCCCGTGTTCGCGACAGCGACCTCGTATCCCTCCTTGCGCAGCGAGTAGCTGAGCGCGTCGGAGAAACTCTCCTCGTCTTCAACAATGAGGATGCGTGCCATGATTCCTATTCTCCTGTGTGAACGGGCAGGTCCCTGGGTGAATCGTCGGCGAGCTCGGGAATGCGAAGCGTGAACGTCGACCCCGAGCCCTCCTTCGACCATACTGTGACGTCGCCACCGTGGTTGCTCGCAATGTGCTTCACGATCGACAAACCGAGACCGGTGCCGCCGGTCGCGCGCGAGCGAGCCTTATCCACGCGATAGAAGCGTTCAAAGATACGCTCCATGTTTTCGGGCGAAATGCCGATGCCCTCATCCTTCACGGAAATCTCGACCATACCGTTATGGCGGCGAGTCGACACACCGATGAGAGTGTTCGGCGGTGAATACGTAATCGCGTTCATGATGAGGTTCGAAAGCGCCGTGGTGAGCATCGTCGAGCTTCCGAACACCTCGAGGTTCGGCGTGCCGCCAGACTGGATCGTCATGCCGTGGCCCGAGGCGAGGTTCTGGTTGAGGGCGACCGCTTCCGCGATCACGGAATCGACGTCCACCGAGGAGGCGTCGGCAAAAGATTGCGCGCCCTGCACGCGCGACAATTCAATGATTTCCTGCACGAGGAGGGAAAGGCGCCGCGACTCGGTTTGCATGCGGCCCGCGAAGCGTCGAACGGCCTCGGGGTCATCGGCGGCATCTTCCATTGTTTCGGCGAGAAGCGTGAGTGCACCCACGGGAGTTTTCAGTTCGTGGGACACGTTTGCGACGAAATCGCGCCGGGTCTCCTCCACGCGGGACTGCTTCGAGAGGTCGTCGGCGAGCACGAGGATGCGCCGCGAGCTACTGAGGGCGCCCACGCGCACGCTCACGACGGTGGGCGTGTTCTGATCGGACCGCGTGTTCTTCGCGTTCGTGAGCACCTGCTCGCGGAAACCGCCCTGGCGCGACACCTGCGTGACGATATCGATGAGGTCGCGGTGCGCGAGCCTCGGGTAGTCGCCGCCCGTGGTGCGCACGAGCCCGTAGCTATACGCGAGGGGCGAGGCGCGCAGCACGTCGCCACTTGAATCAAGAAGCACGTACGCGCTCGAGAGGATCGACAGCACCTCGGAGGTCGGCTCCGCAATGCTCGGCTTCGGCGGCTCGGTTGCGGGGGTACTGCCGCGCATCGCCGCGTACATCGCCACGGCCCCCGCCACGAGCCCGCAGAGGGCGGCGGCAATGAGGAGGGCAACAGAATTCACCCTCTAAGGGTACGGCCTCACGCATTCCGACGCTTGCCCCGACCCCATCGAATCCACTTTCGTTTCCTGGTTATTCACCTTGAGGTTTGCATACATTCACCTCTCGCCGGGAAGATGGGATCACAGTATTGCCTCTAGAGAAAAGGACGATCCGATGCGTGCCGCATTCCAGAATGAACTTCAGGTCCTGCGCGAGGGCCTGATGGAAATGAACTCCCTTGTGGCCACCGCGCTTGAGGATGCCTCGAAGGCGCTGCTCACCGGCGATCTCGCGCTCGCCGAACAGGTCATTGTTCGCGACCAGGAGATCGACGACCTCCAGGCCGAGCTCGACGAGAAGTCGGTCGACATTCTCGCGACCCAGTCGCCCGTTGCCACCGACCTGCGCACAGTCGTCGCCACGCTCCGCATGAGCGCCTCGCTCGAGCGCATGGGCGACCTCGCCGCCCACATCGCTCTCGTGCTGCGCCGCCGCCACCCGAATGAGGTCATCCCCGCAGACCTGAAGTCGGCCATTGAAACCCTCGCCGATCTGAGCCTCAACGCCGTGAAGGATGCAGGCAAGGTCCTCGACACTTACGACGTTGCTCTCGCTGCCGTCGTTGAGGAGCGCGACAACAACCTCGACCGCGCGATGGACGAGGTCTACGCCGCCCTTTCTGCCGATGATGCTTCCTACTCCGTGAAGGAATCAGTGGATCTCGCGCTGCTCGCCCGCTTCTACGAGCGCCTCGGCGACCACGCCGTTTCGGTGGCGCGCCGCGTGGTGTTCCTCGTGACGGGCGACGCGCTCGACTCGCACACCCCCCACACGGACGTCACCGAGTTCTGATTTTCAGCTTTCTCGCTGACGCGGCGCAAGGGGCCTAGGCAGCCTTCGCGAAGCCGCACTTCTCCTTTGGCGGGGTCCCGGCACGAGCCGGGACCCCGCATTTCGCTGCCTCCCCCTTTTTTTTTGGCTGCCACCCTTTCTAGCTGCACCCCTTTTTTCCGCCACCACTCCCCTCCACCCTCCTCTCTCCCCAATACCCCCTCAGCTCACCTCTACTCCACACCTCCTCACCTCTAGTCCTCACCTCCACTCCTCCCCTCCCTCACCTCTGCCGCCTCTGTCCCACCCCCTTCTCGACGAAAGTGGTGAAAAACGGCACTGATCCACCAATTTTCAACGCGAGGTGGCGGTTTATCACCACTTTGGAGGTCACAGAAAAGGTAAGCAGGTGGAGGGCCGACAAAGGTAAGCAGATGGAGGGCCGACGGTGGCCAGGCAGCCGTCGGAATCCCAGCTGCCTCCAGACTCACCTCTACCCCCTCTGACCCCCACCTCATCTCTCCCCCTCCCCCTCAGCTCCACCCGCCTCACCCCCTTCTCGACGAAAGTGGTCAAAAACGGCGCTGAACCAGCAATTTTCAACGCGAGGTGGCGGTTTATCACCACTTTGGATGGCACAGAAAAGGTAAGCAGGTGGAGGGCCGACAAAGGTAAGCAGGTGGAGGGCCGACGGTGGCCGGGCAACCGTCGGAATCCCAACTGGTTCCAGGCTCACCCGGTAGCCTGGTGCGGTACCCGCATCAAAAGCGACAGGAGTTCCCATGCCCTCGAAGCCCAGCAATCCCTTGGTCGGCGCTATCGTGACGGTCGCCGGGATCGGCACGTCGATCCTCGCGAAGAAGGCGCTCGCTGCCGGCTGGCATCGCGCCTTCGATGAGGAAGTTCCCGACTCGAAGTTCGAGAAGCAGGCCAAGAAGGACCTCAAGGAACGCAAGAAGCAGGCCAAGAAGGACGGCGCCTCGAAAGCTGAGCTCAAGGAAATGACGAGCGAATACGAGGACGTCGACGCCTGGAAGGTCGCGCTGTTCACGATCCTTTCAGGCGTGGTGATTACCGCGCTGCAGCAGGCTGCGAGGAAGGGCGCGCAGTCGGGTGCGGAGCGTCTCGTGGCGCGTCGCCCGCGCGCGAACCGCGGCTAAGCAGCCCCTTGTTTTCGGGCCCGGCCCCCACGGTGGGGTCGGGCCCTCACGCTGTCCGCACCTCGCGGCCCTCGGGCCCCAGGCAGCAGCAACACGCTGCCACCGTTAAAAGCGGGAGGCCCCGCACCGCGGGGCCGCCACAGCTTGTCAGTGCCGAAAGGCTTACTGCGCCTGCTGTTCCTCGGGCGCGAGATACTCGAGTGATTCGTCGAGCAGCTGCACGGTCAGGCGCTGCGTCTCTTCGCCTACCGTGACATCAACGAGAACGTTGTCGCCGGGCTTCTTCGAGGTCGTCACCTCGATGGGCTCAGCCCCCTCGCCACCGATCATGACGGTCTCGCCGGCAGGCACGTTGATGCTTGCGCTACCGCTCGCCCCCTCAACGAAGTTCAACCGAACCGTGTAATCCTGCGACGACTGGTTCACCACCGCGCCCGTGACCTGCACACCGTTCGCGCCTTCCACCGCGAGGAGGTTGCGCACACCGATGGGCTGGGCGGCACCCTCGGGGGTGAAGTTCACCAGGGCACCTTCGGCCGGCTGGTAGAAGTGGTGGGTCTGCATGGGGTTGAAGTAGGCGCAGCCGCTGAGACTAAAAGCGGCAATGCCCATGAGCGCGGCAGCGCGGGAGAGGGGACGAAGTTTCACTCTGGCTCCTGCGATTCGTGAGGTCACGTGATGATCGATGACGTAATGGTGTGCATCGCGAAGCGGGACTATCCAGCCGGGACTTAGAGCCCACCCGGAAGGAGCGCCGCCGCGCTAGCAGTTCCCTCACAGACTACCCCACAAGGCGCCCTCGCCGCCCAATTCTGCGGCGGCGAAATATAGCACACGAGCGAATGTTAGAATGGCTGCCGGACGAAAGGGACCTCAACTCATGAACTTTAATGTCGGCGAAACGGTCGTCTACCCGCACCACGGTGCGGCACTCATCGAAGAAGTCAACGAGCGCACCATTAAGGGCAAGGTGAAGAAGTACCTCAAGCTCAAGGTCGCGCAGGGTGATCTCACGATCGAGGTCCCGGCGGAAAACGTTGACATGGTGGGGGTTCGCGACGTCGTCGATCAGGAAGGTCTCGAAGAGGTTTTCGAGGTGCTTCGCCAGCCCTACGTTGAGGAACCCACGAACTGGTCGCGCCGCTACAAGGCGAACGTGGAAAAGCTCGCCTCGGGCGACATCAAGAAGGTTGCCGAAGTTGTGCGCGACCTGTGGCGCCGCGATCAGGATCGTGGCCTGAGCGCCGGCGAAAAGCGGATGCTTTCGAAGGCCCGCCAGATCCTCACCTCGGAGCTTGCGCTTGCCGAGGATTGCTCGCAAGAGCGCGCTGAGGAAATTCTCGACGAGGTTCTTGCCTCCTGATGAAACACATTGCGGTTGTGTGCGGCGCCGGGGTAGCCACCTCGTCGGTGATCCGCAAACGCATTGAAGCGCACTACGACGCTCGCGGCATCGACCTGAACGTTACTCAGGCAACCGTGATGGATATGCTCTCGCCGCAGTTTTCTGCCGACGCGATCGTCACGACGGTCACCATCCCTTCCTCGATTGGCATCCCGCAGCTAAGCGGCATGCCGCTTCTGCTCGGCACAGATTCAAGCGTGACATTCGAGGCGCTCGACGAGTTGCTCGGCTTCACCTCGCGCCGCGAGGATCCGCAGGCCTAGCCCTGTGCCGCGCGGGCTGGTCGTCGCGTAGTTTCGGTGGGTTCAAGGGCGCGCCTTGGCGAGGGCTTCGCGGTCCGACGGCTGCCCCGCCCCCATCGTGTCGCGTTCGAAAAACACGGAGGGCGGCGGCCCACACAGTGGCGAGCCGCCGCCCTCAGCAATCAGAAATTCACCAGTTCAGTGGCAGGTCGTCGCCTCGACCGCCGAACGCACGATGTCATCGAGATCTTTCGAGCTCTTCCAGCCGAGCGCGTTCTCGATGCGCTCGGTCGAGCACACGAGGCGAGCGGGGTCGCCCGCGCGGCGCGGCGCCATTTCGGGTTCGATCTCCACGCCCTTGGCACGGGCGATCGCGTCGATCACTTCGAGAACGCTTGAGCCTTTGCCGGTGCCCACGTTGAAGACGCGGTGCTCGCGCTCGTCGTTGTCGAGGTAGCCGAGGGCCGCGACGTGCGCGTCGGCGAGGTCCTCGACGTGCACGTAGTCGCGGATGCACGTGCCGTCGGGAGTGTTGTAGTCGTTGCCAAACACCTTCGGGGTTTTGCCACTCTCGAGGGCATCGAGCACGATCGGCACGAGGTTCATCACGAGGGTGTCGGCGAGTTCCGGGGAACCGGCGCCGGCCACGTTGAAGTAGCGCAGGGCGACGGTGCGCATGCCGTGAGCGCGCTCGGCGTCGGCAAGCATCCATTCGCCCACGTACTTGGTCGCGCCGTAGGGGTTGATGGGGCGGCACTCGAGTTCCTCATCCACGAGGTCGACATCGGGCATGCCGTACACGGCCGCGGAGGAACTGAACACGAAATCGCGCACGCCCGCGCGGGCGGCGGCGTCGAGAACGTTCGCGAGGCCGCCGATGTTGTCGTGCCAGTACATCTCAGGCTTTTCCACGGATTCGCCCACCTGCTTGTGGGCCGCGAAGTGAATCACGGCTTTCACGCCACGCTCACGCATCTCGCGCTCGAGAACCTCAACGGCACCGTCGGCGGTGACGTCCTGCTCAATGAGCGGGGCATCGCCGATGCGGTTGCGAAAGCCCGTCGAGAGATCGTCGACAACCGCGACGGACTCGCCGCGCTCGAGAAGAAGCTGTACAACGTGTGCGCCAATGTAACCTGCGCCACCAATAACCAAAGTCGTCATGACTCCAGTCTAAGCACTGGCCTCGGCCGAACCTCCCCGAAATCTCTACGCAAATCACACGCCGCAACCAAAAACTCGAAAAATCCCGCCGTAAACTGACCAGCATGACCGTGCCAGAATCGCCCGAACCCACGTTGCCTAAGCGCAGCGCGGGTCGACACCGATACGTGAGGCCTACCAAGGCCGATTCGATCGCACAGAAAAACGCCAAGAGGCGCCATGAGGAGGCGCAGCGGGAGCATGGATTCGACCTCTCCCGCAGGCAGGCTTCTCAATTCCCGAAGCCCGGTAGCACGAGGGCCGAGGCTGCCGTCGGAACCGCTACCGAAACCGCGAAGCCGGGCTCCGGTGCCCGCCTCGCCGCCGGTGCGGCCGTGACCCCGCTCGGCGATGGCGTGATGCGCACCGAGCCGCTGCCGAACCTGCGCCCGCGTGACCACCAGAACGCTGCGGCGCGCGAGAATGACGATTCGATTCCTACCGGGGCTCCCGCGAGCATCGGCATTGGCCGCCGCACGAGCCTCGAGGAAGGCTCGCTCGCGCGCGCGTCGGTGTGGACGGCGAGCGGCAGCATTTTCCCCGGGTTTGGCCTCATCCCCACCAGGTGGCGCGGGCTCGGCATTGCGCTCATGGCGATCGTGATCCTCGTTGTTGGCGCGATTGCTGCGCTCCTCGCCTTCGGCGACCCCACAACGCTTGTGTTCCGCTACGGCACGCGCCGCCCGATTGTGATCGGCGCGCTCGCAGCTGTTGCCGTGGGCACCCTGGTGTGGGTGGCAACGATCTTCGTCACGAACCAGCTCCACAACGTGCGCGAGAAGCTCCGCGGCCCCGCCCGCAACGCCTCGCGAGCCCTCGCCTACACGCTCGCCCTCATCGTGGCGCTTCCCGGCGTGTACACCGCGCACAGTCTCTATGCGACCCAGGCGCTGCTCGGCAACTCGAAGGTGTTCGCCGGCTCCGAGGCGCACAAGCTCGCGCCAGGCAAGGATCCGTGGGCGAACCGCGAGCGCGTGAACATCATGTTGCTAGGCCAGGATGCGGGCCCTGACCGCACGGGCACGCGCCCCGACACGATCATGGTCGCCTCGATCGATACGAAAACGGGCCGCACGGCACTGTTTTCGATCCCCCGCAACCTCCAGTACGTGCGCTTCCCGAAGGGCTCGGCTCCGGCGGAGGAGTTCCCCGACGGTTTCACGTACTTCGGTAAGGATCAGAACCTCATTAACGCGGTCTGGTCGTGGGCCGAGGGCGTGCGCCCCGATCTGTTCCCGGGCGACGACAACCCGGGCCTGACCGCGACCACGATGGCCGTCGAGGAAACGCTTGGCCTCAAGGTCGATTACTACGCGATGGTGAACCTTCAGGGCTTCGCCGACCTCGTGGATGCGATCGGCGGCGTCGATATCGAAGTGGAGCGCGACATCCCAATCGGCGGCGGCGCGTCGAAGGTCGAGGGTTACGTCAAGAAGGGCTGGCAGCATCTCGACGGTTTCCACGCCCTGTGGTACGCCCGCTCGCGCCACGGCTCGAACGACTTCGACCGCAACTGCCGCCAGCAGCGCATCGTGCGCACCGTCGCGGAAGAAGCGAACGTGTCCTCGCTCGCGCTCAACATCCCGAAGCTGATCGGTGCAACCGAGCGCAATATCGAAACGGACATCCCGCGCAGTCAGGTCGAGGCGTTTGCGAATCTCGCACAGCGCATCCAAAAGGGTGGCTTCAAGTCGTATCCGATCAACCCGACCGTGACGCATTCGGGCAACCCTGACTACCCGTACATCAAGAAGTGGGTGCAGGCGTCGATTGACGATTCGATGGCGGGCTACGGCGAGGTTCCCGTGAGCGGGAAGCCGGGCGGCAAGGCGGGCTCCGGCACGGGCGTGGGTGGAGGTGCTCGCAATTCGGCGCCGCAGCGAATCCGGATCGTGCTTCCGCTTGAGCCGACCACCGATGGCGACTCAAGCGACGATGACTCGACAGACTCGGGCGAGACCAAGAACCCGACTGTTAACCAGGATCCGCTTGCACCGTGCATGCCGGGCAACGAAGACCCGATGGGCTAACCCCTACCCGCGAATAGCGCCCTGCTGCGGCTCTCTTAGGCGAGCTGCAGCAGGGCGTTTTCAATAACTTCGGGCATGGCGGGGTGAATCCAGTACTGCTTGGTCGCGATGTCGCGCGCATCTAGCCCAAAGCTCATCGCCTGGATGAGCACCTGGATGAGCGTCGCAGCCTCGGGGCCGATGATGTGCGCGCCAAGGATCCGCCCGGTCTCAGCCTCGGCGATGATCTTCACGAAGTCGCCCGGTGCCTCAAGCTCCATCGCCCACCCGTAGGCGACGTCGGCAAATTCCTGGCGCGCCACCTGGATCTCCCGCCCGGTCGTTGCCGCCCACTCGCGCGCCTCGCGCTCGCTCATGCCCACGGTCGCGATCTGTGGCGAGGTGAACACGGCGGCGGGGATAGGCATGTCGTCGCTTCGGCGCAAATCGTGCGGGTTGAGGATGTTGTGACGCGCAACCTTCAGTTCGTGGTTGGCGACGTGCTTGAGCTGCGCCGGTGAGCTGAGGTCGCCGATCGAGTAGATCCCGTCGAGCACCTGGCCGCGCGGGTCGAGAGCTCGCTGGCAGGCATCAACCATGACCCGGCCGGCATCATCGACGCCGATGCCCCCGGCCGGGGCGTCCAGCAGATCACTGTTGGGCGTGCGGCCGGTCGCCACGAGAATGTCGGCGACGGTGAGGGTGCGGGCCGCCTCGTCGGCGGGGTCCGACGGTTGCAGGTCAATCTCGACCCCCTCTTCTGTGCGGCGCACCTCGGTGGTCGCGGTG
The DNA here is from genome assembly GCF_003989295.1 of Dermabacter sp. HSID17554. Taxonomy (NCBI): domain Bacteria; kingdom Bacillati; phylum Actinomycetota; class Actinomycetes; order Micrococcales; family Dermabacteraceae; genus Dermabacter; species Dermabacter sp. HSID17554. The sequence continues at coordinate 482,463 of NZ_RBLW01000002.1, read as the reverse complement.
GTGAGGTGCACGGTGTAGCGCGCGGAGGCGATCTCGGTGATGCGGCGCGCGATGTCCTCATCGAAGGCCCGAAGGAGGGTTCCAGAACGGGCAATGAGGTGCACGTCCACGCCGAACGCGTCGAGAATGTGAGCGAACTCGAGGGCGATCACGCCCGAGCCGAGGATCGCGATTGACTCGGGAAGCTCCTCAAGGCGCATGAGCGTGTCGCTCGTGAGCGGTGTCGCCTCGTGGAGCCCGGGAATGGCGGGAATCGCGGGACGAGAGCCCGCCGCGAGAAGGAACGTGTCGGCCGTGATCTCGCGCGTGCCGTTGTCGGTTTCCACGGCAAGGCGCTTCGGGGCCACAAAGCGGGCGGTGCCACGGAGGAGTGTCACATTCGCGTTATCGGGGTGGGCGGCGCGGTACTCCTCACCCCCGTGGGAGATCGGGTCAATCCGGCTAAAGATTCGCTCGCGCACGGCCGGGAATCCGACGCCACCGAGCTCAGCATCGACCCCGAATTTCTCGGCGTGTTCACGGCGGGCATTCTGGGCGATGTTTGCCGTGTGCACGAACATCTTTGTGGGAATGCACCCGAGGTTGAGGCACGTTCCACCGAAGATGTTTTCGGGGCCCACGCCGCGGTCGATGTAGACGATGGATTTCTCGGCGAACTCGGGTCCCGGGAAAGAATTGCCGGAGCCGGAGCCGATGAGGGCGATGTCGAAGTGTTCTGGGGCGATCATGGTCTCAAGGATACGGGCCGCCGAACGCAGTGTTCGCGCACCGTGACACAATGACCAGCATGCACGAGATTCTCGAGACCATGCCTGAAGCGAGCGAACGAATGTTGCTGCTCACGGCACCTATCGAGCATGAACTCGAGGTCACGAAGTCCCGGTTCCTCGCGTACCTCTCCCCCGTTGAAACGGTCGAGGAGGCCGATCACCTGATTCGCGAACGCCGAGCACTGCATCCACACGCGAGGCATCACTGCACGGCCCTCACGCTCGGCACGCCGGTACACCTCCAGCGCTCCAACGACGACGGTGAACCGAGTTCCACCGCCGGGATGCCCATGGCACAGGCCCTGAGAGGGCGGCACATGACGAACATCCTCGCGGTGGTGACGCGCTACTTCGGCGGCATCAAGCTCGGGGCGGGCGGCCTCGTGCGCGCCTACGGAAGCGCCGTCACCGATGCCCTCGATGCCGCCGCGGCGAAGAAGCTCGTGCGCGAAAGAGTCGTTCGCCAAGTCACCGACCTCGAGGTCGGCTACGAACTCGCAGGCACGTTCGAGGCCTCGATCCGTGCCTGGGCCGACAACGCCAAGGGCGTGAGCATCGAGGGGGCCAACTACACCGCGAGTGGCCTCACCCTCCGCTTCGTGCATCGCGTAGAAACCGCCGCTGACCTGGAGCGTGCCGCCGCTGAACTTTCGAGCGGCGCCGTGGGCGCGGCAAGCGTCGGATACACCTACGCCGATGTGCCAGCCGGATTTTAAACCAATGAAAACAGTACTAGGTGTGCGAAAAGTCCCGGCCGGGCCTATAGTGCTTGGAGGCCGCGGAACCGCGCGCCCACCGCTGACAATGGAGTCTTGATGAAAAAGGTCCTGAATTCGCTGTTGATGAAGATTGCCATCGCGATCGTGCTTGGCATCCTCGTGGGGCTCGTGGCGCCCGATTGGTTATCGCGAGGAGCGGCAACGTTCTCGAAGCTTTTCGGCAACTTCCTGAGCTTCATCATTCCGCTCATCATCATCGGCCTGATCACTCCCGCCATTTCCGAATTCGGTAGAGGCGCCGGCAAGTGGCTCGGCGTGACTGCCGCGCTCGCCTACTGCTCCACCCTCGTGGCCGGCACTTACGCGATCGCCGCCGGTTACCTTGCCTTCCCGGCGCTGCTTGGGAGCAGCACGCAGCTCGGCGGGGTGACCGAGCCGAAAACGAGCTTCGAGCCGTATTTCGAGATCGCCATGGATCCCATCTTTGGCGTGATGACGGCTCTCATCACGAGCTTCGTGATCGGTCTGGGCATCGTGGCGGTGCGCGCCACTACCATTCACGAGGGTTTCCTCGAGCTGCGCGAGATCGTGAACACGACAATTTCGAAGATCATCGTGCCACTTCTACCGCTCTACATCTTCACCATTTTCGAGAACATGACCGCGAAGAAAGAAGTGTGGGACATCATCATGAAGATGCTCCCGATCGTGGTGCTCGCCTTCGTGCTTACGGCGATCATGCTCGTTCTTCAATTCACTGCGGCCGGTGTTGCCAAGGGCAGGAACCCGTTGGTTATGCTCGGCAAGATGCTTCCCGCCTACGCCACCGCGCTTGGCACAAGCTCGAGTGCCGCGACGATTCCCGTGACGACTCGCTGCGCTGAGGATGCCGGCGTGTCGAAACCCGTGTCAAACTTCGTAATCCCGCTGTGTGCCACGATCCACCTCTCCGGCTCGACCGTGAAGATCACCCTGTTCGCTTTCGCAATCCTGTGGACCACGAACGGCGACTACAGCTTCGCGAGCCTGCTCGGCTTCGTGGCGATGCTCGGCGTGTCGATGATCGCCGCTCCCGGCGTGCCCGGCGGCGCGATCGTGACGGCTTCGGCGCTTCTCGCCGAACAGCTTGCCTTCAATGAATCGCAGGTGGGCCTCATGGTGGCCCTCTACGTGGCGCTCGACTCGTTCGGCACCGCCACGAACGTCACGGGCGATGGTGCGATCGCGGCGATCGTGGACCGTCTCTCGGGTGGCAAGGTCACCGATGATGCTGATGCCGATACCGATGCCGATGCCGAGAAAGCGGAAGCTGGGGCTAAGGCGGAGGCGGCCACCGACGCGCCTGAGCGCCCCGTGGAGGAATCGACCGAGCGCGTCTCGGGAGGATCCGCTCGGGCGTAGTTTGCTTCCTCGTTTCTTCTTTCACCTCACTGGAGGCGCGGCTTCGGCCGCGCCTCTTTTGTGTCGCGCTCCGCTCACGCGAGGCTTGCCCGCACCGTGCGGGCCTTCGTGAACGTTTCCTTAATTTCGGCGTCGGCATCGCTCAGGCGCGTGATCGCACCACCCACCCCGAATCGGGCACGGGCTTCATCGAGCACCGCCGTGCGGATCACGATGCTGAGCGATGCCGCCCCGTTCGGCGAGATCCAGCCGATCGCCCCGGAGTAGATGCCGCGCGGCCCGCCCTCGAGTTCGCGAAGAAGCTGCACCGTGCGGAGTTTCGGCGCGCCCGTCATGGAGCCGCCGGGGAAGGCCGCTTCGACCGCGTCGAGCGCGGTGCGGCCAGTCGCGAGTCTGCCGGTGATGGTCGAGATCATTTGGTGCACAGTGGGGAAGGATTCGACCTGGTAGATGCGTGGAACCTTCACGCTTCCGGCCTCGCACACACGAGAAAGGTCATGCCGCACGAGGTCGACGATCATGAGATTTTCGGCTCGGTCCTTGCGGCTTGAGGCGAGCTCGGCGCGCAGCCTCGCATCCTCCTCGGGATCTTCGGAGCGCGGCGCCGTTCCCTTGATCGGGCGCGATTCGACCTCACCTGCGGCGCTCACCTCGAGGAACCTCTCGGGCGACGCGCTTGCCACGCTCCACTTCCCACATTGAAGAAGCGCGCCATACGGCACACGCGCCACGCGCCTGAGCCGCGAGTACACCTCGACCGGGTCGAACTCCCCCGGCACATGAGCCTCGTTCGTGAGGCACAGTTCGTAGCTTTCGCCTTCGTGAATAAGTTCCTGGCAGCGGGAGATGAGCGTCGCGTAGTGGGCGGGGGCGTGCCGGTAGGTGGGCGCGGGTGCCGTTCCGACGCCAGCTTCCGCCTCGTCGCCCCGACTTCCCCCGTGTGCTTCTCTCGCTTCCGAGAGCACGCTGACCATGTTCCGAGTCGTCTCGCCGATCCACGATTGCTGCTCCCCCACGGTTCCGGGATGACCCGCACCGGCGTCGAGCTCCGCGAGCGCCACGGCCCGCGCCGTTCCGCGATCGTGGTCGATCACGAGCGCGCGCGTGAGAAACACCAGGTGAGCATCGCTTTCCGTGCCCGCGCGAGGCTCGCGCTCGAGGCCGAGGGTTTCGGCACCGAGCCCGTAGCCGAGGTAGCCCACATACCCCAGGGCGAAACCGCCGAGGTTTTGCGCGGCGCGCTGCCCGCACTCATCGAGCCGCACTTGGCGTAGTTTGCTTCGAAGTTCATCAAAGAACCCGCCCTTCGCGGGAACGCCTTCCACGCGCTCCACCTCGGGAACTCGATACTCGAAAACGTGCGAGCCTGGGCCGTCGCACGCGCCCATGATCGAAAAGCGCGAGCGGTGATCCTCGCTTGCCGAGTCGAGCCACACCGCCCGTTCGTGCGGTGCGAAGAGGTCGCGGTAGAGCGCCTCGGCCTCGGTGAAAACGTCTTTCACCGTCACCTCGCTGCCTAGCAGCAGGGTGTGGGTCGCGGGCGCCTGGCCGGATTGGGTCGCTGGCACCGAGCCAGGTTGCCCCGCCGCCGGGTCCGGAGTCTGGCCGGTCATCACCGTAGATTCTTCGGGCCCGACGGTAGCCGGGCAAGCGTCGGCCCCGCCTCGCACGTTGAGGAAGGCGCGCATGAGGTCAAGGCCGCCCTCGGTGCGAATCGATTCGGGGTGGAACTGCACACCCCACGCGTTCTTCCCACGCAGGCGCGCGGCTTGGATCGCGCCGTCGGGTGTGGTGCCAAGTACCTCCAGTTCACGCGGGCATTTATCGATCGCAAGCGAGTGGTAGCGCACGATGCGCAGCTCACGTGGAAGGTCGGCGAACACCGGGTCGCTTGCGGCAGCACCCATGAAGCGCAGCGCATCCTCGAGGCCGTGCATGGGGGTGGGCGCACTTCCCACGCGCCCGCCGTGGGCGACGGCCATGAGTTGCAGGCCCAGGCAAATACCGAGCACGGGAATATCGCGCTCGAGGGCTTCGCGATACACGTCGAGCGAACAGCCGAGGTCGCCTGGATTGTGCGGGGTGCCGGGGCCCGGGCCGATGATCACGTGGCTCACGCCGTCGAGGCTCGGGCACGATGCGCTCGCGAGTACAACTTTCGGCAGGTTGCCCGAGGCTTCGGCAACGAGGTGCGCGATGTTGAACGTGAACGAGTCGTGGTTGTCGAGAAGAAGAACGCTCATGCACAAAGCTCCCGGAGAGGCTCGGCACGCTCCCACAATGCCGCCTGGAAATCCCGCGCGGCGGGCGCGAAGGGGCCGCGGGGTGGGGCGTAGGTATCGGCCACGCGCGGGGCAGGCAGGTCCGTAAGTCCGACGCTTGCCTCGCGCACACCGTGCAGGGAACTGAGAAGCCACACGGCGTCGGCCTCAAGGAGGCGCTGTTTGGTGAGAGGAGCCGCGAGGGTTTCGTGGCCGCGCTCGCGCGCGATCTCCACGATGAGGCGTTCGGTGATGCTCGGCAGGCGGTCGGTGTCGATGCTGGTGACGAGCACGCCGTTCGACCACAGGGCGACGCTCCCGTACGCGGTTTCGCTGTAGTGGAGTTGAGGGGCGAGGGGGTGCGAGGGGCCGTCGGACTTGCCTGCGCTGCTCACCCGCGCCGAGCGTGCGCGCACGAGGGCGTCGCTTGCGCCGCTCTTCACGGCCCACTGCCGCACGCCCTCTTGCCACGCGAAGTCGGGGCCTTTGAGGCGCGGGTGCATGCGTTCGTCGCTGCCGGGATAGGCGATCAGGTGCGCGGTCGTTTCGAGGCGAGACTGCGTGATTGGCCGCGCGTTGACATCGAATCGGAGCTCGCCGCCAACCTGCTCGAGGGTGAGTTTGGGGAAGAACAGGCCCGCCTCTCCCCCGAGTGTGTGCGCGGCTTGTGCGTAGACCGCCGCGACGGCTTCGTCGATCGCGCTCGGGTCCACCTCGGCGCCCCATAGTTCGTGTGCCGACTCGCGCATGCGCTCGCGGTGCGCGCTCGGGGCCACCGCGAGGCCGTCCCTCACGAGAAAGGAATCGACGAGTGGCACGGCGGGGCTCCTTCACAGTGATCGCGCGGGCGGGTAGGCAAGGGATGCTAGCGGCATTGTTGCTGGCTGCAGTGATAAAGGTACACCCGCCCGTGCGTGGGCCGCGACGGCGCTCGCTACTCCTCCTTCTGGGCCTGTGCTCCCTGTGGGTACTCGGTGCGCAGCCAGGTCATGAACCCCTGGGCGATACTCGCGCCGTACGGGTCGTGGACGATGCCGTGATCGATTTCCTCGGCGACGATCGCCTGCGCAAGGTGGTAGTGCTCGCGAACAACTCCGTAATCCATGTCTTCTCTTTCGGCGATCTCGTCCTCCCCGGCGAGGCAGTGCTCCCGGATGGCCGAGAGCACGCGCATGAAGTCGTCGTTGTCGCGAAGGTGGTCGTAATTAATCATTGGAGTTCCCTCTCAGTCGTCACCACGTGTGGCCTAGGTAACAATAAAAAAATACTTCGCGGGGCGCAACCCCTTTCGCGAATCTGCCGAACCTCGCCGCATCCACAGAAAGTGACGACATCGGCTGGTCTTACGATCACTTTTCGAAGAAAGTGATCGTAAGGATGGTCATGAGGAGCAGATCCTCGACTGTGCCTCCAGTTGAGCGCCGTCCGAAAGATGGGAAGTTCCCCGCGGCGTCACCTCACGTCGCCCGTCACGCCAGCGATGTACCCGAGGCGTTCGAGGAATACGCGGAACAGTCACGCCGAGCTTGAACTGCTCCGTACTCTCGCACGATTCGGTGCCCCCTCCGGCGGAGCGCTGGCGGCGGGAGAAGGCAGCAGCAGACCCAGCCGGTCGCACTTTATGAAGAAACCAGCCAACCCAAGCGACGGCAGTGCCAGGATGCGACAGATTCTTCATAAACAGAGACGGGAAGCCGGCGAAAAGGAAAGAGAACGATGGGGCAAGGAAGGGCGGAGGCAGGAGGCGAGGCGGGGCGGGGCTGTAGCCGGCAGAGGCCGGCAGCGGGGCACGGACGGCGGCTCAAAACGGGCGACCAAGACCTGGCGAGCACAGAAAACGGGCGACCCGGTCGCTGTGACCGGGCCGCCCGCTCCTTCGTCGAGTGGGCCCTGCGGGGATCGAACCCGCGACCCGCGGATTAAAAGTCCGATGCTCTACCAACTGAGCTAAAGGCCCCTGTTACTCGAACTACCACAGTTTAGCGGCCACGCGCCCCGCCTCCAAGTTCGCGGGGCGCATCTCACGAACGGTCACGGCGAGAAACAGGCAAAAATGTGAGCCCTGACCAGGTGGTGTCAAGAATGTGTCAGGAAAAATCGGCGCCGCGTCAAGAACGCGTCAGTTTTCATTCGGGCCCGGGCGACCTCGACGTTCGATAGCAGTGCCGCTCAACCGAGCGACTTCGCACACCGGGTACCCCGCGTGCGGATCCGCTACGCCGGAGGTTTTCCGGCAGCACCATTCAGGAGCCATACCGTGCTCGACATTGTGTTTGTCGTTTTGACGACCGTGTTCTTCGGAGGATGCCTGGGCCTCGCATCGGCGGTGAGCCTGCTGTGACCATCCTCGATATCGCCTGGCTGCTCATCTGCGCAGCCGCAATCGTCTACGTGACCTATGCACTCATTCGACCGGAAAGGTTCGGGTAGTCATGGCTTTCGTGCAAGTCCTCGTTCTCATCGCGGCACTCGTCGCGGTGCATCGACCGCTCGGCGCGTACATGGCGCGCACCTTTACCTCTGAGCGCCACCTGTGGCCGGAGCGGCTCGTGTACCGCTTCGCGGGGATCCGAACAGACCGCGAGCACTCGTGGCGAATTTACCTTCGAAACATCCTCGCCGTCTCTCTCCTGAGTGTGCTCGGCCTCTACATCCTGCAGCGCGTTCAGCAGTGGCTGCCCATGGCACACGGCCTCGGCCCCGTCGAAGAGACGCAGGCGTGGAACACGGCGACCTCGTTCGTGACCAACACGAACTGGCAGTCGTATGGCGGCGAAACGACGATGTCCCATCTCACGCAGATGCTGGGCATGTCGTTCCAGAACTTCATTTCGGCCGCCGTCGGAATCTGCGTGGCTATCGTGATCATTCGCGGTATTGCCCGCCACGGCACGGATAAGCTCGGCAACTTCTGGGTTGACCTCGTGCGCTGTAACTTCCGCATCCTTTTGCCGATCGCGTTCATCGGCGCGATCCTTCTGATCGCCGGCGGCGCCATCCAGAACTTCAACGCCGCCCAACACGTGCACACTCTCACCGGTGGAACGCAGATCATCCCCGGCGGGCCCGTCGCGAGCCAGGAAGCGATCAAGGAGCTCGGCACGAACGGTGGCGGCTTCTTCAACGCGAACTCCGCGCACCCGTTCGAGAATCCGAACGGCCTCACGAACCTCATCGAGATCTTCTTGATCCTGCTTATCCCGTTCGCCCTCCCCCGCACCTACGGAATCATGGTGGGCGACAAGCGTCAGGGCTGGGCCGTTCTCGGCGCGATGGCTGTTCTCGCGATCGGTTCGCTCGCCGCCACGACCGCCCTCCAGCTTCACTTCGCGGGCGATCACCTCGCCGCGATGGAGGGCAAGGAGGCGCGCTTCGGGATCGTCGGTTCGAGCCTGTTTGCGACCGCGACAACGCTTACCTCAACGGGCGCCGTGGACTCGATGCATTCCTCCTACGAGCCGATCTCGGGCGGCGTGTTGATTTTCAACATGCTTCTCGGTGAAATCGCGCCAGGCGGCGTCGGTTCCGGCCTGTACGGCATGCTCGTCATCGCGATCATGAGCGTGTTCATCAGCGGGCTCATGGTGGGCCGCACGCCGGTCTACATGGGCAAACGCATCGGCCCGACCGAGGTCAAGCTTCTGAGCCTGTACATCCTCGTCGTGCCCGTGCTCGTGCTCGTGGGATCGGCGGTCGCCATTGCCCTGCCGTCGACGGCGGCGTCGCTCGCCAACGGCGGTCCCCACGGCTTCAGCGAGGTGCTGTACGCGTTCACGTCGGCGTCCAACAACAACGGATCCGCCTTCGCGGGCCTCAACGCGAACACGCCGTTCTTCAACGTGGCGCTCGGCCTCGCCATGTTGCTTGGCCGCTTCCTGCCGATGCTGTTCGTGGTGGCGCTCGCGGGCAAGCTCGCCGCCAAGGAGGTTGTCGCGACTAACCGCGGCACCCTGCGCACTCACACACCTCTCTTTGCAGGCGTCATGGCCGGCATCGCGCTCATCGTGACCGGCCTGTCCTTCCTTCCGACGCTCGCTCTTGGACCACTTGCTGAAGGACTCATGAAATGACTCAGGTACAGGTGACCGACCGCGTTTCTTCGCAGCCTCACGAGGAGAAGACCGCGAATTCCGGATCAGGCTTCACGCCGCGCTCTCTTGCCAAGGCGCTCCCGCAGGCGCTGCGCAAGTTGAACCCCGCGCACATGGTGCGCACGCCCGTCATGTTTATCGTCGAGATGGGCGCGCTCATCACGATCATCGTGGGCTTTTTCAAGCCGAGCGTGTTCGTGTTCTCGCTCGCGATCTGGCTGTTCCTCACGGTCGTGTTCGCGAACCTCGCCGAGGCCGTTGCCGAGGGGCGAGGTAAGGCGCAGGCCGATGCGCTCCGTTCCGCGAAAACAGCGGCCGTGGGCCGCGTGCGCCGCGAGGATGGAAGCATCGAGGAAGTGCCCGCTGCGGATCTTCGCCCCGGCGACATCGTCGTGGTGTGTGCCGGCGAGACGATCCCGGGCGATGGCGATGTCGTCATGGGCGCCGCGACGGTCGATGAGTCTGCGATTACGGGTGAATCCGCTCCCGTGATCCGCGAAAGCGGCGGCGACCGTTCGGCGGTCACGGGCGGCACGCGCGTCCTTTCGGACGAGATCGAAGTGCGCATCACTTCGGAGCCGGGCAACACGTTCGTGGACCGCATGATCGACCTCGTCGAGGGCGCGCAGCGGCAGAAGACCCCGAACGAGATCGCCCTTTCGGCGTTCCTTTCGGTGCTCACGCTCATCTTCTTGTTCGTCGTCGCGACGCTCGTCCCCATGGCCGATTACGCGGGCGCGAAGCAGCCGATCGAGGTTCTCATCGCCCTGCTCGTGTGCCTCATCCCCACGACGATCGGCGCGCTTCTTTCGGCGATCGGTATCGCCGGCATGGATAGGCTCATGCGCCGCAACATCATGGCGACGTCGGGCCGCGCGGTCGAGGCCGCTGGCGACGTGACGACTCTGCTGTTGGACAAGACCGGCACGATCACGGTGGGTGATCGCCAGGCGAGCGCGTTCATTCCCGCCCAGGGCGTGAGCGAGAACGAGATGGCTTACGGCGCGCTACTGTCCTCTCTCGCGGACGAGACCCCCGAGGGTCGTTCGATCGTGGAGTTCGCGACGACGACCATGGGCGTGGGCCCGATTCCCGAAAGCGAATATCGAAACGCCGAGTTCATCCCGTTCAGCGCAGAAACGCGCATGAGCGGCGTGCAGCGCACCCCCGAGCACTGCATCGTCAAGGGCGCGGCTTCCGAGATCCTCAAGTGGGTCGCCGCGAAGGGCGGGACCGCCACGGAGGATGTCAACGACACTGTGCGGGAGATTTCTTCCGACGGTGGCACGGCTCTTGTCGTGGCCGAAGAGAAGGCCGGGGCCCGCCGCGTGCTCGGCAGCCTGCACCTCAAGGACGTCATCAAGGAAGGCATGACGGAGCGCTTCGCGCACCTTCGCAAGATGGGCATTCGCACCGTCATGATTACGGGCGACAACGAGCTGACGGCGCGTGCGATCGCGAAAGAGGCCGGTGTTGACGACTATCTCGCGGGCGCAAAGCCCGAGGATAAGCTCGCGTTGATCCGCAGTGAGCAGCGCGGCGGCAACATGGTCGCGATGACCGGTGACGGCACGAATGACGCTCCGGCGCTTGCGCAGGCCGACGTCGGCGTGGCCATGAATACGGGCACGCAGGCCGCGAAGGAAGCGAGCAACATGGTCGATCTCGATTCGGATCCGACCAAGCTCATCGAGATTGTTGAGATCGGCAAGCAGCTTCTCATCACGCGCGGCGCTCTCACGACGTTCTCGATCGCGAACGACGTTGCGAAGTATTTCGCGATCGTTCCCGCGATGTTCGTGAGCGTGTTCCCCGGCCTCGATCTGCTCAACGTCATGCGCCTGAGTTCACCCGAGTCGGCGATCCTCTCGGCCGTGATCTTCAACGCGCTCATCATCGTTGCGCTCATTCCTCTCGCGCTCAAGGGCGTGAAGTATCGACCGGGTTCTGCGAACCAGCTCCTCGGCCGCAACCTGCTCATTTATGGCCTTGGCGGATTCATCGTTCCGTTCATCGGGATCAAGCTCATCGACCTTGTCGTGAGCATCATTCCCGGGATCTAACCATGAGGGCCGAGCCGCGAGGGCAACGCTTTGAGTGACCTCTCCGGCTCGGCCCCACCACCACTGTCGTTTTTCTCTCGATTGGAAAACTCATGAACTCGACACTCTCGGGCATCGTCTCCGCCGTGTGGCGCTCCACGCGCGTTCTACTTGCCCTTCTCGTTGTGCTTGGCCTGTTTTATCCGGCGGCCGTGTGGGTCGCGGGCCGGGCGTTCGCTCACAATGCCGACGGTTCCATGATGAGCCTCGATGGCCGCACCGTCGGGTCGTCCCTGATCGCTCAGGACACGTCGAAGGATCCCGCCCTGTTCCACCCCCGGATGTCGGCGGGCGACTACGACGGTTTGGCTTCGGGCGGCTCGAACTTGAGCCCTGTCGGTGAGGAGATCACCGCTCAGGTCGCTGAGCAGCGCGCCCTTATCGCCCGCGAGAACGGTGTTGACGAGGCAGTTGTCCCCGCGGATGCGGTGACCGCGAGCAGTTCCGGTCTCGATCCACACATCAGCCCGGAGTATGCTCACCTCCAGATCGAACGAGTGGCGAAGAACTCGGGGCTTTCGCGGTCGGCTGTTGCGCAGCTCGTCAAGAAGCACACCCAGGGTCGAACCCTCGGCTTTGCAGGTGAAGAGGTCGTCAACGTCAATGAGCTGAACCTCGACCTGCTTGCGGCGAAGGACTGACATGAACACGGTGCGCGGTGCACTCAAGGTGTATCTGGGGGCTGCCCCCGGCGTAGGTAAGACCTGCGCGATGCTCGAGGAGGCCCATGACCGCCTGAAGGGCGGGGAGGACGTCGTCGTGGGCGTCGTTGAAACCCACGGACGTTCGGGGACCGCCGCGAGGCTTGAGGGGCTGCCGGTGATTCCGCCTCGGCGGGTGAGCTATCGCGGTTCGACGTATGACGAACTTGATGTTCCGGCGATTATCGAGCGCAAGCCCGACGTCGTTCTCGTGGATGAGCTCGCTCACACCGTGCACGGCGAGGATACGACGGCGAAGCGCTGGCAGGATGTTCACCGCTTGCTCGATGCGGGCATCAATGTCATCTCGACCGTGAACATTCAGCACCTCGAGTCCCTCAACGACGTGGTCACGAACGTTACGGGCCACGTGCAAAACGAGACGATTCCCGATCCGGTCCTTCGCGAAGCGGAGGAGGTCGAGCTGATCGACTTAAGCCCCGATGCGCTGCGCGTGCGGCTGCGGCAGGGGCAGGTGTATGGACCCGCGACCGTGGATGCGGCGCTCAGCAAGTTCTTCCGCAAGGGGAACCTCACGGCGCTTCGCGAGCTCGCGCTTTTGTGGCTCGCCGATCAGGTCGACGATGGTCTCGAGAAGTACCGCAGCGAGGAGGGCATCAAGGAGCCGTGGGCGGCGCGCGAGAGGATTCTCGTGGCCGTGGGCGGCGGCCCGAAGACTGCCGCGCTCATTCGCCGTGGCCGCCGCATCGCGGGGCGCATCGCCGGCCGCGAGCTCCTCGTCGTTCACGTCCTCGCGGCGGATGGCCCGCCGCGCATGTCGCCCGAGCAGATGAGCGAGGCGCGCTCCCTTACCGAATCTCTCGGCGGCTCGTGGCACGTACTTTCGGGCGATGACGTCCCGCGCACGCTCCTCGATTTCGCCACGACCGTGAACGCGAGCCAGCTCGTTGTGGGCGCTTCGCGTCAGGGCTTCGCCCAGCGGCTGCTCATGCGGTCCACGAGCGCCGCGATTATCGACGGTGCCGGCGACATCGACGTGCATATCGTCGCCGTGGACCCGCCCGCCACGCACTGGTCGGCTCCCGCGCCGCCCACGAGCCTCTCCCCCGCGCGGCTCGCGACGGGCTGGGCACTCGCGACCGTCCTTACGATCGTCGTCACCCTCGCGAACCTCGCGCTCGGCGATCCCACGGCGCACCTGTCCACGGCGATCATGAGCTTCGTGCTCGCCTCCGTCGTCGTCGCGCTCGTGGGTGGCCTGTGGCCGGCCCTCGCGACCGCCATCGGCGGCGCGCTCTTGCTCAACTGGTTTTTCACCGCGCCCACGCACACGCTGTCCATCACGGAACCGAAGAACATCTTCCTGCTCATCGTGTTCGTGCTCGTCGCGGTCCTCGTCGCCCAGGTCGTCGATGGCGCTGTGCGCCGCCAGCGCGAGTCCCAGGAGGCGCGCCGGCACGCGCAGCTCATGACGGAGCTTGCCCGCTCCGTGATCCGCGACGGCATCGGGATCCAGCAGATCCTCGAACAGATCGCCACGACGTTCGGCCAGGATGGCGTCGCCCTCGCCACCGTCGAGGGCACGGCGCTCGTGCCCGAGTACAAAGTAGGCATCCCGATCGAATCGGTCACGCTCGCCGACGAAGCCTTTTCGCTCGACGACCAGCACGTTCTCGCCCTCGTTGGCCGCCCGCTCACGTCGAGCGAGCAGCAACTCCTCGAGGCCTATTCGGGCCGGCTCGTGAGCCTCATGACCCAGGCGCAGCTCAACCGGGCCCGTACGCAGGCCCGGCAGCTCGAGGCCGCGAACTCCGTGCGCACGGCGCTTCTGACGGCCGTCTCGCACGACCTTCGCACCCCGCTCGCGACGATTAAAACGGCCGTCTCCGGTCTCCTCCTCGACGATGTTGATCTTCCCCGCGACGCCCAGGTGGAGCTTCTGCGCACGATCGAATCGTCCTCGGACAGGCTGGATCGGATCGTCGCGGACCTCCTGGATATGTCGCGCATTCACACGAATAAGCTCGAGGTTAAGGTAGTCACCGTCGGACCCGCCGAGCTGGTTGCCCAGACCCTCCACCACATGGACCCCTCCCTCGTGCCGCCTTCGCTCGAGGTGCGCGTTCCGCGCGAGCTACCGGCGATCACGACGGATGCGGCGCTCATGGAGCGCGTGCTCGAAAACCTCATCAGCAACGCGGCCAAACACACCGACGCGGGAGTCACGATCGACGCGACACAGGATGGCGAGCGTATCCTCATTCGCGTGATCGATTACGGGCCCGGCCTCACTGAGGAGAGCAAGGCGCGCCTGTTCACGCCCTTCACGCGGTTCGGTGACACGACGAACAGCCACGGGCTCGGCCTCGGCGCCGCGGTCGCGCGCGGGCTCGCGGAAGGCGTGGGCGGCACCCTCACCGCCGACGACACTCCGGGAGGTGGGCTCACAATGGTGCTGTCACTGCCGCTCACGATCACCCCAGCCGCCGCCGACAGTGCACCTACCCCCGCTCACGAGACCACCACCGTTGGGAGCGCGTCATGATTCTCATCGTCGAGGACGATCCGGCACTGGCCAGGGCCATGACCGTGAACCTCACGGCCCGCAAATACCAGGTGCTCACGGCAACGACCGGGGAGCAGGCGCTCGTCATGGCCGCCGACAACCCAATCGAGGCCGTTCTCCTCGACCTCGGCCTCCCGCACATGAGCGGGCTCGACGTCATCGACGGGATCCGCGGCTGGTCAGACGTCCCGATCATCGTCGTAACCGCCCGCCACGAAACCCACACGAAGATCGAGGCGCTCGATCGCGGCGCCGATGACTACGTGACCAAACCCTTCGCGCTCGGGGAGCTCCTTGCGCGTTTGCGCGCCAACCTCAGGCGGCGAACGTCGGGCTCCCCCTCCCCCGTCGTGACCACCACCGACGGGCGCCTCACGATCGACCTCGCTGCAAAAACCGCGACCGTCAACGGCACGCCGGCGCGCCTCACCCCGCACGAGTGGGGCATCGTGAGCTACCTCGTGAGCCACCCCAATCAGCTCGTGCGCAAGGACGAACTGCTCGAGAACGTGTGGGGCCCCGAATACACGAACGAGGCCGGCTACGTGCGCGTCTACATGTCGCAGATCCGCCAGAAACTCGAGGAAGATTCCTCCGCCCCGCGCTACTTCCTCACCGAGCCGGGCCTCGGCCACCGCTTCGTGCTTGGCAGCTAGCGTCAGCGCGGCAGGTAGGCGCTGCGCTGCCTCGTCCAGGTGACGAGGAGGCGTTCGCGGGCTCGAGTCGCCCCCACGTACAGCAGGGAGCGTTCGCGGAGCATCGCCTCATTGTGCCCGTCAGGATCGAAGTTGTATCCCCGCACGGCGTAAGGCACGTGCTGGTCGTCGATACCGAAGAGGATCACGCGTTCAAACTCGGTGCCCTTGGAGCGGTGGAGGGTCATGACCGCAGGCCGAGAGTTGAGGTAGCCGCCGCGATCAATGTTCTGCACGCGCAAATCGCGTTCCTCGAGCGCGCGCACGAGATTATCGCGCTGCGTTTTTGTACGCGTGAGAATGCCGATGCGGGGACTTGCGTGCTCGTCCTCGCCCATGTCCTCAAGCCACGCCCGGAGAACGTGTGCAACATGGTCGCACTCCTCGCTCAGCGTTTCGGCTCCGAAAAATTCGGGAGCGGGGCCGCGCATGAGGGAGCGATAGGTGCCGTGCCGCGTCGTGAGCTCATCGCTTCCCGCCTCATCGCTGTCGAGGGCACCCGAGTAGTCGCCGCCGTCGAGGATTGACAGCGCGAGGTCGAGGTTTTGTGCTGTGGTGCGGTAGTTGAGCCGGAGGCGGCGCGAGCGCCCGCGAATGTTGATGCCGTAGTGGCTCGGACGCACAGCGGTCGAGTAGATCCTCTGGTGTTCGTCGCCCGCGAGGAACATGTCGTCGGGCCCCTCGGCGACGAGTGCACGCAAGTACATGAGGCGCACGGGGTCAAGGTCTTGCGTTTCGTCAACGAGCACGTGGTCGGCAACGCGACCATTCTTTTCGGCGTGCAGGTCGAGCATGCGTGTAGCAATCGCGATGCGCTCGGTGAAGGTCACCTCATCCGCAAGCTGTCCGCTGTCGCGAAATGCCTCGATGATGTTCCACATTGCCGTGCGCTGCTTCCGGCCGAGTTTGGCACCACGCCCCTTGCGCGAGGCGCGCATGTACTCGTGGGCACTCGTAAGGGCGAACGGGAGAACCACGCTCGCGTACTCGGTGGTGAGAAACGGAACTTCTTCAAGCACGCCTTCGATCGGTGTCCGCAGGCTCGCGGTCGCGACCGCATCGCTCCACGCGGCGTTCTCATTGGTGCGCACGCGGGGAACATCGCTCGACCAACCAAGAACCTCGCGCATCGCCTCGGAGAGATCAGCGCCGGGCCGCACAATGTGGGTCGCGAGCTGGTCAACGTTGGCGATGAAGATGCCGGGATCGCCAAGATTTTCGGCGATGCGCACGTCGGGGTCGAGTGACTGAATATGAGCGCGCAGCTGTTCGGCAAGGTTCGTTGTGAAGGTCGTCGCAATGATGCGCGCCTCGGGGTTGCGACGCGCGAGCTCCACGGTGCGGTGCACGAGCACCACGGTTTTGCCGGTTCCGGCGCCGCCCGTGAGGCGGTAGGGGCCGTTTGTGTGAAGCGTGACGTAGCGCCGTTGTTCGGGGTGGAGGAAGAGCCGCCATGCCTCGAAGTCGCCGCTCTCAAGCACGCGTTGTAGGTCGTCATCGCTCGTGAACACGGCAAAGTTGCTGCGGGCGGTGTCGGTTGCGAGGGCCTCGAGGAGAGCACGGTCCGACGCCACTTCGCCTTCCTTGCGCGCCTCATTGGCCGGCGCTGCCGAGTATCGTTCGAGAACGACGGCGAACGGATCCCCCACGGCGAGCGCGAGGAGCGCTTCGGCTTGCCAAGGAATTTCAGCGGCGTCAATAAGCGCTTCGAGCTGTGCTTCGTTTGCTTTGACGGCGGCGTAGGCGAGGTCGTGATCGATGCCGAGGTCGCTCACGAGATGCGCGGCGTCGTAGTGCTCGAGCGGGGTGTGCTCGGTTCCTTCGGGTATATGTGAGCGCGCGGCGGCGAGTTCGGCTTTGTGCCGTGCCTCAAGCTTCGCGGTGTGGGCGCGAAGTCGCGCCTCGAAATCCGCTTCGGAGTCCCCGTTCGACCGGATCTCAGGGATTCCTGTCGCGGGGTTGAGCGTGCACACGGATGAGCGAGCAATTTTGATCGCGTCGTCGTGGTTGTACACGCCCGTGGGGATCCACGTGGGCTCGCCGCCGTCGGGGTTATCGATCTTGAACACGACCATGCGAAATTGGTCGTTCACTCGAACTGTGCGCACACGCGCGTCGGCGGGCTGTTGCATGGGTTCGACGTGCAGGCCCGGCAGGTCGGCAGATTCCTGGAGCTTGCGGAGGGTTTCGGTGGTTTGTGCCGAGACCTGCTTCGGTACGGACGTAAAGAATGTCGGCGGGATGTACAGCATCGAGCTCATGGGCGCTCACCTTTCAACGCGAGAAGCAGGGCAGCTGCGGTGTCGTCTTCGCTTCCATCGATCACACGCCAGCCGGCCTGCTCGAGTTCCGCACGAGACCCGGCGTCGAGCTCATCGGCCACGAAGGCGATCTCGTCATCGAGCCACGCAAGGTCCACGATGATGCCTTCGATTTCCTCACCTTGCGCGGGGAGGGAAACACCGCGAGTGGCGAGGTCTCGAAGCACACGGCCCTCAGTATCGGTCAGGGCTTCATCGAGAAGTTCCTGCCACTCGGGGGGCACGGGCGCGACGGAGGATGGAGTGGACGACGGGGTACGGGAGGGCGCGGGGGCAGCGCTCGAAGCATCGGCCGGTACGGGCGCGATGGCGGAGCCCGGAGCGCCCGGCTCTCCGGCGCGAGCACCACGGCGGTCCGCGGATTCGGCACCCGCTACTGCCCCGGTTCCGACGCCTGCCTTCGCTCTATCGCCCCGGATCAGGCTCGTTGTGGTCATCGTGAAGCGCACGTGCTCCGGCATCGTTTGCGCAAGGTTCGAGAGGCGCAGCCACGCGCGCCACTGCTCGCTGAAGCCCGATTCTTCGAGGGCGTTCGGCGTATCGTCGAGCACGGCCATGATGCCGCTTCGCTCCTCGGCGGCTCGTTGAGTCGCAAAGGCAAGCAACGCGCCCCTACGGATCACGGAGGAAAACGCCGAGTTGAGGGCCGGGTTTTCCACAACGACCTCGCTGCTTCGCTCCTTGCTCTCGAGCAACGCTCTCGCGGCAGATTCGAAGCCGCTCACGTCGCTTTCGATGAATGCCGTCCCGCTAGACATGAGGAACGGCATCACTTTGCCCATGGCGCGGGGCACGTCGAGGTTTCCGCTCGCGACCACGTGGAAGAGTATGTCGAGCGCCGAGCCACCGATGAGCGTGGTCGCCTCAGGCGGAAGTTGCCGCGCGTTCACCCACGCACTCAGCACGGCATTGTTGATGAAGAAGGGCGGCTGTGTGGCTGCGCGCTGGGTGCGCGAGGAGTTAGCGGAGGTTTGATTAAGACCGTGAGTCTTTTCGAATTCCTCGAGGTCGTCCCAGGCGGAGGAGAGCACCCAGTAGTTCATGTCGCGCAGCGCCTGGCGTTTCACTGCATCATCGGCGAGGCGATTGTGCGCGGCTCTCGCGTGGTATTGCTCGCCGTCGGTGAATACGGCAATTCCCTGAATATCGCTTCCACCCCATGTGAGCACAAAGTCAGGTTCGGCGGGGCCCACGCGCGTGCGGGTACTGAGCGTGAATGCCGTTTGAGGCGTCGTAATACGCACTTCTTCGCCCGTATTGGTGGAGCGGCTCGTGACCTGAAGGCCAGGGGTCTTTTCCCATGCCTCCACGAGGAGGGCGCGGAAGCGGGATTCAAACTTCGAGTCGCCGCTGAAGCCCTTGACGGCAAGGCCTCCTCGTTCGCGCCCATTCTTGATCGCCCAATCCGTGCCCTCGGGGGCTTCGGCGCTCACGTGGAGGATTTTCTCGAGGGTGAGGAGCACCTTTGTTTTGCGCGCGGTGCGCCCTCCGGGGAAGGCGGCGATGCACGCGGGGCAACCGTCGGCACACGCACATTCTGCGAGGGCTTCGCGGGCTGCCTCGAGCACACGGCGCGCACCCTGGGCAATCGCGAGTTCGGCAAGATACCCTGTGCCGCCCGGAACGGTGTCGTGCAGGAGGAGCGCCGGGGTTTTCTCGCCGGGCCCGCCGGTGGGGTCGCCCACGATGTCGATCGCGATGTTCGCGATGCTTCCGCCGAAGAGGCGGTCAATACCGAGAAGAAGTGCGGCGCCAAAGCCTGCAAGCTCCTCCGAATCGGGTTTTTCCTGGCGAAGGAACGTGGGGAGGGTCAGGGCGGCGGCTTCGCTCACTATGTCGCGCGCGAGAACGATGCTCGTGTTCTTGCCTTTGTGCTCGCGGCGCAGAGAGCACCACGCCTGGTGCTCGGAGGGCTTGTTGTCGCTCGTATCGGGGTCCACATGCCCGCATTCGCTACACACCACGAACCCTTCAACGGGTGCGGTGAGCCCTCCAAGTGTAAGGGTCGCCGAGGCCTCGGTGGGCTGGCCAAGGTTCAGCCTCGTAAGGCGCGCGGCGCGGTAGAAGGTGAAGCCCATACCGAACGCGGTCTCGTGCCACGAGTCGCGAATCTCGGCGTTCGAGACGTCCACAAGGATGCGCTCTTCGTAGCGTTTCATTGCACGGTCATCGTCCGCATCGGAGATGACGGCGTGCGAGCGCTTCATGGTCGAGTACACCTTGCGAAGGTCCACGACGGTGAGGTGCTGGCTCGCGTCGGAAATGCCCGGTTGCCCGCACGCGGGGCATGTTTCAGGAGCGTACTGTTCGATTGGTACCTGGTGCGAACAGTCCGGGCACACGGCCACGCGCGTGCGGTTGCTGCCGTCGGTACCGAGATCAATCGTGTCGATCGTAAGGGCTTTGCCGTGCACGTAGAAGCGTGATTCTGGGGCAAGGTCGCGCAGGGCCGCGCTTCCGGCACGGTCGTAGGTTTCGTTTTCGTGGCGCCACTTCTTGTTGTCGTCTTGCCAAATGAGGGTTGCGTCAAGCGTCACGGAGTCGTCCACGAGCGTGTAGTTCGGCAGGAGACCGAAGCGTTCGAGAACGCTAATCCAGTGGCTGTGGTCGAGCTCGGCGATTTCGCGGCGAAGGCGCCCGGATTGGCCGCGCAGGCGCTTCTTTTCGCCCTCGATATCGAGCTCCTCGTCTTCCCCCTCAGCAGGAGAGGCGATCCCGAGTTTTTCCTCTTCGAGCGTGAGGAGGGAGAGCTCAGAGCTCAGCTGCGCCTTGTTCTCCTCGGCTTGCTCGGCTGTATCGAGCGCGAGTGATTCGAGGCTCGCAAGGCTCTCGGTGAGTTTCTGTCGGCGCCGCACAAGCTCTTCGCGCTCCATCTTCCAGCGCTCCGCGGCGCTATTGATGCTCGCCTCGAGGCCGTGCTTGCCATCCGCGGGAAGCGCCCACGCGCGAAATGCGTCGAGTGCCTCGGCAGTGAGGCCCTCCCACGGTCGCTCGGCCACGGAAAAGGCGCTGAGGAATTCCTCAACGCGCCGCTCACCGCGCTCGCGCGCCACTTCGATCACGGCGCCGAGGAACGATCCGGGCCCGGTTTTCGCGAGCACGGGGCTGCCGTAGGCGGGTTTTTCTACGCGAGCATCGCCCGCGAGGAGGTCCATGAGGAAGGCGAGGTATTGGCGACGCAGGATCTCTTCGGCGCTCAGGTAGGCGCCGGGGGCGCGCACGGTGCCGTTGATCATGCTGAGGGGGTTGCTGCTAAACGCGCTCAGCCCACCGCGCACGGGCACGAAAGTGACGTTGAGGGAGTTGCCCGTGAGGCGCCCGGCGCGGCCCACGCGCTGAAGGTAGCTCGCGACGGTGCGCGGCACGGAGGCGAGCATGACGGTCGAGAGGTCGCCGATGTCGATACCCATCTCGAGGGTCGGCGTCGCCACGAGAACATTGGGGGCGCCGGGGCTCGAGGCGGATTCCTTGAACTTCTGCTCGTAGTCGAGGCGCTCCTCGGTTTCGAGGAGGGAGGTGTGTTCACGCGCGATCACGCGGCGCATGTCGGAAAGGTAAAGGCTCTGGTAGTAGTTTTCACCGATCGCGCTCGGCTCGAGGTTTCCCGCGCAGCGGGCGCGCATGCACGGCCCGCCGGTGAAGGACGTAAGCGCCGCTTCGAGGCCGAGGAATGTGTCGCCGCACGTCGTGCACGTGAGGCTCGGGGTCTCACCACCCTGCTCGACGGCAGCTGCTCGACGCGCCACGAGCCGCTCTGGCACGAGCGCGTACGTCACCGCGCCACGCTCGGCGCGCACCGCATCGAGGATCCCGTGCGCGGCGAGCGCTTCGAAGAGTGGCCGCACGAGCGAGGCCGCCTCTGGGCGAAATAGCTTAAGGGCCCGCCTCGTCCAATCGAGGTACCAGCTTTGGCTACTACTGACCGAGTCGAATTCGCTCTTTTCCGCGAGCGCTCCGAAGGCCGGGAAACCCGCGGCTCCGCGGCCCTTGGGGAAGGCTGGCATGATCGCACTTTCGGGCCGCCTACCCCAGATCCAGATCCGCTTGCCGTCGCGCGTGCGGAACTTCTCGTACCACTCGTGGCTTATCGCGCCACGAATCCGGAGACGCTCGAGCACGCCGCGCACCCACATCGCCTCGCGTGATGTGCCGCGCCCACGCTGCTCGCGGGTACCGCCGAAACTTTTGAACCCCTCAATCAAGGCGCTCGCTCCCACGCCGCTCTTCGCGAACGCCACCGCTGCCGCGGCTTCGAGTTCGTCATCGCTCACGGCAACGCCCGCGTGCGCGGCGCCCGTGACGAGCAGGGTGCGACCCACGTGGCCCGTGCGGCCGAACTCGAGGGCAAGGTCGAACGTGAGTCGTTTCGCGACCTTTCGCTCGGCCCTCTCGCGCTGTTTTTCGCTATAACGCCGCCCGCTCCCCGGCGCATGCTCAGCCCAGAAGGCTCGCACGTCGTTCGCATCGACGATTTCGGGGTGGAGCAGTCGGTAGCGCGCGGCGCCGCCGTCGTCGCGGGCTTTCGCACGCGCGATCATGCGCTCGGAGATCTCGACGATCGAGGCGTTTTCGCTCGTCAACGCGTCGAGGATCGCGGAGCGGTAGGTCATCGCGTGGCTTCGCGATTCGACGAAGCCCGCGCGGTGGGCCGCATCTTGCACAGAGTCGGTGAACACGAGAGCTTTTTTCTCGTTCGCGTCGAGGGCACGCGAGCCGAAAAGCGAGGTGAGGGACACCGAAAGCAAGGTCGCCACGGCGCTTCCCACGAATCGGATTCCCTCGGCTTGTTCGCACGCGGGGCACGTCGAGTTCCGCACGCTCTCCCCCACCTTGGCGCCGCCGTAGGTGAGAACGGGGATGATCGCGCCCGAGTCTTCGTCGCTCGCGTCGTCGGGTTCGGTAATTTCGAGGGTGTGAGTTTCGATGTTGAGGTAGAGCCTCGCGCCGATCGAGGAGGGATCGCCGGTGCCGCGCGCGTCGGGGGTGTCGAGGAGGAGTGGGCGGTAGCCCTCGTCACCCACGAGGGAGGCGCGGCGGATCTTGTTCACGTCGCTTTCGAAGGCGTTGCTTGCTTTGGTGACGCGCGTGGCCCAGCCGGAGCGTCCGCAGTGGCGGCAGAAGATTGCGGGTAGTTGCAGGGTTCCTTCGAGTTCGTCGTTGCTCACGCGACCGCGGTCATCGCCCCACGCGAAGTGCGGGGCGGTCGCCACAACGCGATTGATGCGGCTCACTTCGCGGATCCACGTGTGGATTTCGAGGGTGGGAAATGCGTTGCGGTTCGCGGGATCGCCCTGGCTCAGCTGTGCGCGCACGTGGCTGAGGGCGGCAAGGAGGAGGGTAAGCGCATCGTGCTGGAGGCGTGTGTTGGGGGCGAGCGTGGGCAGGAGCCGCTCGGCGAGGGCTCGCGTGGGTTGGGCTTCGCGTGTGTGGTCGAGGATTGCCCGCACGAGGGGGTGGGCGGTGAGGAGGTCCGCCTCACTCAGGTCGTGGGCGCGGGCGAAGCTTTCGAGGTCACCGTCCGTGCTCCATAGGGCGTTCAGCACGGCGCGCGTGAGGTCTTCTGGGCTTCGATCGGAGTTTGGGTGGAGGTAGGTGCGCGCGAGTTCGCGCACGGCCTCGGCGCCGGGCCGGGTGGGGCGCACCTGCTCGGTAAGGGCGCGCAGCCTCAGTTCCGACGCTTGCCCGAATTCCTCGAGGCTTTGGCGGCTCTCGCCCACGACCGCAGAAGCCTCGATGCTCTCGCCGAACACGGCGGTGGCGAAGGTAAGCATCGAGTCACCGGCATCGCCATCGCCGAGGGTTGCCGAGGTCGCGACGGGGGCGTAGTGGACCGCGCCGGGTGCGAGGCGGTTCAGCAGAAGGCGCAGGCGGCGCAGGAGCATTGCGACGTCGGTGCCCTGCGCGCCATCGTAGGTGTGGAATTCGTCAAGCACCACGTAGCGCAGGGTTTCGGCGCTTGCCGCCCACAGCTCGCGGTCGGCTTCGCGAAGCAGCAGCTGGTCGAGCATTTTGTAGTTGGTGAGGAGGATGTCAGGGGCTTCGGAGCGGATCGTGTTGCGCTCGGTGATGAGTCCTTCGGCATCGACCTGGGTGCGAGAGGTCACGGAGGCTTCGCCCGTGTAGAGCGCGGCCGTGACCTCGCCGTAGGCGGGGTTGCTCGTGATGGTTTTCGCGAGGCGCGCCGCCTGGTCGTTCGCGAGGGCGTTCATGGGGTAGAGAATGAGCGCCTTGACGCCGCCCGCGTTTCTGCCCTCTTTGCGTGCGGCCTCGCGCGCGCGGACGGCGTGGTCGAGGATTGGAAAGAGGAATGATTCGGTTTTTCCGGAGCCCGTTCCGGTGGTGACGAGGGTGGGTGCGGGGAGGCGGAAGCCATGCTTGTCTCGCGCGCCGTCGAGTGCGGAGTTCGTGGAGAGGCGCGCGAAGGCTGCAGCCTGGTGGGCATACGGGGTGAACCACGCGGGGAGCGTGGGAAGTGGCGGTACGGGCGCTTCTTCGGCCCTAACGAAGGGCAGGCGTGTGCGCACGTAGGGGCCATCGAAGATGCCCGCGGTGTCATGTTCGAGGAAGGCAGCGAGGGCTTGTTCGACGGAAGGCTCCGTGAGGGCGATCGCCGTCGTGACATAGTCGGTGATCGCCCTGCGCAGGTCGTTTGCCTGGAGCGCGGGAAGGAGCTCGCTCATCTCGTGCCTCGTCGTCTCGGTTGTGCGCGTGCCGCCGCGCGCTACAGGTGGTAGCGGCGCGCGAAGGCGGCGTAGGCCTCTCGCATATCGGCCTCGCGATCAAGGATACGGAACGGCAGTTCATACGTGTATTCCACGCCGCTTCCGGGGTGAGCCACGGTGCGTGCCTGAGCATCCAAGGCCCCTTGCTCGGCTTCGGTTTCGGGCCTCCCGGCCTTTTTCCATGCGCCGCGAAGCGCGGAGGGGATCTGCCGGCCGTGTGCGTCGAAGATGTAAGCGTCCTTGACCTCGCCATGATCAAAGTTCCTCAGCACATCGAATTGCGTGCGGTAGATCGTCGCGAGTTCATCGATGCTCACGCCCGTCACGTGCGCCATGATCGCGTCGAGCTCCACGAGCGCCTGGCGTCGGTCCTCGTCTCGGCGCAGCGGCACGGTCTCGTCCCACTCGCGCGGCACGTCGCCGAGCGCGGGACGGTCCGGGCGGCTCTGCCCGCCCGCCCACGCATCGCCGCGAAATGCGTCGTATTCCGTTTCGGCAATCTCGTTCCACAACTGCGCATAGGCGCTCGTGAGGCAATTGAGCCGTAGCACGCGCAGGAGCGCCGGAGGAGCAAGTGGATGATTACCGGGAATCGCGGGGGTGCGTTCAACCGAGGTAAGGTAGATATCGTTCGAAACGGTTGATCGAATGAATAAATCGCTAAGAAGTGAGCTCATCGCTGCTTGCGCTAGCCCAAGACTTCGCAAAATGTCATTTCCTTCATCATCCACGAACCCCATAGAAACGATCGGATGTACGTGTGCCGAGCCCGGTGGCATGATTGAGGAAATGAGGGTACGCACGGATTGTCGGTTGCCCGCTCTACGCCGCCACATAATTCGGTAGTGGTCGCGCACACGCGTTGTTTTCGTGGGCTTGCCGTTATCGTCGCACTCAAGAACCCAGTCGCCATAAGCAGCGTCGTAGCGTCGCTCATCTCTCTGTCCGTTTTCTTCCATAACGTAGACCGGCTTGTACTCGGTCACGGGAAGTTTTCCACATGCTAACTCTTCGAGGTCAACTTTGGTATAATCACCTTTTCCTGCCATCGTGCGGTTAATCGATTGATACAGCGGATTAGCGATGTGAAGATTTGGCCCTTTGAGAATTGCATCTTTCCAGGAGTCTCCCGAACCCCACTTTCGTTCATAGTATCCTTTACGTCTCGCACTGGTTTCTTGCCATCCATGATGGGAGATTGGGTTTAGGTTCCCGATTATTGGGCCGCGTGCAAGTTTGGTGAGCACCCCTATACTCGTCGCGTTGGAAGCAGCGAGCATGCGGCTCTCAAGCACGGGAATCTCATCATCGCCGTTTTCCATAACCTCGTGCCACCTACGCAAAGTCTCCATGTCGATCGTAAGAATACGCCCCTGGTGAGGCGCGAGGCTCCACTTCCCGTTCTCGTCTTTGCTTCCCGGCAGAGGGCCGCTCCCGTCGTGCCGCAGCGAGCCCTCAATCGTTGAAGGGTGGAAAATACCCATCGCCATAAGGAACCCGAGCGACTCATACCTCTTTGGCGCAACGTAAACGTTCATCGAATACTCAACAGGATGACCGACTTCATGGAAGAGTTCGATTTCATTTCGAATCCTCCAATGTCGCCTAAGGCGAGGATATGTTGCTCCGCGAAGTAGATATGCCCCTTCGTCCGTAAAGTGAGTGGGAGGGTGGAGGAGCGTGACGACCCCGCTCGAGGCACTACTTGCCCAGGCCCGGCTCATGAACGTACGGTAAAGATCAGAATGGGCACCCTTGAGCTCAGGATACATGGACTGACTACCTACGAAACTGCCTGTACCGGCGACAGACTCGGCTCCCGCGAGGAACTCTGGTAAAGCGCCGAGCTTTGCGAGCGTCTTTTCTCGGCGGTCTTTTTTGGCGGCCTCGGAAGGATTGCCAGCAAGCGCCCACCATGGGTCAAAGTCAGAAAGGATTCCCTCTTCATCAAACTTCGGCTGCACCCACGGAGGGTTGCCCACCTGAAAGTCGAACCCTCCGCGCTCAAATGCAGAGGCAAATTCGAGTTCCCAGTGGAAGAATCGCTGTTCGCACGCGATCTCGCGGGCTTGCGCGAGCCACGGGGTCTCCTCCTCGAGCGCGTCGAGATTCGCGGCGCCGTCCGCTGAGAAAAACACCTCGGCGGCGTCAAGGGCGTTCCACGCTGCGCGCGAATCGCCAAGGTACCCGCCGCTGCGCACACGCGCCTTCTCCTTCGCGTTGCTGCGACCCGCTTCCATTTTTTCGTGATAGCTCGTGCCCACGATCTTCTCGATCGTAGAGAGCCACTCCTCGAACGTGGGCAGCGCCGGGATCTCTCGCGCCCCCTCGTGCCTCGTGCCCCCCACCTCGGGTTCCACGGGCCAAAACCACAGCGCGCACCACGCATCCATCACGAGGCGCACGCGCTGATACGCGGAGTTACGATCCGCGAGCGAGGCCTCGACCTCAGCGCGCGTGATCGCTCCACCCTCGGGGGCGTCGAAGCCCCACACGTCGATCGAGCGGCGCGTGTTCTCCTCGGCGACCTCGAGGCGCCGAAACGCGATCAAGAAGAGCTCCTCGACGCGCTGCGTGAGCCGCTCGAGCCTCGCGACCTGCTCCTTCGTGGGATTTCTCTTGACGCTCCTCGCCCATTTTCGCAAGTTTTTGGCACCCTCGGGCGCAAGTTGTTTTACGGTTTTACTTTCGCCGGCAGCGCCCCAGCCCTCACCGGGGAGCAAGAAATGGAAGATTTGGCCGCTCACGGAACCGAAGGAACCGTCGGAATTCGCCCCCTTCGAAAGCGCACCGCGTGCAATCGGGTCGGGCGCGCCCTCCACGAGATCCTTGAGGGACTTCTTGGCCGACTGCTCGGCCTTGTCCTTCTTCGCCTTCTCCCCCGCCTTCAGCACGTTCTCTGCCGTATACGTCGCACGCCTCGCGCCGATGAGAGAGTTACCCGCGCGGAGCCGAAGGCCAAACCACGGGGCTTTGAGACCGCTCGACATCGAATCGAGCCACAGCGACACTTCAGCAAGCTCAACCGCCGTGGGGTTGAGGTCCACGCCATACACGTTGTGCAGGGCAATGTAGGCCTTGACCTTTTGAAGCTCGCGCGGGTACTCCTCCGGGTCGATCCGCTCGCCGAGCTCCGCCTGGCGCCGCTGCAAGTATTCTTCCGCGAGCTGGCGCACCGCCTCGATCGCGAACGCGCCCGAGCCAAGCGCGGGCTCGCACACACTCAGCCTCAGGATCTCCTCGGCGCTCGTCACGCGACGAGTCACGCGTGTACCGTCAAAGGTCGTGTCTTCTCGGGTTGCGGCGCCCTCAGGGACCCCTTCACCCTCGGGAATGATCGGGTCAAGGAGTTCCTCGAGACCCTGCCGCACCGTGAAGCGCGTGAGCACCTCGGGCGAATAGTACGAAGCGCTCTGCTGGCGCTCGCGACCCGAAAGGCGGAACACGAACTCGCCGTGCGCATAGCGGCGCACGTGCTCCTCGCCCGATTCGTCGCGCACCATGACGCGGTGCTCGGTGAGGCTCTCATCGAGGCTCGCCGCGGGCACCACCCACGAGCCTTTGCTCGGGTCGCCATCCTTCGCGACTTCCACGAGATCTTCCGTGGCAAACGAACCGCGGTAGCTCATGAGCGACTCGTACACCGCGCCGAGCTGGTTAATGCCGAGCGCGACATACGAGATGAAGCCACGCTCGCGTCCCTTCGTTTCCTTCGAGAGCATGAGGTTCCGCAGCACATTCTGGAGGGCGGCGTTGCCAAGCTTCACTTCCGAAATGCGCGCCGTGCGATCCTCGCTGAACAGATCCGCCTCAAGGTTCTCGAACCTCAGGGTGCTGCCCGCGAGCGCCGTATATTCATTACCCTGCTCATCGTGCTTGATCACGGGGCCACGGGGCATGTGCCCCTTGTTCACAAGCGTGAAGAGTCGCTCGAGGCTCTCGAAGAGGTAGGTGCCGTTTTCCGACGCGCCGCCGAGCCGGCGCAGGGTCATCTCGCGCAATCGATCGATCGAATAGCCGCCCGCGTACTCCGCTTGCCCCGCCGGGAGTATGCCCAGCTCAGAGTTCGCTTCGGCGTGCAGCACGAAGAGAATGCGATACAGGTAGCGCAGCGCCTCGAGTGCGAGAGGCTGCGCGTCCTTCTGCTCGAGAGGCGGCAGACCGGCTTCTCGCCGGCGCTTCACGACCTCGTTCGCGATGACTTCGATCGAGGCGCGCACGCCATCGCGCAGATCCGCTGAAACGCCCACCGCGTTCTCGACGGCCTTCTCACGCGTGTCGCGCCACCACAGCTCGCCAGAGGAATCAGGAGCGAGGCATTCGGCGGCAAGGCCGACGAGCGCTCGCTGCACCTCGCCGCCATTTTTCGTGTCGTTGCGCTCCGCGACCGTTTGAAGATCGATCACGAGGTAGCGGCCCTGGGGCCACAGATCCGACGAGGTGAGAATCGCGTAGCGGCCCGCAAGAGCGAGCATGAGCTCGGGAGCATTCTCCTGGATGGCAGCGTGGCTGAACGCCGCGGCGACGCTCTCAATCTTCACCTCCTCACTCGTGCCTTCGTGGAGGGTCACGGGTGCGAGGAGCGACGATTCGTTCTTGCTCACGACATCCTCGTGCGAGGTCGCAGCCTTCGCGAGCGCGATGAGCAGCGGACGCTCCTCGAGGCTGCGATCCCCCACGCGGATGAGCGGGGATCCGTCGCCAAGCACGTGGTGCGCGTGCACCGTTCCCTGGCGCTTAAAGGCTCGGCCGATCGGCTCGCCCGCCTCGGTTATAAAGCCCGCGATGAACAGCACGAAGCGCGCAACCGCAAGCGAGGCCTCCGCGAGCTCGTCGTCCTCGCGGCGAGAGTTCGTGCCGCTCGACGCGAGAGACTGCGCGCGCAAGAACAGCTCGAGGAGCTCCGTGCGGCGTGACGTGAAACGCGTGAGAGGCGACGGGTCGCCATCGGCCTTCCACTGCTTCACAACCTCGCTCACGCGCGCGAGGTACGAGCCTGACTTCTCGTCGCTCGTGAAGTAGTGCTCGGAGATCCAATCTTCGACGATGATGAGCGCATCTGATGCGGCCATGACCTCGCTCCTTCGGTACTTCCCGTGATGAATGCTGGTAGTGGTAAATGTCTACGGTCGCGAATGCTGCTGATTGCGGCGTGGGCTGGCGGTTTTTTCTACGCGCGCGGAACCGCGACGAGCAGCGGCCTCACGAACTCACGCTTCGGAACGCGTTTGTCGACGCTGCTTTTCTCGCTCTTCACCGCGGAGCTTGTTTGCCTAAACAGCTGGGTTTGCTTCGGGTGGAGCTTTGCATTGTCATCCCACGTCATAAGGCGCCTGCGCTGCTTCTCCGCGCGGTCGCGGGCGGCGCGTTCGATCGCCGGCATGATGCTCTCGCGCACCTCGCGCTCAGCCTCCGTGAGCGCGGCAGCGAGAAGCTCCGCGTACTGTTCGGGCTCGCGCACCTCGGTGCCGGGAATATCTGGGCGGAGGCCAATCTCTTCAAATAGCTCCGCGGGATCCACATCTCGCATCACGCGTGGAGTTGCGCCATCCATGGCAACGGCGAGAAGTTCCGTGTGCACCGCTTGCCCGTTCTCCGCTGTGAGCAGCGCCTGCGCGAACACCCACGGTTCGCCCACGCTCGCCTTAATCACCGGGATCGTGCCCTGATCGTGGCGCGCAAGCGCGCGATCCGCGACCCACTCCACAACGGGGTGCAACGGGCTAAGGTAGTGCACGGCCGGCCACAAGGTGCCGTCGGACCCTTCGCGCGCTCGGGCGAGCGAACCATTGGCAACGTTCGCATCCGAGGTCAGCGCGATCCTGTGGGTGATGCCCCGCTCGCGCACGTAGCTCTGCGGCAAAAATTCGAGGCGACGCACCAAATCGCTCGGCGGCGTGAACTCAAGCAGCGACTCGCGCGAATCATACGTAAGGCCCACGCCGCCCGCCGATGGATCACGCTGCTCGTTTCCGCCGAAAACCTCCGCGAGGCCCGTGCGCACGAAATCCTCCTCCGAATCGAACAGACCCGTGTCGAACTCGGCCCCGCGCTCAGCGCGGTGGCCATGCGCTTCCTCGTGCCCGCCCGCACCGTTGCCCGAGAGGATGAGACTCAAGAACGGGTTCTCGATCATGGTTGACGCTTGTGCGGGTTCGGGAAGCACCTCGTCGATGTCCTTCGCGCCGCGCAGCGCATCGATCACCGAAGTCTTTTCCTCGCTCACGCTGTACTTATCCATGAGACTCGCCGCATCACCGAGAAGCGTGTGGGCCTCGTTCTCGCGCTCGAGTAGACGCTTCAAAATTCGTACGTCGCCATCCGAACCCGGAACGCTCGTGAGGTCCAAAAGGAGCGCCGTGATCTGTGGCGAGACGCGCTGTCCATAGCGATCAATGCGGCCGTTACGCTGCTCAAGGCGAATAAGCGACCACGGAATGTCGTAGTGCACAAGCTCATGGCACTGGCTGTGGAGATTCACGCCCTCCGAGGCGACATCGCCCGTCACAAGCACGCGAATCGGTGAGGACTTTTGCTTGAAGCTCTCCACGATCGCCTGCTGGGTCGAATCCTGCAGGCCGCCGTGCATGATCGTGACCGGACCAAACGGCTGCCCCTTCGCGGCCTTCTTGAACTTCAGCGCCTTCTCGATCGAATCCTTGAGCCACTCGAGAGTTTTCACGCGTTCCGCGAAAATGACGATCCGCTCATCGCTGCCAGGGCCCACGCCCTTCTCCTTGAGCAGCTCAATAAGCTTCTGGAACTTCCCCGACGATCGCAGCGGATTGCCCGCGAGGCAGCGATCATTAAGATTCTTCAACCGCGTGAGTGCCTCGCACTCCTCCTTCGCAGGCTCCGAATCGATCCCCTCGATCTTCGCAAGGCGCGTGCTCACGCTTTCCGCGAGCGCGCTCGGCGACGAAAGAAAAGCTTCCATGAGCACCCACGGGAACAGCGCGTTCTTTCGGCCAGTCGCCGACGGAGCCCTGAAGGATTCAGGGAGCGCAATGGAAGCGTCGGGCCTCTCGCCTTCCTCCCATGCCGCGCCTGGGTGAGTCCACGTGCGGGCAATCTCGAGCGCCACCTCACGTTCCGCCTCCGACGGCTCCGCGAGGGTCAGCACCGGGTCCTTGCGCGGCTGCCAACGCTCCCCCACCACGTCCTTCACCGAATCCGAATACCGGTGGCGGCGAATCATGAGCTTTTGCGCCGTGTCCTTTTCCACCTCACCCTGAGGGCTCACGCTCGTAGGCTCCAAAAGGCTCATGAGCTGCGCAAACGACTCATTCTTGCCGTTGTGCGGCGTTGCCGAGGCAAGGATCAACGCATCCGTGTTCGGCGCGAGAATGCGCGCGAGCTGATTGTTCTGCGTGCTCTGATTCGTGACGTTATGCGACTCGTCAATGACGACCGCATCCCACGTGTGCGAGCGAAGATCGTGAACGAAGCGCTCCTGCTTGAGCGTGTCGATCGAAATGATGACCTTCTCGAAATACGAAAAAGGATTACTCGTTGCCGGAAGCTTCTGCTTCACCGCCTGCACACCTTGCGAATCAAGACGCACAAATGGCAGCGCGAACCGCACCCACATTTCGTGCTGCATCTGTTCGAGCACGTGTTTCGGGCACACGATCAGCACGCGGCGACCGCGGCCACGGCGCATAAGCTCAGTCAAAATCATGCCGATCTCGAGAGTCTTCCCGAGACCCACCGCATCCGCGATCAGAAGTCGCGGCCTCAGCCGCTCCGGGTCGAGCGCCGCCTCGACAGCCTCGCGCTGATACGGGAGATCATCCGCGAGCATCCGCGGAGCCACCGTAAGGCCGGGATGCGCGATCGGTACGGGCGTTTTCCGCAAAGTCGACTCGAGCCACAGGCGAGTCTTTCGATAGTGCGGCGACGCGTCACCCACAAGCGTCGCCTCACGCGGATTCACCGGGACAATCCGGTCGAGACTCTCGTAAAACTGCGCCTCGATACCCTCCACGAAGTCGCTCACGCCGCGCACCGTGAAAAGCGCGCCGTCCGACGTCTCCTCAACCGACGTCACGAGCCACGTCTCATCGCGCACACGCACGAGCGAACCCGGCGGAGTCATCGCGGCAACGCCGCTCACATTAGGCGTGGCGTCAATCGGGGTCGCGATCACGGGGGTCCTTCCTCGAGGGGTGCGAAGGGGGCGAAACCATTGTGGCACGGAGTGGGCGTGAAAGAGGTGCCGAACCCAAGCGGGCTCAGCACCTCATTTGGTGTACCTTCCCGTACGGGCACCTTTGGGGCGGCTCCACGGGAGTGGTGAGCGGAAGGGGCTTAGCGCGGTCGGCGGTCCTCGGCAGAGCCCACTGTGCCGCTCAC
Organism: Dermabacter sp. HSID17554; assembly: GCF_003989295.1. Classification (NCBI taxonomy): domain Bacteria; kingdom Bacillati; phylum Actinomycetota; class Actinomycetes; order Micrococcales; family Dermabacteraceae; genus Dermabacter; species Dermabacter sp. HSID17554. Next base: position 449,798 of record NZ_RBLW01000002.1, on the reverse strand, counting down.
ATCCGTCGGATGGTCGAGGTACCAGTAGGCAACGCTCGCGATGTCGTCATTGCGCTCGAACAGGCTGTTGTCCCAGTCGCCAATCATCTGCTGCGTGACGCGCAAATCCTCAGCGAAGTAAATCGGATCAAGAAGGTGCCAGCGGTACATATCGAAGTGCGGAGGCATGCGGTGCTCGTAGTTCGAGAACTTCGAGCGGTCCTTGACGTCGACGCGCGTGAAACCGAATGAGTGACTCGAGTAGGTCTGAGGGATCGGTTCTGGATCCTTCCGCAAAGCATCCTGGAATGCCCAGGAGCCACCCACATAATCTTCAAGGCCCGTGCTCGTGAGGGTGGGCCATTTATCATCTCCATCGATGAAGAACTTAAGCTCGCCCTCGCCCCACCAGTAACGCTCCAGCGAAGTCAGGGTGAAGAAGGAGCCGAGGTAAACGCCGCTGCCCTTAATGTTTTCGAGAACGACGTGATCGTTTCCCTTACCGAGGTCGCCATTACTTCGGCGCCACTGTGCGTGGAAGTAGCCGGACGATTCATCGAGCTCATCGCCGAGCGTGCAATCCACCTGGTAGAAGAAGCCTTCGATGACATCCGGATGCTGGCTTTCGATGACAATCCGGGCGTGCGAACGGAACGGCATCGCGATAAATGAGTTGAACCCGGAATTGGGCGCCACAACAATTGGGAGGGAGTCTACGCGACTGGAAATAGCTCCCCCGCAGCAGAAGAAGTCTCCGAGGGGCGCCACTACCGAAGGCGATTCCTCGCCATCCCAGTACATCTTCACGAGAAGGTTCCGGTACACGAAGGGATTCGCCTTCGTCACCGCGTTACACGTAATCCAGATGTGCCGAACCACACCGGGGCCGTCCACGTCAACGAGCACGAGTTCCTCGCCAGGGTGAAGGTCCACGCAAGGGGACCCTTTGCGTGCTACACCAAGGTGTGAAGCTGCCTGGGCCGCCTTCCCCTTCTCCCCTCGCGGATTCTCTGCGTTGAAAGTTCGAGTCACAACGCCCGCTTTCATTTTGGTGGGGTCAAAGATATTCAGCATTTTTGCTCCTTCTACTTAACTGCACCGGCTGTCACGCCGTTACTCAAGGTTTTTTGGAAAATAAGGAAGAACACGATGGTGGGCAATAAGGACAAGAATGAGCCGGCATTAACGACGGTCATGTCCACGGTGTACTGACCACGCAGCGTCGCCAGTGCGATCGGAATGGTTTGCGCATCCTGGCTATTCAAAAGCACAACCGGGATATAGAACTCGTTCCACGTCCAAATGAAGAAGAACACCATCAAGACAGCAAGCGTTGGACGAATCACCGGAACGACAACCGTCCACAGGATCCTCCAGCGGCTCGCACCATCAACACGCGCGGCTTCGAGAAGCTCACGCGGAAACGTTCCGAGCACCCCTGCGAGCAAATAGGTGCCAAATGCTCCCTGCAGCACGATGAAGATGATGATGACTGACCAAATCGTGTTGAGAGTCCCCGTTGCCTGCGCGATGTAGAACAGCGGGTAAATGAGTGCCTCTTGCGGAATCATGGTCCCGAGGAGAAGAACCGCGAGAACACCGGTGCGCATTTTGATTCTGCCGATACCAATCGCATAGGCGGCGAGCACCGAGATCAGAACGCCAACGACCGCAACGACGACCGAGATCACGATTGAATTCGTGAGTGCTTTCGGAAAATCGATGATATCGAGGTAGCTCTGAAGCGGTCCTAGATCAAACTTTGCCGGCAGTGCCAAGGGGCCTCTCGTGGAGTAATCCGCCGGGCTCTTGAAAGCATTGAGCACGACCAAGAGGAACGGCGAAAGAACGAGCAGGGCGCCGGCGCATGTCGCGATAAGCATGAGCAGGGATCCGGGCTTCACGCGCTCCCACAGCGTCCCTCGCTCTCGCTTCTGGACCTTGACGCCGCTCAACGGGTCTTTAGTCACCGAATCACGCATCTTCGCTCCTCCTTTGAATCCACAGCATGACGAGTGCGACCACGAGGATCACCGCCGCCATCACCGTGGCGATTGTCGCGCCGTATCCCACACGAGAGAGCTCGAAGAAGTTGCGGTAGGCGTAGTAACTCGGCACTACCGTCGATCCCTCGGGCCCGCCTCCGGTCAGGATGAGGATCGGCGCAAAGACCTTGAGAGCGGCGACCGTCGCCGTCAGGGTCACGATGAAGATTTCGGGCCGGATCTCCGGGATGGTGATTTTCCGAAGTTGCTGAAACCACGAGGCGCCATCGAGGTCTGCCGCCTCATAGAGAGACGGATCGACTCGCCCGAGTGCTGCCATAAAGATGACGAGTGGATATCCAAGCTGCAACCACACGAGCATGAGCATGACCGTGACGATCGCGGCCTTCGGATCACCGAGCCAATCCGGCGGATTGGAGATCCCCACACTGCGAAGTACCGCGTTTACCGCACCCGCATCCGTATTCATCACCCAGCTCCAAATAAAGCCGGCAACGGCAATGGGGAGGATCTGCGGCAGGTAGTAGCATCCGCGCAAGAAGCTTGCGATGCGAGCTCCGTATCGCGGGGCCACAAGGTTGAAGAGAACCGCGGCGAGGAGAAGGCCCAGAATTGTGGGAACGACGACGATCGCCACGATCATCAAGAGCGAGTTCTTGAACGACATCCAAAAGGCGTCGTCCTGGAACAAGGTGGTGTAGTTCTCGAGCCCTACCCAATTCATCTGCGCGGCTCCGCCTCGCCAGTCAAAGAGACTGATGAAGAGGTTTCCGAACAGTGGGATTAAGACGATCACCGAAAAGCCGATCGTCATCGGCAACAAGTACGGCCAATACCGTTCCTTGTGCCGAGCGTTGTTTCGATCCCGCTCTCTAGGTCGGGCGCGACCCTCCACGCTGATTGCACTCATCGCGGTCACTTCCCAGTGCCTGCGTCATAGAAATCCTGCAGAGCCTTGATAAAACCGTCCGCGGTCTCGTTCCCGTTCGACATCGCCTGCATGTGTTCCTGGATGAAGTCGAGGAACCCAATCACCGGGTAATCGGGGTAGTACGACAGCACATCGCCGTCCATGAGCTCAACGAAGCGCTCGGTGTACTCGCGTGTGCGTTCATCACTGATCGTGGAGGGGTCACCTGCAATCGGCAGGCCGCCAAGTTCGCCGATAACATTTTGTACTTCGTCCGAGAGCGTGATGTCGATCCACTCGTACGCGAGCTCCTTATTCTTCGCACGGTCAGGGACACCCCACAGGTGGCCTGACGAGCCCATCACGAGGTTCGCTTCGGGGAAGGTTGTGTAGCCCCAGTTGAAATCTGCTTCACTTACAGCGCGGTGGAAGACGCCGTGGTTCCACACAACCATCGCAGCCTTGCCGCTGAGGAAGTTCACCGTCGCTTGCTCGAAGTTGAGGCCCGCGATGTCTTTGCCGACGTATCCTCGCTCGATCCATGACTGGAACCGCTTGGTACCCTCTGCCCACGGGCCGGAGGTGAAGTCCACGGGATTCTTCACAAACATGAAGTCATCGATTTCGTCGCGTGTCGCGATTGCCGACACGAGCGAATACCACACCCACATTTGATTAAAGCCCTGACTTGTAGCGGCCGAACTTGCGATCGGGGTGATACCAGCCGCCATGAGCTTGTCCATGCCGGCTTCGAGCGCGTCGAGATCACTGAAGTCTGGTTCTACACCGTGCTCCTTGAGCAGATCTTCGTTGTAGAACAGCGTGACGTACTCACCGATATTCGGAATCCCGTACCAGTCACCCGAGCCAGCCATGCCGTTCTCATAAAGTGCGAACGAACGCATGGCGGGACCGACCTTTTCGTCCCAACCGCGCTTGCTGACTTCGCCAGTGAGGTTGGTGAGCAGGCCTTGCATGGCGAGCTGGCCACCGTCGGCATTGCCCTTATTGAACTCGATGACATCGGGAACATCATTGCCCGAGAGCGTAATTTTTGCGTTCTGGCGCACGGCATCGAAGCTCGTTTGCTCGAAGCTCACATTCACGTCAGGGTGCTTATCCTTGAAGATTTCGAGAGCCTTCTTCCACCCTTGGCCTTGAGCGGAGGTCGGGTCCTCGTACTGGAGAATCTTGAGCGATTTGCCGTCGCCTTCTCCCGACGATCCACATGCGGTGAGGCCAGTGGCGAGCATCGGCGCTGCGGCGGCGATGCCGAGGGCACCAAGGGTCTGACGTCGTGTGATTTTCATTTTCTTACCTTTCACTTAATGCGGTTCATTCCGCGGTTGTTGAAACGGAGTTTCGAGGAATCAGAGGGCAGGAAACTTTAATGCGAGACGGGTCCGTCGGTCCGTTGTCGATCAATTGAACGAGCTGGCGAACCGCTTCGGCGCTCATTCGCGGATGGGGAAGCTCGACGGTCGTCAGGCGTGGCTCAAAAAATTCGGATGTATATTGCACGTTGTCGAATCCCACGATGCTGAGATCATTCGGGATCGAAAGACCGATGGATTGGGCTGCGCGAGCAACGCCAAAAGCTGTTCGGTCGGAAAAGCAGAACAGGGCTGTCGGGCGCTCCTCGGCGCTTGCATCGAGAAGATCCTTAGCGGCCTTTTCACCAGCGGAAATCGAAGGATCGTGCGCGTTGACAACAAGGACTGAACTTTCATCCCCGAAGAATTCCTGCATCGCTTTGCGGTAGCCCTCTTCACGCAAATGACGAGCGATATATTTCTCCTCGTCGATTCCGATGTAGCCGATGCGAGAGTGACCCGCTTCGATGAGGTGCTTTGTCGCGTCAAATGCGCCCTGAATTTCGTCGGCGATGACCTCTGTCACGAGGGGTGAGAGTCCAGAACTGACACAGTCGAGGAAGACAAAGGGCACACCTTGCGGAACCTCGGGAATCTGGCGCCTGCGAAAGTAGTCCGCGGCAAAGATGATGCCGTCGACGTCGCGTTGAAGTGCCGTGCGAATCGCTTCCTGCTCGGCGTTTGGGCCCGCGAGAACGGGGATCGTCACGAGGATGTACCCGGCCTTTGTCGCTGCCGATTGCGCACCTAGCACAAGACCGGGAAGGAAGAGGTCATCAGCGCTCGTGTGACTGATAAGGGCAATCGCGTGACTCTTGTTGAGTTTGAGCCCGATCGCATGGAGGTTGGGCGTGTACCCCATGTCCATTGCCGTTGTGCGAATACGCTCGGCAAGCTCAGGATTCACTCTCCCCTGATCCTTGCGATTGAGGGCAAGCGAGACCGTCGAGACTGATACACCGAGCTTTCCGGCGATGTCTCGCATCCGCACCATTGCCGCCACTCCTTCGCACCGTTGCCGTGAGTCAATCGATTTACCCGTGACGTTAGAGACGTCAAACGGTTGACGCAACGACGAATCTGAAGATTTTTGTTATTGGATCCCCGTTACGGCTTTGGCTCGTCTTCCGGCGACTAGGATCAGGACTGTTGTCCAGTAAGTGCGACACCAACTGCCAGGCCGCACCAATTACAAAGGAGCCCGCCCATGGCATCTCGTTGGCCCATCCCACCCGCCAATGAGCGCGGCGAGGTTCTGCTCGCGAGCGGGCCGAGCATGATCTTTCATTGCGCCTACACCGTCCCCATGGCCCTTTGCGCGGTCTTTCTTGGCGGGTTGGCTGTGGCGCTTCTGATCAACCCTGGAAAAGCCACGCTCACTATGCTCATCATCGGGGCGGTGTTGCTCGGAGGCCTTGCCCTTGGCCTCTTTATGGGGTTCGTGTGGTGCCTATGGTTCGGCGTGAAGGCCACACGTCGAGGCGTGCTCGTGCGCTACATCCCCGGTCGCACGAAGTTCCTCCCGTGGGAGGCGATCGTGTCGTTTGCACCCGGCGTGCACGACGGTAGGGAATTGCGCTCCCTCAATGCACAAACGGTTGACGGTGCCAGCCACATGGTGCCCGTTCTCTATCGAACCGACAGAAAGAAGAACTTTCTCTCCTCGAAACTCACGCCCGAAGGCGCCCGCCTCGTGGGCCCTGAGGTGAACCCCGCCGTGGTGCTGCCGCGGCTGGTTGAGCTCAATCGGCACGGAGGGCTCGGGTGTAGTCCTGTTGTGCTCCAGGGTTCGCCTGTGACGGCGTCACGCCATTGCCCGTGACATGTGATACTGGCTGCTGAAACCTCTGCCACAAAGGAGCACGCCAATGGCATCACGCTGGCCTATCCCGCCCAAGAACGAGCGCGGTGACGTTCTGCTCTCCTCTGGGCCCGGCAGTATGTTCCGGTGGGGCTACGGAGGAGCATGCGCGTTTTTCGCCGTGCTTTTTGCGGTGGCGCTCGCGATTCTCAGCTTTTCAGAGGACCAGACTTCGAGCGCCGAGCGCGCAGTTCAAGCGGTCGTATTTGGCGGCTTCATACTGTTTTTCGTCTTCGGATTTTTGCTCTTCACCAAGCAGGGCGTGTGGGCCACGCGAGAAGGGATTCTCATGCGCTCTTTGCCGGGCACGGGAAAGTTCCTCCCCTGGAGCGAGATCAACTCTTTGGAGCCGGGCCAGCTCATCGGCAAACGTCTTCGCACCCTCGTCGCGCACACGGCGCGCGGCGAGAGCGTAAAGGTCCCCGTGTACTACAAATGGGGCACGTCGAGCGTGAGGTTCAGCGCGAAGCTCACCCCCGAAGGCTCCCGCCTCGTTGGCCCCGACAACAACCCCGCGGTTGTCCTCCCCCAGTTGCTTGAGCTGCACCGGCAGAACCAACTCGGCGGGCAACTCTGAATTAGTTCAACTACTCGGCGAATACTGGAAGGCCTACCTCGCCCACAGTGCTAGCTCCTCCCACTGTGCAGGGGCGCCAGTACGGCTAAGAGGAACCAAAGCATTCACGGGATAAGTAGCCATCAGAGACGGCAAACGCTCGGCTTGCGACAAACCGAGTTGGCGATGCAAGTACTGGATCAGGGAGAGCTGTCCGAAAACTCTATTCATCGTGCCCGCGAGTGGAGTCAGTCGAACATCTTTTTTCAACTTAGGTTTGATGTCGTACACCCGATTAAACATTCGAGCATGGTGCGCCGCTAAGTTCCGCAAGACATTGAGCGATTTGAGCCACGACTCGAGCTGAGGCGCGCTCAGATCACAACGTTCAGCCACCCGGTTCCGGGCAAGGCCCGGAGACATTCCATAGAGGTGGGAAATCATCCCCCAGTCCATGATCTCCACGGCCGCCCAAATTGGCATCTCGCCCTGATACTTTCGCCGATGGTGGCCTACGAAATCCTCTTTTGATCCGCGCAACGCGGAGTCATACTTCTCCCGCCACACTTCATACCTACTCTTACGGTCTCGCCGACGTTGCCGAGCCTGCGGACCTAACTGTTCGGGGACGAGGTGGATGAGCGGGTCAATTCTGCCGGGCTCATAGCCGAGCATGGCACGAACGGCCATTTCCACCCGATCCAACTCGCGGAAGATCCCGTATCGAAGCCTCTCATCGAATTCGTACAGAGCAGCGGCGAGTTCCAATGATGCACCGTCAATAAATTTCTCAGTAGCTACTCCATTTTTCGGATTGAACTTCAGTAGTGGGTACCAGTACCCCGACAAGCGGTAATAGTTGAATCGCTGCAGGAAGCTTTCGGCCCAGGCCCGGTCGTCGATCTGCAGGCCTCGCTTGCGGAGCAGATCGACTTGTTCCGCGTAGGTCTTAAATTGCTTCGCATGGACCATGCATCCCCCGATCCCCCGTAAGCAAAGACCGGCCCTGGACTCCCACCGAGGTGGGCAGCGGAACCGGTCATGTTGCCTCAACGATACCCCGGGGGCATGCTGGAGACAAGCAATGCGACTCTAGCTTTAACCCATGTCTCAACCTTGGCACGCGCGTAGGAGCCCTCCCCCGCGCCACCTCGTGGCGGCGCGAAAGGGAGGGCTCGATGTGCTTGCTGAAGGGCAACCGGGTGCGGTTTAGCCCCAGATCTCCGCGACGGCTGCGATGAGCGAGGGGCTCGCCTGCTCGTAGTCATTCGTTTTCGGCAGGTGGCCCGACGGTGCCTTGCCGAACGCCGAAATCTCACGCATGAGCGAATCGGGGCGCTTCGCGGCAACACCGGCGATGGCCTGCTTGAGCGTGAAGCCAATCTCGGCGTCGTTCACGAGGGAACGTAAGCGCGCGTAACGCACCTCGCGACCCTTCTCGGTGTCGTCGAGAACGGTGCCGAATCCGGCGCTCGTGAGCGTTGCCTCTTCGCCGACCTTGAGGCCGGTAACGGTGATCGTCGAGGCGTGCGGCGCGGGCCGGTCAGCCGGGCTGAGCTTGCGAACGCGGAGCTCATCGGCAAGTTTTTCAGCGCCGGGGGCGAAGGTAGCGTCGGACCCTTGCGCCCCCAGATCCCCAAACCCAGCCGGGTCATGCCCGAGCAGCCGCACGCGCCACTCGCGCCGCTCAAGCGCCTCGCGCGCCACCTCGGGGGTGTCGGCGGGGATAGTAATGCTGAGGGAGTTTTCCGACGCCTGCACGGCCACGCGCACGTGGCTCCACACGAGGTCATCGCCCGCCTTCCATTCTTCGTGGAGCGTGAATTCGCCGTCACCTCCCGCGGCAACGATCAGTTCGAGCACCTCGGGGTTGTCCTCGATTTTCTCGGGGACCTCACCTGCCGGTGTGAGCGGAAGGATGCCGCCGGCGCGCACGAGAACGGGAATCGAGCCGAGCGGGCGGAACATTTCCTGCGTGAACGCTCCCGAATCGGGGCTGCCGTAGCGCTGCTCGGTGAATAGGTCGAACCACATGCCGCCGGGCAGGATCGGCTCAACACTGCCGCGGCCCACATCCTTCGCGGCGGGGCGCGTAATCGGCGCGACGAGAAGCTCGGAGCCGAACAGGTAACCCTGATCGTTTCGATACGTGGGGTATTGCGGCGCCTCGAAATACACGGGCTCCACGATCGAGCGACCCTCGTGGTGGGCGCGATAATTCATCGAATGCAGGTACGGCACGAGGCGGTGACGAAGGCGTAGGTGTGCCGCCTGAATCTCGCCGTGCGGGGCCGGGAAGTTCCATGGCTCCTTCACCGCGAACGGCGAGTTCGACGAATGCAGGCGGTTGATCGGCGAGAACACACCGAACTGCACCCAGCGGGTCGCGAGCTCGTTATCGCGAAAGCCCTCCATGTGCCCGCCAATGTCGTGGCTCCACCAGCCGTAGCCGATGTTCGCCGCGGCCGCCGTGAAGCCAGGCTGGAACGCGAGCGACTCCCACGTCACGATCGCATCGCCCGAGAAGCCCACGGGGTAACGGTGGGAGCCGGGGCCTGCGAACCGCGAGAACGTGAGCGGGCGCTCGATCGAGCGCTTGCTGCGCGTGAAGTGTTCGTGATTGAGCACCCACAGCGGGTCCACGCCCTCGACGCTCGAATACGGGCCCGACTGCCAGTCGATCCACCAAAAATCCGTGCCCTCATCCTCGAGGCGCTTGTGCAGCACATCGAAATAGGCGTCCATGAACTCGTCGTTGTTCACGTCGAACGGGATGGCGGTGCCGTCGGCGGGCTTGCCGAGCGCCTCGCACATCGCCTCATACGCTTCCTCGAATGCGCGCACACCATCGGCCGGGTGAATGTTGAGTGTCACGCGAAGGCCGCGCTTGTGCAGCTCCTCGAGGAAACGCTCCGGATCAGGAAACAGGTCACGATTCCACGTGTACCCCGTCCAGCCCGAACCGTACTTCGGGTCCACGTCGGTAAGGTGCCAATCCATGTCGATCACCGACACCGAGAACGGAATGTCCTCCGCGCGGAACGCATCCATGAGCTCGAGGTAGCTCTCCTCGCTGTAGCGGTGGTAGCGCGACCACCAGTTGCCAAGCGCGAACTTCGGCACGATCGGCTGAGGGCCACTAATCGCGAAATAGTCCCTCACCGCAGCCACGTGGTCGCGACCCGCAGCGAACACGAAAAGATCAATGCTGCCGTCCTCGGCAGCGCGGGCGCGCAGGCGGCCGTCGGAATCAAACACCATCGAGCTCGAATCATCGATCTCCGCATACCCCACCGTAGAGTTCACGCCCGGCTCGAGCGGGATCTTGCCGTCGGCAACATCAAGCGTGCGGGCCGCGCCACCGAGGTTCCCATCGAGCGCGCGCTGGGTCTCCCCGTTCAGGGCGAGCTGGCGATCCGCCGGCAGTGACAGATCCTGCCCGTACCGCCACACCGAGTGATACGCCGAAACCCCGCCCTTGACCTCAACCTTGAGGCCGTTCGCCGTGAACGGGCCGCGATCGTATTCGAGGTAAAAATTCTCCGTCTCGACCGTGAGGCGGCCCTGGTACTCGCCAATCGAGTACTCGGAAGGGTCAAGCACCACGTCGCGATTGATCGCGAAAGTCGACGGGCGATCCTCGAAAGCGCCGCTCGGCGAATACTCGAGGCGCACCACGCGCGGCGTGACCGGCGTGATCCGAAAGTGCTCGCCGACGAGTTCAGCGGGAAGGGCAATATCAGGCATGAAGTCTCCTCATCTCGCGCGAGCCCCGCATGGACTCACCCTCTCAGCCTACGTGCGGGATCTGGGCCGATGCCGTGCGACTTTATGAAAAAAACCAGAGCGTGCAGCCCCTAAGAGGGGGGCCGCAGCCCTGGATTTTTCATCGAGAGTGACGCACGGAGTGTGCCACCGGCGCCTCTGCTTAGCTCTCGAGGGGCCTCGCGTCGAGGTCGAAAGCCATGATCACGGCAATCGCTAACGCACGCTCCTGATCGGGCTGAAGAAAACCAATAGTTCGGCCGAGAAGTGAGGCAGGAATCGTGACCGTGTTATCAAGAGAGGCAGCGCAACGGTGGTCAAGGCCGTTACGCTTCCCTAGCTCCACTTCGCTCGAGAGCCCTTTGACCGTCGAGGTGATGGGCGCGACCGTCACCTTGGTCATCGCACTTCGAGCGACCTCTCGCGTCAGCACAAGAACCGGCCGAGTCTTGTCGAGCTTCGCAAGGCAGATTTCGCGCACGTCAGTCCTCGAATGAGGCGTGGTGCGCGGTCCACTCCACGAGGGAGTCGAGATCATCCTGCGGGCCTTCCGCATTCACGATTGCAGCGTCCACAAGAGCCGCTTGCCGCCTCTTCTCTCGTTCGAGCGCGACGCTCACGAGGTCAGCTCGGCTACCTGCGGCTCCTGTCGATACACTCCGGTCAAGGAACTCCACGAGGTCGTCTGGAAGACGCAACGAAATTTGCACCGTCATGCCCTCAGCCTAGCAAAATGCATCCCAATGTGGGATGCACTCTCATCGGCGTCGTAACGGCCAAAATGGACACAACGCGCTCATCCCACGCGAGTCATGAAAAAACCAGAGCGTGCAGCCCCGAAATAGGCGCTGCAGCCCCAGAATTTTCATCGAGAGTGACGCTAGGAGCGTGCCACCGGCGTCATCGGCACCTGCGTCACCGAAGCCTCTGGCGACAACCACCGCCGGAGCCTTACATGAGGTTGCGGCGGCCCTTTTCGGCACTCGTCGCATGCCCCTGCGGGTTGGCCTCGAGCACGAACCGAAGCACGTGCAGCGCCGTGCGCTGAAGCTCGCCGAGGGTGAGGCCACCGTCGGAACCAAGCGAATCCTTCACGCCCGTATCGCACGTATCGCCGCCGTGCTCCTTGCTGCCGGGCATGAGCACGTCGATGCCGCCGCGCACGCGGTAGGCGCTGTCGCGAAGGGCCGGGAAGTTCGGATCCTCCACCATGCGCATCCACCAGTCGGTCATCACGAGGCCGTCGAAGCCGAACTCGCCGCGCAGAATCGTGGTCACGAGGTCGTAGCTGTAGTGACCCCACACGCCGTTGATCTTGTTGTACGAGGTCATGATGGTCTGCGGCTGCGATTCCTTCACCATGATCTGGAACCCGCGCAGATAGACCTCGCGCAGTGCACGCTCGCTGACGCGCGAATTGGAGAAGATGCGGTTGTGCTCCTGGTTATTGGCCGCGTAGTGCTTCGGGCACGCCGCGACGCCCTTGGACTGCACGCCGTTCACGATCGCGGCGCCCATGAGGCCCGTGAGCAGCGGATCCTCGGAGAAATACTCGAAGTTTCGGCCACACAGCGGATCGCGCTGAATATTCATGCCGGGGCTGAGCAGAATGTCGGAGCCCTTGGCGAGCATTTCCTCGGCGTGAAGCTCGGCAAGCTCGCGCACCCCCTCGGGGTTCCACGTGGAGGCGAGCGCGGTGCCGCACGGCAGAAGAGACGCGAACGCGGAAACACGCAGGCCAGAGGGGCCATCGGTCGTAATCGCGGGCGCCACACCCCGCTCGCGCAAGGACTCGGTCACGCCGCCAAGCGCACCGGCATTGCCGCGCACGCCAAGGGGGCTGTCCATAGTCGTGTCACCGTAGGCGAGGGCAACGAGATCCTCAGTTCCGACGGTTGCCACGAACTCCTCGAGGCTCACCTTCCCGGAGCGCACCTCCTCAAACGAGGGTTTGCTGCCGGCTTCGGGCTCGGGCAGCGCCTTGGGCAACCGGTCAAGGATGCGGCGGGCAAGGTCACGCTGCTCCTCGGGGGCTTTTTCGTATCCGACGGTCGCCTCGCCATCGTCGCCCCGAGTGAGAATCATGCGGTCAAACCCGCAGCCCTTCTGGATCGAGGAGGCTTCTTCGAGCTGCTGCACAACGATCAGGTTCTCGATCTCGATCTCGCCGGCAAGCTCGGTGTCCTTCACGTTTTGGCCCACGTGCAGGCGATACGTGCCGGGCTCGAGCACGTAGGCGCTCCGGTGGCCCGTTGCGCCCGAATCGTCATAGGAGGCGAAGTCGCGAAGATCAACGTCGAGGCTCACCGTGGTGCTCTGGCCAGCGGCAACGCTACCGGTGCGGGCGAAGGCCGCGAGGCGGCGCGCGGGCTGGGAAAGCTTCCCATCCGGGGTTTCGAGGTAGGCCTGCACGACAGTGCTGCCGCTTCGCTCGCCGGTGTTCTTCGCCGTGAGCTCGAGGTGGGCGCGGGTGGCGTCGGACCCAAAACTCTCGAGGCCGAGCGAGAACGACGTGTAGCCGAGGCCCTCCCCGAAGTGGAACTGCGCGGTGCCCGGTGCGAAAGTTTCGTAGTAGCGGTAGCCCACGAACACGTCCTCGACGTAGTTCGTGACGTCCGGGTCGCCGAAGTTCTGCGCGCTCGGGGCGTCCTCGTAGCGGCGCGCGATCGAGGCGGTGAGGCGACCACCGGGCTCCGTGACGCCGGTCAGAACATCCGCGAGCGCGTGCCCCGATTCCATGCCGCCCGCCCACGCGATCACAAGCGCCGAAAGCGGGTAGCGCTCCGCCCACGACAGGTCCATGACGTTGCCGGCATCGATCACCACGACCGTGCGCTCAAACGCGGCACTAACCCGTGCGATCAGGGATTCTTCCTGCTCGGTGAGGAAGTATGAGCCGGGCGCGAGCTCCGCGTCGCGGTCCTCCCCCGCCGCGCGGCCGATCACCACAATGGCCACATCGTTGCGCCTGGCGGCGGCGTTGATCTGCTCGTCCTCGAGCTCGAGCTCGGGGTAATGGGTGGGCCACTTGCCCCACACCGTGCCCGGATCCGCGGGCTGCTCCTCGCTGAAGCAGTCGTAGGCCGAGGCGAGCTCCTCATCGACCTTCACGGCGCCCGATTCGCGAAGCGCATCCGTGAGGTTCGAGATGTACGGCGGGTTCACATCGCCACCCGAGCCATAGCCGACGGCCAGCCAGTCCTTCGCCGTGCGACCAAACAGCGCAACGCGGCTCTCGGACGCAAGCGGCAGCACGCCATCATTGCGAAGAAGCACCGTGCCCTGCGCGGCAAGCTCACGCGCCTTTGCCGCAAGCCGCGGGTCGAGGTGGCGATCTGCCGAGGCCTCGGCGGCCGTTGACTGCTGGGACATCGTTTCGTGACTCATGGTGCTCCTCGTTGATGCTCGAGTCGAGGCGCCGGGCGGCCCCGGCGCCCCTCAGTCAGGCCAGTCTACTGGCCGCCCATGCCCGTCGTGGCGAAGCCGCGCACGATGTGGCGCTGGAAGAGCACGGCCACCACCGGAAGGCATCGACCCCGACATAAAAAGTGCCCGCCCCCTTGTTGTGGGGCGGGCACTTGCGCTCGAGGCGCGTCTCTATTGATTCGTCACGATCAGTTGTCGGACTTCGTGAGCAGTCCGTAAACGAACATGACCACGAGAGCGCCGATCACCGAAAGGAGGATCGTCCACAGCGACCACGGGTTGTCAAGGAGCGAGCTCCAGCCACCGTCGCCGAAGAGACCACCGATGAGGCCACCGACGATGGCGCCGATGACACCGAGGATGATGGTCATCCCCATACCCATCGACTGCTTGCCCGGCATGACTGCACGGGCGAGGAGGCCAATGAGGCCGCCGATGATAATCCACGAAATGATTCCCCAAATAAGAGACATGGAGTGACTACTTTCTGTTGAAGTGAACCAGGTCCACAAGTGTCCCGGGCGGTGTTAGCGAACCTGGGTTAGCGAACAGTGCCCGGGCGGTTGAAAAGTCGTCAACCATCATCAATCCTACCTGGGAGACACATCCGCAAAACTGCACGTCATCTGAAATTTCACACCTCTTTACCGAACACGCAGTACACCTTTGCTGGAGCACCACAACTGCGCCTCTCGCCACGGCGGCGCCTCACAAAGAGTGGGCGGCACGTCCACACACGTGCCGCCCACTCTTTTAACAGTCGCGAAGAACTATTCGAATCAGAAGTCCCAGTCGTCGTCCTCAGTCTCGACGGCCTTGCCCATGACGTAGCTCGAACCGGAGCCGGAGAAGAAGTCGTGGTTCTCGTCAGCGTTCGGGGAGAGCGAGGCGAGGATGGCGGGGTTCACCTCGGTCGCCTCCTGCGGGAACAGCGCCTCGTAGCCAAGGTTCATGAGGGCCTTGTTGGCGTTGTAGCGAAGGAACATCTTGACGTCCTCGGTCCAGCCGACCGGGTCGTAGAGGTCTTCGGTGTATTCCTCTTCGTTGTCGTAGAGGTCCATGAGCAGGCTCATCGTGTAGTCCTTGAGCTCCGCCTGGCGCTCGGGCGACTGCTTCTGAACGGCCTGCTGGTACTTGTAGCCGATGTAGTAGCCGTGAACAGCCTCGTCGCGAATGATGAGGCGAATGATGTCGGCGGTGTTCGTGAGTTCGCCGCGGCTCGAGTAGTACATCGGCAGGTAGAAGCCCGAGTAGAACAGGAAGCTCTCGAGGAGGGTCGAGGCGACCTTGCGCTTTTCGGGGTCGTCGCCGGTGTAGTACTCGAGAACGATCTTCGCCTTCTTCTGGAGGGCCTCGTTGTGCTCGCTCCAGCGGAAGGCCTCGTCGATCTGCTTGGTGTTGGAGAGCGTCGAGAAGATCTGCGAGTAGCTCTTTGCGTGCACGGATTCCATGAACGCGATGTTGGTGTACACGGCTTCTTCGTGGGGGGTCACAGCGTCGGGGATCAACGAAATAGCGCCGACGGTTCCCTGCACCGTATCGAGCAGCGTGAGCCCGGTGAACACGCGCATCACGAGTTCCTGCTCCTGCTCGTTCAGCTTCGACCAGCTCTGGATGTCGTTCGAGAGCGGCACCTTTTCGGGAAGCCAGAAGTTGCCTGTGAGGCGATCCCACACTTCCTGGTCTTTGGGATCTTGGATGCGGTTCCAGTTGATGGCCTGCACGCTGTGCTTGATGTGGTCGGTGTTCACGCTCATCCTTTCGCAACGATGGTTCTCAGCAGGCGTCGGACTCCAGGCCGGCTTAGCCGGCCGCCCCATCCCTGCCAGCGTAAGCTCGGGGGTTCCGACGCTTGCCCACGCGGCATTCTCGCCCATCCTAGCGAGCCGAACCGACGACTGGATGAGGGGCGCGTGACTTGCTCTCAGCGGGGCGTTTTAGGGTGAGCTGTAGATCACGCCCGCAGTAGTCAGGATCCCTCATGCCGTTCGTTTCGCTCGTGTTTGTCCTGTTCATCCTCTACGGCGCAGCGATGGCTGTTTTCCCCTTCCAAACGTGGGAGATCACCATGGCGTGGGCCTATAAGGATCGCGAGGCGAACGAGCCCAGCCCGGCAGGCCTGGCAATCATGAGGGTGGGCGGCGCCATCATCGTCATGGGGGCGATCGCCATGTTTGGCTATTACCTTCAGGCCACGGGGTAGGGGTGGGTCTCGTGTCGCTGCCGTCCATGGTCCTCGCGTTCATTTTCTTCGCCGCCTACATTCTCGTGTGCCTGTGGGCGGCGATTGCACCACGCGGCCTGTGGCGAGCACTCAACGGCCGGGTCTATTGGCACCGACGCGGTGCTGAACCGAGCAGCGCCGTCTTTATGCGGATGCGGATCGTGGGAATCGTCGCGGCGCTCATGGGCGTGGTGGGTATCCCGCTCGCAGTCGTGTGGGCGATGGTCACGAACGCGGTCACGAACGGTGAGGGATACAAGCAGATGGGAGCTCAATCATGATGTTCTTGGCAGTGATCGTACTTGCGCTGTGCCTCGTTTTCGCGCTGTGGTACGCGATTTCGCCGCAGCATCTGTGGCGCACCTTTTACTCGTGGCGCTACCGGGACCGGGAGGCGAACGAGCCGAGCGAGACGACGTACTTTCTCCAGCGCGTCGGCGGCATCGTGGGGTCAATCCTCGCGGTTATTGGCATCATCGTGATCATCGCCCTCGCGCTCGATGGCCAGGCAAAGGAGTACGAGCGGAGGAAGCAACTCGAAGGCCAGCAGCTACAGGTCCAAACGGTGGTCCACTTCCCGGAAGCGTGACCATCACCCCCGCTTACACCGCAAGCGCGTAAAACGCGCTGTCTAGCCCGCTGAGTGGTGCAATTTGACATCCTTCTGGTGGCACACGTTACAGTGACTGGGAGCGCTCCCAACGGGTGTGCGTCACGCGGCTACGAAGTCGCGAGGCGCGCAAAACTCCGCAACGCATGGGGGCGCGAAACTCAGCGAGGAGGAGGACACACGTGGCCACGATCAACGATGTCGCTCGCGCCGCGGGCGTCTCCCGCAGCACCGTCTCACGCGTACTCAACGGACAGATCTCCTCCCCCGAAGCCCGCGCCAAGGTTGAAAAAGCGATCGCCGAAACCGGCTACCGCGCCAACGCCCACGCACGCTCCCTCGCCTCGGGCAAAAGCAACGTCTACGCGGCGATCCTCACCGAGCCCTACGGCGAGTTGTTCGAGGACCCCACCTTCGGGCGGATGCTCCAGGGCATCAACTCCGCACTCGTGGGCACCGACATTGCCCTCAACCTACTCTTCGCCACCACCGACGAGGAGCGCGAACGCACACTGCGTCAGCTTGCCCCGAACCGGGTCGACGGCGCGCTCGTGCTCTCGCCCCACATCGACGATCCGCTGCTCGAAGCAATGAGCACCGCGATTCCCACGATCGTTCTCGGCCCCCTCGTTGAGGGGCGAGAGAACACGTGGACCGTAACGATCGATGACCGCCAGGGCGGCGAGCTCGGTGCGCGCCACCTGGTTGAGCGCGGCGCCCGTCGCATCGCAATCATCGCCGGCCCCGACACGGCGCAGGGCGCCCACGATCGCGTCGAGGGCCAGCTCTCAGCACTCGGCACTGCCCCGCTCGAGGTCATCCACGCGCCCTACTCGACGGGCGGAGGGGCCTCGGCCACGCGAGAGCTCCTCGCGCGACACCCCGACCTCGACGGAATTCTGTGCGGCTCGGATCGCCAGGCCCTCGGCGTTCTCGCCGTGCTCCGCGAAGCCGGCCGAAGCATCCCTGGCGACGTCAAGGTCGTGGGCTTCGACGACCATGCCTTCGCCGCCGAAACGACCCCGGCGCTCACCACCATCGCGCAACCCATCGTCGACGTCGGTGCGAGCGGGGCACGCCTCCTCAACGCCCTCGGCAATGCCCAGCCCATCGAATCGCTCACGCTCCCCACATCCCTCGTGGTGCGCGAAACGACCTAAAACTTCCACGAACACAAGATTCAAAGGAGAACCTCATGAACGACAGTTGGATCCACGAGATCCCCGCGTCGGTTCGCGCGATCCGCGAGGCCACCGCGAGCCGTCGCGCCGTCCTCGGTGCGGGAGCCGGCGTGAGTGCGCTCGCCCTGCTTGCAGGTTGCGGCGCGAACAACGACCCGAACACGGTCACCGTCGGATCCCACCAGAGCGATGCGATCCCGAAAAAGGCCGTGCTGGACATGCTGAATTCGTGGAAGGGCGGCAAGGTCGACATCAACACCGTCGACCACGAAACGTTCAAGGAAAGCATCAACAACTATCTCCAGGGCAACCCCGACGACGTGTTCACGTGGTTCGCGGGCTACCGCGCACGCTTCTTCGCCGAGCGGGGCCTCGTAAGCGACCTGAGCGATGTGTGGGAAAACATCGACGGGATGCCCGAGTCGATGAAGGTCGCCTCCTCCGCCAATGACGGCCGCCTCGTGTTCATCCCGTGGAACTACTACCCGTGGGCCGTGTTCTACAAGCCGAGTGTGTTCGACAAGCACGGCTGGAGCGTTCCCGAAACCTTCGACGAATGGCTCGCCCTCAACGAGGACATCAAGACCGCGGGAATGACTCCGATCGCGTTCAGCGATAAGGACGGCTGGGAAGCGATGGGCACATTCGACATGCTCGACCTGCGCGTCAACGGCTACGACTTCCACGTCTCGCTCATGGCGGGCAAGGAGTCGTGGGAAAGCGAAGAGGTCAAGAACATCTTCGCGGCCTGGCGCGAACTCCTCCCCTACCAGCAGGCTGATCCTCTCGGGCGCACGTGGCAGGAAGCCGCGCAGTCGATGCTCAAGGAGGAAACCGCGATGTACACGATGGGCATGTTCATCGACCAGCAGTGGGCAGAGAGCGACGACCCAGAAGACCTCGACTTCTTCACCTTCCCCGAGTTCGATCCGTCGATCGGCGCGGATGTCGTCGAAGCCCCGATCGACGGCTGGATGATGGCGGCGAAGCCCCACAACGAAAAGAAGGCGAAGGAACTCCTCACGTACCTCGCGACGGCCGACGCCATCCAGTACAAGCTCGATGCCGATCCTTCCGTGATCTCACCGCGCACGGACCAGGATCAAAGCAACTACTCGAAGCTCCAGAAGAAAGCCGTCGAGCTCATCACCAACGCGAGCGCGATTTCCCAGTTCCTCGACCGCGATACGCGCCCCGATTTTGCCTCGACGGTCATCAGCCCGTCGCTGCAGAACTTCCTGAAGAACCCCGACTCGATCGACTCGATCCTTCGCGACATCGAGAAGCAGAAGAAGTCCATCTTCCCTGCCGAGTCCTAACCCCTATTTCGACCTCTATCCAAGGAGCGAGTCGTGTCCAAAAAGATCGGACCGCTAGCCAAGCTGCACGGTAAAGATAAATTCACCGTGATCGCGATGAGCGTCATCCCGCTCGTGATCGTCGGCGTTTTCGTGTGGATTCCCGCCCTATGCACCGTGATCCTGTCCTTCAGCAACTGGGACGGCATCGGCGGCCTCGGCGACATTCATTTCGTTGGCATCCAGAACTACATCGACATGTTCACGATCTACCCGCCGTTCTGGCCGGCGCTGTGGCACAACGTCGTGTGGCTCCTCGTGCTGTTCTTCATCTTCACTCCGCTCGGGATGTTCCTCGCGGTGCTGCTCGATAAGGAACTGAAGCTCACGAAGTTCTACCAAACCTCCCTCTATCTGCCGGTCGTGCTTTCGGCGGCCCTCATCGGCTTCATTTGGCAGCTCATGTACAGCCGCGACCAGGGCTTCATCAACGCCGTTTTTGGCACGCAGATCGACTGGTACGGCGACCCGAACATCAACCTGTATGCCGCGATCATCGCCAACGGGTGGCGCCACGTTGGCTACATCATGCTGCTCTACTTAGCGGGCCTCAAGGGCGTTGACCCCGCCCTCAAGGAAGCAGCCGCCCTCGATGGCGCGAGCCCCACCCGCACCTTCTTCCAGATCATCTTCCCGGTGCTGCGCCCCGTGAACATCCTCTTGCTCGTCATCACGTTCATCGAGGGTCTTCGCGCGTTCGACATCGTGTGGATCATCAACAAGGGCCGCAACGGCCTCGAGCTCATCTCGACCCTCGTGACGTCAAACGTCGTGGGCGAGGCAAGCCGCATCGGCTTCGGTAGTGCGCTCGCCACGATCATGCTCATCATGAGCTCGATCTTCATCGTGATTCAGTTGCGCATCATGCTCAAGGGAGAGAACTGACATGACCCCGAAGAACAAGAACCTCACCGTCTCGAGGGCGTTCCTCAACGTCTTCCTTTTGATCGTTGCTCTCGCCTGGCTGTTCCCGCTCCTGTGGGCGCTGTTCAACTCGTTCCGCGACTACGGGTACACGAGCCAGCACGGCTATTTCAGCTTCGGCGGCTTCACGCTCGACAATTTCGTGAATGCGTGGGAGCAGGGCGGCTTCACCCAGTCGTTCCTCAACTCCCTCATCATCACGTTCTTCGCGGTCGTGTTCACCCTCGCGTTGAGCTCGTGCATGGCGTTCGTGCTCGCCCGTTTCTCGTTCAAGTTCAATCTCGCGATGCTCGCGTTCTTCGTGGCCGCGAACCTGCTGCCCCCGCAGTCGCTTCTCGTGCCGATCTACCGCATGTTCATGTGGATCCCGATCCCCGAGTTCCTCTCGGCCTCCGGTTCGCTCCTCGACACCCACCTCGGCGTCATCATCGTGAACACGGCCTTCCAAACCGGCTTTTGCACGTTCGTGCTCGCGAACTACATGAAGGCCATCCCGGCGGAAATTTACGAAGCGGCCGACGTCGACGGCGCCTCGGTGTGGTCGCAGTTCTGGACTCTCACCATCCCGCTGTGCCGCACCCCTCTCGCTGCCCTCGCAACACTGCAAACTGCCTGGATTTACAACGAATTCTTCTGGGCTACGGTGTTGCTGCAAAAGGGCGATAAATTCCCCGTCACGAGCTCCCTGAATAACCTCAAGGGTTCGTTCTTCACCGACTACAACCTGCTCTCGGCGGGCTCGATTATCGCGGCCCTGCCCATCTTGATCCTGTTCTTCGTGCTGCAGCGTCAGTTCGTCTCGGGCCTCACGATGGGCTCGACCAAGGGCTAAGATTCTCGACCGCCACGACAAAGGAGTTTTCCATGAGCACCCTTTCCGAGATCACCTCCTACTCCCCCGGCTCGGGCGCGCGGATCTCGCCGCGCAGCCACCTCACGACGACCGCGCAGGCCATGAGCCTCGCGGGCACGTGGAAGTTCGCATACTCCCGTAGCGCCGAGGGCGCGGGAGAATCAGCTCCGACGGTGGACTTCGACGACTCGAGCTGGGACGACATCACCGTGCCCTCGCACTGGGTTCTCACCGGCGGCGGCGACTACGGTGACTTCGGGAAGTATGGCGCCCCGGCCTACCAGAACGTGCAGTTCCCGTTCCCCGTCGACGCCCCGAATGTTCCCGACGACAACCCGACGGGCGACTACCGCACCCGCTTCACGCTGAGCGCCGAGAAGGTCGAGGAGCTCGAGAAGGGCACGCGCGTGTACCTGCGCACCCTCGGCATCGAGTCCCTCGCGATCATCAGCCTCAACGGTGAACAGGCGGGCGTCGTGCGCGGCTCGCGCCTCACGCAGGAACTCGACGTGACCGACTTGGTCAAAGAGGGCGACAACGTGCTGCACGTGCGCGTGCATCAGTGGTCCTCGAACACGTATCTCGAGGACCAGGACCAGTGGTGGCTGCCCGGAATCTACCGCGACGTTGAGCTCCTGTTCCGCCCGGCCGCCGGCATCGAGGATGCGTGGCTGCGCGCCGATTTCGACCCGACCAACGGCCCCTCGGCCCCCGGCCCCGGCACGCTCATTCCGGAAATCCGTGCTGAAGAGGCCGCCTTCCCCGTCACGGTCGCCATCGACGAACTTGGGATCTCCGAAACGTTCGAGAGCCCGGCAGCCGTCGGCCCCATCCCCGTTCCGGAAGTGGAGCCGTGGAGTGCGGACGTGCCGCGCCTGTACACCGCGACCGTGTCGAACGCCGCGGAGACGCTCACGATCCGCACGGGGTTTAGGCGCGTCGAAATCGTGGGGCACGAGTGGCGCGTCAACGGCAAGAAGCTGCGCATTCGCGGCGTGAACCGGCACGAGTACGACCCGAAGCTTGGCCGCGTGTGGGATCGCGAGAAGGCCCAGGAGGGGCTGCTGCTCATGAAGCGCCACAACGTGAACGCGATCCGTACCTCCCACTACCCGCCGCATCCCGAGCTGTTCGATCTTGCCGATGAGCTGGGCTTTTGGGTCATGGACGAGTGCGATTATGAAGCGCACGGCTTCCTTGGCGAAAACCGGCGAGATGTTCCCGCGAACGATCCGCGCTGGCGGGACGCGCTTCTTGACCGCGTCGAGCGGTTCTTCGAGCGAGACAAGAACCACCCGTCGATCATCTCGTGGTCGCTCGGCAACGAGGGCCACACCGGCGCGAACATGGCGCAGATGGCGAACTGGCTGCGCCGCCGCGACCCGGAGCGCCCCGTGCATTACGAGCAGGACTACGACGGGCAGTACACCGATCTGGTCTCGCGCATGTATCCGCCGATCGAAGCGATGCACGAAATGGCCCTAGGGCGCGGGACGTTCGGCGGCACCATTCCGGGCCGCAACGCGGAGCTCGCGAAACGCCCCATGATCCTTTGCGAGTACGTGCACGCGATGGGCAACGGCCCGGGCGGCATCACGGAATACGAAGAAATCTTCGACACCTACCCCCAGTGGCACGGCGGCTTCGTGTGGGAGTGGCGCGATCACGGCATCGCCGCCCGCACCGAGGATGGCACCGAGTTCTACGGCTACGGCGGCGACTTCGGCGAGCAGGTCCACGACTCGTCGTTCGTATGCGACGGCCTCGTGCTTTCCTCGGGTGAGGCAACTCCGGGGCTCGTCGAGTTCGGCGCAATCGTGAGCCCGATCAAGCTCGAGTTCGACCTCGCTATTGAGGGCGATACCGAGCGGGCCCTCGATAACGATGTCGAGGACGTCGTCATCACCGCGGCGTACGTCCAGGACCTCCGCCATGCCGGCGATCTCGACGACTTCGTGTTTGAGGTCATCGATGAGGTCGACGGCCGCGAAGTGCTTCGCCGCGAGTGCACGGTCGAGGAAGTTTCCGCGAACGGCTGGAACGGCTACGCCGGGGAGTTGGCTCTGCCACCCTTCGCCGAGGGCCACGAGGGCGAACTTTCGGGCGAAAAGTTCCGCACGATCCGCGCGGTTCTGCGCGAGAGCACCGCTTGGGCCGACGCCGGCCACGAAGTAGCGTTCACGCAGGTCCCGGTCGAGGATACGACCAGGATTGTGGCGCCGTCGCATCCGGCTGCTCTTCGCACAACGGCGAGCGGCGAGACAGGTGCGCAGGCCGATCAGGTGCAGGGTTCCGACGGTTCCTTCGCCCTCGGCGAGGCCCAGTTCGATCCGCGCACGGGCGATCTCGTGAAGCTTGGAAGCCTCGAGCTCGCTGGCCCCCAGCTCCGCCTGTTCCGCGCCCCCACCGAAAACGATTCGCTCGGTGACTTCGGCTCATACATCCTCGCCGACCCGGCCGAAACGACCGGCTCGGGAACCGAGGCTCCGCCCACCGCGGCACTGTGGCGTGAGATCGGCATCGATAAACTCGAGCGCCGCGTCATTGGCGTGTGGCTCGACGAGCATGAGGTCCGCGCCGTGCACCGCTACAGCACGCCCGCCGGCCGCGCTTACGTCGATCTCGACCTCACGTGGCGCCTCGAGGACTCCTCCGGCAAGGCGAAGGGCGGCACCTCGCGCGCTCTTCGGTTGTATGCCGACGCCGCACCTTCCGCGAACTGGGAGTACGTGTGGGGGCGCCTCGGCCTCGAATTCACGGCGCCGCTCGGCGCCGGCGACGCCTCGTGGTTCGGCTCGGGCCCCCTCGAGAACTACGCCGATTCGTGCCGCGCGGCGCGCATCGGCCGCTTCTCGATGCCCGTCTCGGATCTGAATGTCGAGTACGCGGTTCCGCAGGAATCTGGCTACCGCCCCGGTTTGCGCGAGCTTCAGCTGTCGGGTCTTGGCCTCACCGTGCGCACGGATGCCGTCGGACCCCACCGCGAACGCCCTGGCTTCCAGGTGCGTGAGCACTCGATCGAGCAGATCACGAAGGCCCGCCACCCGCATGAGCTGGGCGAAGCGGAGCGCACGCACCTCATTTTCGATGTGGCGCAGCACGGCCTCGGGTCGCGCTCGTGCGGCCCGGACGTGAGGCCCGAGTACCAGCTGCGCCCGCGCTCGGGTTCCTGGTCGCTCACCTTCGAGGTGTAACCGCCCACTAGCTGAGGGCCCCTGCCGCGGCAGGGGCCCTCTTTTGAGGTTGGGCCCTGGCTCACACCACCGGCCAAATTTCCCCTGGCCTGATCCCCTTACCTCTTTGCTAGCTCCCCAGGTCGGTCCCCGCCCCTCTCCCCGCTCCCATTCGACTCCCCACCTCCTCTCTCCCACTCGACTCCCCACCTCCTCTCTCCCACTCTCTCACCGCAGCAAAGTGGTGAAAAACGGCCGGCTCATGTCGAAAATCGACCCTTTGACGCGGCTATTCACCACTTTCGTGAGATGCCGAAGGGGCAAGAGAAGGTGAGCGGAAAAAGGGAAGGTAGAGAGGGAGGAAAGAAGGTGGGAAGAGAAGAAGGTGGGGGCCAGGAAAGGCTGCAACTGGAATCCGACGGCCACCGGCCCCGATTGCCACACAAGAAAGCGCCCCGCCCACCATCACGGTGAGCGGGGCGCCTCCTAGAAGTCCTCTGCTAGAGCATGCAGCTCACGCAGCCCTCGACCTCGGTGCCCTGAAGGGCCATCTGGCGCAAACGGATGTAGTAGAGGGTCTTGATGCCCTTACGCCACGCGTAGATCTGCGCCTTGTTCACGTCGCGGGTCGTCGCCGTGTCCGGGAAGAACAGCGTGAGCGAGAGTCCCTGATCAACGTGCTTCGTCGCCTCGGCGTACGTGTCGATGATCTTCTCGTAGCCGATCTCGTACGCATCCTGGTAGTACTCAAGGTTGTCGTTCGTCATGTACGGCGCCGGGTAGTAGACGCGGCCGATCTTGCCTTCCTTACGGATCTCGATCTTGGAGACGATCGGGTGGATCGAGCTCGTCGAGTGGTTGATGTAGGAGATCGAACCGGTGGGCGGAACGGCCTGCAGGTACGCGTTGTACATGCCGTGTTCCTTCACCTCGGCAGCGAGGGCCTTCCAGTCCTCCTGCGTGGGCAGGTGAATGCTCGAGTTCTCGAAGATCTCACGCACGCGCTCGGTCTTCGGTTCCCACACGCCGTTGATGTACTTCTCGAAGTATTCGCCGCTCGCGTACTTCGAATCCTCGAAGCCCAGGAAGGTTTCGCCGCGCTCCTGCGCGATCTTCGTGGAGGCCTTAATGCACTGGTACACAACCGAGTAGAAGTACATGTTCGTGAAGTCGAGGCCCTCCTCGCTTCCGTAGTGGATCGACTCGCGCGCGAGGAATCCGTGGAGGTTCATCTGCCCGAGGCCGATCGCGTGGGAGGCCTTGTTCCCGTTCGCGATGGTCGGCACCGAGGAGATGTCGGAGGAATCCGAGACCGCCGTGAGGGCACGGATCGCCGTCTCGATCGTCTTTTCGAAGTCGGGCGAGTCCACGGCCTTCGCAATGTTGAGCGAGCCGAGGTTGCACGAGATGTCGCGGCCGAGCGTCTCGTAGGAGAGGTCGGCGTTCATCGTCGACGGGGTCGAGATCTGGAGGATTTCCGAGCACAGGTTCGAGTGGGTCACCTTCGCGCCGCCGATGGGGTTCGCGCGGTTCACGGTGTCCTCGAACATGATGTACGGGTAGCCCGATTCAAACTGGATCTCCGCGAGCACCTGGAAGAAGTCGCGTGCGCGGATCTTCTTCTTCGCGATGCGATGGTCGTCCACCATTTCGCGGTACTTTTCGCTCACGTTGATGTCGGCAAACGGCTTGCCGTACACGCGCTCGACGTCGTACGGCGAGAACAGGTACATGGGCTCGTTGTTCTTCGCGAGCTCGAACGTGATGTCAGGGATGACAACGCCGAGGGAGAGGGTCTTGATGCGGATCTTCTCATCGGCATTCTCGCGCTTCGTGTCAAGGAAGCGGAGGATATCGGGGTGGTGCGCGTGGAGGTACACGGCACCGGCACCCTGGCGTGCACCGAGCTGGTTCGCGTAGCTGAACGAATCCTCGAGAAGCTTCATCACGGGGATGACGCCCGAAGATTGGTTCTCGATCTGCTTGATGGGTGCGCCGTGCTCGCGGAGGTTCGAGAGTAAAAGGGCCACGCCGCCACCGCGCTTGGAAAGCTGAAGCGCGGAGTTGATCGAGCGACCGATCGACTCCATGTTGTCCTCGATACGCAGGAGGAAGCACGACACGAGCTCGCCACGCTGCGCCTTGCCGGCGTTGAGGAAGGTTGGCGTCGCAGGCTGGAAGCGACCATCGAGGACCTCGTCGACGATGCGCTCCGCGAGCGCCTGATCGCCTGCGGCGAGGGTCAGAGCAACCATGCACACGCGATCTTCGAAACGCTCGAGGTAGCGCTTACCGTCGAAGGTCTTGAGCGTGTACGACGTGTAGTACTTGAACGCGCCGAGGAAGGTGGGGAAGCGGAATTTCTTCGCGTACGCGCGCTTATAGAGCGACTTGATAAAGTCGAAGCTGTACTGGTCGAGAACGTGCTTCTCGTAGTACTCCTTCTCCACGAGATAGTCGAGCTTCTCCTGCAGCGTGTGGAAGAAGACCGTGTTCTGGTTGACGTGCTGGAGGAAGTATTCGCGGGCCGCCTCGCGGTCCTTGTCGAACTGGATCTTGCCGTCCGCGTCGTACAGGTTCAACATGGCGTTGAGCGCGTGATAATCCATCGCCTTGTTGTGCTCGTAGCCCGGCATCTCGGTTAGCTCTGCCAAAACCGTTCCAACCCTTCTTTGACTTTGGTGACATCCCTCGATGTCCCAAGGAGCTCAAACTTGTAGAGGTGCGGCACGTTGCATTTGCGGGCGATGATGTCGCCGGCGATGCAGTATGCCTCGCCAAAGTTCGTGTTCCCTCCCGAGATCACGCCTTTGATGTGTGCGCGGTTGCGCTTGTCGTTGAGGAAGTGAATGACCTGCTTGGGGACCGCTCCCCCGGTATTGCCGCCACCATAGGTGGGCACCATGAGCACGAAGTCTTCGTCCATCACGAGCGGTTCTTCGGTGCGTCGCAGCGGGATTCGCGCGACGCTTGACTCGGGAAGCTCAAGCTTCTCGATGAAACGCTTGGTGTTCTCCGAAACGGACGAAAAGTAGACGAGCTTGCTCATGGCGCACGGTCACGACCCTTAAACGCTTAGAGGCTTGCCGCCTGGCGAAGTTCGCTCGCCTGCGCGGTGAGAGCCTTGATCTTGTCGGGGCGGAAGCCCGACCAGGAGTCGTTCGCGGTGGTCACCACGGGTGCCTGCATGAAGCCGAGCGACTTGAGGTGCGAGAGAGCCGCGGCGTCCTCGGTGATGTCCACGAGCGTGTACTCGAGACCAGCCTTGTTGAGGGCGCGCTTGGTGGCGTCGCACTGGACGCACATGGGCTTGGTGTAGACGGTGATCTCCATGAGAGGCCTTTCAAACTTCGTGGTGTGCTTCGTGTTCGCGGGGGACGCAAAACCTCGATGCAAGGCTGCGCGAACCAACGGACTCAACACTACACCTAGTGGCAGATCGATAGGAACACCACAAGATGTACTGAATTACACGAATGTGATGTGGATGGCGTGTGGACACGCTGTGACCTCATGTGAACGCACAGTGAACAGCGATGGCGTTATCCACGAACCATGCACGTCGCAGGCGCGAGGCGCGGTGGATGGAGTTGTGGACAAGTTGTGTTCGACGGTGAATTTTCGAAGTTTTCCACGACGACTTGGGGACGGAAGCTCGCGCCACCGTCCCCAAAAAATCCTTGTGTGATTCACACCCTTCGGCGTGTCGCACCGCAACCGAAGGCTACGCCTCGCTGGGCTCGTTCCCGCTTGCGTTCTTCGCCTCGCTGCGCTCCGCCTGCACGGGCGCGCTCTGCTCGGAGATCTCGACCTCGCCCTCCTCGGCACCTTTCGAGCTCACGGCCTCGAACTCGCCCTCGGTCGGCTCGGGCGCACTCACGATCGGGGTCTCCGTGAGCGGGTTCTCGGCAACGACGGTGCTCCCCTCGCGCGCCTCAGCCCCGTGGCCGCGGCTCTCCTGCTCGGCTCCCGCACCCTCGCTCTCGGGCTCGGGCTCGGGCTCGGCGTTAATATCGCGCCCCTCCACAAGGGCGAGCTCGCCAAGAACAGCTCTCGCCACCTCGAGATCCTCGAGCGCCTCGGTGAGTCCGTACGCAGGCTCCTTCCCCTTCGCCGCAAACGCGTAGAACGCTTCGTGGAGGCCGTAGGCGGGCGAAAATTCCGAAAGGCGTTCGCTCGTGACAATCGCGCCGTCAGACTTCTGCGTGAACGTGAAGGATCCTCGCGTATCGAGATCGGCGGCATGGGGAAGTTCCACGCGCCCCTGCCGGCGATTCGTGACGAAACGAATCGCGTCGTGGAACTCCGGCGCGAACGGCAGGTAGTGCCACACGAGACGCACGTGCACGCCCTTCTCGAGCGCACCGAGCACCTCAATCGAACCGGGGATCACCTGCTCGGGCCAGTGCCGCACGCCGTGCAGTTCCACGAGCGGACCGTAGGTCGAGCGCAAGAGCGCGAGTTGAGCGAGCAGGCCCGTAAGCAGGCCCTTGACGTAGATATCGCGGTCGCGCTGATTCGCGCCGGGTCCCGCGCCTTTCTCCACTGCCTCTTTGAGGCTTTCGCGGCGCGCAATGCGCTGCTCCGAGGGCAGGTCGTAGGCCGCGGAGGTCACGTGGTGTTTCCCGTGCATCACGGAGCTCGCCGGCATCAGCGTCTCAAACTCGAGGCTGCGCAGGTCGCGTGCCTGGTTCTCGTCCACAAGGAGCCGCACCGACGAGTCATAAAGCGCACCGTAGGCAAGCATCACGAGAGGGCGGCCAGCCATCCGCTCGAACTCAGCAATCGCCTGGAGCTCTTCCGTTCCATACGCGACGGGTGGCTCAACGAGAACGGGAATGCCACGCTTGATGATCTGGAGGATGTCCTCACCCTTCACGCCATCGGCACTAAAGACAACCGCATCAAGCTCAACGTCCTTGCTGCGCACGGCTGCCATGAGATCCTTGACGCTCCCGTAGCGTCGCTTTTCGTCCATGCCCCATTTTTCGGCCGCCTCGCGGAGCCTGCGCGGCGAAATATCCACGACGGCGCTGAGGTGGAAGCGATCGTGGCGGCGCTGCAGCATCGGCAGGTGCACCGTTTGCGCGCACGTCCCGAGCCCCACAACGGCAACGTTAATTTTCGAGGGCATGAGCGAAATCCTTCCGGTCGTGGCGGGGTGCACCGTGCGAAAAGGGTTCCGACGCCTGCCGGGCAACCGTCGGACCCCCATCCATTAAACACGCGGGCCCGCATTAGGAACTGCACCAGCAAGCGATTACGCTGAGAAATGTGTGCGATGCGCACGTGCGAGAGAGCTAGCCGAAGGAGCAGGCCGGTGTTTTACAAAACCGCCCACAGACTCGTCGCGCCGATCATCAAAGCGTGGTGGCGGCCGAAGGTCACGGGACTTGAGAACGTTCCCGAAACCGGCCCCGTGATTATTGCGGCGAACCACCGTGCAAATGTGGATTCCTTTCTCGTGCCCGTCGTGTTCAATCGCAAGGTGCGCTACATCATCAAGGCCGATTTTTGGCACAAGACCGGCCTCACCGCCCGCATCAAGCAGCGCTTCTTTGAGGCGGTGGGCTCGATTCCCGTGGAGCGCGGCACCCTGAAGTCCGCGCACGGTTCCCTCGAGAAGGCCCGCCAGGTACTTCAGGAGGGTGGCCTGTTCGCGATTTACCCCGAAGGCACCCGCTCGAAGACTGGCAAGCTCGGCCGCGGCCGCACCGGTATCGCGTGGCTGGAAGAAAAAACGGGCGCGCCCATCATCCCCGTGGGGCTCGTGGGTACCGAAAAACTTTTCGTACCTGGCAAGACCCTCCCCCGCCCGCGGCGCGCGAAGCTCGAGGTGCGCATCGGCACGCCCATCGACTTCAGCGACATCGATCGCTCGCTGCCCGAAAACCGCAGGCGCCGCGCCATCACGGATCGGGTGATGGAGGAAATCCAGAAACTCAGCGGGCAAGAACGCGAAACGCCCCAGCCGAAAACCGAACACTGAAGGAGATCAACGGTGAGCATCCTCGTGGCCTACATTCCCACTCCGAAAGGCGAAGCGGCCCTCGAAGCCGCGATCGAGCGCGCCATGCAGTTCGGCACCGCGCTGCGCCTCGTCAATGTCGTGCGCGACTCGGTCGAATCGGATCCGCGCCACGCGAGCGCCGAACAGCTCTCCTTCGCGGAGCAGACGGCCCGCCGCGCGGGCGTGCGCGACGTTAATTCTCGCACCAGGCACATTGACGACGGCGACGAGGTTGCCCACGCGATCATGAGCGAGATCGAGGAAACGGGCGCGGACACCCTGGTGCTCGGGGCCCGCTTCGGCGGCACGGACGACCCTCGCTACCTCGGCAACACCATTCAAACGGTCATCGCGGACTCCCCCGCGGATGTGTTGATCGTCTAGCCCCAGCCGAGTTCGTGGAGGCGATCCTCTTCGATGCCGAAGAGGTGGCCGATCTCGTGGAGCACCGTCACGCGGATCTGCTCCTCGAGCTGCTCGCGACTTGAGGCCATACGCGTGAGTGGCCCGCGGAAAATCACGATGCGGCCCGGCTCGAGGAGGCCGTCGTAGTGGCCGCGTTCCGTGAGGGGTACGCCATCGAACACCCCCAGTATCTCCTCGCCGCCCTCCGGTTCCTCCTCTACGAGGATTACCGTGTTCGAGTCGGCGACCTGCGCCGCGACCTCAAGAGGGAGGGAGTCGAGCGCGTCGTCGACCGAAGCTTCGAAGTCTTCGCGGCTCATGGCGTCCATGCCCCAAGAATTCCAAAACGCCTACGTGGAGGCAAGCGTCGGCCCCGCCCCCACCGAGCGTGGCAGGAACGGGGCCGAGCGTTTCCGCTATGCGTTACTGGACGCTGCCGGGAACCTCGGCGTCGCCCGCGTTTGCCTTCACGGCCTTCTCGATGCGCTCGCCGATCTCCTGATCAACGTTCTTCCAGTACTCGAACGCGCGCGAGAGCACGGGCTCGATCACGCCGTCGAGGGCACCCGCGACGGTGTTCACGAACTCCTCGCGCTCCTCGTCGCTAAACACCTCGCGCACGAGGGTGCCGGCCTGGCCGAAGTCATCGTCCTCGGCGTGGAGGGTGTACGCGGCGCGCACCATGTCGCCGTCGCTCTCCCAGCCGTTGTCGACCGGGCCCTGCTCATCCTGGTACGCACGACCGAACGAGTTCGGGGCGTACACGGGAGCATCGCCCGAGTGGAAGAACTCCATCGCCCCTTCCTTCGAGTAGGTGTTCTGGTCGTTCACCGGGCGGTTCACGGGCAGCTGGTTGTAGTTCGTGCCGAGGCGGTTACGCTGCGCATCCGGGTAGGAGAACACGCGGCCAAGCAGCATCTTGTCGGGCGAGAAGCCGATGCCCGGAACAAGGTTCGAGGGGCTGAATGCCGCCTGCTCAATCTGCGCGAAGTGATTCACGGGGTTCTGGTTGAGCTCAAACTCGCCCACCTTGATGAGCGGGTAGTCCTTCTTCGACCAGGTCTTCGTGAGGTCGAACGGGTTGAAGCGGTAGGTCTTCGCATCCTCGTACGGCATGATCTGCACCGAGACATCCCACTTCGGGAACTCGCCGTTCTTGATCGCGTCGAAGAGGTCCTTGCGGTGAGCATCGGCATCCTCGCCCGCAATGCGCGTCGCCTCCTCATTCGAGAGGTACTCCACGCCCTGCTGAGTGTGGAAGTGGTACTTGACCCACGACTTCTCGCCAGCCTCGTTCACCCACATGTAGGTGTGCGAGCTGTAGCCGTTCATGTGGCGCCAGGTCTTCGGAAGACCACGCGGCCCCATGAGGTACGCGACCTGGTGGGCGCTCTCCGGCGAGAGGGTCCAGAAATCCCACTGCATCGTCGCATCGCGCAGGCCCGAATCGGGAAGGCGCTTCTGCGAGTGAATGAAGTCGGGGAACTTCATGGGGTCACGGAGGAAGAAGATCGGCGTGTTGTTGCCAACGATGTCGTAGTTGCCCTCCTCCGTGTAGAACTTGAGCGCGAACCCGCGCACGTCGCGCCACGTGTCGGGCGAGCCGAGCTCACCGGCCACGGTCGAGAAGCGGGCGAGCATCGGAGTCTTCTGACCCTTCTGGAAAAGCTTCGCCTTCGTGTACTTCGAGACATCCTCGGTCACGCGGAGCTCACCGAACGCGCCCGAACCCTTCGCGTGAGGGCTGCGCTCGGGAATGCGCTCGCGGTCAAAACGCGCGAGCTTCTCTACGAGGTTGACGTCATGGAGAAGGAGGGGGCCGTTCGCACCAACGCTCAGCGAGTGAGCATCGGATTCACGCACGGCACCGGCTTCATTCGTGCTCGGAAGGTTCGGATCAAAAGTGCTCATTCTTCTTCCTGTCCTTATCTCGTGGGGGGAGGAATCAAGGGGCGATCTCCCCCGCTTCGTCGTGGAGGGATCACTCTTGTCAACACTACCTGCGCTCCTTGAGCACACTCGCAAAGTCCGCACGATGGCGGCGGGCAGGCGTCGGACCCTTCGCCCGCGCCCTCACGGTTGCGCCAACCCCGCACGTATGCCCTCACAGCACCACCGCAAAAAAGAAAACCGCCCGCCATTATGGCGGGCGGTTTTTGCTGTACCCCGTACGGGATTCGAACCCGTGTTGCCGGCGTGAAAGGCAGGTGTCCTAGGCCGCTAGACGAACGGGGCGGGCGGAAATACTCTACCCACCTCGGCGGCCAAACGCCAACTGGGAGAGTCTGACGGTGATGCACGGCACCGCGTGGTTGAATGAGGGGAGCCATTTTGCCCTCTCAACAATCCGCGAGGTCCCTTCGTGACACCTATCCGCCCCTCCCGCTTCAGTGTGCGTGCGCGTGCTGCCGCCGCCGTTAGTGCCCTCACCCTTGCCGCGCTCTCCCTCAGTGGATGCGGGGCCCTCATACAAGCGGGCCAACAAACGTCATCTGGCTCAAACGGCACCGCCGCCACGGGCAGCAGCACCTTCGAAAAGGACGCCGAAGCAGCGCTCAAGGACCTCGAGGGGACCACGAGCAAAGCCTTCGGAACCGACGGCATGGAACCCCTTGGAACGATCGCCCCCGTCACAGAATCCGCCGCCTACGATCTCGGTGCCGACCCCGCCAAGGACGAGCGCTGGGCGAAGTTCTACGATCAACGCGCCGAATGGGGCGAATGCGAACGCGCTGAGTATAAGGCTGCGGAGTGCGCCACGGTCGACGTTCCCCTCAAGTGGAACGAACCGGAAGGGGCAACCCTCTCGCTCCTCCTCACCCGCCTGCCCGCGAAAGCCGAGAAACCCAAGGGCTCGCTTCTCGTCAACCCCGGTGGCCCCGGCGGCTCGGGCGCCGAACACGTCGCCGCCTACGGCTCCATGCAGATCAGCCCCGGCGTTCTCGAACAGTACAACGTGATCGGTTTCGATCCGCGCGGCGTGAAGGATTCCGACGGTATCCAGTGCCTCGATGATGCTGAAACCGACGAGATGCTCTCGACCGACCTTCCCGACACCGAAGAAGGCGCACAAAAGGCAAAAGAATGGTCTGACAAGCTCGCCAAGGCCTGCGGCGAGAAGTCCAGTGACCGGCTCCAGTACGTCGATACGTACTCCGCGGCGCGCGACATGGACGTGATCCGTTCGGCCGTCGACTCCGAAAAGCTCGACTACCTCGGCTTCTCCTACGGCACGTACCTCGGCGCGACCTACGCCGAGATGTACCCCAAGCGCACGGGGCACCTCATCCTCGACGGCGCTCTCGACCCGTCACTCACCACGAACGAAATCGTGGCGGGTCAAGCCGAGGGCTTCGAAAACGCCGTGAAGGACTTCGTGACATGGTGCCAGACCGAGCGCGACAGTTGCCCCCTCACGGGCAGTGTTGACGAGGGCATCCAGCAGCTTCGCGACTTCATGAAAGACGCCGGAAAGAACCCCATTCCCACGGCAAGCGGCCGCAAGCTCAACGAAGCCCTCGCCTCGACCGCGATTCTCACGGCCCTTTACAGCAACGAAACCTGGGAATACGTCGCACTCGGCATCGAGAGCGCCAAGAACAACAATTCCGCCGACGTTCTCCTCATGCTCGCCGACCTCGCCAACGAACGCGAAGCCGACGGCACGTTCAAGTCCAACAGCACATTTGCGAACCCCGCCGTGAACTGCCTCGACCACGTGGGCGTGACCGACAAGGAGTGGCTCAAGAAGGAAGGCGATCGCCTCGCCAAGAAGTACCCCACATTCGGCCCCTCCCTCGGCAGCAGCGATGAGGACGGCTGCGCAAACTGGCCCGCTAAACCAGTGCGCTACCCCGCAAAGATCAACGCCAAGGGCTCGAGCACGATCGTGGTGATCGGCACCACGGGCGACCCCGCAACCCCGTACCAGTGGGCCGAATCCATGAACGCGCAACTCGAGAACTCCGTGCTCCTCACCTGGAAAGGTTTCGGGCACACCGCCTACGGCCGCTCGGGCGGCTGCATCGAGGAAATGGTCGACGCCTACCTCCTCGAGGACAAGGTCCCGGACGACGGCGCGAAATGTGAGTAGAAACTGAGCCCGGGTGTGCGGGGCGCTACACACGTCACCCCGCGCGAGATGTGACCGGTCCATCACCTGCACGGTTTGGCACCCGGGCCGTTTCTCCCGTAAAGTTGTGGTTCGTGCGCGGCGCGTGAGCGACGCACACGCCTCCTTAGCTCAGTCGGTAGAGCGATTCACTCGTAATGAATAGGTCGCCGGTTCGATTCCGGCAGGAGGCTCCACAAAAAAGCGGCCCCCACCAGGACAAACACCCGGTGGGGGTTCTTTTTATTTGGATTGAAGTGGCGGGTTGTTGCCCTTCTTGTTGCCCTTCTTTGAACAGACCCCAAAACGACCTATTCATTTTCGGGCACCCGCCACGGCGAACAGCTCCGAGGCGGTGAGCGTCTCGCAACGCGCTTCAAGCATCGACCGAGTGACCCACAACTCTTCCGCAAGCTCTATCGGGTCACGCGCCCACCGAGAGGCCTTCACGAGCGCCTCAAACTGTACGAGGCGCGCCGCCGCTATGCGGGTTCACCTCGCGCTCGCGGGAGGCGCTACAGGCCCGCCCCTCGCCCGCTTCGAGGTGTACGAGCTCATGCGCGAGCGTGCAACGCCGCTCAACCTGAAGCAGACGCTCATCCAACCGAATAAGGTCCCGGCCGTTCGTTTCGCCGCACCGCCCCTCAAGCCGCGTGAACTCAACACGCACAGCAGGGAACGCGGCGTGCAGATGATCCCAAGGGTTATAAAAACTCACCCTCCCACGATGGCGGGAGGGTGCGACATTTAAAGCTCGCGGGGGGGTTGCGCGGACAGGCAAGTGTGTAATACTGGAACCACCGAGACCCCCCTGTCCGAATAGTCTCCGTATGGTGCGCGTGCTTTCAATCGAAAAGCTAGGTAGGGGGGTCGACCTATGTAAAGACCCAGAAGGACCCTCGAGGTTGGTATGTCCTTGGTCTAATCATGCGTAGATGAGTCGAGTTTCTAACCCTATCTGTACGCACCGACCTTCCAATCGCTCCGGCGACCATGTCGGCCATTTGGACTGCGGCATTTTTCTTTGAATCTACGAAGCGGACAGCTTTGATGGTGCCTGGCGACTCTCGGTTTACCATTCGTGTCAAATATTCGGAGTCGCGCACCCCAAACCCTTTAGCATCCTGGCCGTCGATAAAAATCTTTGCGTCGCGTACTTGACCGAAGTTATTGGTGAGCAAGAGCCGGATCGCGTACGCCTTCAGCGCACTCGGACTGGATCGAAGCTTCGGACTGTAGAGTTTTTGCTTGTCAATGATGATGGCACGCACCGCAAAGTCAACATCACTCGTACATTCGAAGAAGCATGTCCGCACTCGATCTTTCGTCTTCGAGTACTTGAACTCGCTGGCGTGGCGGTTCTTGTCTGAGCACTCATGGATGCGCCTAGCAAGCTTCGCAATCTCCAAAGGCTCCCTGAATATGCACGCCGCCATCACAAGGTGGGAGGTTGACCCAGTTTCAAATTTCAACCCCCCGTCCCCCGAATCATCGATGTAGACCCACATCACGCCGCGTCATCTCCGTCGTAAAAGGTTTCTGGGGTTTCGGCTTCATGGTCGAGCTTGTCGCGTACCGCCGCGCCCGTGTTCGGGGTTTCGTGAGCGGCGAGGGCGAGCGAATCTCGGATTAGCGCACTGTCGGCCTGTTCAAGCACGTCTAGTGGGTGCAGGTTGAGAGCGTGGCAAAGGGCTACGAATTCATCAAGGGGGATAACTTTTGTCCCTGCAAGCATGCGCGAGACGGTCGAGTAGTTCACCCCTGAACGAGCTTCGATTGTCTTGAGTGTAACTCCCTGCTCACGGTAGGCCTCGCTGAGAATGCGGGCCACTTGCGTGCCGAACTCGCCCACTGAGCGCTTTCCAGTTGCCATGCCATAAGTGTGCCATACGGCAACACGCCCACGCTTGCCATTTGACAAAGTTCCACCGTTGTAGTTTTATTGCCATATGGCAACCGCATGGAGCGAAGCCGCAGCGACCGAACTGCGAGCACAAATGGGCCGCGAGCGCGCCAACCCGCACACCGTGGCCAAGGAGTCGGGCCTGTCCCCGTCATCGGTCTCAAGAAAACTCAAGGGTGAACGAGCAATTGACCTCGACGAGTTCGCCAACATGAGCGCCGCACTCAATGTGCAGCCCTCCGAAATGTTTCGGCGGGTGGTCGCCCTAATCGACCACGCCGCCTAAGCACCCCTCTTTTTGATCCCTGTAAGTCAGTGGCTTTCTACGGCACTTCTTCTTGAAAGGAGATCGTTATGCCCTCACAGCATCGGCATGTTGTCCACGTCCACAGCCGGGATTTGGAGGTCAAGCCGTCCCGAGCGCGCGTGTTCAAGGAACGTTTTCACGCGCTCCTCGTCCGCTTTAGGGCGCGGGCTGGTGTGAAACACGAATCGCACAGGGATGCCGGGACCAATCATCGCGGCGTGCATGGCCCCTCGGTCATCGTGAACCGCCAACATGAACCCGAGTTTGTCCTTGAGGACGAGTGGAACAACGTACTCAAGGGCAACAAGCGTGTCGATGTGGAGCGCGAAGTGTGACGCGCTTTCCCCACTCCCGACTGTCATGACATCCATGTTTTCTCCCAACGATTTTGAATAGGAAGTTTTCTCCCGTGACAACTCTAGATCTGATCCCGTTCCACGGCACCACGATCAGCGCAGCGAAGGACGGTGACACGGTCCGTGTCGCCCTCCGCCCGGCGTGCGAAGCAATGGGCCTCGACTTCAGCTCACAACGCAAGCGCCTCGACCGCACCCCTGGGCAGTCGTGGTCATGATGACCACAACTGGTTCCGATGGGAAAACCTACGAAATGGTCACCATCGACCGTCGCACCTTCACAATGTGGCTCGCCACCATCGACACCACCCGCCTCAAATCAGACCGCGCCCGCAACCTCGTCGAAACATTCCAACGAGAAGCAGCCGACGCCCTCGACAACTACTTCCACAACGGCGGCGCAATCAACCCCAACGCCACCGAACACCAAATGCGCGCCCTCATGTTCCAAACCCAAGCACAAATGGAACTCTGCCAAGCCGCCAAAGGCCTCATCCACCCCGACCACCTCGAAGCCAAAGCCCGCATCATCCTCGCCCGAGGCCTAGGCGAACACGCAACCCTCGACCCCAGCCGCGCACCCCTCTACACACAGGACTACCTCAAAGAAAAAGGCCTCTCCACCACAAACATGCGCCGATTGTCCCCCACCTTCGGCAAACGCCTCAAAGCCGCCTACATCGAAAAACACGGCATCGAACCAGAAAAACGCCCCATGAACCTCACCAACGGCCAAGTGAAACACGTCAACGCCTACACCGAAGCAGACCGCCCCCTCATGGACACCGTATGGGAAGTTCTCAACCCCACACCCCTCCTGACCGTCATCGCCTAACACCCCAGAAAGGAGCCCCCCTTATGACGCTCAGCGCCGCCATGCGCCACGTGAGAGACATCGCGACCAGTGAAGGCTTGCGATTCTCCAAACGACAACTACGCACCTGCGCCGTCCACTACTTGAACTGGTGGAAGCAGCTAGAGGCGAAAACCACCGCCCACCTCGACCCCACGGTCGAACTAGCCGTGAGGCGAGTCCTCGCGCAGGCCGCCTAGCCCCTTTCGACTGGTCCTCGCCCTTCATTTTTCGAGACGAGTGGAACCTTTCCATGCCTTCGACCCGCCTCGTATCCAGTTGCCTGAGCCGGGTCGCTCCGCGTTCCATCGATCGATTGTTTCGGGGGGCCAGCCTCTTGTCCCGCGACCGGTCGAACCGATAAGCGCATCAGGTTCTGGGAGGCTATAGCGGGCCAAAGTGGGGACTTTGGCGCCGATCCGTTCCGCAACTTCGCTGCGTGAAAGCTAGATCTTCATGCGCGCTTTTTCAATTCTGCCGCGAGTGCAACTACTGCCGCCCCAACGGTCATGGCTGCGGCGGTCATTGTCAAATAGGCGGGTGCGTGGGAGACTGCGGCCAAGATGGTGATAGCGGCGGCCGCGATGATGTACCAGCTTGTTGTTTTCATGGTGCTCCATGGAGGGCGGGGCAAGGATGCCCGCAATCAGTCTTGGACCGCGGAGTCCCCTCCATCTTTATCCTCCAAAGCGACTAGTTCAAACGAGGCACTGCATGAGTTTAGCCGCTCAGGGCCACGATTATCACCAACGTAACGCCAGGACTGCTGGGATTGAGCGGTCATTCATCATCACACTGCGCAGTTAACACATTCCAGCAGTTTGTCGCCTCGAAAGTGGTGAAAAATCGCCACCAGACCGGTGATTCCGGCGCGCAGAGGCCATTTTCACCACTTTCGCGGCGGGAAGGCGGAGCGGTGGGTAGGAAAGGGCGAAGGGCGAGAGGGGAAGGGCAGTGGAGTGCGGGAAAGGACCCCACTACCAGCTCACACCGCTGCCTTCACGCCTGAAAAGAGGCCGGGCGAACTACCGAGGATCCTTTTCACACGCGACACCGTCGTCATCCCCATCAAGTTTCGGCGCGTAGCCTGGCTCACCTCGGTGGAGCGGTGCCGCACCTTTGTTCCAAGCCTCCGTGCAGTTACGGAAGCCACCGCGACCGGAAGATTTCTTCTTCGAAGAACTCTTCTTCGGTGCTTCCTTCTTCGGTGCCTCCTTCTTAGGTGCCTTCTTCGGCGCCTCCTTTTCCACTTCCCGGACGAGGGGCGCGGGCTTGCTAGCCTGCCGAGGCTTGTCAGCCCGTTTTGGCTTTTCCGCCCGTCGAGGCCTTTCGGTTGGCGCCGGTTTTGCTTCCGTGGTGGAGTCGGTGGCGGGCGGCTCGACGCTTCGGTCAAACGCCTTCATGTCGGGGCACGCCGTCAGTACACGCTCAATGGCCTCGGCCTCAGCCGGTTTCACCCAGAGTCCATACTTCGCTTTCACCGCTACTTGGCGTGCCACATACTCGCAGCGATAGGGTTTGTGCGGCGGTAGCCACGTCGCGGCATCGCCGTCGCCTTTTTGCT
Organism: Dermabacter sp. HSID17554; assembly: GCF_003989295.1. Classification (NCBI taxonomy): domain Bacteria; kingdom Bacillati; phylum Actinomycetota; class Actinomycetes; order Micrococcales; family Dermabacteraceae; genus Dermabacter; species Dermabacter sp. HSID17554. Next base: position 410,090 of record NZ_RBLW01000002.1, on the reverse strand, counting down.
GGTTCAGCGTCGACTCGACGGCGAGAAGATTGAGAGGATCATTCGCGAAGGCGATCTTCTTTTGTGCATCCCAACTAGAGGCGCCACTTTGCCACGCATCGGAGAGGGCGACGACGTGGTCGATGTCCGTGTTAGTGGGGTTGCGCACGAAGTCGTAACTTGAGCCGCTATACGGCGAGTCGACTCGGCCCGACAGCACCACACAGCCCTGGGTGCCCGCTTTCGTGGTGATGTTCTTCAGGTCGCGTCGAAGAATGTCGTTACGCGTATCGCAACCGTTGCGGTCGACGTCGTCGCGCCAACCGAAGGATTCACGGTCATACCCCGTTTTCGGAGCCCTCCCTTTCACCTCGAGCGTGCGGAGCTGGGCGAGAGCGGTACCGGTGGGGGCCGCTTGCTGGCCGGCAGGGGCGACGGTGGCATTGTTCTCACCGGGCACGGAGGCGGCATTCACGTCTGAGTTGAGTGCGGGCGATGCATCCGGTGTTACTGACACCGAACCAGCTTCGTGCGCATCTTCCGCCGAAGAAGGTGCAGGCGTTGCGGAGGAGGCAGCGGAAGAGGATGCGACCGGAGTCGGTGATTGTTCGGTTGGAGCCGCGAGCGACCCTATAACGCCGAGAATGAGCAGGCCCACAACTCCGAGTCCCGTGCAGCCACAGCACGAGCCTACGGCAATGCCGCCTTTTTTCATTCCATTGCGATTCTTCGCTAGTTTTCCCATGGCGCTTTTCTCCGTGAATGATCGGTGGGGGTTCTGCCAACGGCGTTGGACGCTAGATAATTAATTACCTGCGCCCACTCCCTTTTTCACGGGACCTTGGTGCGCCTTCCGCACACTCCACGCGGTGAGCTCCGGCACCTCTACGCCGAGCGTGGGCGCCACCTACTGGTCGTGATGCGGAAATGCCGCGAAGGCATTATCGATGTCGCGCGAGGCCGCAGCGGAGAGTTCACCAAAGGCATCGACCGCGAGCGCCCGACCCCTCTTGCGCTTGACGGTGCGCCACAGGGCAACCATGCGCCCACCGCGCACGATTCCCCGCCGGAACACCCCGTTGTTTCCGGGCACGAGCAGCGCGTGCTCTTGTTCGGTCATGAGGGCGAGGCGGTCGGGGTATCCGAGCACGAGCTCGTCGAAACCGGGCAGCAGGAAGGTGCCCCGAACGCGTGCGGCGGCAGAGCTGAGCTCATCGGCGAGCCCCGCGCGGCAGAACAGCGTCTCGCCTGCGGCGTCACTGCCCCATTCCTCGATTCCGTCGCCGATCTGGAGGGCAGCCGCGCGGATCTGGCGAAGCGGGAGTTTCGTCCACCACGCGAAATCGCGCAGCGTTGCGGGCCCATGACTTGCGAGGTAGCGCTCGAGCAGTGCCGCGGTTGCCGCCACTTTGTCTCCTCCGAAACGCTCCTCGAGTCCAGTCCCGTCGGGGAGCCACGTCGCGGCGTCGGCGATTCGCTGTTCCGCGCCGTCGATCGGCCCGTAGATCAGGTGGCCGGATGCCATGAAGTAGGTGATGAGGTGGTAGCCGCGACCGCCGTCCGTCTCGATGCCGCCACTTTTCCACGCCTCGAGGAGTTCCGCCCGTGTCACACCTCGCACTTTCCCCGCGAGGAATTCGAGGGCGAGGTTCAGCGCGTGCTCGACCTGGGCGTCGGAAAGATTGCGCGAGCGACGGCGCCTTGCTTCCCACTCTCCCTTCTTCGCACACAGCTCGGTCATCCACCGCGCATCGCGGGCGGCCATGGCGAAAACGGTCCCTCGCATCGGGTAACCGCGCACGATCTCGCCAGCGTCAAACGCGCGCAGTACTTCCCGCATGCGCGCGTCGCTCGGGAGAGTTTCAGGGTCCGACGCTTGCGGGGCCACCGTCGGAACCTGATCCTGGTCTGGTGCTTCACCGGCCTTTTCCGCATCGAGCCGAAGGGCGATCGAGGAGAGCAGGCCGGGCAGATCCTGCCCCTGCATTGCGCCCATCGCGTGCACGAGATTCCCGGCGTTGCGGTGCCTCGGCAGGGCGAGTCCTTGTGCACTCAGGCGCGCATATATGAGGCGGGCGCGCTCGGCGCGAGTATCGGAGGTGCGGGATCGTGGTGGCATGATCTCATCCTATAGAGCGCCACATGCGCCTCGATTCAGGTGTAGGCGACCGCGCTCTTCTCCACGTTGAACGGGAGCGGGGCCTAGTATGAGTGCGGCCCTATTCGTGAGATGAAGGAGATCCATGACCACCGCACCCCTTGCCGGCACTCGCCCCGTGCTCGCCGATTCGCTCGTCAAGCACCGCACGCTGCTCACCGATCTCTCGCTCATCGTCGCGGGCGTTGTAGTCGTGGGTCTGCTCGCGCAGGTCACGATTCCGCTTCCCTATGTGCCGATCACGGGCCAGACCCTCGGCGTGATTCTCGTGGGTGCGGCACTCGGTTCGAAGCGCGGCGCGGCTTCGCTCGCCACCTACCTCGTGGCGGGGCTTGCGGGCGCCCCGATTTTCGCGGAGTTCGGCGGTGGGCCGGGCATGGTTCTCGAGCCGAGCTTCGGCTTCATCATCGGTTTTATCCCCTCGGCCTTTGTGGCGGGGTGGATGGCGGAGCGCGCGTGGGATCGCAAATTCATTCTCGCGCTGCTTGGCTTTATTGCCGCGAGCGCGTTGCCGTTCGTCGTGGGCGTGCCGTACATGGCTTGGGTGCTCAACTCGGTCATGGGCCTCGGCCTCGACTTCGCGGGCGTCATGAACGCGGGTCTCATCCCGTTCATTCCGGGCGGGATCGTGAAGGCCGCGATCGCCGCTGGGCTCATTCCTCTGGCGTGGAAGGGTGTGCGGGCACTCGAGAAGTAGCCCCTGCCCCTAGTGCGGGTCGCGCCTGAGTGCGCGGTTCGTTTTCGCGGTCGCTTCGAATGCCATCGGGTCCTCGGGCCAGGGGTGTTTCGGGTAGCGGCCGCGCATTTCTTTGCGCACCTCGGCGTACGGCCCCGCCCAAAATGAGCGCAGGTCCTTCGTGATCGCGAGGGGTTTGCCACCGGGCGAGAGCAGCTCGATGAGCACGCTCACCCTGCCCTCGACGATGCGCGGGGTCTCTTCGAGCCCGAACATTTCCTGGAGCTTGACTTTGAGCCTCACGGGCGCCTCAACCGCACCTTCTTCACCGGCGTGCGCAATCTGGTCGGCGCTCGGGTAGTCCAGGCAAATTTTGGAGTCCGACGGTACCTGAATTCTCTCGGGCACGAGTTCCTCGAGTCGCGTGGCTTCGGGCCATGGGAGGGCGCGCTCGAGAACGGGTCGCATGTCGACTGCGGAGGGGGCGACGGGGTGCTTTCGACCGATTCCCGCGAGCGCGTCGAGCTCGGGGCCCGCGAGTTCTTCGAGGCGGGCAAGGAGAGCGTTGTCGCTCACGTCGGGCCACGGTTCGCCGAGTTCGCGGTGAAGGAGCACGAGGCGAGAGCGCAGGTTCGCGGCGCTCGGGCTCCATGTGAACATGCCGAGTCCGGCGCGTTGAATACCCGCGAGAACAGCCTCGCGCGCGCCGGGTCCCTCGACCTTGGTTGGGGTCGAGGAAAGAACGATGCTGCCGAGCATTCTCACGCGGCGTGCTTTCGCACCGTGTTCGCCAAAATGGATCTCGGTTCTCTCGCGCACGAGCGGTCCCGCGCACGCGAGGGCCTCCTCTTCGGTGAGGGGCGCGGCAGAGCGGATGATCGCGCCCGTGCCACGGGCAGCCTCCGCGTTCGAGCGTTGCAGCTCGGCAATCGCGATCCATTTGCCGAGGCCCTCATCGTTCGTGCCGGCGCGGGTCCCGCCCGCGGTTTCGTAGATGCCCGGGTCGATGCGCCGTGCGAGGCGCTCGGGAAAGGCGAGGGCCGCCACGATTCCGGCGGCGTGCGCCGGATCGTGCGGAGCCTCGAGCTCGCGCAGCTTCCCGCTTGCAGCGGCCTGGGCGCCGTTCGCGTGGCGGCGAGCAATACGCGCGAAGCGATCGGCTTCTCGTGCAAGTCGGTCGCGCTGAACGCGCGGGCCGTCAACGAACTTTCCGTTGAGCGGGAGAGGCGCCTCAAGGGAGAGAGCCGCGACGGTGCACGAGGCGGCGTCGGAACCCACGACCCGTGTGGAGGTGAGCAGCGCGCGTGCAAGCCGCGGGTCGGTGGGGATCGAGGCAAGTGTGCGGCCGAGTGAGGTGAGAGCCCCCTCGGTGTCGAGGGCTCCAAGCGCGGTGAGGCTCGCGTGCGCATCTGCGAGGGCGTCGGCCGGTGGCGCATCGGGAAGGCGAAGGCCAGCACCGCCAGGCGTTCCCCACGCGGCCATGAGAAGTGCCGTGTCCGTGAGGTCGGCGCTCGCGATCTCGGGGAGGGTGAAGTTGCGCGCTCCCGCGTAAGCGAGGTCGTCGAAAAGGCGAATGGCGAGACCGGGGCCAAGGCGACCGGCACGACCGGCGCGCTGGGTCATGCTCGCGCGTGAGGCAGTCACGGTCACGAGACCGCTCATTTTTCGTGCGGCATCGCGGCGCACTTCGCGGCTCAGCCCTGAATCCACGACGATGCGCACGCCAGGGACGGTGAGCGAGGACTCGGCGAGATTCGTGGAGAAGATTACCCGTCGCGGCTCACCCGACTCGCGGCCCCGCACGATCCTGTCCTGCTCCCGCGCATCGATGCGGCCGTGAAGCTCGCATACGTCGGCGCGCATACCACGCTGCGCCAGCAGACCGCGCGCCGCAGAGGCCGCGTTTTCGACCTCCCAGGCTCCCGGGAGAAACACGAGAACGTCGCTGTCCGCGAACTCACCGGGCTCCTCAAGCGCCTCAACTGCCACGCGAGCGGCGTGGGTAAGGAAATCGCGCGAAACTCCGCGCTCGTTCGTGCGTGCGGCAAAGGGAGCGCGCCGCGTTTCCACGGGAAACAGCGCCGTGGGCGAGTCGATCACCGGGACCGGATTCTCGAGCCCCTCTCCCATGAGGCCCGCGAAACGCTCCGCATCGAGGGTCGCCGATAGAGCGAGAAGCCTCAGGTCACCGCGCAGGTCGCGCACGTCGAGTGAGAAGGCGAGCGCGAGATCAGAATCGAGGGAGCGCTCGTGCACTTCGTCGAGCACGATCGCCGAGACGTCCGCGAGCTCGGGATCCGCGAGAAGGCGACGCACGAGAACGCCCGGGGTCACGAACTCCACGAGGGTGTCGCGCGTGAGCGTCGACTCACCACGAACCGTGTACGCGACGCGATCCGCCAGCGCCGGGGTGGACTGTGAGGCGAGCGCACGAAGTCTCGAGGCGCCCGCACGAGCGGCGACGCGGCGCGGCTGCGTCACAATCACGCGACCTGAGCCGGCATCGCCCGCGAGAGCATTCGCGACGATAGGCGGAACGAGCGTCGTTTTACCCGATCCCGGCGGGGCCTGGACGACCGCGCTCGCACCGGGCGACGCGATCGCCTCGGCGAGGTCGGCAGCGACACTCGCGAAGGCGAGATTCGCCCCGATCACCTCCAGATCGAAGGTAGCGGGGGAACCGTCGGACTTCGCTTTGCTCCTCACCCCACCCATTGTGCCAAGCATGCGAAGACCAGCGGAATCACGAATGTGACGAGCCTCTCCGCTCTCAGGTGGCATTCGCGCGAAAGGCTGTGTAAAGTAATTCGAGTCGAAGCGAGAGCACGACAAAAAAGGCCCTGTAGCTCAGTTGGTTAGAGTGCCGCCCTGTCACGGCGGAGGTCGCCGGTTCAAGCCCGGTCAGGGTCGCAGAAGCGACGAAACCCCCTCGAGGAATCGAGGGGGTTTTTCCGTGTCTCGCACTGCCCTCACGCCACTCTCACCGCTCGGTCACGCAAACGTGTCTTACCTCTCCCCCGCTCGCACCGATTTCGCACACGCTCGCGGGCACTGGTAAGCTGTTCGCTGTTCCTTCTGGAACATTCGGCTCTGTAGCTCAGTTGGTAGAGCGTTCGACTGAAAATCGAGAGGTCACGGGATCGACGCCCGTCGGAGCCACAGCAATCCCCCGCCGGGTCGTCCCGGGCGGGGGATTTTTGTATGCCCCTTGAACGCACCATATTTCCGAAATTTCGGTCACGGGAGCGCCCACAAGGGCCGCACGAGCCGCGAAATCACTGGCACGCTCAGGGAATTTCCCGTTTGCTAGGTCACAGTGAGGGACGAACGCCCCGCAGAAACCGAGAAGAATCAAAGGAGATTTGCCCATGGCATCCGAAAACCCCGATCTCAAGATCGCCCAGGCCCACACCCTCAAGCCGATCACCGAGATCGCCGAGGCCGCCGGTATTCCGAGCGACGCCCTCATCCCCTACGGCTGGACCAAGGCCAAGGTCGACATGAAGAAGATCGACCGCAGCAGCGACAAGCCGAAGGCGAAGCTCGTGCTCGTCTCGGCCCTCTCGCCGACCCCCGCGGGCGAAGGCAAGTCCACGACGACCGTTGGCCTTTCCGACGCGTTCTCCCTCAAGGGCAAGAAGACCGTCGTCGCACTCCGCGAACCCTCGCTCGGCCCGGTCATGGGCGTCAAGGGCGGCGCAACCGGCGGTGGCTACGCCCAGGTCGTCCCCATGGAAGACATCAACCTCCACTTCACGGGCGACTTCCACGCGATCCAGATCGCCAACAACACCCTCGCGGCCCTCATCGATAACTCGATCCAGCAGGGCAACCCGCTCAACATTGACCCGCGCCGTATTCAGTGGAAGCGCGTCCTCGACGTCAACGACCGCGAACTCCGCTCGATCGTCGTGGGTCTCGGCGGCCCCGCCCAGGGCATGCCCCGCGAAGACGGCTTCGACATCGTCGTCGCCTCGGAGATCATGGCGATCCTCTGCCTCGCGACCGACCTCAAGGATCTGCAGGAGCGCATCTCGCGCATCGTCGTGGGCTACACGTTCGATCGCAAGCCCGTGACCGTCGCCGACCTCAAGGTCGAGGGCGCCATCACGATGCTCCTCAAGGACGCCCTCAACCCGAACCTCGTGCAGACCCTCGGCGGCACCCCCGCCCTCGTGCACGGCGGCCCGTTCGCGAACATCGCCCACGGCTGCAACTCGATCATCGCCACCAACCTCGCGCGTGAGCTCGGTGAAATCGCCGTGACGGAGGCCGGCTTCGGCTCCGACCTCGGCGGCGAAAAGTTCCTCGACATCAAGTCGCGCTTCGGTGGCTTCTCGCCCGACGCGGTCGTGCTCGTCGCGACCGTGCGCGCCCTCAAGATGCATGGCGGCGTGAAGAAGGACGAGCTCGAAACCGAGAACGTCGATGCGGCCCTCGAAGGCACCGCGAACCTCCGCAAGCACCTCGAGAACATTCGCAAGTTCGGTCTCGAGCCTGTCATCGCCCTTAACCGCTTCCCGTCGGACACCGAGACCGAGCTCAAGGCCGTTCTCGACTGGGCGAAGGAAAACGGCTACAAGGCTGCACTCTCCGAGGTGTGGGCAAAGGGCGGCGAGGGTGCACTCGACCTCGCCGACCAGGTGCTCGCCGCTATCGAGGAAGCCGGCGACTTCCACCACCTCTACGAGCCTGAGGACGGCGTTGAGAACGCCATCGAGACCATCGCCAAGGAGGTCTACGGCGCATCGGAAGTCCAGTACGTCGACGGTGCTCCCGCAGCCCTTCGCCGCCTCAAGAAGAACGGCTGGGACAAGCTCCCCGTGTGCATGGCGAAGACCCAGTACTCGTTCAGCGACGACCCCTCGAAGCTCGGCGCGCCCGAGGGCCACGTGCTCCACGTTCGCGACCTCATCCCCCGCCTCGGCGCCGGGTTCGTGGTCGCGCTCACCGGTTCAGTCATGACCATGCCCGGCCTGCCGAAGGAGCCCGCGGCACTGCGCATGGGCGTCGATGAGGACGGCAACGCGATCGGCCTCTTCTAAGGCACCACTTCGCCTTCCACTTCAGGGGGCGGGGGCGGCCATCGAGCCGCCCCCGCCCCCTTTGTTAAGTCGCAAGCGTCGGGCCCTCACAGAACCCTGCGTACCCTAGTGCCCGCCGGACTCCCGCTCGCGCGCGAACGTGTCCTTGGTGCCCTCCGCACTCTCGTCGAGGTCATCCTCGTCGAAGTGTTCTTTGAGTTCCGCAAGCTCGAGGCCCATCGTGTGCGTGAGAACGTTTGTGGGAAGCGCATCCTCGGTTTCCCTATCGGGGTGAGCGTCTGCTTCCGGATCGATGAAGCCATCGTCGTCGTCATCTCCCTCACCACCGATGGAGAGTCGCGGCGTGAGCTCGTCGAACGCGTAATCGCTCCCCAGGAGGAAGCCGCGGCGGAACGCGGCACGCCCGAGCATCGCGCTCGAGGCGGTCATCGTGAGGAATTGTGCGACGAGAACGAGCGCAAGCATGCCCGCGAGCGCAAGCGACTGCGAAGCAATCGCCGCTCCCGCAAGCACGAGCACGAGGCCGAGCGTTTGCGGCTTCGACGCGGCGTGCATGCGCGAAAGAACGTCGTTGAACCGCACGAGACCCACCATGGCGATCGCCGCAATCAGCACGCCGATCACGATGAGGATCGAGCCGAGAATTTCAGCGATGCTCACTCAACGCCCTCCTTTCGTTCGGGAACGTCGGCGCGAGCGACGAACCTCGCGAGCGAAAGGGTGCCGATGAACGCGGTCGCTGTGAGGGCAAGGGCGGGAATGACCGCGAAGCTTGTGCCGGTCCACGCCGAATAGAGCGCGAGTCCCATCACCACTTGAACAACGAGCATGTCGAGCGCCACGGCACGGTCAATAATGGTGGGGCCCACGATCATGCGGTACACGATCGGGATCGAGATGAGACCGAGCGCGATCGCGGCGCCCAGAAGGATGGTGTCAAACATCAGCCTCGCCCCCTCTCACGCTGTATCCGGCACTGTTGAGAATCTCGCGTGAGGCAAACGCGCGCAAAAGGCGCTCCTCCTGGCGCAGGATGCTGTCATGCTGCGCCTTAATCTGTTCCTTTGTGGTCACGCCGATCGCGTGGAAGAACAGGGTCCCCGTGGCACGCTGCGCCTCCACCACGACCGAGCCGGGAATCAGGGTGGCAAGGATGCCCGTGAACGAGAGGAACAGATCGCTTCGCGAGCGCAATTGCACGGCGAGCACGCTCGAGCCGGGGCTTCCGGAGGGCCTCAGGGCAAAGCGTGCGACCTGAATACTGCCCGCCACGAGATCCTTCGCGAAGTGCGCGAAAAAGACGAGCGCGCTCCAGGGTCGTAGCGTGACTTCGCGGCTCAGTGGGGGCGCGGGGAACATCACGTAGATCGCCGCGCCGAGGAGGAGCCCGCCGAGAATACTGAGAACGCTAAATTCTCCCCACAGGAGGCACCATGCGAGGGCGCCCCCTACGATGCCAAGGGCGTGCGTGGGCAGTACGCGAACGCGGTTGAGGAGGCGTGTCATTCGGGCGCCACCTGCCCTCCACCGGCATCGTCGATGTTGAATACGAGACGATCGGCGGCACCGTCGCCAAGTACGGCATTCACGTAAGGGACGCGCTCGAGGAGCGAAGAGGCCGCACTTTCGCTATAGCCAATCAGGGGCCCGGCAAACACCGTGAGAGCGAGGGAGAAGGCCACAAGAGTTGCTGTCGAACCACTCATGAGCAGGGGCGTCACGGGCTTATCTTTCGCGATTTGCTCGGGGGTTTCTTGCCAAAAGGCGCGGTTCCACACTTTCGCGATGGCGTACATGGTGAGAAGCGAGGTAATAACGCTCAACGCCACAAGGGTCCACGCGAGCACGCTCCCGCGATGGATACCGCCGATAACGAGGCCCACCTTTCCAATAAAACCACTCATTGGGGGCACACCCGCGAGGTTCATCGCTGGCACGAAGAAGAGGATCGCGAGCCACGGCGCGGCCTTTGCGAGCCCGCCGAGCTTCGCGAGGTTCGTAGTGCCACCCACGTGTTCGATGAGACCCGCCGCGAGGAACAGCGTGGACTGCACCGTAATGTGGTGGGCCACGTAGAACACGGTTGCCGTCATGGAGATCTGCGAGGAGATGCCAATACCGAACATCATGTAGCCCATGTGGCTCACGAGGGTAAAGGACAGCACGCGTTTGAGGTCCGTTTGCGCAATCGCCCCAAAAATGCCGATCACGAGGCTGAATCCGGCCGCAACAAGCAACACGGTCGAGATTTCCGATTCGGGGAACATGAGGGTTTCGAGGCGGATGATCGCGTAAATCCCCACCTTCGTGAGGAGGCCGGCAAACACCGCGGTCACGGGCGCGGGTGCGGTTGGGTAGGAGTCGGGCAGCCACGCGGAAAGCGGGAAGATCGCCGCCTTGAGCCCGAACGCGAGGAGCAACACGAACTCGATGAGGAGGCGCACATGGTGGTCCACGTGGTCCATGCGTGCGGCAATTTCGGCAAGGTTGACGGTTCCGACGGCTGCGTAACAACTCGCGATTCCCACGAGGAAAAGCAGTGAACTCACCATCGATACGATCACGTATGTCGTCGCGGCTCGCACCCTACTGGCAGACCCACCGAGCGTGAGCAGCACGAACGAGGCGGCGAGAAGAATCTCGAACCCCACGTACATGTTGAACAGGTCGCCCGCGAGGAACGCGTTCGAGACTCCCGCGACGAGCAGAAGGTACGAAGGGTGGAAGATCGCGATCGGCGTCGACTCGATATGTTCGGAGATGGTCTGGGCACTCGCATAGATGAGCACGGCGAGCGTCACGAAGGACGACACGAACAGCATGAGGCCCGTGAGCCTATCGGCGACAAGCACGATGCCGAGCGTGGGCGTCCACTTGCCGATCTGGAGCACGAGGATGTTGTTCTCGTTGATCCAGTACATGAGCAGCGCCGCAATCACGAGATTCACGCTGAGCGTGCCGATCGATACGGCGAGCTGGAGTCGAGTGCGATGGCGCGTGAGCAGAGCGAAGGCGGCGCCGAGAAGCGGAAGCATCACGGGTGCGGCGAGGAGAATCTCGGGGCTCATGAGGTCTCCTCCTCGTCGTCCGTGTCACTTTCAGTCAGGCTGTATTCCACATCCTCGTCGGAAGTAAAGTCGTCGGAAATATCGTCGCTCAGGTCATCCTGGGACCTCGCGCGAGCCTTCTCGACCTCTTCTTGCATGCGCGCCCGTTCGCGCTCTTCGCGCTGCTCGTCGGCTTCAAAGCCCACACGCTCGATGTGCTCGTGACGGTGGCGTTCCACGAGCCTGCGCGAGCGGTCGGCAATGCGAAGATCCTCAACGTCATCGGGGACTTCGTCGTGGCCAAAAAGCTGCCACGAGCGGTACGACAGCGCCATGCCGAAGCCCGTGAGAGCCAAGGAGATCACGATCGCGGTGAGCACCATCGCCATAGGGAGCGGGTCACTCATGCCCTCGACCGCCCCCGAACCTTCGAAGGGGGGAGTTCCGGGGGTGCCGATCGCGAGAAGGAACAGAAGATTGATGCCATTACCCGCGAGAACCGCGCCCATGATGATGCGCGAAAGGGTGCGTTCAAGCAGCATGTAGATCCCGCTCGCGATGAGCACCGCGGCAAGGAGAAGAACAAGGAGGCTAACGTGCATCGAGCTCCGCCTCCTGGTGCCTGTCGATTTGTTCGCCGAGCGTGCGCAAGATGTCGAGGGCGAGCCCCACGACGATGAGGTACACGCCAATATCGAACATGAGTGCGCTCGCGAGTTCGATTTCGCCGAGCACGGGCAGATGCCCGATCCACACGTAGCTCTGGAACACGGTGCCGCCTAGCAAAAGAGGCGTGATGCCGGTAAGTAATGCGAGCACCATGCCTACGCCGAGGAGGGCCCCTGCCTGCACGGGTGCAGCCTCGTTGAGCTCGTATCGGCCTCCGGCGAGGTAGCGCAGCGTAATCGCGAGACCTGCGACCAGGCCGCCAGCGAAGCCGCCTCCGGGGAAATTGTGGCCCGCGAACAGCAAGTAAATGCTGAGCACCATAAGCATCGGGAAGGCGAGGCGTGTGATCACTTCAAGCACAACCATGCGCCGCTCGGGTGCGAGGGTGCGGCTCGCGAGGAGCCACGTGGCGCCGCGGTTGCCTTCGAGGTCTTCGCTTTCATTGTGGAATCGAAGTGTGTTCTCGGGGATGGAAGGATCGGAAGTCCGCCGCCAAATCGACAGGTCTTCTTCGAGGTCCCCCACACGCACGATCTGCTGCTCGCGTTTTCGCACGAAAATGAGGGAGGCGATGCCGGAGGCGACGACGAGGACCACCGCGATCTCGCCCATCGTGTCCCACACACGCGCATCCACGAGAGCAACGTTGACCGTGTTGTGGCCCTTGCCGATTTCGTAGCCGGCCTCAATGAGTTCGGGACCGATCGGCGCGGCGATCCGTGCACCAGCCGCGTACGCGAAAACGGTCACGATCACGGCGGCCGTGAGGATCGCGATCGACCAGCGCGTGAATTGGTCGAAACGGCGAGGGCGGATCGAGAAGTGGGCGGGGAGGCGGCGCAGCACAAGAATGAGCACGACGGTCATCATCGACTCAACGAAAAGCTGGGTCGCGGCGACGTCGGGCGCGCCGTACATCATGAACAAAAGCGCAACGCCAAAACCCGTGCCCGAAATAAGAAGGGCCGCCCTGAGCCGGCGCCGTGCGCGCGCAGCACCGAGCGCGGCGAGTCCAGCGAAGCCCACCACGGCGATTTCGGCGGGGTGAGCAAATAGCACGAGGTTGTCGGGGGCCTTCCCCGTGAAGGCGATGGCTCCCGCGAGCATCACCACGAACACGAGGAAAATCGTGCCGAGGTGAACGGGAAGCGAACCTCGCTGGAAGAAGGCCGTCGTGCGCACCGCGAGCGAATCCACTTCACGCATGGACGCGCGAAAAAGCCTTTCTGCGTCGCACCAGCGCCCAAGCGCCGTGCGCTGAGGGCTTACCGCCTTTTGCACACGCTCGAACGGTGCGTGGGCGATCGCGAGCACGGCACCGAGCGTGAGCGCCGCGAGCGAGCAGAGGAGCGGGAGCGATACGTGGTCAGGGATCACGGCGAGGTGGCCGAGTTCCCCCACCTTCGCGCTCGGGCCACCCGCGATGAGGGTGGCAAGCACCTCGAGTTGCGGCGCGAGCACGATCGCGGCGAGGCTCGCAGCCGCAACGATCGCGGGGATGAGCTGGAAACGAAGCGTGGGCTGCTTGTGCTTCACGCCGCGTGCACCGGGGAACACGTGGAAGAAGAAGCGGCACGAATACGCGACCGTGAGCACGGATCCCGCGACGGTTGCGGCGAGAATCGCCAGACCCCACGGCTCCCCCTCGGCGAAGGTGTGGAACACCGCTTCCTTCGCCACGAACCCGAACAGCGGCGGGAAAGCTGCCATCGATGCGGCACTCACGAGAGCGACGATGCCCACGATCGGGAGATCCTTGAAAACGCCGTGCAGTTCACGCAGGTCACGCGTGCCGTAACACTTGTCGATGATGCCCACGCTCATAAAGAGCGGCGCTTTGAAGAGCGCGTGGGCGAGCGTGAGCATGGCGCCGGCAAAAACCGCTTCGGGTGTCGCGATTCCCGCGATCGCTGCCATAAAACCAAGCTGCGACACGGTTCCGTACGCGAGCAGGAGCTTGATGTCGGTTTGCCGGAGGGCGCGCCAGCCACCGAGCAGCATGGTCACGGCACCGAGGGCGGAAACCGCGATCGTGAGAGGTCCGACGGTGGCCAGGAGCGGGGCGAACCTCAAAAGAACGTAGATGCCGCCCTTCACCATGGCCGCGGCGTGAAGGTACGCCGAAACCGGTGTTGGTGCAGCCATCGCACCGGGCAGCCAAAAGTGCCCGGGAGCAAGCGCCGATTTCGTCGCAGCACCGATGAGCACGAGCACGAGGGCCACAACGAGGTACGGCGAGACCGCGGCAAAGGCGGGCGACGTGAGGATCTCGGAGATTCGCATGCTGCCGGCTTCAACGCCCAGCATGATGAGCCCCACCATGAGGGCGAGGCCGCCCGCGGTCGTGGAGATGAGTGCGTTAATCGCGGCGCGACGCGAGGCCTGTTTCGTGACGTAGTGGCCGATGAGCAGGTAGGAGAACACGGTCGTGAGCTCCCAGAACACGAACAGCATCATCGCGTCGTCGGCGAGAACTAGCCCGAGCATGGCCCCCGAGAATGCCGTGAACACACCCGCGAATCGCGCGAGCGACGGCTCCGTTTCTTTGAAGTACCGCGAGCAGTACAGCATGATGACGGTGCCGATACCCGAAACGATGAGCACGAACAGCCACGCGAGTGGATCGAGCGCGAAACTCAGCGTGATCCCGAACTGCGGGATCCACGGGTGGGACTCGACGAGGGGAGTCTCGGCGAGTGCGGCCGGTGAGTGCGAGAGAAGGTACGCCGCTGTAGCCGCGGGAACAACCGCGATCGGCAGAAATGCCTTTTGCCGCCACCACTTCACGAGGAAGGGCGCTATAAGTGCCATCGCGAAGTGCGCAGCGATGGCGATAATCATGCGGAGGTATCCGTCCTCGTAGTGTCGGTGCGGGGACGCTTAACTTTATCAACCGAGCAGGGCTCGCCATACGTTCATCCCACGTCACGGGATGCACGCCTCCAGCGTCAACCAGACCCTCGCTTGCGTGAAGTACTTGGTGAAGGCTGTTAGAAGAGCTCGTTCGGGTTCACGAGGAAATTCTCGTAGTCGAGCACAAACCCACCGGTCTCGTCCCAAATCGCGCGCGCCACAGCGCTACAGCCGAGGTAGGCCTCGCGCCACTCGCGCACTTGCGAAGGCTCGGGCTTGTCGTTCACGAGAGTCGAGGGATCATCGGGGCGATAGGCCACGGTGTACAGCGCCGCACCTTCCTTCACCCATTCGACATGCTCGATCGCAGGAATTTCACCCTCGAGCGTCGATGCCTCAACCACGAGGTCGGCGTGCGCAAAAATCGGAGCCGAAAGTGCGTAGGGGAAAGCGTCGGCCTCCCCCACGATCTCCGCTTCCTTGACGATCTTTTGCACGATCTCGAGCAGGTCTTTCGGAGCGAGCTCGTAGGCCGCGACCACGTGGAGGCCAGGCTGCATGAACTGATGCGGGGCGAGTTCGTGGCCCGTGTCGGTCACGAGTTTCCCGCCGAGGCGGCGCACAACATTGAGGGCGAATTCGAGAATCTCGCGCTCCTCCCCCGCGGGCACGCCGTTCGGGAATGCCGTGTCGAAACCGTAACCGTCGGGGACGTCCGAAGGCTCGCTCTCGCGATGCATCGGGACCTCGATGCTCGCCTCATTCTTCGAGGGATGCCACACGAGAGAGGTCGTGTCGCTCACGCGGATCGTTTTCTTTTTCTTGCGCGCAAGCGGATAACGGTTGAGGGCGAGCGCGAAGAGATCATCGAGCCCGTAGCTCGAATCGAGAACAAGGGTGTGCGTCATTGAGCATCCTCCAAAGGTGTCGCGGGGATCTGCGTGCGATGAAAGTTCATGTAGGAGCGGGAAGCCGTCGGACCCCTTTGCCCCCTGTACCTGTTGAGGTTCCCCTCCGAGCCGTACGGATGTTCCGCCTCGCTACTGAGGCGGAAAAAGCACAGCTGGCCGATCTTCATACCGGGCCACAGCGCCACGGGCAGGGTTGCCATGTTCGAGAGCTCAAGGGTGATGTGCCCCTCGAACCCCGGGTCGATAAAGCCCGCGGTCGAGTGCGTGAGCAGCCCGAGGCGGCCGAGGCTCGACTTGCCCTCGAGGCGAGCGGCGATGTCGTTCGGGAGGCTCACAGTCTCATAGGTCGAGGCGAGCACGAATTCGCCCGGGTGCAGCATGTAGGGCTGATCGGGATCAACCTCCACGAGGCGCGTGAGCTCGGCCTGCTCCTTCGCGGGATCGATCATCGCGTACTTGTGGTTGTCGAAAAGGCGGAAGAAGCGGTCGATGCGCACATCCACCGAAGCGGGCTGAATGAACTCGTCGCCGAAGGGGGCGATGCCGATGCGGCCCGCCTCCATCTCCGCGCGGATATCACGATCACTGAGAAGCACGCCTCTATCTTAACTCGAGGCCGCTTCCCTCACGCCGGTTTGGAGGTGCGGCGCGCGGCGGCTACACTGGGGAGGCACATTCGCGGATGTAGTTCAATGGTAGAACTTCAGCTTCCCAAGCTGACAGCGCGGGTTCGATTCCCGTCATCCGCTCCACTCAAAGGCCCAGGTCACAGGCTAAAAAGCTCATGACCTGGGCCTTTAGCAATTCCCAAGGAACCGTAGAATTTGCGGCGTGTCGTGGGACTTCGTGGGACTCGAGCGAAAGGCTCATGCACATGACAGCTCAACCCCGCCGTGAGTTTGGTCAGGTAGACCGCTTGCCCAGCGGCCGCTACCGCGCCCGTTTCACCGGCCCTGACGGCCGCCGAATCTCAGCATCACCGGCTAGATCCGCCCGGATTCCGCTAATTCGCCCTCCGACCCAAGGTAGCGACGGAGCAAAACCATCCCTGTCAACTTCGGCCAAATGAGTCGCTATCTCCAACTTCCTTAAACAGAACAGATCCTGCAGGTACTGACCACTCGGTCTAGATCCGTCTACTAGGCGAAAGTAGGTTTCTAAAGCTTCCCTCGCAGCTGTTTGGTAACCAGCCCGGACTAGCGAAGCCGCAAAAGCAACCGCATCGTACAAAGGATCGCCGACGCCGACCGCGCCCCAGTCGATTATCGCCAAGGACCCATTGTCCACCAAAATAAGATTTTCAAAATGCAGATCGCCATGTATAGGGACACATTCTGGCAGGCGACATCCATCAAATCGGGCAGAAAGACGCTCTAAAACAACATTCCAGGCT
The DNA here is from genome assembly GCF_003989295.1 of Dermabacter sp. HSID17554. Lineage (NCBI taxonomy): Bacteria > Bacillati > Actinomycetota > Actinomycetes > Micrococcales > Dermabacteraceae > Dermabacter > Dermabacter sp. HSID17554. Next base: position 393,359 of record NZ_RBLW01000002.1, on the reverse strand, counting down.
GCATCCCCGGAAAACACACACTTTGCTCGCTCCAAAACCGCTGACGGAGTATAGGCAATCGGCCTAGCGGCTTTTACAAAAGCGACGCTACGCTGTAAATGTCTCTGCGCCTCAACCAAGGTTCGCATGGCACCTACCGCCCTGGCGGTGTCCCATCGCTCAAGATTCTGGCCAGCTATCCATCTGCTACACATAACGGTTACAGGACTATCGCCAACCACGTCATTCACATATCTGGCGCCGCAGGCAGTTCTCTTCAGCCCTATAAGCCCGCCCCCAGGACCGCCTAACATGGCGTCCATTACCTCGGCAGTAAACTCTCGGTCAGAGCGGGCAATCCGCCCGTTTTGTATCGCAACCCTGACCGTCCACACGTGATCGGCTTCAGTAAGCTTACCGATCCAATCAGATTCGTGCTGCACAAAGCTTAGCTCCGCGCTAGGGCTCAGCTCCCAATGTGTTGACAAAACGTGCCGCACTCCATCTAGAACAACCGACTTACTCGTCACCCCCTGCACCCCCTACAATTTGCCTTAATCTCCTTGAATAGTCCGTCCACTCCGCGACCTCGAAACCATGCGCACAGCCCATGGTGCCGACTTCAAACACGCCTCACTCCTACGCATCACCCAAAAAGAATTCGACACCCTCGAACACCAATTCCTCCAAGAGCGAGGCAGCGAAGACGCCCGCACAGTCCAAGAAGAAGCCCTCGACCTCCCCACCACCGAAGAGGCCCACGAAACCACCATCGAAACAAGTTCACAAGCAACCAAGCTCGAACAGCAGTCGAACACGCCCGTGCGAACCTCGGCGCTGGGATACCATCACATCTACTCAACCCGGAGTAGTGTGAAGTAGCCTACAAGATGCGGTGAATCTCGACCTGTGGTTTTACTGGCGCCTGGAGGGCCGGAGATTATGAGGGCTTGATTTTCCTCGCCTTCTTGGGCAAGTACACCCCTAAAAATGGTGCACAGTAAGACACGCAAGAAAAACCAAAACCACGCTTGACCTGGGCTTTATTGGTCTCCCGTGGTACCTCCCAAGCTGACAGCGCGGGTTCGATTCCCGTCACCCGCTCCACTCTTCCACCGAATTGCATAGACGTTGCGGGGGTTATCCCAGCCATCACGACCGGAATAACCCCCACAAACCCTATGGAATTCAGGAGAGGTCAGAGCTTCGAGGCCACCTCGTAGGCGTCCCAGATCGCATACTGAATGTTCGAGATCTTGCGCGCGTCACCGAGGATGTTCTTCGGCACGTTCACTTCCGTGATCGCCTCCCACATCTCGCTGTCGCGCACGTACCCGATCGCGGACACCACCGAATCGGCTTCGAGCTCGCGTTCCTCACCGTCAACCTTCACGAGCAGCCCCTTCTCGGTCGTGCGAATGGCCGACGCTTCCGTGAGCACCTCGATACCGCGGTATGGCACGAGCTTGTGGAGCATGTCGTGGTTGGCGTGGCACAGGGGGCCATTCTTCGCGAGCAGATCCTTTTCCACCTCGACGATCGTGACCTCACGGCCTTTCTCGACGAGAGAAAGGGCAAGCTCACAGCCCGTGAGACCGCCGCCGATGACGACAACCTTCTTACCCAAGTCATCCTGTGCAAGGAGGGCATCGGTCGCTTCGACGACCTCCCTTGCGTCACCAAGATCAAGCATGCGCGGCTTCGAGCCGGTCGCCACGAGAACGTGATCCCACTCGCCGCTCTTGATCATGTCGGGCGTGACCTCGGTGTTGAGGTGAATCTCGACGCCGAGTGCCTCGAGTTCCTGCTCGTACCACGCAATGAGTGCGAGGTCATCTTCCTTGAAGGAGGGCTGGCCACCCGCGATCACGACGCCGCCGAGTCGGTCGCTCGCCTCGAACAGCACGGGAGTGTGCTCGCGCTCGGCAAGCACGCGAGCCGATTCGAGGCCGGCAAGGCCACCGCCCACGATCATGACCTTCTTCGCACGGTGACGCGGGGTAGGCAGGAGCACCGCATCGCTTTCGCGACCCGCCTCGGGATTGACGGCACAGCGGATCGACAGGTAGCTCGCGATGCGGCCGATGCAGCCTTCCTGGCAGGAGATGCACGGGCGTACCGTCTCGGGCTTTCCGGCTTCGAGCTTGTTCACGATGTCGGGGTCGGCGAGCGTCGGCCTCGCGAGCGAAATCATGTCGCAGTAGCCCTCCGTGATCGCCTTGTGCGCGAGCTCGGGGTTGTCCATGCGGCCGGCCATGATGATCGGGATTTCGGGCGCGGCGTCCTTGAGGCGCTTCACGTCGGGCATGTACATGCCCTTTTCCTGATACATCGGCGGGTGGTTCCAGAACCACGAATCGTACGTGCCCTGATCAACGTCAAGGGTCTCGTAGCCGTAGGAGTGCAGGAGCTTCGCCGCTTCCACACCTTCCTCGAAGTCACGGCCCTTTTCCTCAAATTCTTCGCCCGGCAGTGCACCATCGTTGAAGTCCTTGACCATCGAGCGCACCGAGTAGCGCAGCTGCACCGGGAAGTCGTCGCCCGCAACGTGGTGGATGGTTTCGACGATTTCACGGGCGAAACGCAATCGGTTTTCGAGCGAGCCGCCGTACTCGTCGGTGCGGCGGTTGTAGAACTCGATCGCGAACTGGTCGAGGAGGTAGCCCTCGTGAACGGCGTGGACCTGGATGCCGTCGTAGCCGGCCTGCTTCGCGATTTGCGCGGTGATCGCGAATTGCTTGACGATCTGCTTGATTTCGTCCTTGCTCATTTCGCGGCACGTCACGCTCGGATCCCACATGTAGGGGATCTGGCTCGGCGCTGCGGGGAGCTCGCCCGGCGCGACGGCGGCGGGAACGATCACGCGGCCGAAGCCCGCACCAGCCTGGAGCACAATCTTCGAGTCGTAGGCGTGCACGCGCTCCACGAGCTCGCGCGAGGTCGAAAGGAATGACCCCGGATTAAGGCTGGGGTTTGGCATGAGCCCGGACGGCGTATGTTCGGCGGGGTTCACCACCTGGCACACGCCGGTAATGATCAGGCCAATGCCGCCCTTCGCGCGGGCCGCATAATATTCGATGCCGCGCTGGTTCCAGCCGCCGGTGGCGGTGCCGAAACCGAGCGGGCCCATCGGTCCCATCGCGTAGCGGTTCTTGACCGGGATCGATCCGATCACGGTTGGGGAGAAAAGTTCGGGGTATTCCTGGCTCATGACTGCTCCTCACGGACTGCGGTGGTCACTTCGTCGTTCACGTCAATGATTCGCGTCGGGCGAGGGCGTTCTCGCCCGGCGTGCCTACCCCAAACGTTACCCCCGTCACATCACTGAAGGCCGCCCTTTCGTCCTTTTTCGGGGCGATTTCGGGCGGCCTTCGGGGATGCGGCTTGGCGCTCAGGCGCGAGCAAAAACCTTCTCGCGCGGGTGGGCGTGAGAACCGGTTCCGACGATTGCCTCGCCCCGCGCCCTCTCGGCGGTAAGAACGCCGTCAACCATGCGGTACACGGAATCGAACTCGTCGAGCTGCTCTTGCGCGTGGGTCACAACGACGGTCGCGAGGTCGCGCGTGCGGGTTGTCTCCCCGAGCAGTTCGATGATCGCTTTGGAGCGCTCCTGGTCGAGGGCGCTCGTGGGCTCGTCCACGAGGAGCACCTCGGGCTGGTGGAGGATCGCGCGGGCAATGTTGACCCTCTGGCGCTGACCACCCGAGAGCGCCCCCGGGCGGTGATGCGCGCGATCGAGCATCCCCACGGCGTCGAGAGCCGACTCGATTCGTTCCTGGCGCTCCTTCTTCGAGACCCGCTTCAAGGTACCCGCGCCGAGACGTGCCACAATCTCGAGCTGCTCGGCGACGGTGAGCGACGGGATGAGGTTCGGCGACTGGAACACGATACCCACGTGGTCGCGGCGCACTTCGGTTTTCTTCTTCTGGTTGAGCGACGTCGTCTCGATACCCGCAATCTTCACGCTTCCCGAATCGGGGCTCGTGAGCGTCGCCGCAACGGTCAGAAGGCTAGATTTGCCTGACCCGGAGGGCCCGGTCACGGCGGCGAATTCGCCCGGGTTCACCGTGAGGTTCGCGTGGTTGACCGCGGTGACGGTTGAGCCGCCGTCGGGGTAGGTGAGGGTGATGTCGGTGAGGTTCAGCATGGCTTTCGTCCTTTTCATCGAGGTTCGTGTGAGAGTGCGGGGCGCGGCAGGGCCGTGCGGGTTAGGCCGCCGACGCTTGCAGGGCCTTCGTCGGATCCACCTTCGTGATCGTGCGGACCGACACGAGCGAGCCCACGAGCCCCGCGAGAAGCATGAGGATCGGAACGCCCACGAGCGTGAGCGCGTTCATGACGAACGGCATCGCGTTCGCGGCGAGGACGCCGAGGCCAGCGGTAAGCCCGACGCCGATGAGCAAGCCGATGCCGAGCACAATGAGGGCCTGCCACAGCGAGTCGCCGGCAAGCCAGCTCGTGCGCGCGCCGATCGCCTTGAGAACTGCGATATCACGCTGGCGCTGCATCGACCACACGAGGAAGAACACGCCGATCACGAGCGTCGAGATCAGAACGAGGAGAGCGATCATCATCGCGAGCGAGCCGATCTCCGAGCGGAATGAGCCGATCGCGAGAAGCGACGGGAGAAGCGACTTCGTGGTCGTGGACTGGTCGCGATCGAGTGCCGTGATGTCGTCATCGGTGAGGGCCGAGGAGGCGTCGGCCCCTTCCGCGCCCACGAGGATGGCCGTGGCATAACCGCCGGGCTGATGCGTGCGCTCGAGGAAATCGTGCCACGTGTCGAGGCTCGCGAACGCGACTGGGCGGTGTGAATGGAACTCATCTTTGATCACGCGGTCCACCGCGAGGGTCTCCCCCGCAACATCAACGGTGTCGCCCGCTTGCACTCCGAGCGATTCGGCCGTTGTTTCGCCGAGCACGAGTTTGCCGGCTTCGGGGATCCGTTCGTCAGAACCACTGGGCTCGGCCATGAGTACGACCGACTCGGTCTTTTCCCCCGTGTCGAGCAGGGCGCTCGAGATACCGAGCGGGGTTACCGCGTTATCACCGGCCTTCGCGGCCCACGCATCGAACTGTTCCTTGGTGATTTCCGAGTTCGAGAACTCTTCCTGCTCACCCTCGTCGACCGAAAGAACAACCTTGTCAGGATTGAGCGAGAGCATCGCGGAAATGTTCTGCATGGCGAGGCCACCGGTGAGGCCGGCGAGGAACGTCACGAGGAACGTCATGAGGGAGACGACGGCAACGATGAGACCGAAGCGGCCTTTCGCGAAGCGCAAGTCTCGAATGGCAAGAAACATGAGGTGAACTCCTTACGGCGTTTGATGATGTTTCTACTGTGCCGATCCGGCCCTCCCCTCCGGTACCTCCCGCCGGTACCCTCTTCGTTCATCCTTTTGGAGGAACAGCTCTTTGGGCGCGGGAATTAGGATCGAAGACATGCCCACTTCTGCCCGCACTCCATACGTCGCGGGGGCCGCCGCACTCGCGTGCGTGCTCCTCGGGATCCCCGTTCTCGAAAGTGCCGTCAGCGCTGCGCCGCACACGACGAGCGTCGTGATTTTCAGCCTCGTCTCTTTGTTCGTCATGCTCGCGGGCGGCGTGTGGCTCATGCGCGTGGGAGATATTCGTGCGGAGCCGGCAACTGTTTTCTCGTGGCGCCCTCTCGTGTACATCGCGATGCTCGCCTCGGCGTGGGCAATGGTCATCGCGGAAACACCGCATGCGACCTATTTCCTTTTCGCCCTCATCGGGATTGCGCAGTGGCTTCTGCCCGAACGCACCGGCGCTCTCGTGACGCTCGGCCTCACCGTTTTCACGATCGCAGGTCAGGTTTTTCACCACGGCGCCTCCACGGGCACAATCGTGGGGCCGCTCCTCATTGCCGTGCTCATGCTCGCCTTCATGCACATGTACCGCGCGATGAGGTTCGAGGCCCTCCAGAAGAACGCCGTGATAGCCGAACTCCGCAACGCGCAGGGCCAACTCGTCGAATCCGAACGCGAGAAAGCCCGCATCACCGAGCGCGAACGTCTTGGGCGCGACCTCCACGACACGACGGCGCAGTCGCTCTCAAGCGTGATCTTGCGGCTCGGTCTCGCGGAGGAGGCACTCGACTCGGGTGAGAGCGCGGGCGCGCTCGAGCACGTGCGGTCCGCTTCCGACGCCACCTCGGAAGCCTTGAGCGAACTTCGAAGCGCGATCACCCACCTCACGCCGAAGGGATCGGGCCCCACTCGCCTCGAGGCTGCCTTGGTACGCGTCGCTGAAACTGCACGCTCGAGGGCAGTGTCCAACCGTCGCGGCACCACGCCGGTGATCGAGTGTCGCGTCGCGCCGGACCTGCCTGAGCTCAATATGACGACCGCGACGAGCCTCGTGCGCATCGTGCAGTCCTCCCTCGCGAACGCCCTCGACCATGCTCACGCCTCGCGGATCGAGGTTCGGGCTTGTGCCGAGGGTGGTGAGGTGCATATCGACATCGAAGATGATGGCCGGGGCTTCGATGTTGATGAGGCGCTGCTCGGCCCGCGCGGCGATAGTGGCGGATACGGGCTGGGGTTCGTCGTGCAACGCTCGCGTGAACTCGGCGGGAATGCCGCGATCATCGCGGCTCCCGGGGACGGCGCGCTCATAAGCGTGACGATCCCCGTGTCCCAGGCACCGTCGGACCCTCCAGCTTCGCCCGTTTCCCCTCACTGACCTGCCCCACTCCACCCCGCTACCGCATAAGGAGCGCACCCATGATTTCTATCCTGATCGCCGACGACCACCCCGTGGTGCGCGCGGGGCTGCGCGCCGTGTTCGAAAGCCACGAGGACTTCACGGTCGTCGCGGAGGCACCGAGTGCAGAAGAAGCAGTCGAAAGGGCGCACGAAGGCGACGTTGACCTCGTGACCATGGACTTGCGCTTTGCCGACGGCGGCATGAGCGGGGTGCAGGCGATTCGCGCGATTCGCTCCCGTGAGGATCTCCCGCGCATCCTCGTGCTCACCAATTACGACGACGATTCCGAGATTCTCGCCGCCGTCGAGGCCGGCGCCCAGGGGTACCTCTTGAAAGATTCCGCGCCCGCCGAGCTCACGAGTGCGGTGCAGCGTGCAGCAAGCGGCGAGGTGGTGCTCGCACCCATCGTTGCGGGCAAGCTCCTGCGCGAGATGCGCAAGGACCGCATCACCCTCACGGGGCGCGAGCGGGACGTGCTCAATGCACTCGATCGCGGTTTGAGCAATCGCGAGATCAGCGAGGAGCTGTTCCTCTCCCCCACCACCATCAAGACCCACCTCGCGCGGCTCTACGGAAAGCTCGGGGTATCGAGCCGGACGGCGGCTCTCGCGCGGGCGCGCGAAGAGGGGCTGCTCGACTAACCTCGCGGATTTGTCAGTATCCATACGTGCACGCCCCACGGTCGTGTACAGTTCCTAGCCGCTGACACGCGACAGCACCAATGACACCGGCACCACAACCGGACACGAGCCCTCACCGCAGCCCCTTTCCGCCAAAGATCGGACCGAACGGCCCCAACCCTTCCGGAGCCTGGGACGACGTCGTGAGAGCACACCGAAGCAAGTTCATTAGCGACGAACAGTACAAAAAACTCCAACGTAATCGATTGCTTAACTGCTGCTGGAGTTTCCGTTGTAGCAGCCACTGCTACTGTAGGAATCTGCGCACCGTTATGCGCCGTAACGGTTGGGACTGGATGCATCGCTTGCGCAGCTGGGATCACAACTCTCGGTGGAGCCTACGTTGGAAAGTGCTTTGCCTAGTTGGAGCGACAGGAGCCTAGATGAAAGCCTCGCAGATCGGAATCATTGCCGGTTGCCTGATCGCGGCCACAGCCATAATTCTTAGCCAAACCGTCCTAAAGGATGCAGCGATCGTTCTCTGGGTCGTGGCAATTTGCGCCTTGGTCCTTGGCTCGGCAATTGCGTCCGCAATCGCTCGACTATGGGCGTCGTTTCTAGCTTCGCGTGCTCCTAAGGGCCACTGACTTCAGCCGCAATCAACTAGTGCACTAGCTGTACTGCTCGGGGACGTTGATCAATCGTGAGAACGGCGGCTGGTTGTCGCAGGCCGTGTGCGGGCGGTGCTGGTTGTACTGGTGCAGCCAATCCGGCAGGGCGTCGCGTCGTTCTTGCTCGCTGGTGTAGCAGCGGGCGTAGGCCCACCCGTCGGCCATGGTCCGGTGGAAGCGCTCTACCTTGCCGCTGGTCTGCGGCCGGTACGGACGCGTCCGCATCGGGGGGATCGAGAGGGCCTCGCAGGTGTCCCGCCACAGGTGCGAGCGATAGGCGCCACCGTTGTCGGACAGCACCCGCTCTACGGAGACGCCGCGATCGGCAAACCACGCCACAGCCCGATGCAGGCCCCCGACCGCGGTGACGGCGGTCTCGTCGTCGTGGACCTCGGTGTACGCGACGCGGGAGTGGTCGTCAATGACGGTGTGCACGAACGCGTACCCGAGCCTGGGGTTGTGCCACTTGCTCTTCGGCTTACCCGGTGTCGCCGTTCGGTTGTGGTCGCCTTGGCGGCGGCCGACGTAGCGCCAGCCGCCACCGTCGGGGATGTTCCCGAGCTTCTTCACGTCCACGTGGACCAGGGAGCCGGGGTGGGGGTGTTCGTACCGGCGGATCGGTTCGCCAGTCTCGCAGTCCATGTAGGAGAGCCGGTTCAGTCGGGCACCGGCCAAGATGCGGTGGACGGTCGAGGGCGCGATGCCGAGTCGGGCGGCGAGCTGCACGGGGCCCTCACGCAGCCGTATCCGCAGGCTGACGCACCGCTTCGTCGTCGCCTTGTCCGTCTTGTTCGGTGAGGTCTTCGGCCGGGACGAGCGATCCTGCATCGACTCGCCGGCGCGATAGCGGTCGACCCACCTCTTCACGGTCGGCCAGGAGACCTGGAAGCGGGCGGCGACTTCGCTGATGGGCCAACCGTCGTCGACGACGAGCTGGGCCACCTTGAGCCGGTGGCGAGGTGTCAGGGTGGCGTTGGCGTGCATCACTCCTCACCTGCTGCGACGGGCGTCGTCCGCGGCGTTCGGAGTTGCCCCAGGACTGCAAGGAGGATCGTCGTGGCGAGCGGCACGAGTCCGGCGGCGATGAACAAGCTGGCAGCGGCGATGTGTCGGCTGAGGAGTCCGGTGAGTGCGATGGACAGTGGCATGAAGGCGATGGAGATGAAGAAGTCGAGGCTGGCGACTCGGCCGAGCATCTCCAGCGGTACGTGTTCCTGCAGGACCGTGCCCCAGATGATCATCCCGACTCCGATCGACGCACCGTAGACCGCCAGTCCGGCGCTGATGATCCACGGATTGTTGGTGAGTGCGGGGATGGCCAGTGGAAGGCAGCCGAGTGCCCATGCGCCGACCATTACGGGCAGGAAGTGTGAGGGGGTGGGCCATGAGCCGGCGACGAGGGAACCCACCAGGCCGCCGACGCCCAGAACTCCGAGGACGACTCCGTACACAGCCGGACCGTTGTCATGGGTCGAGCGTATGACCGCGGGCAGGAGAACTTCCAGCGGACCGGTCACGGCCAGGCCCATGGCGGCCGCCAACAGCACGCTGGAGCGAACCCAGCGCGTGCGGGCGACGTAGCCGAACCCGTCGAGCAGGTCCCGCAGCGCAGAGGTGGCCGGAGCTTTGGCGTCGGTCTCGGCTGAGCAAGGGGCAGGAAGCCGCAGGGCGGCGATCAGGGCGAGTCCGAGCGCGCCGGCGATGAGGTACCCGCCCGCGGCGGGCACGCTCGCGCCGATGACGGCACCGACGACGCCGGGGGGCGAGGGTCTGTCCTACCAGCGGCCGGGTGGTCTCTTCGAGCCCGTTGACGGCCATCAGGTCGTCGCTTCCCACGAGGACGGGCACGAGCGCGGTGTAGGCCGGGAAGAAGAAGGCGGTCGAGACGCCGATGACGAACGCGGACACTGCCAGCATCCAGAAAGTGGCCGCGTCGAAGATGGCGGCGGTGGAGGTCGTCGTCGAGGCGGCGAGGTTGACAGTGAGGACGCCGACGATGACGGACTTCTTGGCGACGCGGTCCGCAAGTACCCCGGCGGGCAAGGATCCTGCGAGCAGGCCGATGCCGCTCCACGCCACGACACCCGACAAGGTGGCCGCCGTGGCGCCCAGGTCGAGGGTCTGCATGGCTAAGTAGAGGGCCCAGGCGCCCTGGGCGAAGACGGTGAGCACCATCGCTGCATACAGCGGTCGGTAGCCGGGGACGGACAAGGGGCGAAGGGGGTTCATGGCAGGTCCTTTGGGGCAAGGCTGAGGTGGGGCCAGTCGGTGAGGTCGTCGAGCATCTGCCGGTCGTGCGTGGCGACGATCGTGGCGCAGGAGGTCCGCAGGAGCTCGGTGGTGATGTCGTCGACGAGGCTCGATGACAGATGGTTGGTGGGCTCGTCCAGGAGCAACAGGTCCGGGTCCACCGCCAGGCACATGGCCAGATGGAGGCGGCGTTGTTGCCCTTGCGACAGGTGCCCCACGGGTGTGCGGGTTGCCGCGGGCTCAAGCAGCCCGAGTGAGCCGAGGGAGGGTGCCTGTGATCGGCGGCCCTGCGTGGCCAGGTACGTCTCGTAGACCACGTGTGCGGGGAGGGCGTCGTCCCAGTCAGGGACCTCTTGAGACAACAGGGCGACGCGCGCCCTCGGGTTCACCCGCAGCTGGCCTGTACTCGGGGCCAGTCGCCGACCGAGAAGCCCCAACAGTGTGGACTTCCCGGCACCGTTCGGCCCGGTGACCACCAACCGGTCTCCACCGCTGATGTCCACCGAGACCGGGGTGGCCAACTGGTCAGTCACGGTGAGCATGGAGGCGTTGACGATGTTCTGACCGGTCCGCGCTGACGATGTGGGCCATGCCAACCGCAGCGGTGGTTCTGGCACGTCGATCTGATGACGCTCCAGGTCCACGATGCGGCGGTTGAAAGCCTGTACCACCCCGGCAGCGCGCGTGGCCCGTTGGTGCTTGCCCGTTCCCTTGTCGGGTCGCCAACCGCCTTGCGACAGGCGGGAGCGTGCGTCGGCGGCGGCGCGGGTCAGTTCCTGATGCCGGGCGACCTGGGCGGCATGGTCTTGCTCCCAGGCGGCCCGTTCTCGTTGCCGCCCTTCGATCCAGCCCTCGTAACCGCCCGCGTAGGTGCGCGGAAGGCCATCGCGGGTCGGGTCGAGGTCCAGGAAGCTGGTCGCCACGTCGCGCAGCAGGGCGCGGTCGTGGCTGACTAAGGCCAGGCCACCGGGGTGGTCCTGCAGGCGCTCAGTCAGGAAGGACAGCCCTGCAGCGTCCAGGTGGTTGGTGGGCTCGTCCAGCAGCAACAGGTCAGGGGTCGATCCGAGGGCGACCGCCAGCCGTACCCGGTACCGCTGGCCGACCGACAAGGTCGACAGGACCCGATCGCGGTCGCTACAGGCGTTCAGGCCCGCCAGGGCGATGTCAACACGGCGGTCTGCATCCCAGGCGTCCAGCCGCGTCGCCGCCTCGAGTGCGGCGGAATAGGCGTCGGCCGCGTCATCGCCCGCGGCCAGCGCCGCGGTAGCCACGTCGAGGGCCTGCAGAGCGGCCCTGGATGGGGCGGTCGCCTCGGCAATGAGGTCACCGACCGTGCGATCGCCCTCGGTGGCCATGTCCTGCTTGACCAGGACGAGGGAACCCACCCGGGTCACCACTCCCGAGTCGGGTTTCAAGATCCCCGCCAGTATATGGAGCAAGGTGGTCTTGCCCCGGCCGTTGTCGCCGACGATCGCCAGTCGCGACCCGGTGGAGACGGTGACGTCAGTCCCACTCAGCAGCGGCCTGTCGCCGAGTGTCAGGTGGAGTGATTCAGCGCGGATGTGTGCAGCGGGCCCTTGGGGTGTCCCGATCCAGGCACATGATCGTAAAGGTTCTGTGGTTGGCATTGCGTACTTTCAGCTCGTCATGGAGCCGGGCACCACGAAGCGGCCGCCCGGCAGATGGCCAGGACGGCAGACGAGAGGTCATAAGGGGTCCCGCCGCCGTCAGCGGACGGAACGCAGCTTCATCGAGGCGATGCCTGAGTACATGCTGCCGAGGATACAGAGCCCGGGCGATGCCACGCAAGTCAACTAACGTCCCCGGTCAGTACAACTAGCTCACAAGTGTCCCGCGTGAAGTAGTTGGCAGGATTTCAGGCTTAAGAAAGTTAGGGTCGCGGGGTCGGCCAAGCCGCGGTGGACCTCAGATAGCCGGTTTCAGGCCAGCGCTCGGTGTGAGCGGAAGGTGTTGAACTTGGCCCGGTAGGCATCGTCCTCGAGGATTAGGCGATGAATACTCCCTTAGGCAACGTATAAGACGTCAGACGTCGACTATGCCAGCGGAGTGATCACGCTGTAGCTGGCCGCGGCGCCTTCGTTCTCCACGGCTGCTGATCCAGCCTTCAGTCCCTCTGCGACTGCATCTGGGAACGAGTATCCCTTCGCGAGGGCTGCGCTGAGTACCCCCACCGTGGCATCTCCTGCACCTGTGGTGTCTACAACCCGCGAGGGTTTCGTGGCAGGAAAATGCCCGTTACTGGTGCCGTCGGCCCACACGCCGCCCTTCTCACCCAGTGTAATAAGTACGGCCGTGGGGCCCAGCGCTCGCAGGTGTTCAGCAGCCTCAAGTGCTGCTTCGATCCCCTCGGGGACCTTGACATCGAGGGCGATCCCAGCTTCGGTCTCATTAACTACAAGTACTGTCACAGCGGTGAGATCGATATCGCTTAGCGATATCGCCGGGGCGGGATTCCACACCACTCGTGCGTTCACCTTTGCGGCAATCTTGATACTACGGATATTTACCTCGAGCGGAAGCTCCCCTTGTAGTACCACAACATCAGAGGAGTCAAGATCAGTAATGGCGTCAAGTGCGCCGGACGCCACCTGCCCGTTTGCCCCGGGGTCAAGTACGATCGTATTCTCGCCGTTTGCAGCCACTGTGATGAAAGCACTCCCGCTTGCGGTATCGATAGTGGCGAGATGCTCCATATTTACATCGTGCATGGCGAGCTCATCGCGAAGCGAATCGCCGGTGCTATCGGCTCCGACGGCACCTACGAACACGGTCTCAACCCCCGCATGGGCAGCCGCTGCCGCTTGATTCGCACCCTTCCCGCCAAGTCTGTACGAGAGCCCATTGCCGGTGAGAGTTTCCCCGGGCAGAGGATGGCGCTCGACCTTGACAGTGACATCTTGGTTGACTGAACCTACGACGATAACGCGATTCATGGGATCTCCTTGGATAGCTAAATGGGAGACGGCTGGCTGCGGCTCGAAATTGCAGCCAGCCGTCAACATATGAGGCGGATAACTCCGTTAGCGAATAGCATCCCCTAAGTACCGCTGTGGGTTCGTTGTGATCAGTCCATCAACAACTGACCCATCGATCCCATGGGCAATCAGCAACTCCCGAAATACAGATGGAACCACAGTAAAGCCGTTACCGCCTTTGGATGCCCACATCTGCTTCAGAAACAGGTCATGACTAAGCAGAATCTGGTCACCAAAACCCTCATTGATGAGATTTGCAACTGTCCTTGCCGTTTGGGAGATGGTTGGTGAGATACCTTCTCCGGGGAAAGTAATGTCGAGGCCGATCATGTCGAACTCAAGCCATACGCCTCGCTTAAGTAGTCGCATCTGGTAATCCAGATCCTCACCTGAGGGGTCCGAATGCGCGAGCGACACTTTACGGGGATCAACATGGCATTCATCGAGAACGATGTCGAGAACCTCGTCGCCGCGACGTTGCCAACCAGGCATATGAATATTGAGCGCTACGCCCCCAAATTCAGCCTGGGCTAGCCCGGCACCTTTTAGTGCCGCGCGTTCACCGTCAGTAAAGGCGGGCGACACCCCAATCTCACCAATTAGGCCCGGAAACACGCCTTCAACACCATTGGTGAGTTCCTCCAAGAAGCGATCGCGAATCTCTTCAACACTGGGGCCGGCGATATCCGCTCTTTCAAATTTTTCAAGATAAGTACCGGTCGCCATAATGACGTGCAAGCCAGTGCGCTCGGCTGCCTCCTTGAGGCGAGCGGGATTACGACCAATCTTTGCTGAGCCTGTTGCGTCAACGATCGTCTTCCCACCGAGCGCCTGAAAGATCTCCGCTTCGCGAACAATATCATCAACTGGCTTTGCTGCGACATTATCGGCGCAGCAATATGGGTCTTGCTTGAGGGCCCACTGCCAGCTTGGCGTTACCTCTTGACGGATTATCTTCGTGCTGAACTCGTATGTGGGCTCAGCAAGCACCGACGACAAGTCGTTGAATAGGTGCTCATGAGGCAGGGTGATGCCTAGCTCATCAGCGTGAACTTTTCCCAGAACAGTTTGTACATGACCAAACTCTGAACTCATGCCAGCGCCTTTCCGTCCAGTGAGCTGTTGATGTCAGCAGATGAATCATCGTCACGAATTCGGCGGGAGGGAATGAGCGCAACACCCGAGGCCACCAGAGCCACAGCAGCACCAATGAGCGTCATCGTGTGGACCGTCCCCATTCCGGGGAGCAAGCTGTCGATGAGGATTGAGCCAATGAGCTGTCCGGCGGTTGAGCACAGCGCCAGTACGAGAAGCCCGAGCTTGCGCACAAGAAGCGCCATCAGAGCGATGGATGCCAGACCAAGCGGTCCACCCAGGTACATCCACCATGCGCTAGGGGCGACGAACTCGCCGCTTCCCATGGCAACGCGAATAAGGAATGCAAGAGTAAGCGCCGTGAAGCCGATGACGAAGTTCCATGTAATGGAAACGAGCATCGAATCAGCAAGACGAGCGATATTGGAGTTACCTGCAGGCTGCCAGCCGGCAAGAAGGCCACCCGCGAACGGGAGAATCGCAAGCGCGATCATGTGAGGCACCTCGAAGTTGGGGGAGACAACGAGGAGAGTGGCGACGATTGCGAGCACGGCTCCAAGAATTCTAAAGAAGCTCAAGGCCTGCTTGAATTCGACGCCAATGCCAAGACGGTCGCACATCACACCGGAAATGACCATGCCGGAAATGAGTGACGTCTGGAATGTTGCAACTCCCAGTGCTCCGACACTTATCCCCTCGGAAAGCACGATGACCGCACCACAGAGACCTGCAAAGAAGTTAGGCCACGGCAGCTCTCGGCGGACCAACTGCCCAGGTAGGGCAAAGAACGCTCGGCGCAGTTTCGGGACAGGCAACACAATGAGGAACATCAGTATGAGACCACCGCCGAATGAGATGATCGCGGCGAGGTGCCCATCGCCAACATCAGTACCGAGGCGCCCATTGACTGCCGACTGAACTGGCCCAAGCATTCCAGCTAGAACGGTGAGGAATGCGAAGAGTCCGGCAGCCGCCGTGGTTCGAGCTGGCGGACGGGTATGTAGAGATGTATCCGGGGATAGGGTAGAAGAAGGCATCGTTGACAACTCCTTTGTGAAATATGGGATTAATTGTGGGCAAGCCATTCAATGGCTTGAGAGAAGAGGCGACCGTATCCAACCCAGTTCATGAACGGTTCGGGTGCCCAGTGTGGCGAAATGTCGGAGGCGAAGGCTAGCGTTCGCCCCTTTCCTACCTCGCGTACGGCGAGAAGCGGATCTCCTTCAACGGTGGCTAGCACCTTAGCGTCGTCCTTTGCCGCGAGCTTTTGATAGCCAAGCAGGATCGGCCATTCCGCATCGAGCCCATCGGTGACAGGATGGCCTTCAGCAGCCTGTTCAAGTTGACCTGAAACACCCTGAGGGGTTTCGATCCGGTCATCCCAGCGGGAAATGTTGACGGGGAGTACATCTTCGACAGCCGTTCCCGCGTAATTTGCCATCCCCTGGAAGCCCTGGAACGACAGGTAGCCACCAGCCATCATGAGGCCTCCGCCTTTGTTAACCCATTCGCGAAGGAGATGAAGCCTGTTTGGGCTGGGCAGGCCCTGTTCAAAGACTTCGGGTGGAAGAAGCATGGTATTCGAGCCGATGTCTGAGAGCAGAACAACGTCAAATTCATTGAGTTCTTCGATGGTGCGGGGGAAAAACTCGGCCACGTCGTGAGATCGCATATGCGTGACGTCGTGCCCGTACTCTTTGAGGACTTCGAGCAATTTGGCGCAACCAATATGCACCTGAGTGTGCGGAAACGCGTCGTATCCCTTGTGGTCGACCACTGCGCTGATCCACGATTCTCCAGCAAGTAGAACCTTCGCCATTTCATCTCCCTTGACTTGTTGCGCAACATCGCGCAATACTTGGTGTGTTCGATATTACAGTCACCTTCGGTTGGGTGCAAGGAGTTTGGAGGAATTCATCGTGTCGATGAGGGCTGTCGCGCGCGAGGCAGGCGTTTCAGCATCAACAGTGTCGCGCTACCTGCGTGGCGAGCTGCGTCTCAACTCCGAAACAGAGCGCCGCGTCGAAGCGGCACTCAAGACCACGGGGCACGTGCGACACCGCAATAAGCTGCGTTCCGTAGCCCTCGTTCTTCCCGAACTCTCAAACCCCTACTTTTCGCACCTCGCACAGGTTTTTGTGGAGGCTGCCCAGTCGCGCTCACTTCGAACACAAATCGCCGTTTCAAACGGTTCACGCGAGCGCGAGCAAGAAATTCTGGACTGGGTACTTGCTTCGCCCGATGTTGACTCTGCCGTGTACGTTTCGATGTCTGGAGATCAGAAGGTGTTAGGGGGTGTTCCAGCCCACTTCCCCCTCGTCCTTCTCGATGAAAGCCTCGAAGTAGCCGAGCGTCTCCAGGCTTCATATGTAGGAGCAGATCACTACGGGGGCGCCTACCAAGCAACCCAGTACCTCGTAAGTGCAGGCCACAGTCGGATTGCACATCTTGCAGGCCCACAAAACTTACGCTCGGCGCGCGAACGCCTAAGCGGCTATAGTGAAGCGCTTCAAGACCGAGGGATTGAATTTGACGAACAGCTAGTTCTGTCGGGGCCTTATTCTGAGGCGTTTGGGGCGGCTAGCTTGCCGCGCCTCATGCGGATAAAAAATCGACCAACCGCAGTGTTTACCGCAAGCGACATCGCAGCCATTGGACTAATCTCGGCCGGTCAACACAGTGGAGTTCGGATCCCAGAAGATTTGTCTCTTATCGGCTTTGACGGCATCCCCACGGGCGCTTGGACATCTCCACGGCTCGCCACCGTTGTACAGCCGTATAGCGAGCTCGCGCATATGGCCCTAGATCAGATTGAACGCCAGTGGCGAGGGGAGGACACCCAGCCCTTCAACCTACCAATGACCGTAGCTTGGGGCGAGTCTGTCATGCCACTCCAGAGCGGTGTTGTATGAGCTAGACGAGGACTTCGCTAAAGAGATCGACGGCGTGTTCCAGCTGATCAAGCTCAATCGATTCGTCCACCGAATGCATCTGATGGGGCTCTCCCGGCCCCCAGACAACAATGGGGATCCCGGGGAGAGCCGTAGTAAGTACGGAACCATCAGTGAAATAGGGAACCGGCTCCGCGACGCTCTGGGCCGGTAGTGCCGTTACGAACTCATTGTCCTGGGGAGTCGTCAGAGGTGCGAGGTCCAAATCTACGCCCACATCGATTAAATCTGGAAGACCACTAAGGCGTTCCATAGGAGCGTGTTGCGTGACGGTTCGAAAATCGATCGTTGCCGCGGCCCAATCAGGAACGATATTGGTGGCGTTACCACCGCGAATTGTTCCGATATTTAGTGACTCGGTACCGAGTCTGCGATCCATCTCGAGGGGCTGACTACTTTTCCACCGGATAAGAGCTTCAGTAAGTGTTTCGATTGCATTAGAGCCAAGATGCGGAGTTGAACCGTGAGCTGCTTTTCCGGCGGCGTTGAAGGTGTACCAAGTTGCACCCCTATGGCAGCTATGAACGTCAAGATTAGTCGCTTCGGGGATAACGATCCCCTTGACGGGAAATTTCTTCACGGCCTCGACGGCGTTGGCGGCACCACGTGACCCGATCTCCTCGTCTGCGGTAAGTAGAAGATGCGCGGGGGTTCCACGTTTGGTAGCAGCCACCAGTGCGAATACTGCTGCAGCGAGTCCGCCCTTCATGTCAACGCTACCGCGACCAAGCAGCCGGTCACCGTCGATAGCTCCACCCAATGGGTCGGTGGTCCATAAGTCCGGGGATGTAATCGGGACGGTATCGGTATGGCAAGCAAAGACAACCGCAGGCTCGCTCTTCTTTAATGCTGCTGGAGTAGATAGCAGCGTCCAAGGGCGACTCCCTCTGTACCGGTCGACGACGACGGCGCTATCTTGGGCGCTCACGAAATTAATCACCGCGTCTTGCACACGGTTCATGCCGCAGTCATCCCCGGAGACACTAGAAATTTTGACAAGCGCGGAAGCAAGATCGACGACACTCATGAGACTCCAACTCCAAAAGTCGAAAAAGCCAAGCGAGATTGCCCGGAATCCTAGACTAGACCTACTTTCTGCAGCTACTGAGAACAAGACGGGAGAGCTGTGAACCTTGTTTGGCCTCTGCACTTAAGTGCCGTGAGGCACCGCGTCCGTCGGCGTCGATGAGGGATCGCTAAAGATAGGCGCAGCGAGCTCGAGCTCAGTCACGCCAAATGTCTCGGATAATAGCTCGTCAGTACCAGGAATCCCATACACCTGAAGACCAGGAGCATGACAAGGCTCGAATCGATGCTGTTGAAGGGAAACCGCCGCAGCGATTCAGCACGATGTAGATCCGCGAGGGATGAGAACGCCCCGCACCGGTAGTTTTCCGGCGCGAGAAGTTCACACCTGCGCAATTCAGCTCTACTTCCGTTGACGCCCGCGTTTCTTGTTCGGAACCTCAGGCCCACCGAAGATTGCAGCGCCAAGATCATCGATATCGGCCGCAGTCGAGCCGTCCGAGGAACCGTCAGCAGTTTCGACCGATTCGCGCGAATCATCGTCACCCTCGGCCGTCTTACTCACACCGCGCTTCTTCGAGGGCTTACGCGCCTTTCGGCCACCCGAGCCTCGTGTGGACTGCGCCGCCGATTTCTTCGACTGTACCTGCGTACTCGAGGCCTTCTCGCGCACCGTTTTCGAGGCGCGCGACTCCCGATCAACGCTTTCGCTCGCTTCTCGCAAATTGTCGGCGAGATCGACCTGCTCGAGGCCCCGCGACAGCACGATCGGGACGACGAGCACCATGAGGGCCGCGACCACGATGATGACCCGCACGAGAGGATGCGTCCCCTCATCTCCCGTGAGAGACACGACTGCGGGAGCGGCCGCGAGCGTCATGAGCACCGCGATGACACCGAAGCCAGAGGCGCCGGCAAGAGAGAACGTGAGCGCCAATCGCGCACGCGCCTCCGAAACTTCCGTGAGCACGCTCGAATACGCGAGAGACTCAGCGCCACCGGCCGCGCCCTGCTCCACCCGAGCGCGGGCGGCCTCACTCGAGGCGACGCGCATGTGCGCTGCGGCCACCACAAGGCCCGACGCCGCTACAGCGCCCACCGCAAAGGCCGGAAGTGAGGCTGCGCCGAGCCCGAAACCGCACAGGACCGGGGCCAGCAGTGCGCACATCACCACGATTGCGGAGGTGCGGCGAAGTGCGCTTTCAAGGCCCTCGAAACCAAGGTCATCGTCAAAATCCCCCGAGTCCTCAGCCCCCGCACCATCGCCTGCCCGGTCAGAAAGGGCAATACGCGCCTCGGTCACCGCATTGGCGAGCACAGCGCGCGCGGGCGTCGCCACGAACGCCGAGACCGCAAGAACCGCAACGATCCCGAAGAAAAAGCCGAGAACAACCGTCGGCGAATCAATGCTCAATGCACGCAGCTGCCTGTCGGCCCACAGCGCGCCCTGCTGAGGCGCCGCGCGCATCGCCCCCGCGATCGGTGCCACGGTTGGAAGGGCGGCCACGCTCGACAACAGCGCGAGAAGGGCGCCTGCAAGGGCCTCGTGGGAGGGGCCATCGGCGGCGGCGTGGGGATCCTTAGCGTCAGGGCGTCCGACGCTTGCCGCGCCACCGTCGGATTCCAGGACGATACTCGCATCGCCCGCGATCGCCGAGAATCCGCCCCACATCACTGCCGCGGCGGCAGCGGCGAGTGCGAGCAGATAGTAACCGAGGTAGGCGATTCCAGCGGCGGCCGTCGCAAGGCCCCATGCCGCGGCGATACCGAGCAGGGCGGCAATGGCGAGCAGTGCTAGTGCGCGACTGGAACCGAGGCCCACCGCCGACGGGCTGATACGCCCGAAGCGCGCCGCGACAATCCCGCGCGAGGAGCCTTCTCCCATGGCGGTCTCGGCTCGCACATGCGGCCACACGATCGCGAGGCCCGCAAGGAGGGCGAGTGCGCCTCCAATGACGAGCGCGAGACCCGTCACGAACGAGGGGTTGATCGCGTGCAACATGAGCGTATCGACCACGCTTTGCGCTTCGGGGGCATCACCCACGTTGGCGTAGAAGTCAGGGAATTGCGCGACGATCTTCTCGATGAGAGGTTCCACCTCATCACGCGCAACGGAACTGGGCGCCTGCTGAGTGCCCGAGTCGACGAAGAGTGACACGAGCAACGGGTCGTTGAATTCTCCGAGCCCCACTTCGGCCATGCGGAGATTCGCGTAGCGAGTGGGCAGCCACAGGGTGAGCAACGAGCCCACGAGAGCGAGCGGAATGATTCCCGTGAGTCCGGCGCTCACAAAACGCGAGGAACGCGTTGATCCGGCGGGTATGACACACGAAGCGATGAGCGCCGCGAGTGCGCCACAAAAGAGCAGCAGCGCGGACACTATTCCCGCGAGCCCCACAATGGGCACGCCCAGCGTCATAATCGCGCCACCAAGAAGGGCGGCAAGCGCAGCGGAATCGACGGCACGAAGAGGGCCACGGGCGAGCCTCGGCGAGAGGGAGGCGGAGGGAACGGCGTCCCGTTCACGCGAGTGCTCGAGTGCGCCAACATCGATGAGCGCTCCCGTCTCTCCCAACAGCGAGAGCGCGACACCGGAACGCAGCGCCGCCCCACCTACGGCAAGTCCGAGCGCAACGAGAAGCAAAAGCGGCCCCGCATCGGCATGTTTCACGACGACGAGGGCGATGAGCATAAGCGTTGCAGCGCCCACGCCGATTCCGCGCACGCTTCCCGAAAGGGCCCGCGCGCGCGAAAGGCGCGGCTTCCTCGCGGGCTCCTCGGCTTCGTTCGAAACAGGAGCGCCCTCGCTCACGCGTGCGACCACGAGCGCGCCGAGCACCGCGACGGCAACGGCGAGGATGCTGCCGAGAAACACGGAACCGCCGCGCAACACCCGATCACCGGCATCGCCGGGGGCAAGGGCCACGAGGACTCCCGCGCCGAGCCCGCCCCACAGGGCCGAATGCGATGCGGCCGTCACGAGCGTGCCGATCCGCGGCGCACGCTCATCGAAGCCGTCGCCACCACGCGCAAGCCACACCCACGGGTGAGCGAGGGCCACAAGCGAAAGAACGCCGGCGGCAACGAGCATCCAGCCGGTGTCGGCCCCGAGACTGAAGGCACTCATGCGAGAAGCGAGAGGACGAGCGCGCGCGTGCCCTCCTCGGTCAGCGTGATCGGCACGCCCCAGTCTTGCTGGTGCATGTGGCACGCGGGGAACTCTACGCTCGGGTCGGCGTCGCACGAGGCAGCGCGCGCACTGACGTGAATGACGCCTTCGCTGTAGTTCGGGTCGAGCTCAATCTCGCGCTCGAGTTCGCTCGAGGTTCCGCCTCCGCTCACGAGCATCGCCGGCGGTGTCGTCGAGACGCTCACCTGGACTGCCGGGCCGAAGGAGTCGTCGAGCTTGTGCCCCTCGGGAGGGGTGAAGGCGACCTTCACGGTGAGCGGCCCCGCATTCGAGACCGCAGTTGCCGGTCGTTCGGTCTGCTGCGCCCCTTCATCGATGACCTGCTCAGCGGCGGGCGAAATGGAGATCCACGTGAGCTTGTGCGCGCCGGATTCCACAACGATGAGCTGCGCGAGCCCGTCGATCGGATCAACAACGATCAGGTCGCTCGGCTCCGAGAGCCCCGTCGCAACGGTCACCACGGAATCGTGAATCGGGTCGATGATGCGCACCGCGCCGTTGTAGGTATCGGCAACCGCGAGGCGACCGTCGGCAAGGACGGTGATACCGAGCGGATGCTGCAGCCTGGCCTTCTCGAGCGGCCCGTCCACGTGGCCGAAATCGAACAGGCCCTCGCCCACGAGTGTCGTGACCTCACTGCGATCCGCGGCGATCACGCGCACCGCGCTTGTTTCCGCATCCGCAACGAACACCGTTCCGTTCGCATCAACGGTGACACCCGAGGGCTGCGCCCACCACGAGCGCACGAGCGCGCCATCCACGAGCCCCTCTTGGGTCGTTCCCGCGAGCACCGCAAGGGCACCCACGTCCACGAACTCACCATCATCATTGAGCGCCGCGGGCCGGTAGGTCCACATCTGGTGGATGCCGGCCATCGCGATCACGATCTGCCCGGAAACGCCATCCCACTCCACGTCCCACGGGGTTGAGAGGGCGAACTGGATCGGGGTGCCCATGCCGGTAGGCAGGGCCTGGCCCTGCATCCACTGCTCACCGTTGCCGGCGAGGGTAAACACGTGGCTCTCGATTCGGGGGCGCAGGAGCCGACGCCTGCCGAGCTGCACACCGCGCAAACGGTGATTCCCGGTGTCGGCAATCACGAGGTCGTAGCCCACCTGGTCGGCGATCTCGGGGGGAAGCACGGCGATACCGTTCGGCTGAGAGAACTGCGCCTCGGCCGCGTCACCGTCATTCCAGCCGCGCTCACCCGTGCCGATCACTTCGTCGACACTCACGCCATCGGCTTCGAACACCACGAGGCGGTTTTGCCCCGCGTCGCTCACGACGATGCGCCCATCGGGCAAAAGGCCACCTTTCGAGGGGAAACGCAGCGTGTGAAGTTCGGACTGCTCGAGAACGGTCGGGGCATCGCCGCGCACGAGGCTACCGTCGGACTCCGCCTCACTCACGAGGCGAGAGATGATCCCGTCAAGGTTCGCCGCGTGCCCCTCCCCCGACATTGACGCCGCGATGCGTCCGTGCGTGTCGAGAACCATGAGGGTCGGCCAGGCCTTGGCGCCATATTCGCTCCACGTGCGCAGGTCGGGATCGTCGAGAACGGGATGCTCAACGCCGTAGCGTTCGATGTTGGCGATAAGGGCGTCGTGATCGCGTTCGAACGAGAATTTCGGGGAATGCACGCCGATCACGACGACTTCTTGCGACCATTTCTCCTCGAGAGGGCGCAGTTCATCGAGGACGTGCAAGCAATTCACGCAGCAGAAAGTCCAAAAGTCGAGGATCACGATCTTGCCGCGCAGATCCTCGAGGCTCAGATCGACCCCGCCGGTGTTGAGCCAGGAACGGCCGAGCAGTTCGGAGGCGCGGGGGCGTGCGGTTTCGCGGAAGTTCTCGCTCGTCATGTCAGTCCTGCTTTCGGTTCGGCCAGCTCTTCACCCACGCGAGAAAATCAGGGTCGCTCAAGGAGGAGAGCGTCACGTCGGCGACGTCGATCGGTTGCCCCGTCGAGGGAATCCCGATGAGGGTCATGCCAGCGGCTTTTGCGGCGCGCGCCCCGATCGGCGAATCCTCAAACGCGAGGCACCGGGAGGGCTCGCACCCGAGTGCTTTCGCGCCGGCCTCGTACATGTCGGGGGCGGGCTTCGGGTTTTCGACGGTACTCGCGCTTTGGAGACTCTCACAATATTCAATGAGGCCAGCGCCCGTGAGTTTCTTCTCGAGAATCTCGTGCCACGAGTTGGAGGCAACCGCGATCGGCACCTTAGTCGAGGCAAGTGCGAGGAATTCGCGCGCTCCCGGCATCACGGGGACGCTGCTTCCCAGCCGCGACTGGAAATCGTCGGTCACGAGTTGTTGCACATGAGCAGGGTCCTGGCCCGTCATCTCGCCGAGGATATCGGCGGTCTGCTCAAGGGTTGTGCCCATGAGCGCTCCAAGGTCCTCTTCGGTGGGACTCACGCCCGCATCGTAGAGAACCTTGAGCTGCGTCTCGGTCCACAGCGCCTCGGTATCGAGAAGGAGGCCGTCGCAATCGGTCACGATCGCTTCGGGGATTTCGTGGCGCACGAGTCCAAGCGCGTTGTACACGGGCGAATAACCTTTGCGGCGATCGGGCCACGTCGCGGCCCATTCACGAAGGCCGGCATCGCCGATCGCCTCGATCTCGAGTTCGCCCTCGGGATTCTGACCGGGGATCGTGGGAGCGACGATGAGTCGGCACCCAGCCGCGGAGGCCGCCTGTGCGCCCGTTTCCGAATCCTCAATCGCGAGGGTGCGTTCGGGGGCGACGCCAAGCAGTTCGCACGCGCGCACGTAGATGTCGGGGGCGGGCTTGGGGTTTGGAACGTCGTCGAGGGAGACAACGTGGTCGACGTAGGGCAAAAGGCCGACGTCGGCAAGCTCGCTCACGAGCGGGGCGCGGTTGCTGTTCGACGCCACGGCAACGGGGATGCGGGAGCTCGCAGCTTTGAGGAGCTCAGCGGCGCCCGGAAGAACGGGGATGCCCTCGGCAAGCTTGGCGAAGTAGATCTTTTTGAGGGCTTCGCCCACTTCCTCGGGGATCTCCCCCGTGAGCTCGGCGATCGCGATGACCACGTCCTTCACGTCACGGCCCACAAGCCACCGGCGGCGCTCCTCGTCCATTTCGAGGGAGCGTGCCTCAAGGTATTCGACTTGGGTGTCTTCCCACAGGCTCTGGGTGTTGAGGAGAACGCCGTCACAATCGAAAACGATCGCTTCGGGGGTGAAGGTTCCGAAGGTCTCGTGGAAGGGCGCAAGGCTGGGCGAAAAAGGCTCTGCGTAGTCGCTCATAGTGCCTCCACCATACGCAGCGGCCCTGAGAAGAGACCGTTCCCATCACAGCTTTTTTGCACGCGAGCGCCCTAGCATGTGGAACGTTAATCTTGCGTCGCTCTGGAAGGCATACCCCCGCCATGACTGCACTCACACGCGGATCCGTTCTTGTGATCGGAGCCGGCCCCTCGGGCCTCGCGGCCGCAGCCGCCCTGTCCTCACTCGGCGTGGAGTTCGATCTGGTGGATACGCAAAACCACGTGGGTGGCGTATGGAACGTCGCAAACGAGGATGCCCCAACCTGGCCGAGCATGAAACTCGCCACCTCGAAGTCTCACACCCAGTTTGACGATCTGCGCATGCCCGTGAGCTTCCCCTCATTCCCCTCCACCGATGAATACGCGACCTACCTTCGCGCCTACGCCTCCCATCACGGCCTCACGGAGCGTTTTGAGCCGAACAAGGCCGTGCGCAGCGCCCGCTCGTTTGGCGAGGGCCAATGGGAAGTAGATTTCTCCTCGGGCGAAGTGCGCCCCTACACCGGCATTATCGCCGCGCACGGCGTCTCGCAGCGTCCGTTCCTTCCACCGCTGTGGCATGAGGCTCGTGAATCGGGCGTGCGCACGATTCATTCGAAGAACTTCCTCGGGGGCGAAGAAACGACCGAGAAGAACGTGCTCGTGATCGGTGGCGGCCAAGAGGCTGCCGACGTCGCCGTTGAACTCGCAAAGGCCAACCGCCGCGTGGCCCTCCATCCCACCGAGGCGCACTGGGTTGTGCCGCGCACGTGGGGCCCGTTCGCCGGTGACTCGCTCGCGAGGCTCGAGCCGACCTTCCTCGGTCGCGCCTTCAACGACACCGTCGCCGAGAAGCTCATCGAGCGCGCGATTGGCCGCCCCGAGGCCGTGGGGCTGCCAAAGCCCAAGGTTTCAGTCATGGAAGATGAGCCGATCGTCTCGGATTCCTTCCTTAAGCTCGTGGACGAGCGCCGCATCGAAGTTCTCCAGGACGGCAGGCACTTGCCATTCACGCGCTTCGATTTGATTGTCTTCGCGACCGGCTACGAACCGGGCGTCGACTACCTCGACCCCGCGTACACGAGCGATCTCTCCCTCGGGGCGTTCCCGCGCTCACGCCGCGACCTTGCCGTGCTCGGCCAGGTGCGCGTGCTCGGAGGCGTTACCCCGATCCTCACTCAGCAGGCCGACATCGCGGCATACGCGATGAAAGAACTCCTCGAGGAGCTCGAGACGGGCACGCCGTCGCCCGCGCTCGCGCGCTTCGAAAAGCTCAAGTCACGCGCCGATGCCGATGTTCACCGCACCGCTCCCCGCCAAAGCGGCGCTGGCCTCCGCGGCGCCGTCTCGGGCGTCGCTTCCCGCGTGCGCACCGCGACGCACTCCACGCGCATCGCGGAACAAACGCCGTGGAACGAGCAGAGTAGCCTCGACTCCCTACCCGAGGATCAGCCGATCCGCCTCCCACTTACCGATCGCGAGCGTCTCCTCGCGCGCCTTGCGACCGCGCGCGCGATTTTCGAGAAGTAAGCGTCGCGCCCCACACCGCCGCCCCGTAGATCGCAACGATCACGGCGGCGAGGCCCGCGCCCACGTGTTGGTCACGGAGGGTATCGGCAAACCACGTGCGCCCCATGGCTCCAAACCAACTCGGGGCGATCGCGTACGGCGTGAACGCCATCCACGCGAGTACGGCCACGAGAGCAAAGGCGCCGAGCGCGAAGGCGCCTTTCTTCCCCGCACGCATGAGCACCACGAGCAGGGCACCGCACGCCATCATCGCGAGGTCAAGGCCAAGATTTGCGGGGTGAGATTCGAGCAGTCGGCGCATGATTGCTGGCACAAGGTAGGCGCAGGCGAGAGCGAACGCCGGCACAAGGGCGATTGCGCAGGTGAAGACCCGACGCTTGCCGAGCACACCCCGAACCCCGTCGAGAAAGGCCTCGCTTGCCCCCATCCCGAGGGCGCTTCCCGGAAGCACAAGGAGGGCGAGCGCGAGCGCGAGGTGCGCGCTGAACAGCACTCGTGAGTAGACCGCGAGCGCGCTCGAGGCGAGGAGTGGGTAAAGAACGAGAGCGAGAACGATCCAGCGCCGGTTCGGGTGATCAACTCCGCGCGCGACCCCCCGTGTGAGAAGCCACGTGAGCGCGAGGATCGACGCGCCGATCGCGAAAATATCGGGCCTCACCTGCGTGAGGGAAGCAAAACTTCGCGGATCGGGAGGAAGCGCGTAGGTCGTGAGAATGCCCGCGGGCGTGGCTGGTGGTGGGATGTTTTGCGCGGGCGGCGGCGAGCTCGACATCGCGGCGGCAAGACCGATCGCGGCGCCCATGAGGAGAATCTCGAGGAGCGCGAGTTCACGAAAGCCGGAACGCACAAGGGATGTGCGCCGCGCGAGCACGCGCCGCTGAACATAACCGAACACACCGAGAACGAGAAGCAACGCCGCCTTCGCGAGACCAAGCTGCCCATATGGATGCGTCAAGAGTTCGCTGAGTGCGCTCAAGCGCGCGAGGATCGCGAGCACACCCGAGAGGGCAAGGCCGATCCACGCGAGGAGCGCGAGGGAAGAGAAACGCTCGACCGCGCGCCGCATTTCGGGCTCATCGTCACCGTGGAGTGCGGGGAGGAATTGCAGCACCAGGAGCGGCCCGACCCACACCGAGAAGGCGAGGAGGTGGAAGAACATCGAGCTCGTCGCACTTTCGTGGCTCACGCTTCCCGCGGCGTGCCCCGTCATGCCCTTGGCAACGACCGCGCCGAGAGCCGTGAAGGTTGTGGCTCTGGCGGTTCGCGTGCCCGTTCCCGATACCCCGACGGCGCTCGCGAG
This sequence comes from Dermabacter sp. HSID17554, assembly GCF_003989295.1. Lineage (NCBI taxonomy): Bacteria > Bacillati > Actinomycetota > Actinomycetes > Micrococcales > Dermabacteraceae > Dermabacter > Dermabacter sp. HSID17554. The sequence continues at coordinate 365,753 of NZ_RBLW01000002.1, read as the reverse complement.
TGCGGTTGCGGCGATCGCGGTAATGCTCCATACGCCAAGGTCGCTCGCGGCGAACACGCCGATATCGGAACCGAAGTGGGCCGAAAATAGAGGTTGGCCGGAGGAGAGCGAATACGCGAGGATGAACTGGACGATGAGGAGGAGGGTCCATGCGATCGCGCTCGCGAACGCGATCGTCATGGCGCGCTCTCGTGCGCGCACCGTCCATGCGGCGGGCTCGGGTGAGGGGTCGAGTAGCCATCCCGCGAGAATCGATCCGCCAAGCGTAAGCGCTCCCGCAGCGGCGGCGAGTGCTGCACTCACGGGGAGCAGAGTCTCGGTTGCTCGGCCCGCGTTCACGAGCAGGATTTCGGCGTCCCCTGCCGCGTAGCGCGCGCCGGCCAAGGCCGCTGCCGCGCCGCCCGCGAGGGCCACGCACGAGATAAGGAGCGCGGCGATCACCGCGCGCGTGTGCGCACGGCTCACGCAGTCACCACAATGCCAAGCCAGAACGCTGCGAGGGCCGAACCAAGGCTGAGCGCGTAGTAGCCGAGGGCCGTAACCGTGGCGCGCGAGCGCACGAGCATCACGATTTCAAGCATGAAGGTCGACATGGTCGAAAGCGCGCCGCAAAACCCTGCTCCGAACAGCGCCGCGAAGCTCGCCGCAACGAGGTCGGTCGTGCCACCGAGTCGACGCAGCACGATTGCAAGAAAGAACGAGGCAATCACGTTCGCCACGAACGTCGGCCATGGAATGGGCGAGGCGGGCTTATCGGGGCTCGTTGAGGGCTTCAGGGCGGGCACGAATGTGAGCCCGTATCGGGCTGCGGCACCGAAAGCGGCTCCGAGGGCAACGATGAGGGCGATCAAGGCGCTTCCTCCCCCTCCGCGGCGTGTTCGCGCGTGCTCATCACGCCCACGCGGTTACCCGCAACGAGGCCCACCATGACCGCGAGGACGCATACGAGGACGCTCGCGGTCACGTATTTAAAAGCTTCGAGCGGGAAGCCCGCGCCAATGATCGCGGCAATCTCGCTCGTGAATGTGCTCATCGTCGTGAAACCGCCACAAAATCCGGTGCCGAGCACAAGCTTGCACTGGGCATACTTCGGTGGTCGCTCGTCCCAATAACCCGTGAGCACGCCGAGGATCAAGCATCCAAGAAAGTTGGCAGCGAGTGTGCCCCACGGGAGATCGACGAGCGTCAGGGTCGTGGTGGCAGGGAGGATCACCGAAAGGGCATAGCGCACAACCGCACCGGCGGCGCCGCCGAGCGCCACCCACGGGGCGCCCTTACGGAAGGGCAGCGGCTTGGGCTCAACGCGCACCGCGGCCGTGTCCGTGCTCGTGACGGCCGCGAATTCGGCCGTACGCATGAGCGGGTCCTCACGGCGAAGGCTCCCGCGCTCTCCCTGGTCGTCCATCACCGCTCTAGCGTACATCAGCCCCACACGAGGCCGAGACTCGGGTTCTCGAGAACAGCCGAAACGTCACGAAGCAGCTCCGAACCGAGCGCGCCGTCGATGAGGCGGTGATCGAAACTCAGCGCGAGTGAGCACACCTTGCGAGAGACGATCTCGCCATCCACGACCCACGGCTTGTTCTTAATCGCGCCGAAGCCGAGGATGACTGACTCGCCAGGATTGAGGATCGGGGTGCCCGAATCAATGCCGAACACACCGAAGTTCGTGATCGTGATCGTGCCGTTGCGGGTTGCGGAGAGCGGCGTTTGCCCCGCACGCGCCGTTTGCGCGAGGTCGTTGATGCTCACGGCAAGCTCGCGCAGCGTAAGAAGGTGAGCATCCTTGATATTTGGCACGATGAGGCCGCGCGGGGTAGCTGCGGCGATGCCGAGGTTCACGAAGTGTTTGTAGACGATCTCCTGGCTTTCCTCGTCCCACGAGGCGTTGACCTCGGGATTGCGGCGAATCGCGACGAGGAGCGCCTTCGCGAGCACAACGAGCGGGGAGATTTTGACGTCTTTCCACTCGCGGCTTTTCTTGAGCGTGTCGAGCAGTTCAAGGGTTGCGGTCATATCGACCTCGTTGAACACCGTGACGTGCGGCGCTGTAAACGCCGAGCTCACCATTGCTTCGGCGGTGCGTTTACGCACGCTGCGGATCGGTACGCGCGTCGTCTGCTCGTCGCTCGTCACCCCCGGGAACGGCTGGCTCTTCGGGGTTTTCATGTGCCCGGCAAGGTTCTCCGGCGCCTGCTTCTCTTCGCTCGGGAAGAAGCTTCCGGTCTGATCGGGGTTCTGCGCGGGGTGCTGTTCGAGCGAGCGCTGCGACGCGGCGATGACGTCTTGACGGGTCACGACTCCCCCGCGTCCTGTCGCGAGTACCTCGTGAAGGGCCACGCCAAGGTCTTTCGCGAGCTTGCGCACGGGCGGCTTTGCGAGAATGCGGTCGATCGGCACCTGAGGCTCGGACCCGCTTTGCGCGATCGCACGCTTTTTCCTTCGCGGGGTGGGGGTTTCACGCGCGCCGTACCCCACGAGGGTCTTCGGTTCGGCATCATCGGCGGTGTCGGCGGTGTCGGAGGTGTCGGAGGTGTCGGAGGTTCCGGTGGTGCCGACGGTGTCGGTGGTGTCGGCGGCGTTTGTGCGCTCGGCGGCAGCAACGGTGGGAGTCTCCGGTTCCGACGCCTGCTCCGCCTCCGGCGAAGTCTCAATATCGAACATGGGCTCGCCCACGTTGAGCTCATCGCCTTCCTTCACGTGGACCTTGGCAACGATGCCTGCGACGTGCGAAGGAAGCTCCACCGCACTCTTCGCCGTCTCAACGGTCACGACGGGGTCGTTGATCTCGACCCGATCGCCCTCCTTCACCTTGATCTCGATGATCTCTGCCTCGGTGAGGCCCTCGCCGGGATCGGTGAGGCAAATCTGGGTGATGCTACTCATGAGGGAACCTTTCGGGTGAGTCGATGCTCGATAGATCAGTGCTCGAGGGAGCGGTCAACGGCGTCAAGAACGCGTTCGAGGTCGGGCAGGTAGGCGTGCTCCATGCGCGCCGGCGGATACGGCGTGTGGTAGCCGCCCACGCGCATAACGGGGGCCTCCAGGCTATAGAAGCAGCGCTCCGTGAGGCGCGCCGCGATCTCGCCTCCGAGGCCACCGAAGACGGGAGCCTCGTGAACGATGACGAGCCGGCCCGTTTTCGTGACGGAGGCCTGGAGACAATCGAAATCGATCGGGTTGAGGCTGCGCAGGTCGATCACTTCGAGCGAGAGGCCGTCGTCCTCTGCGGCCTGGGCTACCTCGAGAGCCACGGGGACCGTCGGACCCCATGAGACGAGCGTGAGATCCGCACCTTCTCGCACGACGTTCGCCTCCCAGTGCTTGAGCGCGGGCCTGTTTTCGGTGTCCACTTCGCCCTTCACCCAGTAACGACGCTTCGGCTCGAGCATGATGACGGGGTCATCCGATTCGATTGCCTGGCGCGTGAGCCAGTAGGCGTCGTTCGCGTTGGAGGGCGTGAGAATCCGCAGACCAGCGGTGTGGGCGAAGAGCGCCTCGGGGCTTTCCGAGTGGTGCTCAACAGCGCCGATACCACCGCCATAGGGGATGCGGATGACAACGGGCATCCGCACGCGCCCCTCGGTGCGGTAGTGGGTCTTCGCGAGTTGGGTCGTGATCTGGTTGTAGGCGGGGAACACGAAGCCGTCGAACTGAATCTCGCAAATCGGGCGGTAGCCGCGATAGGCAAGACCCACGGCCGAGCCCACAATGCCGGCCTCACCGAGTGGCGTATCGACGACGCGGAGATCACCGAATTCGTCGAGGAGGCCCTGCGTCACGCGGAATACGCCGCCGAGCCGGGCGATGTCCTCTCCCATGAGCATGACCTTTTCGTCCGCGCGCATTGCTTCGCGGATCCCCAGGTTGATCGCGCGGGCGATCGGGAGCTTTTCGATGCTCACTTGCCCTCGCCCTCCTCTTCAAACTGTTCGATGTAGCGAATGTACTCGGCGCGCTCCTCGGCCACGAGGGGGTGTTCGTCAACGTACACGTGATCGAAAATCTGGATCGGATCCGGATCCTCAAGAGCGTGAATGTGGTGGTGGAGGCTCATGGAAAGATCGTGGCCCTCCTCCTTGCAACGCTCCACAAAGGCGGCATCCAGCTGATCCTCGCGCTTGAGATACGCCTCAAAACGCTCGATCGGATCGAGCGCCGCCCAGTGTTTCTCCTCGTCTTCGCCACGATAGATGCGGGGCTCGTCGCTCGTCGTGTGCGCGTTCATGCGGTAGGTGAGTGCTTCGATGAAGCGGGGCCCTTCCCCGCCGCGCGCCGCATCGAGCGCAAGCCGGCTCACGGCGTAACTCGCGAGCACATCGTTGCCGTCAACGCGCACCGAGGGGATACCCCAGCCGCGGCTGCGCTGGGCGAGAGGGACGCGGGTCTGCACGCTCGTCGCGGTCGAGATCGCCCACTGATTGTTCTGCGAAAGAAACACGATCGGGGCCTCGAAACTCGCGGCCCACGTAAAGGCCTCGGAGACTTCTCCCTCAGAGCTCGCGCCGTCGCCAAAGAGCGCGAGGACGGCCGTGTCGACCTCCGCATCGCCCGTACCGCATGCGCCATCGCGCGTAATCCCCATCGCGTAGCCAACAGCTTGGGGAGCCTGCGCACCGAGCACGATCATGTAGGGATGCGTCATGAGTTCGCGCGGGTCCCAGCCACAGTGGTTGATGCCGCGCCACACTTCAAGGAGCTTCCACGGCTCGATACCGCGCGCCCACGCGACGCCGTGCTCGCGGTAGGTGGGAACGAGATAGTCGTGGGCGCGGGCAGCGTGCCCCGCACCGATCTGCGCGGCCTCCTGGCCAACGGCACTCGCCCAGAGTCCTAGTTGACCCTGCCGCTGCAAGGCGGTCGCCTCGTGATCGGCGGCGCGCACGATCACCATGTCGCGGTAGAAACCACGCAGGTCATCAAAGTCGAGGTGCGCGAGCGCGGCATCGAGTTCGTCATGCGGCGTGCGTGTGCCGTCGGGCGAAAGAAGCTGGAGCGTCGGCTCGCTAGAAGCGGGGGTGGGAATCGCGGTCTGGAAAACACTCACGAAACCCAGCCTAACCTACGGTGGCGTAGGTTTCAGCTTTTCTGCCCGTCCCACGCCTGCGCAATGCCGATCAGGCGCGAATTCGCGGCCTCTTCCGCAATCGTGATCCGGCAACCGTCGGACCCATACCCCCGCACCACGAGACCCCGCTCGAGCGCGAACTGCACGAACTCCTCTGTGCGCTCGCCGAGCGGGAGGTACACGAAGTTGCCGTGCGACGGCACGAGCGCGCAGCCAAGGTTCAAGCCTTCAAGGGCGTGCTGCACCCGCGAGCGCTCCCGGCGAATCCACTCGACCCGCTCGGCAAGCTCGCTCCGGGCCGGCTCCTCGAGCGCCACGCACGCGGCGGTCTGAGCAAGGCTCGAGGCACCGAAAGGAATCGCCACCTTGTCGAGGGCCTTGGCAAGGCGAGGATGAGCAATCGCGTAACCGAGGCGGAGACCCGCGATGCCGTGCACCTTCGAGAAGGTACGCACGCGCACGAGATTCTCGAAATCCTCGAAGGCTCGTGCCGAATCCGCGCACACACCGGGATCGGCGAATTCAACGTAGGCCTCGTCGAGCGCGACCGTCACGGTATCGGGAATGCGCTCGAGAAACGCCACGAGCTCGGGCGTCGTGAGCACCGTACCCGTGGGATTGTTCGGGGAACACAGGAAAATGAGACGAGTACGCTCCGTGACAGCCTCGGCGATTGCCTCGAGGTCGAGTTCATGAAGCTCCGTGAGGGGAACGGGGACGGCCGTCGCACCGTGGGACTGCACGAGAATCGGATACGCCTCGAAGCTCCGCCACGGAAAAATCACCTCGTCGCCCTGATCGGCGAGTGCGCGCACGAGGTCACCGAGAACGGCCGAGGCGCCCGTCGACACGTGAATCTGCGCGGGCTCTACCCCGTGCTCGGCCGCGAGGAGAGTACGAAGCTTCACCGCCGCCATGTCGGGATAGCGGTTAAGCCCCGCGAGTTCCCTCTCAAGCGCGACGCGAATCTCGGGAAGCGGCGCAAACGGCGACTCGTTCGAACTCACCTTGTACGCGTTGGCGGGCGCAGGTTTCCCCGGAACGTAGGAGGGGATCGACTCGAGTGCGCTTCGCACGTGAATGTTTTCGACCATGCAGGAATGGTACGTGCAGGGCGCACTCGCGCGCGGTCCGTGCCAAAATAGCTGCATGCGCCTCAGTGAAATTGACCCCGCTCTTCCGCTCACCCCGCTCGATGGCCGCTACCGCGCCCAGGTCGCTCCACTCGTGGATCACCTCAGCGAGGCCGCCCTCAACCGCACCCGCATGGTCGTGGAGACCGAGTGGATGATCCACCTCCTCGAACAGGGCGCGATCCCCGGCTTGCGCTCTCTCACGGAGGAAGAACGCACCCTTCTGCGCCAGATCCCCGAGGATTTCGGCGCCGATGGCATCGCCGAACACGCCGAGATCGAGCGCGAAACCGTGCACGACGTCAAAGCCGTCGAGTACTACATCAAACGCCGCCTCGCAGGCACGAGCCTCGAGCCCCTCGCCGAAATCGTGCACATCTACTGCACGAGCGAAGACATCAACAACCTTTCCTACGCCCTCATGATCAAGGGTGCCCTCGAAGACGTGTGGCTTCCGGCCCTGAAAGACCTCACCACCGATCTCGAGAATCTCGCGCGCACGTGTGCGAGCATCCCGATGCTCAGCCGCACCCACGGACAAGCCGCGACCCCCACGACTCTCGGCAAGGAAATCGCGGTCTTCGCCTATCGCCTCAAGCGCCAAATCGCCCGCCTCGAGGCCGACGAGATCCTCGGCAAAATCAACGGCGCCACCGGCACATGGGCCGCCCACGCCATCTCCGTGCCCGGCACCGACTGGCCCGCGATCGCCAAGAGCTTCGTGGAGCACCTCGGCCTCACGTGGAACCCGCTCACAACCCAGATCGAGAGTCACGACTGGCAGGCCGAGATCTACTCGGACATCGCGCGCGCGGGCCGCATCCTCCACAACCTCGCGACCGACATGTGGACGTACATCTCCCTCGGCTACTTCCGCCAGCGCTTGAGCGCCCAGGGCGGAACGGGCAGCTCGACCATGCCGCACAAGGTCAACCCCATTCGCTTCGAAAACGCCGAGGCGAACCTCGAGATCTCGGGTGCACTCTTCGATGTTCTCGCCCAGACCCTCGTGACCTCGCGCCTTCAGCGGGACCTCACCGATTCGACAACGCAGCGCAATATCGCGCCCGCCTTCGGCCACTCGCTCCTCGCAATCTCCAACCTCAAGCGAGGGCTCGCCGGCCTCGATACCGACGCCGAGCAGATGGCACGCGATCTCGACGCCAACTGGGAGGTCCTCGGAGAAGCCGTCCAATCCGTCATGCGCACGCTCGGCATTCAGGGGGTCGAGGGGATGGATTCACCGTATGAACGCCTCAAGGAACTGACGCGTGGCAAGCGCGTCGACGGCGACGCGATGCGAAAGTTCATCACGTCGCTCGGCCTTCCTGAAAAGGAGCGCGAGCGACTCCTCGCCCTCACGCCCGCGACCTACGTGGGCCTCGCGGCCTCACTCGTGGACTACCTCGAGGACTGAGCGCCGCATGAACGACTGCTGCTCGGCCCCGCACGAGACCGCACCCGGCTACCACGCCGACAAAACCGCCTACGTGCGGCGCCTGAAGCGCATCGAGGGTCAGGTGCGCGGGCTCCAGCGCATGCTCGAGGACGACACGTACTGCATCGACGTGCTCACCCAGGTCAGCGCCGTCAAACGCGCCCTCGAAGCGGTCTCGCTCGGCCTCGTCGAGGATCACGTGCGCCACTGCGTGCGGGATGCGGCCACCGACGGCTCCCCCGCCGTGATTGATGAGAAGCTCACCGAGGTGCTCACCGCCGTCAAACGCCTGATGTGAGAGTCTCGAGCGGCGCTTAGCATCCGTCGGACCCAAAATTCCGGCCGACCGGATTCCGTGCCCGCCAAAACCCTCGCGCGCTGAGCCGGCGAGGCGCACAATGGTGCCACCCCACCCGCCACAATGATGTGTTTGAGGACGGTCCGCCATGAGCGATCAGTACGTGTACCCTTTTAGCGCCGGTTCGCGCGAGCAGGTCGATCTGCTCGGCGGCAAGGGTGCGAATCTCGCCGAAATGACCCAGCTCGGGCTTCCCGTACCGCCCGGCTTCACGATCACGACCGACGCCTGTCGGTACTACATGCGCTACGGGCACGAGCCAAGTGCACTCAACGACCAGGTGAAGCGCGAACTCGCGAGTGTCGAGAAGGAACTGGGGCGCACGTTCCGCGACCCGAAAAATCCCCTGCTCGTGAGCGTGCGTTCGGGCGCAAAAGTCTCGATGCCCGGGATGATGGAAACCGTGCTCAACGTCGGCCTCAACGATGCAACGCTCGAGGGCCTCGCCGAGCTTTCGCACTCGCGGCGCTTCGCGCTCGATTCCTACCGCAGGCTCCTCCAAATGTTTGGCCGCACCGTGCTCGATATCGATGCCGAGCTTTTCGAGGCAGTTCTCGACGACGCGAAGTCGGCCGCGGGAGCCGCGAGCGATGTCGAGCTTTCGGAAGGCGACCTCGAGCGGGTCGTCGCGAGTTTCAAAGAGATCATCGAGCGGGAATCCGGCGCGCCCTTCCCGCAGGATCCGTTCACGCAGCTCACCATGAGCATCCACGCGGTGTTCGACTCGTGGAATTCGCCGCGCGCGATCGTGTACCGCAACACCGAGCGCATCCCCCACGATCTCGGCACAGCCGTCAACGTGTGCTCCATGGTGTTCGGGAACCTCGATGACCAGAGCGCGACCGGTGTCGCCTTCACGCGCGACCCCGCGACGGGTGCACGCGGCGTGTACGGCGACTTCCTTCTCAACGCCCAGGGCGAAGACGTCGTTGCGGGCATCCGCAACACGCTGAGCCTGCCCGATATGGAGAGGTTGCTTCCCGAAAACTACCGCGAACTCATCGGCATCATGGAGCAGCTCGAACAGCACTACCGCGACCTGTGCGACATCGAGTTCACGGTCGAATCGGGCAAACTGTGGATGCTCCAAACTCGCGTGGGCAAGCGCACCGCCGCTGCCGCCTTCCGCATCGCGACCGCCCTCCTCGACGAGGGAGCGATTAGCGAAAACGAAGCTCTCATGCGCGTGAGCGGAGACCAACTCTCGCGCCTCATGTTCCCCGCGTTCGATCCGCACGCCGAGCGCGTACTCCTCGCACGCGGCATGAATGCCTCCCCGGGCGCCGCTACCGGTCACGTCGCCTTTACCTCCGCCGACGTGCTCGAACGTGCGAAAGCAGGCACGCGCTCGATCCTCGTGCGCCGCGAAACCAACCCCGACGACCTCGCAGGCATGATCACCGCCGAAGGCGTGCTCACGGCGCGCGGCGGGAAGACCTCCCACGCGGCCGTCGTTGCCCGCGGTCTCGGCCGCACGTGCGTGTGCGGCGTCGAGGCATTCACGGTCGATGAGGCCGCCCGCGAAGTTCGCGTTGACGGCGAAGTGGTGCTGCGCGACGGGGATCTCGTGTCGATTGACGGCACGAGCGGTGAAGTCTTCCTCGGAGAGGTTCCCGTGCAGCCGAGCGCCGTGGCCGCCTATTTTGAATCCGGTGCAAGCCTTGAAGGCGCGACCGATATGCCACTCGAGGGCCTTGACGATGGCGAAGTCGAGCTCGTCACGAGCGTTGATCGACTCATGCGCGTCGCCGATCGCGAGCGCGCCCTACTTGTGCGCGCGAACGCCGATACTCCCGAGGATGCCGCTCGGGCGCGCCGCATGGGCGCCCAGGGCATTGGCCTCACACGCACCGAGCACATGTTCCTCGGCGATCGCCGCAAGCTCGTCGAGGACCTCATCCTTGCCGCAAGTCCCGAGGAACGCGAAGAGGCTCTCGCTGCGCTCCTCCCCCTCCAGCGCGGCGACTTCCTCGAGATGATCCGCGAGATGGACGGCCTGCCCATGACCGTGCGCCTCCTCGATCCGCCGCTCCACGAGTTCCTCCCCGACCTCACCGAACTCTCGGTGCGCATCGCGAAAGCTGAAGAGCGCGGCGAGCACAACGATCACGAGATCAAGGTGCTCGAGGCCGTGAAACGCCTGCATGAGCAGAACCCGATGCTCGGTCTTCGAGGGGTGCGGCTAGGCCTCTCTATCCCCGGCCTCTTTGGCATGCAGACCCGCGCGATCCTCGAGGCCGAAGCGAAGGCTCGCGCCGAAGGCTTGAAGCCGCAGGTGGAGATCATGATCCCGCTCGTAAGCTCCGTTCGTGAGCTGCGCGAGATCAAGAAGGAGATCTTCGCCGTGCGCGATGCGGTCACGCAGGAAACGGGCCTCAAGCTCACGACCGTGATCGGTTCGATGATCGAGTTGCCGCGCGCTGCCCTTCGTGCCGACGAAATCGCTGAGGAAGCCGAGTTCTTCAGTTTCGGCACGAACGACCTCACGCAAACCACGTGGGGCTTCTCGCGCGACGACGTCGAGGCCGGGTTCTTCTTCACCTATAAGGAGCACGGCATCCTGCTCACGAGCCCGTTCGAGTCGATCGACCAATTCGGCGTCGGCGAACTCGTGCGCATCGGCACCGAACGCGGACGCGCCGTGAACCCGGATCTCCACGTGGGCGTGTGCGGCGAACACGGTGGAGACCCGAGCTCGATTCACTTCTTCAACTGGCTCGGGCTCGACTACGTCTCGTGCTCACCGTTCCGCGTGCCAGTCGCACGGCTCGAGGCAGGCCGCGCGACGCTCAGCGTGGATGACTTCGAGATGAGTCACTAGCGCGGGCGGATGGAGAGCACGTCGACGTTCGCCTCGGGCGGGGCCGTGAGCGCGTAGCGCACGGCCTCGCCGATCGTTTCGGGTGTCATGTAGTCGCTCTCGACGTACTCACCGCCCTCGTAGGCGCGCAGTTCGCGCTGCATATCGGTCGCGACGCGCCCCGGGTGGAGCGATACGACGCGCACGCCGTTTCCGCGTTCTTCCTCGCGCAGCGCGTCGGAGAGGGCGCGCAGGGCGAACTTGGTCGCGGAATACACGGCGTTGCCGGGCTTCGACGTGAAGCCCGAGCCGGAATTCACGAACACGATCGTGCCGCGCGCCTCGCGAAGCTCCGGGAGAATCTGGGCGGTGAGAACGGCCTGCGCGGTCACGTTCATGTGGAGGGCGAACTCCCAGTCGCTCGGCTTGGTGTTCTCGACCGTGTCGCCGGCGAGTACGCCCGCGCTCAGCACGGCACCGTCAAGCCCGCCGCTGCCTGTTCCGAGGGCGCCGCTCTCGCGGGCCTCGCGCATGCCGTCAATAATTTTCTGCGAATCGGCAAGGTCCGCAAGGACATACTCGGCCGACGGTAGCTCGGCTACGAGCGCTTCGAGCGCCTTTTCGTCGCGGCCCACGAGCACGAGGTGGGCGAGGTCCTTGAGGGCAACCGCAGTCGCGCGGCCGATGCCGCGGGTCGCGCCGGTGATGAGGATGCGAGGCTGTGATGTCGTCATGTCATCACTGTGGCACGCTCGCCTCGACGAAGCCTGCCCCCGGGGGAAACCGTGGGCTACAGCACGCGACCCTGCTCCCCCTCGTCCGTGACAACGGGCAGACCCTGCATGAGCCACGCGTCCATGCCGCCGCCAACGTTGATCGCCTCAATGCCTTGCATCGCGAGCCACTGCGCGACCTGCGAGGAGCGCCCTCCTGAGCGGCACACGAGGTAAATGTCCCTCTCACGGCCCTCGTCGTCCTCCACAAAGAGCTCATCGAGGTGTGCGGCGAGGCTGCTCGCGGGAAGATGGCGAGCGCTTGGCGCGTGCCCCGCGTCCCACTCATTCTGCTCACGTATGTCGAAAAGAAGGGCGCCCTCGGGAACGCTCAGCGGGTCAACGGTCTCGAAATCCATGCGTTCAGCCTAGAGGGATTCGCTCCGGGTTGGCCACAAGCACCGGCACTTCGGGAAGTTCCGACGTGCCGGTGCTCATGTTCGCCCACGGCAGGTTTCAGCCGGCTGCGCGCACGCGGGCGCGCGCCGCCCGCGCCACGAGCGGCGAGCTCACGAGGGCCGACGCCGACACGAGCCCGAGCGCGGCAACGACGCTCACGACGAAGACCACCGCAACACGAGGATCCGAAGCTGTCGAACCCGCGAGCGTGACAAGAACGAGGGCCGCCATGAACACGGAGACCGTGAGGGAGATCCCGACGGGAATCGCGATCTCCGCAATTCGTGCACGGTGCAGCTGGCGGATGCTCGCGCCCGCCACGTGCTGCGAACGGTACCTCGACGCCTGATCGATCACGCGCGCGGTGTGAGTGACACCGGTACTCACAGCCGCGAGCACCGTCGCGATCCCCACCGTCAGCACAGCACCCGTCGAGAGCGCCTGGTTCATGAGGCGCGAGGACTCATCCACGCTCGGCAGCGACGTCACAATCGAAGCAAAGCCGGAAACGACAAGCGCGATCGTCACGCCCGAGACCGCCCTCCAGCCGGCGCGCGGATCGGCGCACAGACGCCGCGCCCCCACGAGGAGACTCGGTGTCGGCGCGAGGGACGCAACGATGCGCGCGATGACCCACACGATAAACGGACCAGCGAGATTCACGGAGAAGACCATTATTCCCACGGTCAACACCACTGCCACGATCACGGCGCCGATCGACACGCCCTGGATGCGGGGAAGGAATTGCGCCACCGCGAAGAACACAATGATGCTCAACACCCATACGAGAAGGCGTATGACCGACATGCGCACCTTGTGCGCACCTCGGGCAATTCCGAGGGGACTCAAGGCAACCCCCGTGAGGGTGATCGACGCGGAGATCGACGCAAACAGCGCAAGAGCACAAGGCGTAAGGGCGAGAGCCCACCACGGCAAGATGAGCTCTGCAGCCGTAAATTTCCGGATCCCGAAATCGAGATGCGAAAGCGGCCACGCGAGTGCAATGTGACAGGCTACGCCTATCACCGCGCCTACGACGGACTGCCAGGCGACGTCGGACACCGCGACCCCCGCCACCTGCGCGCGCGTGCCCCCAACGAGCCGAACCGCCGCCAAGTCTTTTTCGCGGCGTGCGAGGGACAGCCGAGCCGCCGCTCCACCGAGAGCGATCGCGTTCGGGACGAGAAGCACGCACGCGAAGACCGCACAGATCACCAGCAGCGGCATGACCTGCGCTTCGGGCGAGGCCGACGCCTCCGTCAGCTCAAAACCGCTCGGTCCCAGTCGCCCGTAGAAGGCGCCCGTGCCCGCGAGCACCGTACAGACGATCGCCGTTGCCGCCGCGAACGCGATCACCGGGAGGGCGTTCGCAAGAGACCGCCTCCCCCGCACAAGCATGGGTAGGGCGCTCATCGGGCAACCTCCCGTTCGATCTGGCCGTCGCGCATCACGATCGTGCGCGCACACGCCGCCGCAACACTCTGGTCGTGCGTCACCATCACGAGCGCGCTACCGGCATCCGCGGTTGCCTGAAGGAGCAGGTGGAGAACCTCCTGGCCCGTCTGCTGATCGAGCGCCCCGGTGGGCTCATCGGCGTACACAACCGACGGCTCCCCCGCTAGGGCACGGGCGATAGCGACGCGTTGCGCCTGGCCGCCCGAGAGCTGACCGGGCCGGCGCTCCTCGAGACCCGCGAGCCCGAGAGCGGCGAGCCAATGCTTCGCCATTGCCTTGGCCTTCCTGCGCGAGACGCCCGCAAGCATGCGCGGGAGCATGACGTTCTCGAGGGCGCTCAGCTCCGGAAGCAACTGGCCATCCTGGAACACGAAACCGAAATCGGTGCGGCGCAGTTTCGTTCGCGCCGCATCGCGCATGTCTCGTAGATCGCGCTCGCCGTAAAGAACCCGGCCGCCCGTCGGCGCAAGGATGCCTGCGAGGCAGTGCAACAGTGTCGACTTGCCGCAGCCCGACGGCCCCATAATGGCGAGACTCTGACCAGAGTAGATATCAAGATCCACGCCTCTCAGGGCGTGTGTATGCGCGTCATAGGCAAGCGCGAGGTTGCGCGCCGAAAGGACGGTCGGGCAGGCGCCGGGGGCGGTTCCGACGGCCGGCTGGGCAGTAAAGGAAGACGGAAACTTGTGTGGTGTTGTCATGCCTCTACGCTCTCGTGGAGGCGGGCGCTCACACATCGACCCCCGGGACCATTCACACCTGTCGCAGGGGGGATGTTTCGCGACGATCGGTCGCGCCAATTCCACCCGAAGACTGATAAAGCCTCAAACTTTCGGCGCTATGCGCCGTGGCATGCGAAAGGCGCGGCCGGGGTTGTCCCGTCACCGCGCCTTTCGTGGCGAATGGTGCCCGTAAGTGGGCGTGCCGATCAGCCGAACTTACCGGAGATGTAACGCTCGGTTTCTTCCTTCGCGGGGTTGTTGAAGATCTTGGTCGTCTCGTCAAACTCGATGAGCTTGCCCGGGGTGCCCGTACCGGCAATGTTGAAGAAGCCGGTCTTATCGGACACGCGCGAAGCCTGCTGCATGTTGTGCGTCACGATCACGATCGTGTACTGCGACTTGAGCTCGTGGATGAGTTCCTCAACCGCGAGGGTCGAAATCGGGTCGAGCGCCGAGCAGGGCTCATCCATGAGAACGATGTCGGGCTTGACGGCGATCGTGCGAGCAATGCAGAGGCGCTGCTGCTGACCGCCGGAGAGGCCGCCGCCGGGCTTGTTGAGGCGGTTCTTGACCTCTTCCCACAGGTTTGCGCCACGCAGCGATTCCTCGACGAGCTGGTCGGCTTCGCTCTTTGACATGCGCTTGTTGTTGAGCTTCGCACCAGCGAGGACGTTCTCGGCGATCGACATCGTGGGGAACGGGTTCGCCTTCTGGAACACCATGCCCACGCGGCGGCGCACGTTCACCGGATCGATGCCCGGACCGTAGATGTTCTCGCCGTTGATGTTGACCTCACCCTCGGCGTAGGCGCCGGGGATGACCTCGTGCATGCGGTTGAGGGTGCGCAGGAACGTGGACTTGCCGCAGCCCGAGGGGCCGATGAGGGCGGTGACGCTGCGCGCGTCGATCTTGACGTTGACGTCCTCAACGGCGAGGAAGTCGCCGTAATAGACGTTGAGGTTCTTCACGTCGATGCTCTGTGACATCTGGAATCCTTTCAAAGATCAGCCTGGGAGGGCTCAGCGGCCGGTCTTCGGCGAGAAGTAGTAGGAGACGAAGCGGGCAAAGATGTTCAACACCATGACGATCACGATAAGCGTCAATGCTGCCGCCCACGCGCGCTGATAGTTGATATCCGGGTTACACGCGAATTCTTCGCGCGTGAAGTAGTTGAGGACCTTCTCGCCCTTGTCGCCACACACGGCGTGGCCGAAGCCGTACTGCTGGTTGATGAAGGTCGGGAGCGCCATCATGCGGCCCTCGAACGGGTTGGCGTTCATCATCTGGAAGACGCCGATCGTGAACATAAGCGGCGCGGTCTCGCCAATCACACGTGCGATGGCGAGGGTGACACCGGTCGTAAGACCCGCGATCGCCGTACGCAGCACGACTCGCACAATCGTGAGCCACTTCGGAACGCCCAAAGCGTAGGCCGCTTCGCGCAGTTCGAGGGGAACGAGGCGAATCATTTCCTCACTCGAGCGCACCACGGTGGGGATCATGAGCACGGAAAGTGCAACCGAACCCATAGCGCCCATGCGCAGCCCGGCTTCACCCGAAAGGGTCGTGAAGAGAGCGAGCGTGAACAGGCCCGCGACGATCGAGGGGACACCGGTCATCACGTCAACGAGGAACGTGATGCCCTTGCCGAGAGTCTTTTGCCAGCCGGTCTGGGCGTACTCCACGAGGAACACCGCGGTGAGCAAGCCGATCGGGATCGAGATGATGGAGGCGCCGAGCGTGATGATGAGCGTGCCCACGATCGCGTGGAGGATGCCGCCGCCATCGGCGCCGCCGTTGAAGCCCTGCATGTCACCGGTAAGGAAGCCCGGTGTGAGCAGACGCGGACCGCCCTTCGAGATGACCTCCCACAGGAGCGACACGAGCGGGATCATCGCCGTGGCGAAGGCACCGACAAGGATGAGCGTCATGAGGCGATCCTTGGCCCAACGCTCGCCTTCGCGCACGCGGGAGTAGAGATAGCCGATCACGAGGTGGGCGAAAAAGCCGAGAACGAGGATCGCGGGCAGCGTGAACGCGCCGGTCGCGAGCAGAAGAACCGCTACGACGACGAAGGCAATGACGCCCGTGAGGATCATGTGCCACCACGGCAGGCGACGCTCACCAGAGTTCATGATGCCGTTGTGCTCAGGTTCCGAGCCGCGGGGGCCGGGGTTGGTGGTGTTGAGGGTTGCGGATGCTTCACTCATTGCTGATCCCCCTACTTCTTTCGTGCGCTAGCTGCCACGATCCAGCGGGCAAGCGCGTTGATGACGAACGTGATGAGGAACAGGACGAGGCCCGCGAAAATGAGCTTCGACATGTCAATACCGGTCGACTCCGCGTTCTGCGAGGCGATGTACGACGCGATTGTCATGTGCCTGCCCACCTCAAGGAGGTGCAACGAGTAGGTGTAGCCGGGGCTCAGCACCATGAGGACCGCCATCGTTTCACCGAGAGCACGACCAAGGCCGAGCATGCAGGCTGAAACGACACCGCTACGACCAAAGGGAAGCACGACCATGCGCACCATTTCCCACTTGGTGGCGCCAAGACCGATCGCGGCTTCTTCCTGCGCACCGGGCGCCTGGAGGAAGACCTCGCGGCTCACGGCGGTGATGATGGGAAGGATCATGACCGCGAGCACGATCGCGGCGGTCATGACGTTGCGCATGGGAGCATGCGGGTTGCCCTGGAAGAGCGGAATCCACGACGTAAGGGGACTTGTGTTAAGGAAAGTGTAGAGCGGCTGCATGAGCGGCACGAGCCACACACCGCCCCAAAGACCGAACACCACCGAAGGCACGGCTGCAAGAAGGTCGATCACATAGCCGATGGGGGTCGCGAGTTTGCGCGGCGCGTAGTGCGAAATAAAGAGGGCGATGCCGATGGCGATGGGCGCCGCAATAAAGAGCGCGAGAAGCGAAGCGAGGACCGTGCCATAGACCAGCGGTCCCACGAACTCGAAGAGGTTCTGCTTCCCGCTATTGGTGGGGATCGCATTCCAGTTTTCAATCGCCGGCAGCGATTGAATAAGAAGGAAGATGAAGATTGCCGCGAGCACGGCAAAGATAATGAGGCCAGAACCAACACTGAGCGACGAGAAGATCGCGTCACCGGGACGCGCGCCGGAGCTCTTGAAGCTCTCGCTTTTCTCGTTGCCCGGAGGTTGGGGGGCGCCCTTGGCGGGAGTGCTGTTTTCGGCAGCCGCTGTGCTCACGCGCACGCTCCTGACAGTAGGGGGTGAAAAAGTTTTCAAACAAGAGTGCGCCGCCGAACCTGGCGGGCTCGGCGGCGCACCGTTACGCCTCAGGCGTCAAGTGCAGGTCACTTAGCCTTGATCGCGTCGATCGACTTCTGCGCGTCCTCACGGAGCTTCTCCGAGAGGGGGGCCGAGCCAGCAGCCTTAGCCGCGTCGTTCTGGCCCTGCTCCGAGATCACGTAGGAAGCGTAAGCCTTCACGAGGTCGGCATCTTCCTTCTTCTCGTAGGTGTCGCACATGACCATGTAGGACACGAGGACGATCGGGTACGAGCCCGACTCGGTCGTGTCGCGAGCGAGGTCGAGAGCGATGTCGTTTTCGCCGCGGCCCTCAGCCTTGGGCGAAACCTCAACGGCCTTGGCAGCAGCATCGGCGCTGTAGGCGACGTACTCTTCGCCAACCTTGATCTTGGCGGTGCCGAGGTTGCCGGCCTTCGACGCGTCGGCGTAGCCGATCGTGCCGTTGCCACCCTGAACGGTGTTGACGAGACCCGAGGTCTTCTCGCCCGACTGGCCGCCGTTGTCGAACCAGGTCTCGATGGCGCCGTGCTTCCACGACTCGGGAGCAGCAGCGGCGAGGTACTCGGTGAAGTTCTCGGTCGTGCCCGACTTGTCCGAGCGGTGGACCGGAACGATGTCCGTGTCGGGGAGTTCAACATCGGGGTTGTCAGCCTTGATGGCCTCGTCGTTCCACTTCTTGATGTCGCCCGCGAAGATCTTCGCGAGGGTATCGGGCGAAAGCTGAAGGTCGTCAACGCCCTCGAGGTTGTAGACGACAGCGATCGGGGAGATGTAAACGGGGATGTCGAAGGCCTCACCACCGAAGCAGCGATCCTTCGAAGCCTCGACCTCTTCGCTCTTGAGGTAGGCGTCCGAGCCAGCGAAGTTGGTAGCGGCAGCGAGGAACTGCTCGCGGCCCTTGCCCGAGCCAACGCCGTCGTAAGTCACCGTTGCGCCCGAGTTCTGAGCCATGAAGCCACCGATGAAGGCGCCCTGGGCATCCTCCATCGAGGAAGCGCCGGCACCGTTAAGGGTGCCCGAGAGGTCAGCGGGAGCGTTCGATGCGCCCTTGTCGCCACCCTTGGTATCGGTGCCGTTTTCGGTGGATTCGCCACCGCACGCCGCGAGAGCGAAGGCGCCGGCGAGGCCGAGGGCGGTTGCGGAAACGAACTTCTTCTTGAGGTTCACGAGTGTCCTTTCGAGGCTCTTCGAGCCTGGGATACGGGTCGTAAGTGGACACATCGAAGGTAGAAGCCGGAAGTGACGCCGCGAGTATTCCCAGGTGAACAAATGGTGAACTCATGTCGGAATTTCTGAGATTCCAGACATCTAACGATCGTTTTGCCAGTTCAGAGACTCATTCGGGCGTTCGCGTCACATTGCGATGTGCCGCACATCCCAGACTTCGCAACTCTCATGACCCTCACAACCTTCGTTGTCTTCACGGCCTCTATCCAATATTGGGAAGGTGCCTCTCGACATCCACTATTCGGCCACGCTCAGTCGTGTGCAGAACGAGCATTTCGCCCGGAGCGAGGTAAGGATTCTCCCGCGGCAACTTTCCCCGAACCTCTTTCGCACACGCATTTTTCGCCGCGGCGATGACCGTGGGCAGCACCGGCCTATGCGTACACACGACCGTGCGTGCGGCTTCGGCAATCGCGCGTTCCATGACCGCGGCCGCTCGCGCGGGCCGCTTCGCGTGCGCATGCTCGGTGAGCTCCGGCTTCTCGACGATGTCAATCCCTCCTTCGAGCGCGAACGGCTCGATGGTCTCGAGGCAGCGACGCCAGGGCGACGTGACAACGCTCTTCGGAGCGTAGGCCCCTAGGAGCGGCGGAAGCGCTGCGGCCTGCTTGCGACCCTTGCGGCGCAAGGGCCGGGTTTTCTCGTCGCCTTTTCGCCACTTCGCACGAGACTGCGCAGCCGCATGCCGCTGCACGATGACCGGCGTCGTGCTGAGCTCGCCATGATCGGCAAAATCGAGCACGCGCTTGAGCAAGTCCCGATCGGATTTTCTCGTAAGAATCTCGCGAGCCTTCGAGACTGCGACCCATTCGACCCTGTCGATTTCTTTGGGATTTTTGGGGCCCGGCCCGGTCTGGGCACGCACTTGCGCCGCCCAGTAGCGCACTGTTTTCGGTCGGCCGTGCGTGCGGTAGTCAACCGTCGGAAGGGGGCGATCGAGGCGAATCCGATACCCGGTCTCCTCTTCCACCTCACGCACTGCCGCGGCAACAAACGATTCACCCGGCTCGAGCTTCCCCTTCGGGATCGACCAGTCATCATATTTGGGGCGGTGCACGAGAAGAACCTGCAGTTTCCCGCGTTTTTCACGCCAGACGAGCGCGCCTGCCGCGAGGATCGGGGACTGTTCGCGTGCCACGGGGTTACTCTCCTCGAAACGACAGCTCAGGGCCTCCCCAAGTGTAGTACGCCCCTCCCGCGTGCGTTTCGCGAGGGCAGCCCCGTAGACTTCCTTGAGGCATAACCCATAAAACGATTGGTTGATGTATGACACCGAGTGAGCGGGCACCCCTCACGGGCGCGTGTGCACTCGCGCTCGCCGCAGCCATGTCCCTTCCCGCGCTCAGCGAAGAAGTCCTCGCGGGAATATTGGGAATGTTCGTGGTTCTCCTGTGCGTGAGTTGGCCGCACCTTCTCGAGCTTCCAAGCCGCACGGGAAGCGGCATCATCATGGCACTTGCCGGTCTTGGTTCGCTCGGCCTCGCACTCGCACTCGGCACGACCGGTCTCACCACGAAGCTCGTCATCGTGATCGCCATCGCGCTGTTTTTGAGTTTTGCTCACGAAATGCTGCGCCGCGAACGCTCGCGACTCACGCTGTCGATTTCCGGAACGGCAAGCGGCGCCCTCATCACTACCCTCACCGTGACCTGGCTGAAAGGCTGGGCACTCGCCTCGGCGAACGGGCCGGCAACCGTCGGATTCCTCCTTGCGATGACCATGGGCCTTGCGCTCGGAACCCTGTGCCTTGCCCTTCCACTCCCCTCCGCCGGGCGCGTGAGCTGCGCAATCGTGATTGGCGCGGCCACTTCCGGGCTCCTCGCCTGGGCCCTCGGGTACTCGCCGTTGATCATCGCGATGTCGACCCTCGCCGGCGCGGTTCTGTGCACGGCCTCGCTGTTCGTGTTCTTCCTTCTGTCGCGAGTGATTGGCGCAGCTGACCCGCGCGAGTCGCTCGCAGTCGCGATCTCGCCGATCGCCCTCACGGGTATCCTCACGCTTTTGTTCCTCGAGGTTGCCCTCAGCTACGTTCCCGCGGACCTCGGGCTTACGGTCATCCCGGCCGCCTGAGCACCGTCCTTCAAGGGGAATACACGTACCATGCCCCACGTTAACGAGACGTTCATTCACCACTATTCACAAGGGAGTTTTCGTGCCCATCGTCATCGATGAGAATCTCGACCCGTCGCTCTACCCACTCGCGTGGCTCGTAGGGGCGTGGGAAGGCACGGGTGCCGTGCAGCTCAAGGGCGAAAACGGCGAAGAAGTTGGTCACGCGATCGAGCAGCACCTCACGGTGACGCCCAATTCGGCCAAGGGGCTTACGTGGGTCATGCGCACTTGGGTGCTCAATTCACCCGCGCCTGAACCGCCTACGTCGGCGTTTTACGAAAAGGGCGAGGAAGGGTCCGACGCCACCCAGCAAAGCGGCGAGGCCGACATCGTGCGCGAACTCCTTCTCGAGGAAAAAGGCACGTGGCGCACGACCGGCGTGCTTCCCGGTCAAGATGAAGAGGCCGCGAAAAACGCGAAGCCCGGTAGCCCCGAGAGCTATCTCTCTCATGGCGTGACCCTCACGATGCAGCGTCGAGGCGCGTTTGGCGATACTCCCGCCGAGCATTGGGCGGGCGAGGTGCGCGGTCCGCGCATCCAGCTCGCCACCCAGGATCTTGCCGCGTCAAGCGGTGCTACGGGCAGCGATGACTCGCACGGGGCCCGCATGTTCGGACTCGTGGGTGGGCGGCTCATGTGGCTTCAGGAAGTCGGCTCGTCTCTCTCGAATCTGCGCCCCTATCTCTCGGTCGAGCTCAACCGTGCCGCTGACGAGGACGTGAAGGAGTCGTGAGTCCCGCACCACTGACCACCCACCGCGCGATCCACGAGGAGTCCGGCCCAGACGCGGCGGTTCCCGCGCACTACGGTGCGCCTTTGCGCGAGCAGCGACGCCTCGTTGCTGGCACGGCGGTCGTCGACCTCGGCCACCTCGAGGTCCTCGAGGTGCGGGGAGAAGACCGCGCAGCCTGGCTCACGACCGTCACCTCTCAAGTGTTCACGGATCGCACCGAGGGTGACTCCTTCGAGGCGTGCGTGCTGAGCCCCCAGGGGCGCGTCGAATCCCTCTTTCACGTGGCGACCAGCCCCGAATCCTTCTTCCTCATCACCGACCCCGGCACGCGCGAGCGTCTTCATGACTACCTCGCCCTCATGACGTTCGCGAATCGCATCGAGCTTGTCGAGCGCGACGACCTTCACGTGCTCGGCTCATGCGCCCCGCTCGCTACGGTGTTCGGTGAGGAGTCCCCCACGCCGACTGCCACGTGGGTCCAAGCGTGGCCCGAGGTCGCCCCGGGCGGCGTTGCCTACGGCCCCGACCCCGATTTCCCCGAGCCATGGCACCTCACGCTCGTGAGCGACGCCGAGCTTCGCGCCCCCGGTGCGCCCTGGCGTAAGCCCGAATTTTTTGCGGGCCTCTGGGCGGCAGAGGCCGTGCGTATCGTCAACCACCGGCCGCGCCTCGTGAGAGAAGTCGACGAAAAGACCATCCCCCACGAGCTCGACCTTCTGCGCACCGCCGTTCACACGAATAAGGGCTGCTATCGTGGCCAAGAAACGGTCGCGAAGGTACTCAATCTCGGCCAGCCGCCTCGGCGCCTCGTGCGCCTCCACCTCGATGGCTCCCAGGACATGCCCGCCCCCGTGGGTGCGAAGGTATTCTTCGGGGCAAAGAAGGTGGGAACGCTTACCTCGAGTGCGCTCCATGCCGACGAAGGCCCGGTGGCACTCGCCGTTCTTAAGCGCACCGTGCCTCACGATGCGGCACTCATTGTCGCCTTTGAGGTCGGCGAAGCGAGTGTGAAACTTGACGCTTCACAGGTCACCATCGTGACCGAGCGCGACCATGGTGAGAGGCCGAAAGCGGCCCAGCTTCGCCGATAGTCAGGAGGAGTCCCCACGTGGACGAGGAGTGGAAGTCCCGCAAAGCGGAGATTTTCGAGGTCCAAGAACGCAATCTGCGCCGGGCTGAACGCGAGGAGCACGAGAAAGCTACCGCGATCATCCTCGACGGGATCAAGCGCTTCCGCGAGGCGGGAATCGAACCGCATCCCTTGCGGGCACTCCCCTACAGGGGTTCGCGCCCCGTGAAAACCACGCATGTCGGTTGGTACCTCAAGTCCGATCGTACGGTCGGCATCGATACCGAGGGGCACTACTACATTCTTTCCGCCCCGGGCGACCTCATGACCCGATTCAAGGGCGCCACGCTCGAGCCAAAGAGCGCGCCCCTCATCGTGGGGCGCGGGGGTCGCGACGGCGAATGGTTCGAAATCGACAAGCTCCTTGAGCTGCGCCTCCACGAACCGGTCGCGCCCGCAAGGAGGCCCACGGCGTGAAAAGCCCGAAGCTCAACGACTGGCTACACGCGGGTGCTTCCCGCGCGAGCGATGGCGCCTGGCAAATTCTGCTCGCTGCCTTCACGGCCGCGGCGGCCTACTGGCTCTCCAAGCACCTGTGGGGCCACCCCGCCCCGTTCTACTCGGGTATTACCGCCTTCCTCATCATCGGCCTCACGCTCGAAACGAAGATCCGTAAAAGCATCGACATGAGCACGGGCGTTTTTACGGGAATCATCCTCGGGGAGATTGCGCGTCTCGTGATCGGCTCCGGAACCTGGCAGCTGTTCGTCACGCTTTTCGTTTCGCTCATGCTTGCGCGATTCATCAAAGCGAGCGTCATTTTTTCGATCCAGGTGGGCATCCAATCCATGATCGTGCTGCTCCTGCCGCAAACTCCCACGATGACGCCCCAGGGCAGGGCCCTCGACGCGATCACGGGCATTTCCCTCGGCCTGCTCGTGCACATCGCTTTTTCCCGGGACCCGCGCCACGAGCAGCGAAAAGCTGCCGACAAGTTCTTCGAGGAACTCAGGAACGCACTCACGAAACTGAGCGAGGCCGCGTTGAAGGGCGATTCGCGACTCGCCACGAAAGCGCTCACGCAGATCCGCAGCACGTCCCAGCGCCACACCGACGCGTGGGCCCTTGCGAACGACACCGCGAACGAACTCACGAGCTACTCCCCCACGCTTCACCGCCACCACAAGCACGTGAACCGGGTCCAGCACCTCCTCGTGGGCAGCGACCGCGCCATGCGCAACGCCCGCGTCATCGCGCGGCGCGAAGTCGAATTCTTGCGCGTCACGCAGCCCCACACCTTCCCGAACCTTGCCGAAGCTCTCACAGCGGCGGTCAACGCGATCGACGAAATTCAGGCCGGGGTCGACACGGAAGCTGACTTCACTCAGGCGAGGCGCAAACTTCGCCTCTTTTGTGCGCACCTCACTCCCGAAACTCTGCTTGCGACGGCGGAGGGAAACGTCGGACGCCTCGGCCATTTCGAAGGCATCTCGCTCGTCATCCAGCTACGCGCCCTCGCGGTTGATCTCCTCGAAGCGACCGGCCTGCCCAGTTCGGACGCCCGCCGTTTCTTGCCCTCCCTCATCGTCGTCGCCGACTCCGACATCGTGGGTCCGCGCCCCATCACGCGCGAGATGAAGGCCGTTGAGCCACCTGCCTCAACGGAAGCACTTGAACTTCTCATCACCGATCGCACCGATCCCGACCGTAAGAGGAAGCCGTGATTACCTACACCATCGCGTACTACCTGTCCCTTGCCCTCGCCGTCATTTTCGTGGCGATCGAGGCATGGGCGCTCATCAACGCGCTCCGGTTCCCCTCGAAAGCCTATGACGCGGCGTTCAAGCGCACGAAGACTTTTTGGGCGCTCATGACGGCCGGTGCACTCGTGATCGGTGTTGTCACGGGCTTTGGCCGAGGTATGGGCCCCTTCACGATCATGCTCCAGGTCATCGGTTTCGTCATGGCGGGAGTGTTCCTCGCCGACGTCCTTCCCGCTTTACGGCAGGTCATGGGCAACGCCCGCGGGCCTCGCTCGCGCTAGTCGGCATCACTTTCTGGGTCGTCACCCATCATCGAGGCACGAACCCGCTCGCCCATGGCGCGCACAACCGCGCGGGCTTCTTCGAGATCACCCGGAGCGAGAGCCCCCGAGTAGTACTCTTCCCAGGCCTGGTGCATGGCTGCGACCGCTCGCTCGCCCTTTTCCGTAATGAAAAGGTGGTTGGAGCGCCGGTCAACCATGTCGGGCACGCGCCCCACGAGCCCATTGACCTCGAGGTCACGAATCGCTGCGCTCGCATTCGAGGGCCGCAGAACGATGTCCTCGGCGACCTTTCCGGGCGTGATTCCCGGGGTGCGCCCGATATGTCGAAGGATCATCGCTTCGACCGTTGAGAGCCCTCGCATGCCGGGAATGTCAACGGTGAGCGCCTGGATTCGGCGCGAAATGAGGAGCATTTCGTCGATGATTTCGACGAGCGGTGTCAGTGTGCGGCGTGCGACGGACACGGTGACCTTTCTGCTCGGTGGCGGGTTCTCTCCCCGCCCGGGGCACAGCAAGTATGCACCATCAAACCTGGTAAATACTCACTCCCGCGACACCTGGGATTTTACCGCTGTTCACTCTCCGAATCTTCGGATGGATGCTCCCCCGCATCGAAAAGATCGGCTTCGTCGAGCGCGGGAAACTGCCCGGTTTCACCGCGGTCGCGCACGATCGGGATCGCACCGGTGCGCACGTCTTCGAAGCTCTCGCCCTGCAGGATCGTGGGGTCGGCAACGACGCCTTTCTCCGCGAGGAAAGGAGCGGAGAGAACCTCGATCTCCTCGGTGCGCGGGCCCTGACGGTAGGTGCGCTCTTCGAGCTTGCGGCTGATCACAATATAGGAGGGGATGAGAAGCGCGATGGATCCGACCCAGGCGAGTGGGGCACCCCATGCAACACCGATGAAGCCGAACGCCGCACCGAGAACGACAGCGGTGAACACGCGCATCACAAGCTCGGCGATACCCGAATAGAACGGCGGCTTCATGTGGCCAAGGCCCTGCAGCGAACCGCGCACCACGAAAAGGATGCCGAGCGTCCAATAGGCCACCGAGTAGATCTTCAGGGCGTCGTGCGCCATACCTAGCACCACGGGTTGCTCACTGCCGATAAAGAGTTCCACGAATACGCCGCCGAGCACAAATAGGGCGAGGCCGATCGCGATCGACACGAGGATACTGACGATCAGTGCTTGCCGCACGCCGTGCTTCACGCGGTCGATTTGGCGCGCGCCGTAGTTCTGTGCAACGAACGTTGAGGTGGCCAGACCGAGCGAGGCGAGGAACGTGACGGCGATGCCGTCGACCCTACCGGCGGCCGTAAACGCGGCGACGGCATCGGGGCCGAGGTCGTTAAGTCGCACCTGCACGGCGATCGTGCCGATCGCGATCACCGAGGTCTGGAAGCCGAGCGGAAGGCCCAAGTTGAGGTGCTCGCGCAGCTCGGGCATCGTGACTTTCCAATCGTCGAGGCTCATGTGCAGCACGGGAATGCGCGCGCGCACCCACAGCACGCAGAGGAGCACCGACGTGAGCTGCGAAACCGCCGTGGCGAAAGCTGCACCGGCGATGCCCCATTCGAACACGGAAACGAACAGGATGACGAGAACGACGTTGAGGAGGCACGCGATGACAAGGAACACGAGTGGCGTGCGCGAATCGCCGACGGCGCGGATGATTGCCGCGAGGAAATTGAAGAACACGAGCGTGAACATAAACAGGAAGCTCCAGAACCCGAATGTCACGGCATCGTCCATAAGCTCGGGCGGCGTCTGCATGATCTGGAGCAGGGGGCGAATAAAGATTGTGCCCACGAGCGTCATGAGCAGGCTCGAGAGTGCCGAGAGAATCGCACCGGCTGCTACCGAGCGCCGCAGGCCCTTAACATCATTCCCTCCGAAAGCCTGCGCGACGGGAATCGCGAAGCCACTCGTCATGCCCCATGCAAAGCCCGTGATGAGAAACAGGAGGCTCATGCTCGCGCCCACCGAGGCGAGTGCGAGTACGCCGAGGTGGCGCCCCACAACCATGGCATCGACGAACTGGTAGAGCTGCTGCACGACGTTGCCGATCAAAAGCGGCACGGAAAAGAGCACGATTGCCTTCCACGGCGTTCCCCTCAAGAGGCCCTGCGACTGTGACACGCGTGCTCCGCCTTCCTCGCCCTCCGGATCGTTGAAAACGGATCTAGTCTAGTCGCGCGGGCTCCCGATGCGAGGACAAAGGGCGCTTCCCTCACATTGTGAAACCGCGTCCGCGCCTGATCCTCGGAGGTTCACGGCGTGCGGACTTTCGACCTCCCTACCGGGTGCATGGGTGGCTAGTGTAAAAGGCGCGCGCCCAGGGTGCGCCTTTGAGTCCGACGGTGGCCTGGCAACCGTCGGGCCACATTCGAAAGGCAATCATGGCACTTCCTTCGACCACCGATCCTTCTCGCCGCCGCTACGCGACCGCCCTCCTCGTCGGCCTCATCGGCGGCTTGTTCTCCGCAATCGTGAAGTTTGGCTGGGAGGTGCCGTTCCCACCACGCACACCCGAGCGCAACGCCACCAACCCGCCGCAGCAGCTCCTACAACAACTGGGATTCGGCGAGGACTTCACCCACACGCTCGTTCATTTCAATGGCAACGGCCTGCCAATCATGAGCTTCATCGTCCACTTCAGCTTTGCGATCTTTTTCGCGGTTCTCTACTGCGTTGTTGCTGAGCGTTTCCCCAAGATCACTTTGTGGCAGGGTGCAGCATTCGGCATCGTCATCCACGTCGTTTTCCACGTTCTGCTCATGCCTGCGCTCGGCACGGTGCCCGCGCCG
The DNA here is from genome assembly GCF_003989295.1 of Dermabacter sp. HSID17554. Classification (NCBI taxonomy): domain Bacteria; kingdom Bacillati; phylum Actinomycetota; class Actinomycetes; order Micrococcales; family Dermabacteraceae; genus Dermabacter; species Dermabacter sp. HSID17554. The sequence continues at coordinate 338,326 of NZ_RBLW01000002.1, read as the reverse complement.
TGGGATCAGCCGTGGCAGGAGCACGTGAGCGAGTTCTTCGGCCACATCATCTGGATGTGGAGTATTGAAATCGTGCGCCGCGACCTTCGCAATCGTTTCACTCACGAGCCGGATCCGTGGGTTGCGCTCGATGCCACGGACGGCGCTCGCTAATGCCGTAGCGCGCTGGCCCGGACGGCCCTCGCACTCTTTCGTTTCGGGGAGTACGTTGGTGGTATGCGCACCATCATCAACGTCATTCTCAACATCATTTGGGTTCTTACCGCCGGGCTTTGGCTGTGGCTCGGGTACATCCTCGCGGGCATCATCGCGTGCATCTTCATCGTCACGATCCCGTTCGGTGTTGCGAGCTTCCGCATCGCGAACTACGTGATCCTCCCGTTCGGCCGCGAAGCCGTGCAGGTGCGGCCCCTCGGCACGGTCGGGACTCTCGGCAACGTCGTGTGGTTCCTCATCGCGGGGCTCTGGCTCGCCGCGGGTCACGTCGTGACCGCGATCGCGCAGGCCGTGACGATCATTGGCCTCCCGCTCGCCTGGGCCAATATCAAGCTCATCCCCATCACGTGCTTCCCCTTCGGCAAGGAGATTGTCGCCACGGGTGACACGAGCGTGATCTGATTTCGCGCGCACTCGCGAAAACAGGGCAAGAGCACCGCCGAACGCTGTTACTCTGAGGGCACTCCCGCGCCAAAGGAGGCCCGCCGTGCCCCGCTCCCTCACCTTACCTCGCCCTCTTCTCGCCTTCGCCGCGGCGCTCATGCTCGCGCTTCTTCCCGCGTGTGGCGCGCTTTCGCAGAGCACGTCGCTTGGAAAAGCTAGCGGTTCCTCGGGCACCGGTCCCGCCAGCGCATTTTCGGGGATCGACTTCGAAAACACGACCATCGCGAACTTTGATCGCTGCCCCCACATGGATGAGCCGGAGACTCTCAGGGTCAAGAACGGTAACGGCACGGTTGATGTCGAGATCTATTACCCCTATGACGTCGACGAAGAAACATACGATGTCTTCGTTCCCGGGAATACCGAAAAACCTCTGTTCGTGAAACTTGGCGATCCGGCCCAGGAGATCGCGATCGTCAGCTTCGAATGCGCCTTTCCTGCCGCAGATCAAACATACGAACAGGGGTATCTTGCGCTCGGCATCGTCGATGGTGAGGTCACCCAGCTCGGCGCGCTCTCGTCTGCAAACTACCGGGAGCGTTACAGCACGACGGGCGGCGACTCCAAGGGATTCGAGCGATTTGAGATCGTGAGCACCGAGGGCGGTGAAATCCTCATGAAGGAGAAGTCCCCCGATCCTCGAAATTTTTATCCCGACGGTCGACCGCCAATCATCCTCGGCGGCGAAAGCGATCCATATACCGCGTTCTCCCGCTGGAGCCTCAATGACGAGGGCACGAAGGTCGTCCGCACAGGGCGCGCCGACACTCTCGAAGAGCTCAAGGCACACTCCCCGAGCGAAGACAACCACGCACGTCTATGCGGCAGATGGGGTAATTCCGATGAGTACGAGTGGAACGCGCGCGAAAACGGAGACGACGCGTGCCAGGCTTCCTCCACCATCACCCTCAACGGCAACCCTGCTTGCAAAGAGATCAGCCTCGGGCCGTCCTCGAAAGAGTTCGCTCTCATGCAGTGCGAGGTCCTCGAATCGACGTTCGCTATGGGTACGGATGGCGTTCCCGTCACCTTTGACGCGGTCTCGGTATCGGCGGAAGACATGACCGACGTGTCGAGCACAATGGAGGGAGAGCCTTCCTTCGCCTTCACCAACGGTCACGGCATCCTGTGCACGATGTATCCGAATGACCATTTCAACGAACCCTCAGCAGACTGTGAACGCGTGGGCGATCCCGATCCCGTCGCGAGCTTCAGCTACAACATCAGCGGTGGGGAAGTCTCGAGTAACGACGAGGTTCCCGAGGTTCAAAACTCGTACCGCATTGACGTCAACTCCGTGAAAACCCTCGAGGTGGGCACCGCTGTGCGCTATGGCGGGATCGCATGCACCGCAAACGACGACGACAAATCGATCACGTGCATACACGGCGTGAGCGGCGAGTGGTTCACGATCGGCCCAAGCGGGAATAATTCGAGCGCTGGTAACGAGCCGGGCTAAGCTCGCTAAACGATCCGAGCACAGTAAGAAGCGCTCCTCCCCGGCTTCCCGGGGAGGAGCGCTTCTTCTACGTCAAGCGACGATCACATCTTGTGGCCAGCCGAGCGGAGGTTCTCGCACGCCTCCACGACGCGCTTCGCCATACCGGCCTCGGCCTTCTTGCCCCACGAGCGCGGGTCGTACATCTTCTTGTTGCCGACCTCGCCGTCGATCTTGAGAACGCCCTCGTAGTTTTCGAGCATGTGGCCCGCAACCGGACGCGAGAACGCGTACTGGGTATCGGTGTCGACGTTCATCTTGATGACGCCGTTGTCCACAGCTTCCTGGATCTCTTCGAGGGTCGAGCCGGAGCCACCGTGCATCACGAGATCGAACGGCATGTCCTTGCCGTACTTCTCGCCAACAGCCTTCTGGATGTCGAGGAGGATCGACGGGGTGAGGCGAACGTTGCCCGGCTTGTACACGCCGTGCACGTTACCGAAGGTGAGGGCGGTGATGTAGCGGCCGTTTTCGCCGAGGCCGAGGGCTTCGGCGGTCTTGAGGCCGTCTTCCGGGGTCGAGAAGAGCTTCGACTCGTCGACGTCCGCCGAGTAGCCGTCTTCCTCGCCACCGACGACGCCAACCTCGATCTCGAGGACCTTCTTCGCTTCCACGGTCTTCTCGAGGAGGCGCTTCGCGATCTCAAGGTTCTCGTCGACCGGAACGGCCGAGCCGTCCCACATGTGGGAGGTGAACAGCGGGTTCAGGCCCTTGTTGACGCGCTCGTTGAGGTCCCATTCGATGAGGGGCTCAACCCAGGTGGGAAGGTTTTCCTTCGCGCAGTGGTCGGTGTGAACGCCAACCGTGATGTTGTAGTCCTCGGCAACCTCGTGGATGAACTTCGCAAGAGCGATCGAGCCGCGAACGCGGTTCTTCACGGTCGAACCGGAGAGATACTCGGCGCCGCCAACGGACACCTGAATGATGCCGTCAGACTCGGCTTCGACGAAGCCCTGGAGTGCGGCAATCGCAGTCTGCGAGCTCGAGACGTTGATCGCGGGGTAGGCGAACTTGCCTTCCTTCGCGCGGTCGATCATTTCGTTGAACTGTTCCGGGGTTGCAACAGGCATGTGTGCTCCTTCGAGTGGGGATCGCGGGCACCCGTGTACCTCGCAGATCCACGTTGCGTTTGCCCTTTCATTCTTCCACACGTCGTTCGGGACGCTCGGGGACGGGCCACTCCCAGCACGAAACGTGAGAGCTGAGCCACACGAGTGGTCACTGGGGCGTGGGCTGTCCGACGGCTGCCCACGTTCCGGCGTGCGGAATTCGCACGATGAGGCTGTAGGAACCGTCGGCATGCGCCCCCGCATTCACGGTGCCGCCGAGCGCGTTGGCCCTCTCGCGAACGCCGCGCAGCCCCATTCCGGAGCCGGGCGCAGGCTCGAAGTCCTCGGGCGGTGCGGTATTGACGACGTCGATGCCGGTGACATGTTCACTCGTCATGAGCGTGATGTGAATGTCGCTTCCGGGTGCGTGCCTGAGCGCGTTGGCGAGTCCCTCCTGGGCGGCGCGGTAGAGGGCAAGTCCGACGGTTGCGGGGACTGTGGGGATGCCCGCCTCTGGCACGGTGAGGCTCACGTGGGCGCCGGCATCGCGCGAGCGCTGCACGAGTTCGGGGAGATCCTTGAGCTCGGGCTGCGGGGCCCTCGCGACATCTTCTTCGCTGCCGGTGCCGCGCAGCATCGTGAGAAGAGCACGCATTTCTTGAAGGGCGTTGCGCGAGGTCGCGGCGATTGAGGCGAATTCGGCGCGTGTCGCTTCGTCGAGTTGTGATTCTGCGAGGCGGTAGGGAGCGGTCTGTGCTTGGACGCTGATAACCGACATTGAGTGGGCGACCACGTCGTGCATTTCGCGCGCGATGCGAGCTCTCTCGCTGAGCTCGGCGCTCTCGGCGAAGGCGCGCTCTTGGCGCTCTTCGGCTTCGCGGCGTGCCGCCCGTTCACGCGAGACGTCGCGAGCCGAATCGGCGAGCCAGCGAAGCCCGTATCCGAGGGCTCCGCTCACGATCCACATCACGAGCGTGAGGCCAAGGAAGAAGAGGGACCATTGCACAAAGCCCGCGGGATCTGGGGTGGCCACAAATCCCCACACGACCCCCCACGCGAGCCTCACGAATGTTCCCATGACGACGATGACGCTAAACGCCGCGAATGTTGCGGCGCTGCGCCGAATGTTGCGGTGGAGGCTCAGCGTGAAAAGTGCGAGAGCGCCTACCAAGAGGGGAACGTCGGAGCCTGGGACGAGGGCTTGCGTGTAGGACTTCCAGAGTGTGATCACGATCGTGGTCGCGTACGACGCGAAGAAGGGCACGCACACAAACACCGCACCGAGTTTGGGTCTGCGTACGAGCAGAACGAACGCAAGGCCCCAGGCAAGCGCCAGTAGGCCGAAGAAGAGCCCGGTGACGGGAATCGTGAAGAAACCGAGCGCGAGATAGCGCGGCGGGACTTGATTCCACAGAAAGTTGTCACCCGAGATGGTGATGCGAATCGGCGCGATGACCGCGATCACCGCGGTCGCCCATCCCTTGAAGCTGATCGTCGCGAAGGAGTCCCCTTCGAGAATCTCGCGCGCGAGGGTGTTCTCGATACGCGCCGCGAGGTGCAGTGTCAGGGGAAGCAGCGCGAGGACAGCGAGCCCCACGAGGGCGTAGATTGCCGAATCGATAATGCTCAGCGTGCTCGCGTAAGGTTCAAGATCGATTCCGGCGTCGAGCTCACGAACAATGGTGCCGGTGATCCCCGACTCGTACGCCTGGTCGATGAGCGTCACGAACGGGAAGAGAATGCCGCACAAGAGAGCAAAAATCACCTGGCCACCAAGAACAATGGCGCTGCTCACGCGCACGGTGTTCAGAATGAGAGCTTCGCTGAGATAGTCGAGCCACAAACGTAGGTTCCCGAAGAGCCGAAAGTAGTCGGCGAACGAGTGGAACTCGGGAACTTTCGTGCGGAGGTGCAGCAGCTTCTCACCCCGCCACACATTAGAGCGAAGTCGCGTGAGATCCGCAGCGAACCCTCCCGCGAGGAGGATTCCCGGGAGAAACAGCAAACCAATGAGGAAAAAGGCCAAGGCAAAAACGCTCAAAAAACCAAGCGTGAACAGCGCACCACCCAGGAGAAGTCCAAGAACGAGGCTCGGAAACACGTAGAGGAAGTCGCGTCCCAGTTGCTTAGCGTGCACTTTGAGCGGCGCTTTCGACCACGGCGCGACCGCGTGCGCGCCGGGCGCGTTCTCTCCTACTTCTGCCATGGGTTAACCGTAGACGCCCAGGCAGAACTCGACATCACCCCCCGGTCTTGTTCACGGCAATACTTATGGATGAGCCGTTATTCGCGTGAGGGCGCGCCCTCTGACCTAGGCTTAAGACATGAGCCAAAACTCCCCCATCCGCGTCATCATCGCTGACGACCAACCCATGGTGCGCGCCGGCTTCGAGGCACTCCTCGCAGCGCAAGCAGACATCGACGTCGTCGCCACTGCCTCCGACGGCCGCGAAGCCATCGACGCCGCGCTTAAGAATCGGCCCGACATCATCCTCATGGACATCCGTATGCCGAACCTCGACGGGCTCGCCGCGATGGAGGAAATCTTCCGCGCCGGTCTCGATCCCGCGCCGCGCGTCATCATCCTCACCACTTTCGACGCCGACGACTACGTGTTCACGGCCCTCAAGGGAGGCGCGAGCGGCTTCCTGCTCAAGGACGCCGAGGTCGAAGAGCTCGTCGATGCCGTGCGGAAGGTCTACCGCGGTGGGGCCCTCCTCTCCCCCTCCATCACGCGGAAAGTGATTGAGGATTTTGGCGCGCTTACGCGCAGCCAGCGTCGGACCGATCCCGCCCTCACCAAGGCCATTGCTGCTCTCACGGACCGCGAGCGCGAGGTCGCGAAGCTCGTCGCGAAAGGGCTCTCTAACGCCGAAGTGGGCTCCGCGATGTTTCTCGCGGAGCCCACCGTGAAAACCCACGTGTCCCACATCCTGCAAAAACTATGCCTTCGCGACCGCACACAGATCGTCGTGGCCGCCTACGAATCGGGACTCGTGGAAATCGGCGAAGACTGAGCGGGGCTCAGGCCTCCTCAACCTCGGCGTCGTCGAACGTCGAGGTATCGATGACGAAACGGAAGTGCACATCCCCCTTGACGACGCGATCGTAGGCCGCATCGACGTCGTTCACGCCAATGATCTCGATCTTCGCGCCGATGTTGTGTTCTCCACAGAAGTCGAGCATGTCCTGGGTCTCGGGGAGGCCGCCAATGTTTGAGCCGGCGAGAACCTTGCGACCGCCCGTGAGGGAACGGGTTGGGATCGGCATGCCCTCGGGAGGAAGGCCGACGAGCACCATTTTTCCGCCCGGCTTGAGCAGATCCATGAAGCCCGGGAGGTCGAACTCGGCGCTGATCGTGTTGAGAATGAAATCGAACTTGCCCTTGTGGGTCTCGAAGAAGTTTTCGTCCTCACCGGTGGCGAGGAGTTCCTTCGCGCCAAGCGCGAGGGCGTCCTCTTCCTTTTTACGCGAGCGAGAAATGACGCTCACCTCGGCGCCCTTCGCCGCGGCAATCTGCACGCCCATATGTCCGAGACCGCCGAGACCTGCGACCGCGACCTTCTGGCCTTCGCCTACCTCCCACGTCGCGAGTGGTGAGTACGTCGTGATACCTGCGCACAGAAGCGGTGCGGCCACATCAAAGTCGAGTGAGTCGGGAATGCGGCACACGAAACGCTCGCGCACGGTGACCTTTTGTGAGTAGCCGCCCTGAGTGACGGTGCCGTCCTCATCGATCGCGTTATAGGTGCCGATCGCGCCGTTCAAGCAGTTGTTCTCGAAACCCTTGTTGCACTGCTCGCACTCGCCACACGAACCGACGAGGCAGCCGACACCAACGCGGTCGCCGACCTTGTACTTCGTGACCTCGGGGCCAACGGCCTCGACCACGCCTGCGATCTCGTGGCCAACGGCGAGGGGGAACTTTGCGGCGCCCCACTCGTTTCGGATCGTGTGGATGTCGCTGTGGCACACGCCGGCGGCCTTAATGTCGATGAGAACATCGGTCCCCTGTGGCTCGCGGCGCTCGATATTGACGACCTTGAAGGGCTCTTCCGGGCCAGTTTTTTGCAGGGCTTTCACGGTAATGCTCATGGTGTGCTCCTAACCATGGATCGGGTGTTCGGCGGTTTGCGCCGTTGCCCTTTCACCCTACTTCCCAGGTCAGAAACATCTCTGACGATCCTCGTCGCTCCCGCAGCTACAGCGTTAGTTCGCGCGGAATCTCGACGTGCTGCGTGATCCACGTGTGCATGACGATCGCGGCGGCGTGCCCGACGTTGATGGAGCGCGTGCTGCCGAACTGAGAAATCGCGACCGTAAGCGCAGCCGCATCGATGAGCGGCTTCGACACTCCCCCGCCTTCTTCGCCGAACACGAGCACGGCGTTTTCCGGTAGGCGCGTGTGTTCGAGAGGGACGGCGCCGGGGACGATATCGACCGCGACGACCGCGCGATCGTTGTCGCGGGCCCACTGGAGGAAGTCTTCGGGCCTCGCGTGGTGAAACTCGTGCTGGTAGCGATCCGTCACCATCGCCCCGCGTCGATTCCACCGCTTCTTTCCAACGATGTGGAAGGCCGCGACCCCAAACGCGTTCGCCGTGCGGACGATCGAGCCGATATTGAAATCGTGGTCGATGTTCTCGATCGCGACGTGCAGGCCGTTGCGGTAGTGCGCGTCGAGATCCGCGATAATCGCTTCGCGGCGCCAGTATCGGTATCGATCGGGAACGTTCCGACGGTCGCCCGCTTCAAGCAGCGGCGGATCGTAGTGAGGTTCCTTCGGCCAGTCCCCCTGCCAGGGCCCCACGCCGACTTCGCGCTCGCCAGACATTACTTGACGGCGTCGTCTGGGTCGGGGAGGCCGAGGCTCTTGCGGCGGCGCTCACGGCGAACGAGCTTCACGAAGAAGTAGAGCACCACGAGGATGACGAGCACGTAGCAGACCTTCGAGAAGATGTCCGTGTAGGGCTCGATCACGTGCCATTGCGTGCCGAGGAAGTAGCCGAACGCGAGGAAGATCGAGTTCCATATCGCGCTTCCCAAGGCCGTCAGCAGTGTGAACATGGGAAGCTTCATCGCAAACATGCCCGCGGGGATCGAAATGAGCGAGCGGATGCCCGGGATGAAGCGCCCGAAGAACACGCCCTGCATGCCGTGCTTATCGACCCAGGCGTTCGTTTTCTCGTAGTCCTCGACGTTGATGAGGGGGAGCTTAATGAAGAGGGTGCGCGTGCGTTCGGGGCCAAGGATGCGACCGAGACCATAGAGGATGTAGGCGCCGAGAGTCGAGCCGATCACCGACCAGAGAAGCAGCACCCAATACGAATGCTCGCCGGTGCCGGCCGTCACTCCCGCGAGCGGGAGGATCACCTCCGAAGGGATCGGCGGGAACACGCATTCGAGCAGCAGCAGAAGCATCACGCCGATGCCCCCCATCGAACTCATGATGCTGATCGCCCATTCAACGACGTTCACGTCAGATCCCTCCTCCTCATGCGCCTAGGCGCGTGCGCGCAACCGTCCCAGTGTACGTGCCCCGGTGCGCCCACTAGTCGTTCGACGAAGCGTCCTTGTGGGCCTTGCCGCTCGTTTTTGCCTTGAGTTCCGACGCTTTCTCCGCGATCTCGCGCTTCACGATCTCGTGGATCGTAGGCTTCGGTGCCTTTTCATACAGCTCCTCGATCGCGGCCTTAGCCTTCTCGAGGAAGACGGTGCGACGCAGCTTAAGCGAAGGCGTCACGAGATTCGGATCGGCAAGGTTCGCCTTCACGAGCGCAAACTTCTTGATGCGTTCCGTGCGCGACACGTCGAGGTTGGCGTTCTCGAGGTAGGGCAGAATTTCCGCGATGAGCTTCGGGTTCTCGATGATTTCGATATCGTCGCCGCCATTGTCGCCGTCTTCCGATTGCTGGATGAGCAGCGCCGTAAGGTACGGGCGATCATCGCCCACGGCGACCGCGTAGGCCACGCTCGGATGCTGCTCGACGGCGCCTTCCCACCCCGCTGGCTCAATGGTCTTTCCGCCAGAGGTCACGATCACGTCCTTGGAACGGCCACTGAGGGTAAGGCGGCCGGAGCTATCGAGGCTTCCAAGATCGCCGGTTCGCAAGAAACCGTCGGAATATGCCGCCGCCGTGTGCTCAGCATTCCTGTACCCAGGCGAAACCCCGGGACCCTTCGCGAGCACTTCCCCCTCCTCGCTGATGCGGATCGTGGTGCCGGGAACGGGAACGCCCACACTCCCCGCGGTGAGGTCTCCCGGGCGGTTCGCGGCGATCGGAGCGGTCGTTTCCGTGAGGCCGTACCCTTCGATGATCGGGATACCGAAGCCGCGAAAAGCGAGCGCGAGCGATGGGTGGAGTTTCGCACCCCCGCACAGAATGTAGTGGATGTTTCCACCGAGCAAGCGGCGAATCGTGCGATAAAAAAGGCGTTCGTAAAGGGCACGCTTCGCGGCGAGGCGCAACGGGAGTTTCGGGCGCTCGCGCTCGTGGAAGCCCTCGCCGATCATGCCGATTCGCACCGCGGTCTCACGCGCGTCCTTCCACAGGCGCCCCACGTGTTTCTTATCGGCTTGCGCGGCCACGGCGTTGAGGATTTTCTCAAGCACGCGCGGCACGACCATGACGAACGTCGGGCGGATCTCCGTGAACGTGGGAATGATGCGCGAGGTATCCGAAAGGTGAGCAACGCGCATCCCGAGAGCGAGGCACATGAGCTGCACGCCGCGCGCGAGCACGTGCGAAAGGGGAAGGAAGAGGATCGTGGAGCCGTGCTCATTGAGCACCTCCCCGTGGGACACGCCGATGTTTTGAAGCTGAGCCACGAAATTGCCGTGCGTGAGCTGCACACCCTTCGGGTCGCTCGTGGTCCCCGAGGTATAGACGATCGTCGCAATGTCCTCGAGCATGCGGGACGTGCGGGCGCTTTCGAGATCGGCGTCGCTCACGGGCGATTCCGGCTCGCGCTTCACGAGGTCGCTCACGCACTCGTAGCCCGGGGTGCGCTCCATGGTCCATACACGATCCGCGCCGCCGAGGGCACCCGCGAGTGACTCGGCCTGTTGTGCGGTGCCGGCAACGGCGCGTGTAATCCCCGCGTCTTCAACGATCGCCTTGACCTGGGATGGGGCGCTCGTGTCGTAGATCGGCACGACGATGGCACCGGACCAGAGCGCAGCGATATCGGCAAGCACCCATTCGTAGCGCGTGGGGCCCATGATCGAGATTGCGTCACCCGGTTTGATCCCCGCGGCGATGAAGTGCCGCGCGAGCGCACGTGCGGAGGCGAAAAACTCCTTGGTGGTCACGTCGCTCCACGTGGTCGCTCCAGCGGCGTCGGTACCACTCGGAACCTGGAACGCGATATGGCCGGGCGCCTCGCTCTCACGGTTCACAAAGAGGTCGGTGAGGCGCTCAACGCCGTTCGGCTCAACGAGAAGTGGGCTTGTGTATTCGCGCAAGGAAGTAGGCATGAAAACGGTGCTTTCGCGTCGGATACGGAACCGTAGGCTACGGAACCGTAACTAGTCTAAAGGGTCGAGAGTACGCCGAACATTCCTCACCCCCGTAGACCGCAAGTCCAGGGGAAACTCCGGGGCGAAACGGTACATTGGCGACATGACCTTCAACCCCAATTCCGAGATTCGCTCCGATAACACCCGCCGCCGTTCGGGTGGCGGTGGTGGCATGCGCCGCGGAGGGGCGATCGCCCTCGGTGGCGGCGGCCTCGGCACGCTCGTTCTCGTCATCGTGATGCTCTTCCTCCGCGTCGACCCGTCAATCCTTCTTGGTGGCGGCCAGGCCCCCGCTCCAAGCTCTCAGCAGCAGCCCCAGCAGGGAGCTGTTCTCGAGGAATGCCAGACCGGTGCCGATGCGAACGAGAACGACGACTGTCTCGTGCAAGCAACCGTTGAATCCGCCGACTCGCTGTGGGCCGGCCAGGCCAAGGAGGCCGGGTTCCAGTTCCAAGAGCCACAAGCGGTGGTGTTCACCGACTCGGTCAACACGGGCTGCGGCCCCGCGACCTCCGCGACGGGCCCGTTCTACTGCCCCGCCGATTCCACGATCTACGTGGACACCTCGTTCTATGAGCAGCTCAGTTCACGCTTCGGGGCGAGCAGCGGCCAACTCGCGAAGGCCTACGTCGTGGCACATGAGTACGGGCACCACATCCAGAAGCTTGACGGCACGATGCAGCGCATCGATCGCTCGGGAACAGGCCCCGACTCGGATCAGGTGCGTCTCGAGCTTCAGGCCGACTGCTACGCGGGCATGTGGGCGCACCATGCGGCAACCACGGTTGATGACGAAGGCACGACGATGCTCGAGCCCCTTACCGACAAGGACGTTGACGACGCCCTCAGTGCCGTAAGCGCCGTGGGCGACGACCACATCCAGGGCGAGGTCACGGGCGGCCAGGTCATGCCCGACACGTGGACACACGGTTCCTCCGAGCAGCGCCGGAACTGGTTCGTGAAGGGCTACAACGAGGGAACCTCCAAGGCCTGCGACACGTTCGCCGTGAACCAGCCGTAGAAGCCACGGCACAACTCCTCCCACCGCTGCGGCGGGAGCACGGAAAGGTCGAGGTTAGTCCCGACGCTTGCGCAGCAACCGATCGACGACTGACCTGCGCGCGGCCGCGCGCTCAACTTTATGGACGCGCACCCTGTTCATCGCTTGCGCAATCGGCTCGCTTTGGAGGGCACGCCTAATTGCCTTCGGCGTTGCCTTTTCAAGGGCCCCAGAGTTGTAGGCGAGCGACGGAATCGAGACAACCTCACCCGCCGAAACATCCTTGAGAGCGTGCTGCACCACGAATGGCGCCTTGAGCCACGTCACGCGCGGCGCACCATCCATATTGACGGCGGCGTTGTGGTGACTTTCCGTGTGCACAAACCCGGGAATCAGCACGGTCGCGCTCACGCCCGTCCCTTCGAGTTCTTGGGCGAGATACTCCGTAAAAATGACCACCCAGCTCTTCGCCGCCGCCGAGAGGTTTGTGGCGGTAAAACCCGCCATCGACGACACGTTGAGGATTGCGCCGGACCCCTTGCGCGTCATTGCTGTTGCCGCAGCGTGCGCGAGGATTAAGGTCGCGCGCACATCAAAATCGACCTCTTCGAGAAACTCCTCGATTTCCCCCTCCAGAAAGGACGCGCGCACCGAGTGCCCCGTGTTATTCACGAGCAGGCCGATGGGGTCCACAGGATCAAGCAAGCGGCGCGCCACACGCTCAACATCGGCCTGAACGGAGATATCCGCCGGAAGGATGTTCACGCGTACGCCGGACACCGCCTCAATCTGGGCGGCGACGGCGGCGAGGCGATCTTCATTTCGGGCCACGAGCACGAGGTCGTGACCGCTGCCGGCGAGCTGCCACGCAAATTCGAGGCCGAGGCCGGAGGTTGAGCCGGTGACGAGCGCGAGAGTCATGCCCTAAGCGTATCCACGCGAACCTTCGTGCACCCATAGGATGGGCACATGCGAATCGCCACCTGGAACATCAACTCTCTTCGCGCGCGCATGCCGAGGCTTCTCGAGGTCATTGATCGCCGCGATATCGACGTCATCGCACTCCAGGAGATCAAAGCCAAACCCGAGCAGCTTGACCTCAGCGCCCTCACCGAGCGCGGCTTCGAGGTTGCCGCCCACGGCCTGAACCAGTGGAACGGCGTGGCCATCGCCTCACGCGTGGGCCTTCGCGAGGTGCGCCGCGAGCTCCCTTCCCTTCCCACGTGGGGCGAGGGAGAGGGCGCCGTGGTGGAAGCACGTGCGATCGGCGCTGTCGTGGGCGAGGCCGCCCGCGATTCGAAGCCTCTCGAGCTGTGGAGCCTCTATATTCCGAACGGACGCGAACTCGACCATCCGCACTACCCCTACAAGCTCGCGTGGCTCGAGGCTCTTCGAAAGTACGGCGCGGCGCGTCTCACCCCGAGCGGGCCCGGCGAAGATTCCGGAGAACGTTCGGCGACGCTCTTCGCTGGCGACTTCAACGTCGCCCCAACCGATGCCGACGTGTGGGACATTGCCGCCTTCGAAGGGAAGACGCACGTGAGCGCACCCGAACGCGAGGCAATCGCGGCGCTCGAGAAGGCAGGCTACGCCGACCTCACGCGCGACTGGCTCGATGCACCTGGCACCTACACGTATTGGGACTACAAGGGCCTCAAGTTTGCGAAAAAGCAGGGAATGCGCATCGATTTCCTCTTCGGCTCGCCCGCCGTGCACGAGGCTGCGACCGGGGCGATGATCGACCTCGCCGAGCGTGCGGAGAAGTCGACGAGCGATCACGCGCCCGTGATCGTCGATGTGCACCTCTAGGAGCGGCGAGGCCAAAGCGAGCGTCGAAAACCTCCCGCAGCCCCGTTAGTGACGCCGCCGCGCGCGGTGCTGAATCTCAAGCATGTGCTGCGTGCGAGACATCGCGACCATGCTCGAGTCAATGAGGCTCGAGTGTGCGCCCGTAAAAACGCGCAGCTCGTAAGCCTGCGCGAAGGCCGTCAAGGCGAGGTCGTAGTGGCCGGCCGTGAAGAGCGCTTTGCCGAGATGCTGGTGAAGAACGGACTCCCACGCGGTGCCTCGGCACTCCTCGAGCAGCACGCGGTAGTCGGCAATCGCCCGATCGGTTTCACCGAGGTCTCTGCGACAATCGGCGAGGATCGCCCGCAAGCGCACCGATGAAGGGCGCTCAGCGAGCATGACTTCGCAGCGCTCGCGAGCCGTCACGGGGTCACCGCTCCACAAGGCCCGAATCACCTCTCGCGCATAGTCGTGGGCGAATTCTCGCTCGAAGGCTTCGAGGTCGTCGATCACGGGGCGCAGTGTTATGGGGTCGATATGCCAGCCCGATTCCACACCGGAAACGGAGGGTGCCTTGAGCGGCCCCTCGGAGGGCTGCTTAGCGCGCATGAGCGCTGCTTCCTGCATAGGCGCGTTCCTCTTTCGTGCTTGTGCGCGGCGATGACCGTGAGAGAAGCGGGGTGTGGGGGAAGAGAATCGAGCCAAAAAGGAGGCGCCCTCTCGAGCGCCTCCCGGGGCCGATCCGGGATCAAGCGTGCACTTGGTGGTGTGGTATCCGCTTTCGACGAATCCGCACCGGTCCAAACGTGGACCACTCGCACGTGGGTTTCGAATCATTCCCTTGCTTTGTGATGCCCACCACTCTACACACTCATTGTGACCCACGCAACCCTCACCGGGAAGAATTTTCGACTCTCCGTTCGCACTCCACATCACGCTCCGCTCCACAAGATTGGGCTGGCCCTAGAACGGACCTTCTGTGCCGCGAAACATAGAGGCATGACACATGCCTTCCCTCGAGTCGCACACGGGCGCCGCAACGCTTCCACATTCGTGAGTCGCGTAGCCGGCGAAACCCCATTTGCCACGCACGAGCCTTCGCATGACGCTATCGCGTGGCTCGGCGAAAACTTCTCCCTCGAAACTCTCGTGCGCGATCTCATCCAAGCAACAGGCTTTGACTTCGCCGCAGCAGACCTCCCGCGCGGGCACGTGCGCGCAGTCGTGTGCGAGGTCTCCCTCCTGGAAAAGGCCACCGAGGCCTTCCCCGCTCTACCTCTCATCGCCGTCTGCGAAGGCGAACCCAGCTCGCACGAATACAAGCGGGCTCTCGACCACCGTGCACGCGCTCTTCGCACCCTGCCATCGGAATCGGCCGAACTTCTCGGCGACCTTTCCGCACTCGCCGCGGCCTCGGAGGAAAGCCGTATCCTCGCGTGCCTTCCGGGGCACGGCGGGGCGGGAGCCACCTCCCTCGCAGTCGCGCTCGCTCTCGCCGCATCGAAGCGGGGTGGCCCAGCCACACTTGTGGACGCGGATCCGCATGGCGGTGGGATCGACACGCTCGTGCAGGCTCGACACGTGGAGGGTGCACGGTGGAGCGACCTGGGCGGGGCAGGAGGCACGACGGATGCTCAGGTGCTAGTTGAGGCTCTCCCTCTCGTTGACGGCTACCGACTCCTCACCTTCTCTCGTACCCCCGGTGAAACGGTAAATGTGCAGGCGCTCGAAAGCCTGCGCGCCGCACCCGGCACGCTCATTTTGGACGCGCCAATGCGGGCCGGAGTCGCAGCGCATTTCAGTCCCGATATCGCCCTCGTCTCGCTCCACCCGAGCGAACACGCCCTCGCCGCGACCGAGCGTACCCTCGAGGCTCTGCGCGAGGTACATCCACGCACGCGCATAGGGATCGCCCTGCGCACTCGCCGCCGCGGCGAGGCCTACCGTGCGCGCGACATCGCCGACCACTTCGGGCTTCCCGTCATGCTCAGCTACCGGAGCGCACGCGAGGGTTTCGTTCCAGGGCTCGATCGCGACCGCAAAGGGATCGAGGCCGCGTGCACACGTTTCCTCGCGACGCTCGCGGGATCCCGACTTTCCGGGGTGCAGTCATGATCCTCACCGACGAACTCCTCGCTCGCGTGCACGAATCACTGCGGGAGGAGCCAGGCACGATCGATGCCCGCCGCATTTCACGCATTGCCCAGGCCCACGGTCTCATCCTCGATCGCGCGGGACTTCTCGAGCTCACCGATCAGGTGCGCCATCATCTCGAAGGTCTCGGGCCCCTGCATACCCTCGCCGCGGAGGGAGTGAGCGACATTCTCGTGAATCCCGACGGCAGCGTGTGGGTGGATTCAGCTCACGGGCTCGAGCGCACTGGTCTCACGCTCACCGCGAGCGAGGCGCGTGCTCTCGCGACCCGACTTGCCTCGCTCGGGAACCGCCGCCTCGACGACGCGATGCCGTGGGCCGATGCGCAGCTTCCCGGCAACCTCCGCTTCCACGGTATGCTCCCCCCGCTTTCGGCGGGCGGTGCGAGCATAAGCCTGAGGCGCGCCGCGGCCCTCCCCTTCTCACTGAAGGCCCTCGAAGCCTCGGGCACACTCACGCCGTCCGGGCGGGCACTGGTTGAGGCAATTATCCACGCACGTCTCTCCTTTCTTGTGAGCGGCGGCACCGGTAGCGGGAAAACGACTCTGCTCGGGGCGATGCTCGGTGCCGTGGATCCCCGCGAACGGGTCATCATCGTGGAAGACGCCACCGAACTGCGACCCGCGCACCCGCACGTGGTTCACCTTCAGGCGCGTCACGCGAATGCCGAGGGCATGGGCGAGATTAACCTCGCGACCTTGATCCGGCAGTGTCTGAGAATGCGCCCCGACCGCATTGTCGTGGGCGAATGCCGTGGAGAGGACATCCGCGAGCTCCTCCAGGCACTCAACACGGGGCACGAGGGCGGGTGCGGAACCCTTCACGCGAATACCGCAGCAGATGTTCCCGCGAGGCTCGAGGCCCTCGGGGCTCTCGCTGGACTCGACCCGCTTGCGCTCGCCTCACAGGCTCTTTCGGCGATCACTGTCGTGTTGCACATGCACCGTTCACTCGACGGTCGTGCGCTTTCCACGATTGCCATTCTGCAACGCGGGGGCGATGGACGACTCGAGTGTGTTCCAGCGGTGAGCTTTGGTGCACGAGAGCGTCGGTTCCCGGCTTTCGATGCGCTCGAAGCCCGACTCGCGCACGGAGGTGCCCTATGAAAAGCGGGGCGTTGCTCTCGGACGATGCCCTCGCTGGGCTGCTCGACCACGTAGCGATGGCTCTCGGGGCTGGCGTGACGGCGCCGCACGCGTGGTTGGCGGTCGCAAAAGCCACGCGTACGCCGCGTGAGAAGCAGTTCGCCGAAACGATGGCCCGTATCCCACCGGCACTTGTGCAGCGGATGAACGGCGCCCTCAACGCTCCTCGGGAAGCGGTGCGTGCGGTTGTGCTCTGTCACGTGATGTGTGAGAGCACGGGGGCGCCGCTTTCGGGTTTGCTCACTTCGCTCGCGAACGGGCTTCGCGATTCTTCCGACGCTGCCCGGGCCCGCAGCGCCGCCTTCGCGGGCGCGAAGAGCACAGCTCGCGTTCTCATGGTATTGCCACTCTTCGCGATTGGCCTCGGTTATGCCATGGGCGCGGATCCGCTGCGAGTGCTTCTCACGTCGAGGTACGGCATGCTCATGCTGAGCACCGGTGTGCTGCTCACCGCGATTGGTTTCGCGTGGATGAACCGCATGCTCGCCGTCGCGCGCGGCGTGAGTGCCGACATCGATCCGCTCATCGTGATCGATTTGATCGCGAGCGTCGTCCACTCGGGGATCCCGCTTTCGTCGGCCTGCATGCGCATAGGCGAAGCCCTCGAGAACACGCCCCCGGGTCCCGCGCTTCTCGAGGCGGGGCGCGCTCTCGCTCGCGGCATGCCACCCGAAGGCGCGCTTTCCACGCTCGAAGGAGACTTAGCGGTGCTCACGAGCGCCGCCAGCCTCTCCCACGCCACAGGCGCTCGTCTTGCGCCGATCCTTTCTGCCGTCACGCGCGATCGACGCCGTGCACGCGTGCGCGAGGTCGACGAGGCCTCCGCAAAACTCGCCGTGCGTCTCGTTCTTCCCACGGGAATCACGATCTTGCCCGCATTCGTGTTGCTCGGAATTGTCCCGATCATTACGGATCTCGTCACCACACACTTCGGCCGCATCTGGCCGTAGGCGCGCGGCGACCGCCGTTGCGCAGCACAGAAGAATCCTTGAAGGGGGATACATCAATGACCGATACGACTACTCACACCAAGCCGAATAGCGCCTCACTTCGTGAAACTCTCGCGGATGACACGGGAGCGACGACCGCAGAATACGCAGTCACGATCGTCGCTGCGTGTGCTTTTGCCGCGCTCTTGTTCGCCGTGCTCACGAGCGGCGAAATGCAGGGCATTCTCACGAGCATTATCCAGGGCGCCCTCCACTCGGCGAGCTGAGCATGGTACCGGAAACCGAGCAACGTGCCCGACCGCTTAGGCGAGCACTTCGAGCGGATTCCGGTGCGGCCACGGCGGAGACGGCGGTGGTGCTCATCGCCGTCTTCGCTCTTCTCGCACTGATCGTCTCACTCGGAGGGCTCTTCGTGAGCCACGCACGCCTATCAGAAGGCGCTCGCACCGCGGCGAGGGAAATGATGATCTCCGCAGATCCCCAGGGAGCGATCGCGAAGGCGAAAGTCGTGAGCGGTGACGGGGCATCATTCAACATCAGCACGAGCGGCGATTGGGTCACGGTCAATGCTCATGCGACCTGGCGCGTGGGCGGGCCGGTCCTCGGTATGACCTTTCCGCTTGAGGCCAGCGCTCACACGCGCCTCGAGCCGCATCTGGTGAGGAACGGGCCGTGAGGGCGCGCCTCAGCGAAGAGCGTGGCAACGCTACCGTGACCGCACTCGGGGCCATCGCGATTACCTCCGCCATCCTCACTGTGCTCGTCACGCTTGGAATAGTCCATCAAGGCCGGTCGCTAGCCGCCTCAGCCGCCGAGCTTTCGGCGCTTTCGGCCGCTGATGCGCTCGCAGGTGGCGGCGCCGCCGGCGAGGCGTGTGCAGTTGCCCTTGAGGTCGCCGAGAAATACGGAACGATTCTCGAAAGCTGCGAGACGCAAGGTTTCGAGGCGCGGATAGCGGTCGCCGTAAGGGTGCACATCCCGCTACTCGGGGCTCAAAGCCTCACCGAGTTGGCGCGTGCCGGCCCAGCTCCCGCAGAACCGTGAGCGCACCCACCTTGCTGAGGGGGTCGTTACCGTTGCCGCATTTCGGGGACACTATGCACGCGGGGCAGCCCGCCTCGCATTCGCACGCCTCGACCATGTCGGCGGTCGCACGAACCCATGCGGGGGCGCTCTCGTAGGCGCGTTCGGCAAAGCCGGCTCCGCCTTGCGCGCCGTCGTACACAAAGATCGTGGGTTTTTCGGTATCGGCATGCAGAGCGGTAGACACGCCGCCGATGTCCCACCTGTCGCACGTCGCAAGAAGCGGCAGCATGGCAATTTGGGCATGCTCAGCTGCATGCAGCGCACCTGGGAAATCGGCTTCCTCGAGGCCCCACGCGTGGAGAAGGTAGGCGGGGATCTGGAACCACACGGCTTTCGTCGCGAGGGTGCGAGCGGGCAGGTCAAGCGGGTGTTCGCCGAGCACGGCGGAGGTGTAGATGTCACGCACTTGGTAACCGGTGACCTGGTCGGTGACCTCGACTTGCCCGAAGCACACGTCGATGTCACCCCACCGTTCGCTGCGCTCGACCTGGCGCACGCTGATCGACGAGGTCTCTTGCGGCTGGGTGGTGTGCTGCGGGCTCTCCCGACGCACCATCGCGACGGCGTTCTCCACATCGAGGTGATTCACGACGTAGGTCACGCCCTGGTGGAGGTACACCGCGCCGTCGTGCACGTGCTGGTGGGCGCTCGCGCCATCGACCGTACCGATGAGCTGCCCGCTGGCTTCGTCCACGATCCTCACTCTCTCACCTCCGCTGCCCCGCAGATCGGTGAGGTCGTGCGGCCGCTCGTCAAGCGTCCAATACCAGCCGTGAGGCCGACGCCTGAGGATGCCCCGCGCCGCCAAGTTCTCGAGAAGCTCCCTGCTCGTGGGGCCGAAGATCTCTTCCTCACCGTCGCGGATGGGGATCTCCGCCGCGGCGGAGCACAGGTGGGGCGTCATGACATAAGGGTTGGAGGGATCGAACACGGCAGCCTCAACTTCGGCGCCGACGATCATCTCGGGGTGGTGCACCACGTACGTGTCGAGCGGGTCCTCGCGCGCGATAAACATTGCGAGGGCATCGCGAGCGTGAGCTCCGTGAGAGCGCCCTGCACGCCCGAATTGCTGCCACAGCGATGCTCGCGTTCCCGGCCATCCCGTGACGAGTACGGCATCGAGCCCTGAAATGTCGATGCCGAGCTCGAGTGCATTGGTGGAGGCGAGCCCCACGAGCTCCCCCGAGCGCAGCGCCTGCTCGAGAGCGCGACGTTCCTCGGGAAGGTATCCGCCTCGGTAGGCCGCGATGCGCGTCGCACGGTCGGCAAGCAACGCGGAGCCGGTCGCTTCCGCCGCGGCGTTCACCGCGCGCTGTGCGCTTTTCGCGACCAACTCGCTTGAGCGCCGCGAACGCGTGAAGGCGAGCGTTTGCGCCCCTTCACACACGAGATCACCGAGCAAGGCCCCGGCCTCGGTGGGGGCTGGGCGCCGTCGGACCTCCACGTGGGCTTTCACCCCGGCCTTTGCGGCCTGCTCGCGCTCCGCCTTTGCCCTGCGTGCGGCTTCGCGGGCATCCTCCCCCTCGTCAAGATCGACAATGCCCGGCTCCCACAGGGCGATCGTGAGGGGATTCTTTGGCGAGCCGTCCTCGGTGACAGCCGTGACGCTTCGGCCCACGAGCCTGGAGGCGCTCACCTCGGGGCTCGCACTCGTCGCGGAGGCGAGCACGAACGTGGGATGTGCCCGGTAGTACTCGGCGACCCGCGCGAGACGCCGCATAAGCATCGAGACGTGCGCCCCGAACACGCCGCGGTACACGTGGCACTCATCGATGATGATGTAGCGCAGCGTTCGGAAGAACGGAATCCAGTGCTCGTGGCCCGGGAGGATGCCGTAGTGGAGCATGTCGGGGTTCGTGAGCACGAGGTTGGCGTGTCGCCGCACCCATCGCCGCTGGTCGAGCGGGGTGTCGCCATCGAACACCGCTGCACGAACCTCCCTCAGATTCGCCTCGCGCGCGAGACGCTCGATCGAGGTGAACTGGTCGTAGGCGAGAGCCTTGGTGGGGGCAATGTAGAGGGCGCTCGCTCGCCTTGCCGAGGGGTCCTCGCGGCGCGCTTGAATGTCGGTGAGCGCCGGCATGAGGTAGCCGAGTGACTTCCCCGACGCAGTTGAGGTCGCGATGACCGTGTCGCGGCCCGCGTGGGCGAATTCGGCGGCCTGCGCTTGATGCCACCACGGCCGCTCAACCCCGTGTGCTTCGAGAGACGTGCGCAGCGACGAGTTCACCCATCGCGGCCACTCGGCGAAGCGGGCCTCGCGCGCGGGGCGATGTTCAACGAATCTAAGCGAGTCGGTGCGATGCGGTGGCGCCGAAAGGCGCGCGAGCGCGCGCTCCGCATCGAAAGCCTCGCCTTTCACGTGCCGCCTCCACTCTCATCTTCGCTCCACTCACGCGGTACGCCACAATGGTAGGCATGAGCACGGCACACACGAGCAGCACTCTTCCCCCGACGCCCACGATCGACCCCGTTCTCCTTGCGCGGCTGCGCGACGACCTCGCCTCGGCGCGCTACACCGCCGATGGCATTGACGAGATCCTCAGTGTCCCCGCCCGGGCCGCGCTCGAGCGCGAGAACCCGATCCCGGCGTTGCGCGAGCTCGGTCCGCTCGCCGAAAGCGGCATCGCGAGCGCGACCCTCATGCGCCTGTTTACGCTCGGTCGCACCGCCACGCGCACCGAACTCGACCGCGCACTCCCGCACGTGCGCACCGAGGGAATTCTTGCGCTCGGCCTCGTGCGGGAAGTGGGCAGCGAAAAGTCCGACGACACCTCAGCTTTCACCGCGACGTTCGATCTTCGCCCGTACCAGGCCACCGATGATTTCGGCGACATCCTCTGGTGGATCGTCTCCGATCTCGGCGAACTCGCGACGGGCCGCGCGCTCGAGGGCGAGCATGTTCTCGGTATCGGCGGGGCCACCTCGACTCTCATCGCGATCACGCCGCGCGCCAAAGTCACTCGAGCCCTCGATCTCGGCACCGGCTGCGGCATTCAGGCGCTTCACGCGGCCCGCCACGCGACGCACGTCGTCGCGACCGACATCTCCGAACGTGCGCTTACGCTCACCGAGTTCAATGTCGCCCTCAATCACGACACTCTGCCCGCGGGCCACGTGATCGAGACCCGCAAGGGCTCGATGCTCGAACCCGTGAGCGGCGAAGCCTTCGATCTCATCGTCTCCAATCCCCCGTTCGTGATCACGCCCCGCGTGGCGGGCGCCGAAACGTGGACTTATCGCGACGGCGGCGCGGAGGGCGACACGCTCGTGGCGAGCCTCCTTTCCGAAATCGACGGTTATCTCGCGCCAGGCGGCATCGCCGCGATGCTCGCCAACTGGGAGATCACCGCGGGCGCCGAGTGGGATGCGCGGCCGCGCACTTGGCTCGAAAACTCGAGTGCGAGCGCGCTCATTGTTCAACGCGACATCGAGGATCCGGCGTCCTATGCCTCGACGTGGCTGCGTGACGGTGGTGTCACCGACCGCGACGAGCGCTGGGCGCCCATGACGCACGCGTGGCTCGACGACTTCGCCTCCCGCAACGTCGCCGGTATCGGATTCGGCCACGTGCTCCTCACGAAGCCTCGCGACGGGGAGAAGCGTTTCGAGCACTACGCCTTCATCGAGACCACCGGCTCCGGTCCCCTAGGCCCCCGTTACGCGGAGATGCTTCGGGCACGCGCGCACCTCGCACAGCTCGACGACGCCGCTCTCGGCGAACTCGTCCTCGCGCGCGCCGACGACGTCATCGAGCGACGCCACTACACTCCCGGTGACGAGGACCCCATGGTGATCGACCTTGTCCAGGGCGGGGGTTTCGGGCGCACGCTCCAGATTGACACCCACACCGCGGCCATCGTCGGCCCCCTCACCGGGGAGTACCCGCTCAGCGTGTTCCTCACGGCCTACGCTTCCCTCCTCGAAGCCGCTGACCAGGCCGAACATGCCGAAGCTGCACGTGACGCAATCATGCGCACGACGCGCACCCTCGTCGAATGGGGATTTCTCCACATCGTCGAGCAGCCAAAAGCCGCGTAGTGTTACGGTACGGTTCAGGGCAAACCGCGCGGCACCATATTCCCGCCACGCACACACCGCAGTAAGGAAGTACATCGAGTGAGCGCTCGCAACCTCGTGATCGTTGAGTCCCCCGCGAAGGCAAAGACCATCGGGAAATACCTCGGGGACGATTTCACGGTCGCCGCCTCCGTGGGGCACATTCGTGACCTTCCCCTGCCCAAAGAGCTGCCCGCCGACATGAAAAAGGGGCCCTATGGTCGTTTCGCCGTCAACGTCGAAGAGGGCTTCGAGCCCTACTACGTCGTGAACCCCGACAAAAAGAAGACCGTCTCCGAGCTCAAGAAGCTCCTCAAAGAGGCCGATGCTCTCTACCTCGCCACCGATGAGGACCGCGAGGGTGAAGCGATCGCGTGGCATCTTCTCGAGGCCCTCAAGCCGAAGAAATCGCTTCCCGTGTACCGCATGGTTTTCCACGAAATCACGAAGGAAGCCATCCAGAAGGCGCTTACCGAGACTCGCGAGCTCGACATGCCGCTCGTCGATGCGCAGGAAACGCGCCGCATCCTCGACCGCCTCGTGGGCTACGAACTCTCCCCCGTGCTGTGGCGCAAGGTCCGCCGCGGCACGAGCGCGGGCCGCGTCCAGTCCGTCGCAACGCGCCTCGTTGTGGAGCGCGAACGCGAGCGCATGGCCTTCACGTCCGCCTCGTACTGGGATCTGACGGGCGAGTTCATTACGTCTGAGTTGAGTGACCGCAGCGCCGATACGCCCGCGTTCACCGCGCAGTTGCGCACGCTCGATGGCCAGCGCGTCGCCACGGGACGTGACTTCACCGATACGGGCGAACTCAAGAAGAGCCTCAAGGGAAACGTCACCGTCCTGACCGAGGAAAGCGCACAACTTCTCATCGAAGCGCTCGAGGGGGCCAAGGCCACCGTCGGAAATCTCGAGTCCAAGCCTTACACGCGCCGCCCCGCCGCCCCCTTCACCACGAGCTCTCTCCAGCAGGAGGCGAGCCGCAAGCTGCGCATGGGCGCCCGCCACACGATGTCCACCGCGCAGCGGCTCTACGAAAACGGCTACATCACCTATATGCGTACCGATTCGGTCGTGCTCTCCGGCGAGGCGATTCGCGCGAGCCGCGCACAGATCCAAGAAATGTACGGCGCCGAGTACGTCCCTGATCGACCCCGCGTGTACACGAGCAAGTCGCAGGGCGCGCAAGAAGCGCACGAAGCGATTCGCCCGGCGGGTTCGAACTTCCGCACGCCCGCGCAGGTGTCGAACCAGCTAAGCGGCGACGAGTTCCGCCTCTACGAACTCATTTGGAAACGCACCGTGGCCTCCCAGATGGCCGACGCGAAAGGCACGACCACGTCGGTCACGCTCGATGTTGAAGGCAAGGGGCGCACCGCCCAGTTTGGCGCCTCGGGCACGATCATCACATTCCGCGGTTTCCTTGCCGCCTACGAAGAGGGTCGTGACCAATCGCGCTATGCCGAGCAGGACGGCAAAGATAAGCGTCTCCCCCAAATGAAGGAGGGCCAGCAGCTGACGGCTGCCGAGTACACGCCGAACGGGCACGAGACCACTCCCCCGCCGCGCTACACCGAGGCCTCGCTCGTGCGCGCACTCGAGGAACGCGGAATTGGCCGCCCCTCGACATACGCCGCCACAATCTCGGTGATCCAAGACCGCGGCTATGTCGAGAAGAAGGGCACGGCGCTCGTGCCGAGCTGGCTCGCCTTTAGCGTTGTGCGTCTTCTCGAGGAGCATTTCGGAAAGCTCGTGGACTACGAGTTCACGGCCGACATGGAAGCCGGCCTTGACCGCATCGCGGCGGGCAATACCGACCGCGTGCACTGGCTGAGCGACTTCTATTACGGCAAGTCCGGCTCATTCGACACGCCCGTCGAGGGTGGCCTCAAGGCAACGCTCGATAACCTTGGCGAGATCGACGCGCGTGCGATCAACACCGTCTCGATCGGCAACGGTATCGACCTGCGTATGGGCCAGTACGGGCCCTACATTGAGCGTGCGGTCGAGGGCTCCGATACGCCTCAGCGCGCGAATGTGCCCGCCGATCTCGCACCGGATGAGCTCACGCTCGAGAAGGCCGAAGAGCTCATGACCCGCGCGAAGGACGACGGCCGCGTGCTTGGCCGCGATCCTGATTCGGGCTTCGAGATCCTCGCGAAGGATGGCCGCTACGGCCCCTACGTCACGGAAAACCTTGAGCTCGACGAAGAAACGAAGGCGCTTCCAAAAACGAAGCAGCCGAAGCCCCGCACCGCTTCGCTGTTCAAGGACATGGATCTCGCCACCGTCACTCTCGAGGATGCCCTCAAGCTCCTCTCGCTTCCCCGCGTCGTGGGGAAGGATGCCGAGGGGGTCGAGATCACCGCGCAAAATGGCCGCTACGGCCCGTACCTCAAGAAGGGCACGGACTCTCGTTCACTCGAGACCGAAGCGCAGCTGTTCACGATCACCGAGGAGGAAGCCCTCGCGCTCTACGCCCAGCCGAAGCGGCGCGGGCGGGCAGCGGCAAAACCTCCCATCAAGGAGCTCGGCGTGGATCCCACGAGCGAGAAACCGATCGTGATCAAGGACGGCCGCTTCGGCATGTACATCACGGACGGCAAGACCAACGTGACGCTCCGCAAGGATGAATCGCCCGAGACGATGACGCATGAACGCGCCGTGGAGCGCCTCGCGGAGAAGCGCGCGAAAGGTCCCGCGAAGCGAAAGACGACGCGAAAGTCCAGTTCGCGCGCGAAGTCCTCGAAAAAATAGGGGTAGCCGGCGTACGGTGGTTGCATGACTGCACCATTGACGCTGCCTGCCACTACCGTTCCCGATCCGGCCGAGGCCCCGGGCCTTCGCTGGGGTGTGATCGCGCCCGGCGGGATCGCCAGGAACTTCATCGGCACGATGCATGCGGCCACCGCTTCGCGCCTCGTGGCGGTGTGCTCGCGTTCGCTCGAACGCGCACAGGTTTTCGCGGGGGATTTTGAGTCCGACGCCGGCTGCGCCCACGCCTATGCCAACATTGACGAGTTCCTCGCCCACGAAGGGCTCGAAGCCGTCTACGTAGCCTCCCCTCACGCGCAGCATTTCGCACTTGCGAAGAAAGTGCTCGAGGCCGGCATTCCCGTCGTGATTGAAAAACCGATGACCCTCAATGCCGATCAGGCACGCGAGCTTTTCGCCCTTGGACGTGAGAAGGGCGCGTACGTGCAAGAGGCGATGTGGTCGTGCTTCATGCCGCACTACGACGTGATCCGTCAGGTGATCGAGTCGGGAGTGATCGGCGAAGTCACCGCGGTCATCGCCGATCACTGCCAGTACTTTCCGTTCGATCCCGAGCATCGACTGTACGCACCTGAGCTTGGCGGAGGGGCGCTGCTTGACCTCGGCGTGTACCCGCTCGCTTTCGCACACTGGGCTGCGGGATCGCCGGCGCAGGTGCACGCCACGGGAACCCTCACCGCAACGGGGGTCGACGAGATGGTCTCGATCTCGGGTCTCTCGGGCCGCACCGTCTACGCCGTGCAAACGGGGCTCGGTGCGCGCAGTTCGGTCGAGGCGCACGTGCTCGGCACACGCGGCAAAATCGACGTGGACTCGTGGTTCTTTGTGCCGAACGCCTTCACCGTGACCCAGTTCGAAGCGGGGGAAAACGGTGAGGACCTGACCGAGCGTTTCACGTACGAGAACTCACTCCCCTACGCCCTTCCCGAGCATCCCGATGGTGGCAACTACGGCATGGCGTTCGAGATTGCGGAGGCCGCGCGGAACATTCGCGCGGAAAAGCTTGAATCGCAGCGCTGGGGCGAGCGTGACACCCTCGCTGTTCTCGAGGTGATGGATCGCGTGCGTGAGATTGTTGGCGTGCGCTATCCGGGAGAGGAGAACTAAGGGGCGCATTCATGCGCACCTGAGACAATGGGGCCATGTCGAGCATCGATCCCACAGCACCGCGTACGCCTCTCACTCCCGCCACGGCTTCGCCTTCCCCCACGGGGCTTTTCGTAACGTTCGAGGGTGGCGATGGAGGCGGCAAGAGCACGCAAATTCCGCTGCTCGAAAAATGGCTTCGCAGCGAAAGCTCCCCTTTCGCGGGGGCCGAGGTCACCGTGACGAAGGAGCCGGGAGGTAGTCCGCTCGGCGCCCAGATCAGGGAGCTGATCCTCCATTCCGATCACGTTTCTGACCGCTGCGAGGCTTTGCTTTACGCTGCCGATCGCGCTCATCACGTCGAGACCGTCGTGCGGCCAGCCCTCGAATCAGGCGGGATCGTCGTCGGCGACCGCTACCTGGACTCGTCCGTCGCGTATCAGGGGGCGGGTCGAGCGCTCGACCCGAGCGATGTGTATGAGCTCTCCATGTGGGCTACCGAGGGTCTCCTCCCCCATGTCACGTTCCTCCTCGACATCACCCCCGAGGCTCTCGCCGAACGTCGCGAGAAAGCCTCGCTCGATCGCCTCGAGCGCGAGGGCATCGAGTTCCACGAGGCCGTACGTGCCGCCTTCCTCGATCTCGCACGCCGCGACCCCGAGCGGTGGATCGTGATCGACGCTTCGCGGTCGATCGACGACGTCCACGCCGAGATCACGCAACGCCTCGCGGACTGGGTTCGCGTCAATGCCCATACCCTCACCGGAGCGGCCGAGCATCCCGTCGAGGGCACTACCGAACCGGATTCGCTCCTGTGAGCGTCTACGACACGGTCGTGGGCCAAGCAGCCGCGGTCGCGCAGCTGTCGCGTGCGGCTTCGCCCGAAGGCTCTCTCGCCCAGGCGTGGCTCATCGCGGGCCCGCCCGGTTCCGGTCGCTCGAGCATCGCGCGTGCCTTCGCCGCGAGTCTCTTGTGCGACAACCCCGTGGGCGGCCAGGGCTGCGGCGAGTGCCAGCCATGCCGCACCGTCCTCGCGGGCAGCCACGGCGACATTACGGTCGTGCGCACCGAAACGCTCACGATCTCGAAGAATGAGGTCCGTGAGCTCGTGGCAACCGCGCAACGCGCGCCCTCTTCGGGCCGCCACCGCGTGCTCATCATTGAGGATGCCGACCGCATGAGCCCCGGTACGTTCAACGTGCTCCTCAAGGCCATCGAGGAACCGCCCCCGCGAACCGTATGGATGCTGTGCGTGCCCTCGCCCCAGGACCTCGCGCAGACGATTCGTTCGCGCTGCCGCGTCGTCAACCTCCAAGTGCCTCCGCCCGAAGCCGTCGCCGCGCTCCTCATCGACCGTGATGGGATTTCACCCGAACTTGCCCACCGAGCCGCCGCGAGCGCTCAGGGTCACATCGGGATCGCCCGCCGCTACGGTCTGAACCCCGATTCTCTTGCTGAGCGCGAGGATTCGGCGCGGAAGCTTCTTGCGCTCACAAGCGTCGGCCACGCCATCGCCTTCGCGAAAACGCTCATCGAACGCGCCGAATCCGAGGCCCACGCCGAAGCGGACGAGGCGAGTTCGCGCGAACGCGAAGCGTTTATGCGCGGTGCTGGAATCGAACCTGGCGGGCGCATTCCGCCAGCTCTTCGCGCCCAGGTCAAGGCCCTCGACGACGAAGCGAAGCGGCGCGCAACCCGGCTCGTCCGTGACGTCATCGACCGCTATCTGCTTGACATCCACTCGGTGCTTCGGGACGTGCTCGCGCTCCAGCTTGAAACTGACGCGCCACTCGTCAATCCCGGCATTGAGCGCGAGCTGAGCGAGCGCACGCGCGTGCACTCGCCGAACACAACGCTCGCTCTTCTTGAGGCCGTGGGCGTGGCACGTGAGCGGGTCGGCATGAACGTGCCGCCGCAACTCGCACTCGAGGCGCTGCTCGCCGTGATCGTCGCGGCGCGCTGAACCTCTTTACTCTTCCTCGGTGGCCTTCTTCGCGGCGAGCTTTTCCTGCTCTTTCTTCAGGAGCGCCTCGTCGATGATCGACTTTTCCTCGAACCGGTCTTCGTAGTCCACGGCTTCTTCGTCGAGGACCTTCTCGGGTAGGTCCCCCGCGATGCTCTGCTTCTCGGCGTCGGTTTCCGAGTGCGCACCGCAGCCGTACTGGAGCGACACGACGCGACCGTCGGCAGGCGACCACTCATTCGTGCAAATGCCGAACTCCTGGCGAAGTGAACCGTTGAGCAGGGAGAGGAAACCGCACGAGGCGCACTGCGCCTTCACCGTGCCTTTGCGCCCGCGCTTGCTGACTTCACGAGGCCCGAAGTTGCCGCTCATCCAGCGTTTGGCGGCCTCTTCGCGACCCTCGCGCGACAGCACTCGCTTGCGGCCAAGCCCCAACTCCCACACGGCAACCCGGTCGGCTTCCTCATCATCGGTCTGCTCGTAGCCCTGCTCGAGGCGCGCATCATCGGCGTTGTAGGGGAGCACATCGTTTTCGCCCACGTCGCCGGGGCGCAAACGCTCGGACCACGGCTCCCATTCGGGGGCAAGAAGCGATTCTTCGCCTGGGAGGAGCGCCGTTTCGCACACCGTCGCAACCTTCGCGCGCGGGGCGCGAGCGAGCACGGCCACCCAGGTCCACCCCGCATACCCGGGCATCGTCGCCTCAAAAAAGTGCGTCACGAGGCGCTCACCGCTTGCCTCGGCGCGTACGTGCGCGCCAACCTGATCAGGCTCGGCAACCTCGAGTACGGCGGCGGCAGCCTGTTCGATCGCGGCCGCGCACACGGCATCGAGCTTCGGGGCGCGTGTGCGCGCCTTCGCGGGGGCGGTAGGAGTCATGAATTAAGCCTCAAAGTTGTCGGCAACAGCACGCAACACGGTCGCGACTTTCTTTGCATGGCCCCTATCGGGGTAGCGGCCGTGACGCAGCCCATTCGAGGCTCCGTCGAGAAGTTGGATGAGATCTTCGACCATGACGGCCATGTCCTCGGGCTTGACGCGACGTGCGCGAGCGATGCTCGGTGCCGGATCGAGAAGGCGCACGGTGAGGGCCTGGGGGCCACGGCTGCCATCGACCATGTCGAACTCAACGCGCTGGCCCTTGCGTAGCTGCTGAACCCCTTCGGGGAGGGTCGACGCATGCACGTACACGCTCTGGCCATCCTCGCTCACGAGGAAACCAAAGCCTTTTTCAGCGTCAAAGAACTTGACCTTGCCGTTCGGCACAGTGATTCCTGCCTTTTCTCTCGAGCGCTCACGCGCGTGAAACAGGCTCTAGTCTATCGCGAGCGCTCCGCCGTGGAAAAGGGCAGGCGGTGCCATCACAGCGCAGGTCACCTCTGCGCGATATCCAACGTTCACCGGGTGGGCTTTCGAGTCCGACGCCAGTGCCGCCACGGGGCTTCTTTCTTTTGAAAACGCACCTTCGCGTTACTGAGTGAACGCGCTTGGGCATGGAGTCTCGAGTTTCGCGAGCGGGCACTGGGCACACGCAGGTTTTCGCGCCGTGCAGAGGTTCCGCCCATGGAAGATCAACCGGTGCGAAAGCATCGTGAGGTCCACGAGGTCCCGGCAACCGTCGGACTCGGTACGCGCCGTCACGTCCCGCTCAACCGTGCGCGGAGTGGTGCTTTCGCTCCAACCGAGCCTTCGCGCAAGTCGACCCACGTGCGTATCGACCGTGAGCAGTGAGTGACCGAACCACACTCCGCGCACGACATGCGCCGTTTTCCGCCCCACGCCCGCGAGTGATTCGAGGGCCTTTTGATCGTCGGGCACCTCTCCGCCGAAGTCTGTGGCAAGGCGCGCGGAGAGCTCCTGCACGTGGCGGGTGCGGCGCGTGGCCATCCCAAGTGGGCGCAAAATAGACTCGATCTCCTCCTCGGGCGCGGATGCCATCGCTTGCGCATGTGGCCAGCGTTCGAACAGCTCGGGAGTCACGGCGTTCACCCGCGCGTCCGTGGTTTGCGCCGAGAGCACGGTCGCCACGAGAAGTTCGAACGCCGTAGAAAAGTTCAGTTCGCATTTCGCGTCGGGATAGAGCTTCGCGAGCTCGAAATCGACACGCTCCACCGCGGGAATTGCCTGGTCCTTCAGTCCCGAATTCATGAAGCCATTGTGCACTCGTGTCCAGGGACGCAGAAACCGCGCGGCAAGTTTCCGGATTTCTCTAGGCCTGATCACGAATCAGGTATTAGTGTTAAGAAGTACGCGTGTGCGCAACGCACACCCCAAAAATTTCCGCTACACCAGCGCAACCACAGGAGGAACCGTGGACGAGAACATCGTTCGTTCAGCACCGCTATTCGCCGCGCTCGATGACGACGGCAAGCAGGCTGTCCTCGCTTCGATGACTCAGGAGGACTTCCACCGCGGCTCGGTCGTGTTCCGCGAAGGTGACCAGGGCGACCGCCTCTTTATCATCGCGAGCGGCAAGGTTAAGGTCGGTCACGCCTCCGGCGACGGTCGCGAGAACCTTCTCGCTGTGCTCGGCCCGGGCGAAACTCTCGGCGAGCTTTCGCTTTTCGATCCGGCACCGCGTAACGCCACGGCAACCGCCGTTGCCGAGACGACCCTCTACTCGCTCTCTCAGCAGGACCTCTACCGCGTGCTCGCTCAGCGCCCCGAGGTAGCCCGCCACCTCCTCGCTTCGCTCGCACGCCGCCTGCGCAAGACCAACGATTCGCTCGCGGATCTCGTGTTCGCGGACGTTCCCGGCCGTGTCGCGAAGAACCTCCTCGACCTCGCTCAGCGCTTCGGCCGCCAAAGCGATGAGGGCATCATGGTCTCGCACGGCCTTACGCAGGAAGAGCTCGCCCAGCTCGTCGGCGCTTCGCGCGAAACAGTGAACAAGGCACTCGCCGACTTTGCACACCGCAACTGGATTCGCCTCGAGGCTCGCGCCGTGCTGCTCCTCGACATCGAGCGTCTGCGCCGCCGCGCACGCTAAGGAACGCGCGAAACACTCTGCAACAAAGGAAGGGAGCGAACCCCTAGGGGTTCGCTCCCTTCCTTTTTCTTACGGCTCTCGCCTCATGAGCGCGGCTAAGCCCGGTCGGCACCCGTGATGTATTCAAGCGCCGCGCGAATGTTGCGCTCCGAACCCTCTCGGAAACTCTCAAGATCGCTCTTGCTCGCGCCCTCCTCACGCAGGGCCACGAAATCATGTCCGTAGATCTCCTCGAACATGCGCCGCACCGTGAGAACACCGCGCTCGCGCGCTTTCCTCACCTGCTCGAGTCTCTCGCGCCGATGTGCGAGGGCCTCCTGGGAAGCAACGAGCGCCTCATGGGGGGCTTCAATCGGTGCCCCGTGCCCGGGGTAAAGACCCGAGATTCGCCCATCCATACACATCACGCGAATGATATTGAGGCACTGAAGGTATTCGTGGAGCGTGCAATCCTCGCCCACAACGGTCGGTGCGCCGTTGAGGAGGGTGTCGCCCGTGAGCAACTCACCGCCCTCAAGGAGCAGTCCAATCGAATCAGCCGTGTGGCCCGGGAGGTGAATGACGTCGGCGACGATGCGGCTGTCGAGCGAGATCTCGCTCGGAACGGGGGCCGCGCCGGGCACGAGGGCGGGCTCGGCGGCCCACAGCGGCACGGTGATGCCGGTCGCGGAGCTGAGCGCTCGCCGCACCATCGACGTGGCACCCGTGTGGCCTTCGTGGTGGTGGGTCACGATGATCCCCCCCACTCGCCGCGCACCGGTCGCGACAACCGCGTCGACGACGCTTTGGGCGTGCCCGCGCACCGCGGGACCTGGATCAACGATCCACACGGTGCGCTGAGCGGTAAAGATATAGGTGCGCGTGCCGTCAAGCGTTCGCGGCCCTGAATTCGGGGCGAGCACCCACGAAAGCTGCACGCCGGAAGAATCGGGCTCGCGGTTCATCGTTAGCGGAACTCCACGAGGAGGTCGACCTCAACGGCAGCATCGAGCGGGAGCGCGGCAACGCCCACCGCGGCACGCGAGTGCGAGCCCGCTTCCCCGAGGACGTCACCGAGCAGTTCGCTCGCACCGTTGATCACTCCGGGTTGCGCCGTGAACTCGGGAGCCGACGCCACGTAGCCGGTAACCTTCACGACGCGCGTAATGCGATCGAGGTCCCCGATCTCAGCTTTGATTGCCGCGAGTGCGTTGAGTGTGGCCTTCTCGGCTTCCTTCTTCGCCACCTCGGCCTCGACGTCGGCGCCGACCTTGCCGGTCACCTCGAGCTTGCCACCCACGAGAGGCAACTGACCGGAGGTCTGCACGGTGTTTCCGGTGACAACGGCCGGAACGTAGGCCGCAACGGGCTTGGCCACCTCGGGAAGGGTCAGTCCGCGCTCACTGAGCTTTTGTTCGACGGTACTCATAGGAAATCAGGCTCCTTCATTAATGGGTCGCTTGAAATAAGCGACGAGGGATTCGGGGCCCTGAGGGCCTTGGATGACCTGGACGAGCTCCCAGCCGTCGGAGCCGAAATTGTCCAGAATCGCCTTGGTGTTGTGAATGAGCAGAGGTGTGGTGAGATATTCCCACTTCTGAATCGTAGCCATGCTCCCAGCTTAGCCGGGCGTGCTTGAACCTTTCCGGTTCTCGAGCACAGGCAGCCACGACGTGATCGACGGGTGTTCGCGAAGGAGGCGGCGGCGCTCACGCTCGGTCATGCCTCCCCACACGCCGAACTCAATCCGATTGTCGAGCGCATCGGCGAGGCATTGGTTGAGGACCGGGCACGAACGGCACACCACTTTGGCCTTGTGCTGATCGGCACCCTGGACGAAGAACTCTTCCGGATTGAGGCTCGCGCACGCGCCCTGCGATGCCCAATGACGCGTGTCGTGCAACGTGTCAACACTGCTCACGCTCACTGTCACACCTCCCGAATTAGCTCGCTTCGAATTTTGGCGTGATCCCATACTAATGAAAGTGTGACGCGACCCCCAATTCGGGAACCTGCGCACAACTTTCACACGCGCGATACTGCCCTGAGCGCGCTCCTCTTAGTAGGGTGTGAGCATGCCAGAGTCTCAGCAGGAGCCATTGGTCCGTTCCAATCCAGGTGAACCGACCACCACTCTCACCCAAGCGCTCACCGGCGTGGGCGGTTTGCTCGCCGTGTGCACTCTCGCGGGCATTCTGCTCGCCGCGTTCTTCCTTCCGGTCGTGACCGCGATGTCGGCAGCCGGGAAGGACGGCGTGAACCTCTTTAATTCCCTCCCGAGCGAACTCGATGTCGCACCGCTGAACGAAGCCTCCCGCATCGAAGCGGCTGACGGCAGCCTGCTGGCGACCTTCTACTCCGAGAACCGCATCATGGTTCCGCTCGACAAAATCGATGAGGATCTTCAGCACGCCGTGGTCGCCGTTGAGGATCGCCGCTTCTATCAGCACAACGGCTTCGATCCCCAGGGCACGTTCCGTGCACTCGCCTCGAACCTCGCGGGCAATAGCCTCCAGGGCGGCTCGACCCTCACCCAGCAGTACGTGAAGAACGCTCTGCTCATGGACGCCTTCCAGCGCGGTGACGATGAAGCGATTCAGGCCGCAACCGAATCCTCACTCATCAGGAAGCTTCGCGAGGCCAAAATCGCGATCTCCCTCGAGAAAAAGTGGAGCAAGGACGAGATCCTCAACGGCTACCTCAACGTTGCACAGTTCGGGCCCTCCCAGTACGGCGTCGAAACTGCTGCGCAGCATTACTTCTCGAAGAGTGCTGCGGATCTTACGCCGGGCGAAGCAGCGCTTCTCGCCGGTATTACAAACTCACCAAACGGCAATGACCCCGTGAAGCATCCGAAGAACGCCACCAAGAGGCGCAACCAGGTGCTTCACGACATGTACCAGCTGGGCTATATCAGCCAAGAGGACTACGAAGCGGCAAAGAATCAGCCCATCGAAGACATGCTCAAGGTCACCGATTTCCGCGCGGGTTGCTCGACTGCCGGCGGCAGCGGTTTCTTCTGCGACTACGTGACCCGCACGCTCCTCAACGATCCAGCCTTTGGCAAAACGAAAGAGGATCGCCGCAAACTCCTCTACGGGGGCGGCCTCACGATTAAGACCACCCTTGATCCGGCACGTCAGAAGATGGCGGAAGATATCGTCAACCGCAAGGTTCCGGCCGATTCGGAGTCGGGCTTCGGCCACGCGATCGTGAGCGTTGAACCAGGCACGGGAAATATCCGCGTGATGGCGCAAAACCGCAAGTTCAACCCCTACAAGGATGCGAAGCCGGGCGAAACCTCGCTCAACTACACGGCCCCCAGCTATCTTGGCGGCGGAAACGGCTTCCCCGTAGGGTCAACCTTCAAGCCATTCGTTCTCACGACCTTCTTGACCGACGGCGGCTCAATTTGGGACACCGTTGGGCGCGGCTCCAACACGTTCAACAACTTCCCTGCGCACTGCCTCAAGAAAGGCCGCTGGCGCTCGAGCACTG
The DNA here is from genome assembly GCF_003989295.1 of Dermabacter sp. HSID17554. NCBI lineage: Bacteria > Bacillati > Actinomycetota > Actinomycetes > Micrococcales > Dermabacteraceae > Dermabacter > Dermabacter sp. HSID17554. The sequence continues at coordinate 303,128 of NZ_RBLW01000002.1, read as the reverse complement.
GGTGGCGCCTTAAGGACGCCGGCCGGGACATCCATGGCTCCATGAGCGTTCTCGACGCCACGAAGTTCTCGATCAATACGGCGTACGCCAACATCGCGCTGCGCACCGATCTGTGCAACATCGCTAACACGGCGCGCGCCCTCGGTGCGGTCCCGGGTAACTGGAACGACGCGGACCCGAAACTCAAGGAAAAGGCCGTGACCGACATGTTCGGAACGAACCTCTCCCCGGCATCGCAGGTCATCGGCGAGATTAACATTCCGGCCGTGAACATGGCCGCCGCCTACGCCGCCTTCGCGGCGGAAGGCAATTACTGCAAGCCGCAAGCGATCGAAACAGTCGTTGGCCGCGACGGGAAAGAACTTCCCTTCACAAAATCGCAGTGCTCGCAGGTCATCAAGCCGGAAGTCGCCAATGCGGTGGCGTGGACTCTCATGCAGGGCCTCTCGGATCCAAGGGGCACCGGCAAAGGTAAAACAATCCCCGGCCACGATGCGGGTGGCAAGACGGGCACCTCCGGTAGGCAGTACCACACGTGGTACGTAGGCTTCACCAAGAACCTCTCCACCGCCGTGTGGTTCGGCAACCCCACCGCGAATCGTCGGCCCACCGGCGTGGAGGTCGATGGTCAGCGCCTCGTTGGCAACGTGTGGGGCAGCACCGTTTCCCTTCCCACCTGGCAAGAGTTCATGATCAAGGCCCACGAGGGACTCCCCTCGATCCCCTTCCCGCCGAAGCCCCAGGGGGTTCAGCGGGCACCGAAAACGCAGGACTCTCGCGGCTCAAGTGAGGACGACGGTGGCAATGCCCCCGCACCGACCCAACCTCAAGAGCCCGCTCCCGCGCCCGACCAGGGCGACGCACCTCAGGAGGACACCCAGGAAGAAGCGGAGACCGGCGCCGGCGCCGCCGCATCGGCTCCCGCGCGCGAAGAAGCACCCGCGGGGTACAGGTACGTCTACCCGGGGGACCCGGACTACGACGACTACGTGGAATACGAGGAGTACTACCCCGGTGACTAGCGCGAAACCACTCGCTCTCATTGGCGGCGCCGGCGCGCTTGCAGCCGTCGGAACCGCTGCGGCCGCCCACGTGTGGGCCCGCCATATCGAGATCAACCTTTTCGAAATCCGCGCACTCGACCTGCATGTTCTCCCTTACGGGACCCAGCCAATCCGCGTGCTCCATATGTCGGATGCCCACTTGCTCCCCGAACAAACGAAGAAACGCGAATTTTTGCGAAGCCTCGCCTCGCTTGAACCCGATCTTGTCGTCAATACCGGCGACAACGTGGCGAGCGAAGGTGCTATCGATGCCATCGCACGCGATATCGCGCCGCTGCTCGAACGCCCGGGGGTTGTGGCCCTCGGCTCCAACGATAAATACGCGGCAGGGAAGCGAAACATTTTCCGCTATCTCCTTCGCGATCCCAGGCCAAAGAACTTCCGTGACGGCGTTCAAAATGAGCCGCTCGAGGTCGAACGGCTCGTGGAAAAATTGACCGCTGGCGCCTGGTCGAATGTTTCGAACGCTCGAGCCCTCCTCGAGCTTCCGGGCTGCGATATCGAGGTTGTCGGGGTCGATGACCCTCACCTCGAACACGACGAGTTTCCCCCAGTAGATCCGGCGTGTGCCGCCAGGACCACTCGCCCTTCCTTCAAGATTGGCGTCACCCATGCGCCCTATAAGCGCGTGCTCGACCAGTTTGTCGACGATGGGTGCGACCTCATTTTCGCGGGGCACACTCACGGAGGCCAGCTTGCCCTTCCGTATTTTGGCGCGATCGTGACGAATTGCGATCTTCACCGTTCACAGGCGAAAGGACTCAGTTTCCATCGAGGCGTTCCGCTGCACGTCAGTGGCGGTATTGGCGCGAGCCCCTTCTACAACATGCGGTTTGCTAACCGGCCCGAGGTCACGCTCCTCACGCTCAAACCGCGCCTCACCTAGCGCCCGGCGCGCCGCACGGTGGTGGCGATCACGCCACATCAATTCGCTTCGCAGCGAGGCGAGGCGCTATAGTTGATGAGGTTCGCGGGGCCCATGCGGCCCGAGCGCTCTATTCGGGGTGTGGCGCAGCTTGGTAGCGCGCTTCGTTCGGGACGAAGAGGTCGCAGGTTCAAATCCTGTCACCCCGACCAAGAAAAAGCCTCCGCTTAGGCGGGGGTTTTTCTTTTGCCCGAAAACTCAACGCACTTTCTTCTTCGATATCGGAGGGCGTTCACTTAAATACATCTCTTGGAATTACACGGATGTAACTACCACGATGACATCCTTTTGAAAAGCCGCCGCGGCATCACTTTGGGCAAAAAGGAGTAAAAGTTTGGCAAATCCGATGCTCTGAATGATTCCTGAGAGTTCCCGTCCACCCCTCCCCTCCCCTAATGTGGAGCGCGGGTCATGCACGTGACTCACCCCCGTGATCGCTTCCCGTCACCTCGGGGGTAGCTTCCTCGATGTGCACCCTGTGGCGGGAGTTGGTGTAAGCACCAATCGCGAGGGTAGGAAAGTTGCTCCCCAATGCTTCGTACCGCACAGCGTGGCACTCATCGTGCCGAAGGCCCCGCCGTCATCGACTACGGCAGCCTTCTCGCCCCTGTCTCGAAGGGTGCCGTCGGCGCCGCTGCTCTGACTGCCGTCGCCGCCACGGCCGCAACCGGTCTCGAGTTCGCCCCTGCAAACGCCGCTCCTTCGACCCATAACGGTCCCGTTTCGCAGGCAGGCACCAAACTCCCGTCGATCTCCGCACTCGGCTCCAAGCCCCTGCGCACCGGTCAGCGCGGCCAGCAAGTTCAGGCACTCCAGTCACTCCTCAACCACCACGGCGCAAGCATCAAGATCGACGGTTCGTTTGGCCGTAAGACTCGCAACGCCGTCGTGACATTTCAGTCCTCTTCCGGCATTGGCGTGGACGGCGTCGTGGGCGCCCGCACTCGCTCGGCGCTCGTCTCGAAAAACCCGACCTCGGTCAACACCACCCCGAAGCTGCGCCCCGGATCGCGCGGCGATGCGGTCAAGAACCTCCAGAGCCTCCTGAACAAGGCCGGCGCCAACATTAAGGTCGACGGCGTGTTCGGCCGCGGAACGAAGACCGCGGTGCGGAACTTCCAGTCGTCCGCCGGCGTTGGCGTGGACGGCGTCGTGGGTCCCCGCACCTGGGGCAAGCTTAACTCGGGCGCCGGCTCGACCGCCGCCTCGACGAACAAAGCGGCGGTCAACAACACCCCGAAGCTCCGCAGGGGCAACCGCGGCGGTGCCGTCAAGAACCTCCAAAGCCTCCTCAACAAGGCAGGCGCGAACATCAGCGAAGACGGCAAGTTCGGCCGCGGCACCTACAACGCCGTGCGCAACTTCCAGTCCTCCGCCGGCGTAGGCGTCGACGGCGTCGTGGGCCCCCGCACCTGGGACAAGCTCAACTCCGGCAACGTCACGATCGCCAACTCCCGCCCAACCGAGAGCACCACCTCGGCACCGGTCAACAACACCCCGAAGCTCCGCAGGGGCAACCGCGGCGGCGCCGTCAAGAACCTCCAAAGCCTCCTGAACAAGGCCGGCGCCAACATCAAGGTCGACGGATCGTTCGGCCGCGGCACCTACAACGCCGTACGCAACTTCCAGTCCTCGGCCGGCGTTGGCGTGGACGGCGTCGTGGGCCCCCGCACCTGGGACAAGCTCAACTCGGGCGCCGGCTCAGCCGCCGCCTCGACGAACAAAGCGGCGGTCAACAACACCCCGAAGCTCCGCAGGGGCAACCGCGGCGGTGCCGTCAAGAACCTCCAAAGCCTCCTCAACAAGGCAGGCGCGAACATCAGCGAAGACGGCAAGTTCGGCCGCGGCACCTACAACGCCGTGCGCAACTTCCAGTCCTCCGCCGGCGTAGGCGTCGACGGCGTCGTGGGCCCCCGCACCTGGGACAAGCTCAACTCGGGCAACGTCACGATCTCCGGGCCGCGTGCAGCTGGGGGCACCAAGACCCCCGCGCCCAAGACCGCGGTGAAATCCGATGCTTCTGGCGAAGCCATTGTCGAGAGCGCCAAGAAATACCTCGGCACCCCCTATGTATGGGGCGGCTCTTCGACCTCGGGCTTCGACTGCTCGGGACTCACCTCGACCGTGTATCGCGAGCATGGCATCTCCATCCCGCGCACGGCTCGTAAGCAGGCCTTCGGTGGCACGATCATCTCGGAAAGCGAAGCGCAGGTGGGCGACCTCGTCGTGTTCACGCAGAACAACTACGGCCACGTGGGCATCTACGCGGGCGATGGCAAGATCGTGGACGCGAGCCGCTCGCGCAATCAGGTCGTTCACCGAGATATTTGGACGTCGAAGGTTATCTACGTCACATACCGCTGACCGGTAGAGGGGTTCGATCCTGACGCAACGCGTCGTGGGAAGAGGATCGAGGCCACACCGATCAGTCATGCGGGCAGCCCCTCGGGGCTGCCCGTTTTTATGTCCGACGGCACCACGACTTCACCGCTCTTTCCCTTTTCCAGCGTGCACCTATCCCCTCATGGCAGGGTTGAGCTGTATCTTTGCGCTCGAGCGCGCGGAGCCCGCCCCATCTACCCGAGGAGTGACATGTCCACGAACCCTGAACTCAATACCGCTCCCCTGCCCCTCATCCCCGAACCGGTTTCGGTGCGCTTTGGGAACACCCCTGCGGAGGACTGGGTGACTTCGGATCCGTTTGGCGAGGTCACGGTGGGCGTCAACAAGGATGTCCCCCGCACCGACTTCTCCATCACGATCCACAAGAAGGGCGCCTCGATTACGGCGGGTAGCGAGGCAGCGCTCGCCGATGGCCGCAACGCCTTCGCGCAGATCGTGCACCTTTCAGCGGTGCGTTCGCAGCTCGCAGCCGCGGCGACGGTGACTACCGAGCAACCGTCGGACCCCACTTACCGCATCCCGGCACTAACCTTGAACGATTCTCCCAAGCACGCGTGGCGCGGCCTCCTCGTGGATCCCGCGCGGCATTTCCTTCCGGTTGAGGACCTCAAACGGCTTATCACGGTGATGGCCGTGTATCGCCTCAACGTTTTGCACCTGAACCTCACGGATGATCAGGGCTGGCGCTTCGAGGTAAGCGGTTACCCGCGGCTCACCGAGGTTGGCGCGTGGCGCGAACGCACGGTTGAGGGCACCCCGCAGTTTGAGGGTGAGGACACGTTCGCCGAAGACCGCCACGGCGGCTTCTATACCCAGGATGAGCTGCGCGAACTCGTGCAGTATGCGCGCTCACGCGGCGTGACTCTCGTGCCGGGCGTGAATCTTCCGGGCCACGCACAGGCGGCGATCGCGGCGTATCCGAACCTGGGGAACTTCCCCGAGCGTCAGCTTCTCGTGCGTGAAACCTGGGGCGTGAGCGATCACGTGCTCGGTACGTCCGAAGCCTCGTTCCAGTTTGTTCGTGACGTTCTCGAGCAGGTTGCGGAGATTTTCGATTCGCCCTTCGTCCACGTCGGCGGCGAAGATGCACCCCTGACCGAGTGGGAACGCTCACCCGAGGCGCGCACACGCCGCGAGGAGTGGGGATATTCGCGCGAGAGCGAAATCCTCGGCCGCTTCATCACCTTCGCGGGTGAGGTGCTTCGCGACAAGGGGAAGCGCCTTGCGGTGTGGGATTCCGCAGCCCTTGTGCGTATTCCCGACGATGCGATTGTGCTCGCGGGGGGTGAGCCGAAGGGCGTGAAGGCTGCGACGTCGCGTGGTTTCCAGACCGTTGCGGCACCCGAGTCGGTGCTCGGGCTTGATCGCGTGCAGAGCCGAAACGAGCCAGCGGGCGCACACCCCGTTTTGAGCCTCGAGGACGTGCTCAAGGCGAGCCCGCTTCCGAAAAAGCTCAGCGATGAGCACGGCAAGCTCGTACTCGGCATCGAAGCAACGGCGTTCGGTCAGTTCATTCCCACGGCCCGTCACCTCGAGTACATGCTGTTCCCGCGCCTCGTGGCGGTCGCGCAGCACGCGTGGGGGTCGTCGATCGACACCGAGGAGCTTCACGAACGCCTGCGCGCACACGAGGCACTTCTCGCCCACCTCGGCGTTGAGTCCCGCAAAATCCTCGACTAGGGGCGCGAATCCTTAGAGGTCCGCACCGCGGTCTTTACGCATTTGCCCCCCGACCCAGAGGGACACGATTCCCGTAAAGATGAGCAGTGCCGTGCTCGTCATGAACACCGCGAATGTCGCGCTCGAGGAAGGCATGAGGCGCCCGAAAATGGCGCTTAGCCCCGCATCGCGCGACGTGGAAGCAGTGCTAGGAACGAGCGGCTCGACATCGATCACAATGTGGGCGCTCGTGCGTAGGCCCGCCGAGTCTTCGACCGTGTATTCGATGGGTGTAGTGCGACCCACGAACGTGTTCGCGGGGGTAAAGCGCACGCCGCCGGCGCTTGTCACCTCGAAAACTCCTTCCTCGGGGATTTCGAGGCGACGGCCCGAGCCTGCAACGAGTTCTTCAATGTTGGTGGCCCGTGAGCTACGCAGCACGAGTGTCGAGGAATCGAAGGTCTGACCAGGACTCGCGGGAGTATCGTTGCCGAGCACGTCAATCGTCACGGAGTTCACTCGGCTGTTTGAGAGGGCTTCGTCGTCACGCGCGGTGGGCACGGCGCTCGCGTATTGTGCGTGGAGAGTTCCGCTCGTGGTGTTGGAAGCGAGGACGCTTTCGATCGTGAAAGTGGCGACGTGGGGCGAGCTGCGCAGCACCGTATCGGGAGTGAAGGCCACGGCGCGGGAGTCGGGGTCGAATTCCCACACCCCCTCGCCAGGCACCGTCATTCTCTTGCGATCGGAGGAAAGGGTCGTGCCCTGCGGCATGTCGCGCTCGGTAAACGCGAAAGTGTAGGGCTGAACGTTGAGGGATCCATCAAGGGGCGTGAACATTGCCACCTGGCCCCACTTCGCGGCTGTATACCGTGCACCAACCTGGGGGTAGCCGACGCTCATGGGTGCAACCGAGGACGTGTTGCCGTCGAGATCTTTGCCTTTCACCCCCATGGGCGTCACGTCACGAACTTTGTCGCCGAGCGGAGTGAAGGTCAGGGTCTGCATGTTCCGGTCGAGCCCCCATGTTCCCTGATCGGCCACGGTCACTGAGAGGCCGTCGTCGGAGGTGTAGTAAGAGGTCTCGCCACCGAACGGCGCAAGCTCAAGCGTTGACGGATCGACGTTGGCCGCCGCGCTCGCGAGGTCAAAGGTCACCGGTGCACCGTAACCTGCGGCGCGCGTCACGTCTCTGATGGCGGGGGTTTTGACTGTCACGGTGCCTTTGGCGACGGGCTGATATTTCGTGTCGCGCCCTTCGAGCGTGATGGGTCTCGGTTGGGTCCCGAGCCTTTCCCGCCTCGGAGTGAAGGTCACCTGTGCCCGGTCATCGGTCGCGAGTGCCCACGTTCCTTCATCGGGAACGATGAGACGCGTGCCGTCTTCCACGAGCGTGCTGCCCGCGGGAAGCCCTTCAAGCGTGAAGGCGAGCGAGGAAGGGTCCACGCCCGTACCGTTGATGGAAAGGGGAATGGTGACTTTTTCGCCTTCCGAGGCGCGTGCGCTCACGCTCGGGATTCCGGGATACGTCACGGTCAGGGTGACGGGTGCCGATTCGTACCCGGTCTTCGAACGCACCGAGAATTGCACGCTGTGGGATCCTCCCGCCTCGGAATTTTCGGGAGTGAACCTCACTCGCGTGTCCGTGATCTCCCACTTTCCCACGCCTTTGACAGAGAGCTTCTTACCGCCGTTCGTGGGCGTCGCGTCCTCGGATTCGGTGCTCGAAAGAAGCCTCATCGAATCCGTGTCGAGTGTCTCGAGGTCCTCCGCGGACACCATGAGAAACAAGTCAAAATCCCCGGGGTTGCCAAGGGTTGCCGTGTGCTTGAGCGCCGCTGGATCCGCGGGCAGTGTGAAGGGGCCATCTTCGCCGAGTGCGTGAGCGGCGGGAACAAGAGCCACGGCACCGGGCCCCTGGGCCACGGGAGCGAGCGCGGGTCCGACGGTTGCCGCAAGAACAAGCGCGCACGCTGCGGTGCGCGCGAGAGCACTCTGGAGAATCGATTTCCGGTGCACGATTCTCCTTCCCACGATTACCTCGAATTCACCCGCCACACTACCAGCGACGATAGTCTTAGAGAGCCCAAGTATCCCAGCGTAGGGAGTCCCATGCTCAGCATCGTGTTTTCCGATCATTTTCGCCGCGATTCGTTTCTCGAGGATGCCGCGCGCTTCATCATGGGGCAACGCTGGTGCAGCAACTCGCACCGAGAAGCGCCCGAGCTACAGATCGCGGGGTGGACTCGCCTCGCCGAGGATGAGCACCTCGTCGTATCGTTCGTGACCCTCGGTGCCACTGACGGCGCACGCTTCGCACTTCCGGTGGCGTGGAATAAAGACGGTCGCGTTGAAGAGGGGGAACTCGAAAACCTCATTACGCATGTCGACACCCCGGTAGGCTCCCACAACGTGTACGACGCGACGGGGATCGATCGCGCTCGCGCCCTCCTCGCCCGCGCCCTTGTCGAGGGGGCCTCTGGCGAGGGGCTCACGCTCACCCCACACCTGTGCGAGGCAACCGCGCAGGGTGTACGCGCAGATTTGCAGGCCATCACCACGACCGAACGTCTCGTGGGCGAGCAGTCGAACACGTCCCTCATCATTCACACGGAAAGCGGCAACGAGTACATCATCAAGATCTTCCGCCACCTCCATGAGGGCACAAATCCCGATGCCGAACTTCAAGAGGCTCTGCAGGCGGAAGGCAACACGCAGATTCCCGAATTCTTCGGCTACGTGAGTGGCACGGATGCGCTCGGCGGATCCGACATCGCGATCCTCAACCGTTTCCTTCCCGACGTTCAAGACGCGTGGCGCGAAGCCCTCATCGCTGCTGCCCAGGGCATCGATTTTGCCGGGCAGGCGTCGGACCTTGGCACCTCCCTCGCACAGATCCACACGGACCTCGCACGTGCCCTGCCCACCGAGCGAGCGAGCACCAATGCGCGTGCACTCACACTCGAGTCAATGAAGCGCCGATTCGCGCACCACGTCGAGGCTCTGCCCGTACTGGAGAGCTTCGCCGAGGCAGCAAACGACGTTTTCACACGTGCTCTTCGAATAGAGTGGCCGCCATTCCAGCGAATCCACGGCGATCTTCACCTCGGCCAGGTCCTCAACTCGCCAACCAAGGGCTGGGTTTTTCTTGATTTCGAGGGGGAGCCTTTGCGCCCCATGGCGGAGCGTGTCACGGCCGACTCGCCTTGCCGGGATGTCGCGGGCATTCTTCGAAGCATCGACTACGCGGCAGCCTACGTTGAACTCAATGAGGGCATCGATGCGCGCGAGTGGGCCGGCACGGCGCGCGAGGCCTTCATCGAGGCTTACCTCGCGGAACGTTCAGCGCGGGGCGGGGAGGGCAGCGCGGAGGATCTGCGTTCACTTTTCCGTGTGTTCGAGCTCGATAAGGCCGCCTACGAAGCCGTGTACGAGGCGCAAAACCGCCCGGAGTGGCTCCCGATCCCTCTCACCGCGCTCGAGGAGCTCACGGCGACGGCTCACACTACGCTTCAGGAATGAAGTCGATCGGGCTCACGGAGGAGTAGCGGTCCTCGCGGATCGACACGACTCCCACGCCGCCGATAAACGGCGCGAGGGCCTGCGGGTTCTTACCGGGGTTCGCGAGGATGACCTGGAAGCCAAAGTGGCGGAAGGATTCCATCGCGGCGGTGATGAACTTGCCCGCGCCTTTGCTGAAGGCCTCGTCGATGATGATGGGCGCGTAGCGGGGGACGTCCACGCCGGTCCCGGCCAGCTGATAGCGCAGCGCGGCGGCGAGGCAGAACGTCGTGAGGCGTTCGTTCTGACCGCCGGAGAGCGGGCCTCCGGACTCGTGCGCGTGGACAACTTCGCCTTCCTTGTTCACTTCTTCGGCGTGGAAATGAACATGGCGGCGAACGTCGAGGATTGCACGCGAGGCAAGATCCTCGCGAGTGCGAGCCTTCGTGATGATCTCCATGAGGTTCTGGAGCGCGAGGAAGCGCTCCTCGGCCTTTTCTCGATCAAGCGTGAGGTCGTTCTCGAGGCTCGAATTCGTCGCCTGGTTCAAGGCGCGCTTGAACTCGTCGAGAGCCGCGAGGTGCACGGGCCTCATTGACAGCTGGAGGTAGCGGCCCTCGTGGAACTCGACCTGCGCGAGCAACTCGTTGATCTTCGCAAGGCGCTTCCTAATCTGCGCGGGTTCGCGCGCGATCGCGGTCGCGAGGGCCTGCACATCGCCGAGAGTGTTCGAGGTAAAGAACTCAAAGAAGCGATCCTCAACCTCGGGGAGCTTTTCCTCCTCGATGCTGCGGAGAATCGCGAGGTATTCGGGCGCGGCCTCGAGCGAGGTGTCAACGTCTGCGCCGCCCGCGGGCCACCGCCGCGTAAATTCGCGCATTGCGGTGCGCATGTCTTCTTCCGCGCGTGCGGTTTTCTTCGTGAGTGCCATGAGTTCCGCATCGAGAGTTGCGGAAGCATCGCGCGTGACCCGGTCGATGTTGGAGAGGAGAAGGGTCGGGGCGATCGCGCGGAAACGTTCCTCGAGGTCGGCCCTCGTCTCGGGCGCGAGGGCGCGTTCCTCGATCTGGGCTTCGGCCTGGAGGTGGCGTTCACTGATCTGGTCGAGCTGCTCGTTGACGCGGCCGAGCTGCCCCACGATCTCGAGGAGTTCCTCGTCGCCTTCGCTGATCGACATCTCGACCTGGTCAATCTGCCGGGCAATCTGGGTGAGGGCGCTTGAGCCATCTTCGGCGGCGCGCACCATGTCTTCGAGGTTCGCGATGCGGCGCGCGACGCTCGCAGCGTCCACATCGTCCCAGGTCACAGCTTGGATCGCCTGGAGCGCGAAGAGTTTTTCTCGGCGTGTGTGGGCCGCTTTTTCGAGGTCGCGCCGGCGAGCCTGCGCTTCAAAAAGGGCCTGCTCGGCGCGCGTGCGTTCCGCTTCGAACACGGCACGCTTCGCACGGTTGTCGAAGCCGAGCACCCAGTTTGAGCGGTCGTTGATCTGCCGCTCGGCGTTCTTCTCGTGGCGGGTTGCCGAGTGCTTGATTTGACCCGAGCGGAGCACAGCGCGGGGGTGCTTCGTAAACTCCTCGAGGTTTTCCGCGCACAGATAGTCCATGCGCGAGGCAACCTCGTTCGAGAGCCAGTCGTGGAACTCGCCCTCGCGAATGTCAATTTTCGCCCCGAGTGAGCGCGGTTCAAGCCGCTTCGGTGCCGGTTTCACGCCCGTGTTGATGCGGTTATAGGACACGCGGCGGCGAAGCTTCATGCCGTCGATTTCGCGTGCGAAAGCACGGTAGGCGCGCTCGGGTACGAGGATCGAGCGTGCGAGGCCACGCAGGGCCTGCTCGGCGGCGGCCGTCCATTCCTCTTCGCCCGCGCGCACCTGCAGCAGCTCGGCCGCGAACGGGAGACCGGTTGCGGCCACGCCGATGCGTTCGGCGAGAAGATCGCGCAGGGCGACGTCGTCGGAGTGGAGGTTCGAGGCGCGAGTCGTCAGCGAGGCCAGTTCCTGGCGGGTGGTCTCGAGTGCGTGCGCGTGCTCGCGCACCTTCGCCTCGGCCTCCCACTGGGTTTGCGCTTCGTTCTTTTCGTCTTCCTCAAGCGCGGCGCGCAATTTCGCGACCTCACGCTGGGTTTGTGTAAACGTTTCTTCGTTCGACGGTGTGCGCAGGTCCGCGAGCGCGAGCTGCCCGGAAAACTCGGTCGCGCGTTCTCGGCGGCGGTCGCGTTCCACCTCGAGGCCCGCGATCTGTTTCTTCCAATCGTCGATTTCACCGCCGCCAGCGCTCTTGCGCTGTTCCTTCAGCTGAGCGAGGTCGCCGCGTGCATCAGCGATGTCCTGGGAGAGGCGGTTGCGGTGCGCGCGGAGCCTGTCCTGGTCACGCGTGAGGCGGTCCTTTTCATCGGCGAGGAGGCGCACGAGGTGCTGGGCCGCGAAAACATCAATATCGTTGCGGCGATCCACGAGTTCGCTTCCGCGCGAGCGCGCCTCACGCCACACCTTGTCGGCTTCACGCAGCCCTGTGAGAACGTCACGCTGCTCGCGCGCGGTCACGAGCGCGTCGTATACCTCGGAAAGGTTCTGGAAGTTCGCGAGGGCCTGATCAGCCAGGTCAAAGGTTCGGGGCTCGTCGAGCATGTAGTCGCGAAGCAGCGCATTGACGTCGCCGAGCTCCTTCGCGGATTGGATCTTGTGGAGAAGCCCGAGTGCTTTCTCGTCGGGAATGCCAAGGATTTGGCTAAAGCGTGCGCGGTATTCGCGGAATTGGCGGAACGTCTCGGTGCCCTCGAGAGTCTTTTCGAGCTCGCGGCCTTCAATGCTCGTGCTCACGAACGGGCGTAGGTCTGCAACGTCGTAGGGCTTCGAGGAGATGACGTAGAGGCTCTTGACGTCCGAGTCAGAGCTATGCCCCGATTGGAGCAGGAACATACGCGTGAGTTGGAGGGTTTCGCCGAGGCCGTTGCCGAAGCGGAGGCTCACGACGCTCAGCGTGGAGTTCTCGCGCAGCACTTCCTGGCTGAATTCGCCGGTCGCGGCGTCGTAGTGCATCGCCCACGCGCCTCGCACATAGCTTGCAACGGTACGGCGGTATTTCGTGCTGCGCGGCCCTGCGTCGGAGGCGGCGGCGTTGAAGTGGAGGGCCCGCGGCGGGGTGAGTAGCGCGCTGATCGCGTCGAGCAGTGTGGACTTGCCCGTGCCGGGACCGCCCGTGAGGAAGTAGCCCTTCGAACTGATCTCGAGGTCGTGGGTGCCGTGGAACGTGCCCCAGTTGCTCAGTTGCACGTGGTTGAGGCGCCATTGGCCCGGGTGCGGGTGGTCGGGATCCGTCACGTCACGCCGGGAGTTTTCGGCGGCGGTTCCGACGCTTGCCTCGCCCAGGCCGTCGAGGGGGTTTTGCGCGTCGTTCATGGGCATATCTCCGCTCGTAGAACTCATTCGGCCTGTCCTTCGGTCGTGGCGCGGGAATCGTCAAGTGCGTTTGCGGCGCCCGTGACGTCGTCACCCGCGCGCTCGTAAAGGTCGATGAAGGTGCGCGCGGTGTCGGGGTTGATCATGAGTTTGAGAACGGGTGAGACCTCGAAGGAATCGCCCTGCTCTTCGAGGAGTCCTGCGCGCTGGATTTTCGCGATCGACGTGCGGATATCTTTCGTGAAGCCTGCTTCATCGGTCGAGGTCGAGCGCCGGTAGGGAGCGATGTTGGCGAGGAGTTCGGATTCGCTCACAACCGCGCGCTGGCCGCGCGAAGACTGCGTGAGGAGGTGCTGGCGCAGCACGAGAAGAAGCACGGTGTCGAGTCGGTTGAGGCCCGTGAGTCGGCGAAGGAGTTTCGGGGCGTCCGGGTCGTCTTCGCTTTGGCGCACGAATGCGACCTGCGCATCGTCGTCGAGCACGAGTTCGAGGAACATGTCGGCGAGGCGCTGCTCGATGTAGGCGCGATCGCGAAGGAGCTGGCCGTAGCGCTGGGGGTCGCGTCGACCGTCCAGGTAGGGCCCTTGAAGCAAGGCCACGAGAACGCGGCGGGAATCCTCGACAAGCGCTCCCCCGGTAGAGCCGGCGTAGGTGAGGTCGTCATCGTCACGTGCGAGCGCCCAGTCGTCTCGATCCACGCTTGGCATCGCCTCGGGGGCGGTTCGGCCATCGGTGACCGTGTCCTCGTGTTCTCGCATGCGCGCGCTCTCCTCGTTTTCCACGCCCTCCAGACTACCGGCCGCCGAAGAGTTATCCACAATTTTCCCCCGCCCTCTTTTGGGCCCGCGTTTGAGTTCATAGGTTGACTGCATCAGCTCACCTCACCCGAAGGAGCCGAAGTGTCCCTTCCCTCGCTCACTGGCGAAACTCATCGCACTCCCGCGAAAATTTGGGTCATCCTTGCGACGTTCGCTCTCGTGTGTGTCGTTCTAGGGCTGTGCCTCGCCCCTGTCGCAATGTGGCTCGTGCCTGTCGGCCCCGAGTCGGCCTGGGGCAACAGTCCACTGGCGGGGCTCGACCAGATCCTCTTGCGCATATTCGCGTTTTTGTTCGTGATCAGCGTGTTCCTCGGCGCAGGGAACTTCGCCGGGCTTGCCGCAGTCCCGTTTGCGATCGCGGCTCTCACGCGTTGCAAAGGTGCAGACCGCACCGGGTTTGCTCTCACGGCGATAACCTTTTTCATCCTCGGGCCGCTCCTCGCCGTTCTGAGCGCGCTCACCATGGTCGCCCTTTCTTTGGTCCTCGCAACCGAGGTCACCAGCAATCCCGCCACAGGCGCGGTGAGGACCGAGTGGGAGGGACTCCGCTCTCTGGTCGTCTTTGGAACGTTCGCTGTCCCGCTCGCAATCGATCTCTTGCGATTCGCCGTCCTGTCGTTTGCGGGAGTCATCGTGTACTTCGCTGACCCCCGCTCTGACCCTGCCGGCTCCCCTTGAGCGCGGTAACCGTCCTACTCCCCAGCCCGCGAAAGTGCCGTAAAGTTGTGTGCGTCACCTTCAATGAGTCCAGGGAGGTATCGTGACGGCGTCTGCACCCCCCTCACACCGACGCCCCGCTGCGCTATGGATGCTGTTCAGCGGCCTCGCACTGGCGATGATCCCCGTACTGCCGATCATCATTCTTTTCCCGGCAGGCGAGTCCCCGTCACCATCACCTCAGGGTCCAAACGATGTGGGGACCTACGCAAAGCAGTTTGACTCGCTCGTGGAGAGCCTGAAATCGCTCGCTGTCCTCATCGTCTGCTGGCTAGTCGGCACGAACCTTCTCGCTCTGTTCTCGTTCCCCTTTGCGCTCACGGCTCTCAAGCGGTGCACACGCAAGGTTTTCCGGACGAACATTTACTCGCTCATCTACTTCGTCGTGGGCCCCGTCATCGTGCTTCTCAGCTTCATCGTGTTCGTCGTCCTCTACCTCGTGGTGCTGAACGTGCTCGACGCGGCATCCTCACACAACGAGGGCGCACGGAACGTCGCTGTGCCTTTCGTGACCGCTGCCTTCGCCGTCCCTCCGATCCTCGACATCGCCAGGTTCATATATCTCTTCTTCGCGAGCATTCGAGTATCCCTCGTCAAACCCTCCGCATATGAGGTCCACGCATCATGATCACCCCAGTTCACGCGTATACAGGCAACACTCATCGCGCACCCGCTCGCGTGTGGGTCTTGATGTCCTCTATCGCGATTGCTGTGCTCGTTCTCGCACCAGGCGTTGCGCTCGCCCTCTTCGCATTTCCCATCTTCATCGAGGACCCCCCGGACACAATGCCGGCCTTCCGGAGCGTCAACACGCTCACGTATACCGTTGTCCGCTCGGTCCTCATGTGCGTTGTTTCGGCACTCGCCGCGAACGTCCTGGTGTTCGCGTCCATCCCCGCCATCGTCCGCGCCCTTCGTCGCTGCCCCTCGCCGGCTACCGCTCGATTCGGGACGATCGCGGCGATCGCTTTCTTCGTGGGTGCCATCGTGAGCGTAGCGATCTGGGCGCTCATCCTCGCCCCGGTGGGTGTCCTCTTTTCACCGGACCCTCAATCGCTTCAAGACAAGCTTCCGCGATTCAGCTTCCTGTTGATTTTCGCGCCGTTTGTCATTGACTGGGCGCGATTCCTCGTGATGCTCATCGCCGGTATCGCGGTCTCCACGGCGAAGCGGCCAGGCGCCGCAATGCCCACCACGACGCTTACTGCTCAGGGACCTCGCTGAGGAAGAAGAACGCGGGCACGCGCGCCGCGTAATCCGTGCCACCTGCCTCGAGGGAATCTTCGCGCCAGCGCACGATCTCAGTATCGCCCTCGCGCGCATCCGCGTGCGCCGTGGCGAGGAACATGAGGCCGATGATGCTCGCGAGACCCTGCGGGGCCCCTTGCTCGCGCACGACCTGAGCGATGCTCGCCTGGCCCTTCGCTTTGACAACGCCGTTGACGGACGAGGCGAGCCCCACGAGATCGATGTCATTCGTGCGCACGAGTTCATCGAGCACTTCGACGCTCAGACGCGAGGCATCATGCACTTCCGCTTCGGGCGGCACACCCGGATCACTTGGATCCTTGAGAAGGTGCTGCGCGACCGAATTCATCTGCACGCGCGAAAGCCCCAAATCAATCGGTTCGGCCTTGCGATGGCTCACGGAATCTTTTTGCGCAAGAGCAATGCCCTGTGCCTCTTGAAGAAGGTCGAGAAGAACGCGATGCTGGCGGAAATCTTGGCTGCGCACAAAGCGCGCGAGCGAACGGTACAGCTCGGTCTTGACGTCGAGCACCTCTTGGGCGGGCTCGTACAGGTCGCTGAACACGTTCGCGAGGCGGTCGCGTTCGCGGCGTGTGAGTGTGCGCGTGAAGTCACGTGAAAGGAGGCGATCCACGAGATCCTGGGCGCGCTCATTTTGCTTCGGGTCGTTGAGCATCCGGAAGAACGCCGTAAAGGTTTTGCCCACCTTGGATTGACCGAGGAGGTCATCGCCCGCGAGGAGCTGCTCCAAAATCTCGCCGCGCGAGCCTTCGGGCGAAAGAATCTGCTCGCGAAGATTGAGGTCCACGGCGCGCAGATCCTCGCGGTATTGGAGGAAGTCACCGCTCAGCTCGTCGGCGACTTGGAGGATGTCGCGAAGGCGCTCCGCGGAGTGCTCAGCGGGAGGCAGCATGAGTTCGCCCTCGCTGAGCGCTTGAATTTCTCGCTCGATCTGCGCGCGGCGCAGTTGGAGGCCACGAAGGCGCACGTCGCGGTCACCTTCGGTGTCTTCGGCGAGTCGCTCGAACTGCTGCATCACGAGCGTGAGGCGCGACTCGGTGGTCGTGGGGCGATGCTCCTCGAGAGAGGAAATGAAACCGATCGCCTCAACGGTCGATACCGAAAGCTCGAAGGTCGTCTCAACCGTGGTCGGGTCATCGCGCCGCGTGAGATAGCCTTCGCGCACCCACGAATCTACATACTCCGAAGCCCCACGCTGAACATCCTCATCGCCGCGCAAGAGGTCCAGGTGGCTTGCCACACGCGCGACCAATTCGGAGCGATCGAGTCTGCGATCACCGGCGGGGAACACGGTCTGCAAAATCGCGAGGGTTGCGGGTGCCTTCGTTGCGGAGAGCAGCCTCCACGTGGACATGCGACGAAGCCGCTCGTAGGCCTCTGCACGCTCGTTCGCACTATGGCCGCCGAAGGTTTGAAGATCGCTCACACTCACGCCTCAACACTATCGAAGCCGCGCACGGCTTAGCGGTACTCACCGTAGTAGGCACCCGTGCGCTCCTCGCGAAGCGCCTCAAAGTCGCCGCTCAGGATCGCCGCGCGAATTTCCTCGACGAGGCGCACAACGAAGCGCTCGTTGTGGATCGTGCACAGAGTCGAGGAGAGCATCTCCTTTGCCTTGAAAAGGTGATGGATGTACGCGGCTGTGTAGTGGGTGCACGTGTAGCAGTCGCAGCTCTCATCAATCGGTGCAAATTGCGTGCGGTACTTCGCGCCCGTGAGGTTCACCCTGCCACGTGCCGTGTACACGGCGCTGTTGCGCGCGACGCGCGACGGCGAGACGCAATCGAATGTGTCGGCACCCGCCGCGATGCCCGCGAACAGGTCGTCCATTTCGGAAAGACCAAGAAGGTGGCGCGGTTTCTCGTCGGGAAGCTCGTCCGTCACCCAGCCAACGATCGTCGAGAGGTTTTCCTTCTCGAGGGCACCGCCGATGCCGAAGCCATCGAACTGCCAGCCCTCCACGGTCATCGCACCAAGATCACGCGAGGCCTTGCGCCGCAGATCCTCGTATTGCGCACCTTGAATGACGCCCCACAGCATCTGGTAGGGCTTCCCCTCGCGCGCTTTGGTGAGACGTTGATGTTCGGCGATACAGCGCTCGGCCCACAGCCGCGTGCGTTCAAGTGCTTTTTCCTGGTAGCCGCGCGAGTTCATGAGAGTCGTGAGTTCATCGAAAGCAAACATGACATCCGCTCCGAGCGAATGCTGGATCTGCATTGAAAACTCCGGCGTAAAACGATGCTCGGAACCGTCGATGAAGCTGCGGAAGTTCACGCCGTCATCGTCCACGTGCGCGAGGCGTTCCTTGCCCTTCTTCGTCGCAAGATCCGTGCCGTCGGGCGTGCTCGCGCGATCACTGCCCGCGAAGGACTCGGAGAGCACCTTCTGGAAACCGGCGCCGAGGCTCATGACCTGAAAACCGCCCGAATCGGTGTAGGTGGGGCCACTCCAGTTCATGAACGCCCCGAAACCACCCGCCTCGTCAACGAGCTCGTGACCCGGCTGCAAATAAAGGTGGTAGGCGTTCGCCAGGATCGCTTGCGCGCCGAGCTCTTTCATCGACTCCGGTAGGACCGATTTCACGGTCGCCTTCGTGCCCACCGGAATAAACGCCGGGGTCTGAATATCGCCGTGTGGCGTGTGAATCACGCCCGCGCGGGCCTTGTCACCGTGGTGCGCGGCAATATCAAAACCCGCGCCTTCTTTTTCGCTCGTGCTCATTGGGCCATTTTCCCACGAGAGAGCGCACACCGTCGACGCCCATAAGGGGTGCGCTCGGGCTCGCGGCCTGTAAAGTTCTGTATCGTTCCACGTTCACATCATCGGAAGGGCACATGGCGAACGCACGCGGGCACCGTGCCCCTTCAACGAGCGAGGGCGCGCCGAACTTTGCGCTCGAGGATTTCGTTCAGGACGCGCAAGAACCCGCACTCGAGAATCTCGACGACTTCTCGTGGGTGCAAGAGGCCGAGGAACGCGAAAGCGAAGACATCGCCGCGTGGGGCGCCGCCGAAGACACGGGCGAGCCGTTCGTGTGGTACCAGGAACCGCAGGTCGCCGAGCAGCCGTCGGACTCCTCCGCACCCGGGCACAACACCCCCGCAGCACCGACCCCTAGCGCCCCAGCACCGAAGGCGCAGCCCTCCCACTTCCGCCCCGAGATCGAAGGGCTTCGCGCCGTAAGCGTGTTCATGATCGTCGTCTACCACGTGTGGCTCGGGCGCGTCTCGGGCGGCGTCGACGTCTTCCTGTTCATCTCAGCGTTCCTGCTCGGCTCCTCGTTTGCGCGGCGCCTCGATGCGCGCAAACCGTTCGGGCCCGTGCGGTACTGGCTGCGCACCTTCACGAGGCTCATGCCTCCCGCGACCATCGCGATCCTTGGCACCCTCCTTGGCAGCTACCTGATCCTGCCCGAATCCTCGTGGCAAACGGTGATTTCCCACGCGATCGCCTCCGCCACGTACATCCAAAACATTTGGCTGTCGATCACGAGCGTGGATTACTACGCGCTCGACGCCTCAACCGCCTCCCCGCTCCAACACTTCTGGTCACTCTCGCTCCAGGGCCAGGTGTTCCTCACATGGCCGCTGCTCTTCATCGCGGCGAAGTATGCCGCGAGGAAAAGCGCGCACCCTCGCCGCGTCGCCTTCGGATTCTTTGCCGTGATCGCGGCCGCGTCATTCGCATTCTCGATCTACTACACGGCCACGCATCAATCGTCCGCCTATTTCTCCACGCCCGCGCGCGCATGGGAAGTCGCGTGCGGCACTCTTCTCGCCCTGAGCCTCCCCACCCTCGATCGTCTTCTCGGTTCGGCCCGCCCCGGCTCCCCCACCGCGCCGCGCCACCGCACACTGCGCGCCCTCGCCGGCTGGGTGGGCTTTGCCCTGCTCGTGTCTCTCGGCATCGTGCTCAACGTTCAAGGCCTCTTCCCCGGCTGGATCGCCCTGTGGCCCCTCACGGGAGCTGGCCTCATCATCGTTGCGGGATACTCCGGTACGTCGTGGGGCTTCGACCGCGTGCTCACCATGAAGCTCCCTCGCGCTCTCGCGTCGAGCTCGTACAGCCTCTACCTCGTGCACTGGCCGATCCTGATCCTGTGGCTCGCCCACTCCGGGCAAAAGCGCGCAGGCGCCCTCGACGGCCTCCTCGTCATCGCGGGGAGCATGGCCCTTGCGTGGATTCTCTCCACAATCGTCGATTCGCGTTTCCGTAAGCCCTCGTGGAAAAGCGCGCCCTGGTGGCGCTCCCTCACGGTCATCGGCACGTGCCTCGCCCTCGTTCTCGGCGGGGCGCTGGGACTCCGTGGCTACCTCGCGAGCCAGCAAACGTCGGACCCCATCACCGCCGACTCGCCCGAGAGCTCACGCGTTCTCACCGAACCCTTCAACCCCGACACCCTCAGCCCGAAGGGCTTCGAGCTGGACGACCAGTGGCCAAGCCTTCCCCATCTGTGTGACGACCCGAGCGGCGTTCTCGTCGCCACGAAAGATATTCCCTGCGAAACCCTTCGGCCTCTTGACGCGAAAACCAACGCGACCGTCCTCGTCGTGGGCTCCTCCCACTCACGCCAGTTCATCCCCACCCTCCTCGCCGAGGCCCAAGCGCACAACTGGCAGATCATCAACTTCACCAAGAACGCGTGCACGTTCCGCGAAGATTCGAGCCTTCAGGACGGCGAGTACTGCAAGGGCTACTTCGACCAGGTCATGAACGCTATCGACGCCCACCACCCCGATCTCGTACTCATGACGTCGACCGCGGCAACGTCAACCGGGACAGATGAGACTTTGCCTCCAGGTACGCGCGAGGGCATCCAGGCAGTTCTCGATAGGGGCGTCAACGTGCTCGCCCTTCGCGATGCTCCGCGCTGGCCGACGAGCCTGTACACGTGCGCCGAAGCCGTCATCGATGCCGGGGGCGACCCCGCGCTCGCCAACAAGGAGTGCGGCGCCGACCTCAGTTCAAAACTTGCGGCGACCGACCCGAGCACGGCTTTGGCCGGCATGACCGGGGAGGGTGGCGCGAAGCTCTACCGCCTTGACCTCAACGACCTCATTTGCCCAGACGGACGCTGCGCCCCGATCCAAGGCAACGCGTACGTGTACATGGATGACAACCATCTCACCCGCACGTTTACGAGCGGGATCGCGAAGGACGTGACAGCCCGCCTCGAAGAGCTCGAGATTCCGCTCGGCAAGGGCGCGGGCAAGGCGGGGTCCGACGGCGAAGGGACCTAGGCGTTTACTGCCATAATTGGCACGAAAACCCAGCGCCAGGCAAAGCGCACCGTTTTCCATGTACTCTCGTGAGGTACTTCTTTCACCCATAGCGCTCAGCTTTCACTTCAAGGTGGCACATGACCTGGCAACCTCTCATCCTCCCCGCGGTTTTCGCGTGCTTGTGGGTGACCGTGCCGGGCATTCTCGCCATTTCGGGGTGGCGTTCGGATTGGGTATCGAAAGTTCTTTTTGCACCACTCGTGTCCGTGGGCATCATCGTTCTTACCGCGATCGGGGCCCAGAGCATCGGGATAAAGTGGGGCCCGCTCCCTGTCCTTTTGACAACGGTGGTGCTGTGCGCGATTTCATGGACGCCCTGGTTGATTCGTCATTACAGGGGCGGTCGTCGCGGAAGGGGCCACCACTCTCACCGCGCAGACATGGTTTCCCGTCGGCGCGCCGTGCCAGCCAACGCTGACGCGAACGCAAAATTAACTCTCTCAAGAATCGGCCATGCACTCACATGCATGCCCGCGATGCTCGTGGTGGCCGTCCTGGGCTACTGGGTTCTCATGCTGCGCCACGTTCGGAATTTTCTCCAAACTCCCTACGCCTTCGGTCAGCAATATGACAACGTTTTTCATCTCAATGCTATTAGAGGGATCGTCGAAACCGGTCGAGCTTCAAGCCTGACACTGCAGGAACACATCCAGCCGGTGTCAACCTCGCATTTCTACCCTGGCGCTTGGCACGACATCGCCTCTCTCACCCTTGCGTCTGTGCAGTCCATGCAAGTCGCAATTGGTACGAACGCCACGATCATCGCCGCTCTTTTGATCGTTTGGCCTGCATCGATCATTGCTCTTCTCAAGGTTTCGCTCCCCCGCGATCTGTGGAAGTACGCCATTCTCCCCGGCGGTGTCGCACTCGCAGCATTTCCCGCTTTCCCCTTCCACTTTCTCGACTTTGGAGTTCTCTACCCCAATTTCTTGGGATATTGCCTTGCACCTTCCCTGGTCGCGCTTTTCATGATGGTCGTGCGCGGACCTCTCCGCCGCAATCTAAGCTGGCCTTTTATCGTCGTATCGGCCGTCGCAGGCTCGGCCGGTACGGCGTTGGCTCACCCAACTGCGGCCCTCGTTGTCATGCTCTTTTGCTCAGCCTTCGTTCTGCTGGAACTCCTGCGCGCACTCGTCACACGGCAATGGTCCAGCGTTGCTTTTCGGGCGGTGATGGCTCTTGCGCTCTGTTCAGCAACGGTAGCGGCGTGGGCTCGGCTCCGCCCCTCCGGCTCTTCAGCGGATACGTGGGCCCCGGATCTCACGGTGACGCAAGCGATTGGCACGACGATCATCCACCACCCTATTTACGGTGTGACGCAGTGGGCGGTGGGCTTTCTTGTGCTCACCGGCCTCTGGGCTGCTGTCCGTCGCTCGATTTACCCACTCATCGCCTTCTGGGGGATCAGCGCAGCTCTCTATGTCGTTGCTGCATCATTCACTCGTGGTCCCTTGAGAACCGCGCTCGTCGGGGTGTGGTACTCCGATCCCGAGCGACTCTACGGACTGCTTGGTCTCACGACAGTGCCTCTCGCCATAGCGGGGCTCGGGTATCTCGCCTCCCTTGCCGGCACCCTCGTTTACCGACTCCGCGGGAGGGTCCGCTATTCGCATCTCGTGGCGGCGTTAGCTTCAGCGCTCGTGGCTCTCGGAACAGTGTTCGCGACGCAAGCAACCCCGGCCATGGACGCCAAGATCGACGGGATGGAGCGTTTCTACTCAGTGACGAGTACCTCCAACACCGTTAACACCCAGGAGATGCTCTTTATCGAAGCTCTCCCGCGTTATCTCCCGGAGGATGCCGTGGTCTGGACAGACTCTTGGCACGGTGAGGGTCTTATCTACGCTTTCACCGGAATTAACGTGACGGGTCGCCACATGGGCAGTTACGGCTCAGACCCCTCCTCCATCTACGTGAGGGACCACCTCAACGAGATCGACACCAATCCCGAGGTCTGCGAGGCTCTTCGCGACGTTGGCACTCCCTACGTCGTCCACTTCGAGGGTCATAATGTCAACTCTGCGGGCGTGCAGCACCCGGGTTTGACGCACCTCCAAAAAACAAAGGGCCTCACGGTCGTGTACCGGCGAGGAAACGCCTTCCTGTATCGCGTTGATGACTGCGGTTTTTCACCAGGCAGCACACGTCTACCTAGCGCCCAATGACTCGTAGTCGCGTAAGCTTGTGACGCTACTCTCCAGCGAAGGGACCTTCACGTGAACCGCTCTGACACTGCAGCCGCCCAAGCTTTTGCCCAGGAACTAGGGCGTTTTGTTTCTCAGTCGCCAAGCTCGTTCCATGCCGCCGCGACCGTCAAGGCATCCCTCATCGAACAAGGCTTCATCGAGCTCGATGAAGCCGAAGCCTGGGCCAGCGTCACTGCCGGTGGCCGCTACGTCGTCACGCGCGATGGCTCCGTCATCGCGTTCGTCGTTCCAGATACAGCCGTTTCGACCACCGCACTTCGTATCTTCGGAGCGCACACGGATTCACCAGCGCTGAAACTCAAGCCCAAAAGCTCGATCACCTCGCACGGCTTCAACCAAGTTGGCGTCGAGGTCTATGGCGGTGCGCTGTTTAATTCTTTCCTCGACCGCGACCTGAAACTTGCCGGTCGCATCGTCCTCATGGACGGCGAGGAAGTTCTCGTGCACACGGGACCGTACCTGAGGGTTCCGCAACTGGCGGTCCATCTGGACCGCGCTGTGAATCGCGATGGGCTCACGCTCGATGCTCAAAAGCACCTCCAGCCGATCACGGGACTTGCAGAGGGTGGCGAGCATGACGTCCTCGCCGATCTCGCCGCGATCGCGGGGATCAACCCGCAGCACATCGCGGGCTACGACATCGTGACTGTCGATGCCCAGGAGCCCCAACTCATTGGTGCCCGGCAAGAGTTTCTCGCGAGCGCACGGCTTGATAATCTCCTCTCCACCTTTGCAGGGCTCGAGGCGATTAAGGCCCAAGACGCATCCGCACACGACCACATTTCCCTCTTCGTCGCGAACGACCACGAAGAAGTCGGCTCGGCAAGCCGTTCCGGGGCGGCCGGCCCATTCCTCGAGGATGTTCTCACGCGGCTTTACTCCGCACTCGGCGCGAGCGATGAAGAACGGCGACGCGCATTTAACCGCTCGATCGTAGTGTCGTCAGACGTCGGCCACTCGGTCCACCCGAACTACCCCGAGCGCCACGACCCCGCCAACCAGCCGGTAGCTGGCAGGGGCCCTATCCTGAAGATTAACGCCGACCAGCGCTACGCGACCGACGCCCGCGGGGCCGCATTCTGGGCTCGTGCATGCGCCCATGCCGGCATCGAGTACCAGGAGTTCGTGTCGAATAACGCAATGCCGTGCGGTTCCACAATCGGCCCGATTACCGCGACTCGCCTCGGCATGACGACTGTCGATGTGGGCGTGCCCATCCTCTCCATGCACTCATGCCGCGAGCTGACGGCGGTCTCCGACCCGTATGATCTCTACCTTGCCGCCACGGCAGTCTTCTCACCCGAGGTTCCCTCAATTTCATAGCCTCGAGCGGTTTCGCCTGCTTCTTTCCGAACAGCGGTCATGAACACGACCTTCGTTCCTGCTGGTAAAGGCATGGAATACACGAGCGCACAAGCTTTTATTGCGCTGATTCGATCGCGTCCCGCGCCGCGTCGGCGCGCTCGACGATCGTGTCGTCACCGGACGTGTCACGCACGCGGCGGGCATCCTTGGTGAGCTCGTCGATCTGGTAGAGGGCGCTGTCGAGAAGGCCCTCGGCCGCGCACAAGAGAGCGAGATCGATGCGTGCGTGGATCGCCTCGGGGGTGTCATCCCCATCGACCAGCAGCGCGGGAAGAGAAGCGAACGCACCCGCACTTGACGCGGGAGCCCCTTCGCTGAGAAGCGCTCGAAGGCGCGCCTCGGCACTTTCGCCAATCTCAACGCGGTCATCAAACATCGCGTTCTCCCCCGTGCTCGGTGTGCGCAGCCTGCTCTTCTTCGCGCGCCTGGGCGGCTTCCAGATCGCGGCGCATTTGTTCCATTTTCGCGACGCTCATGGGCGGCCGCTCAAGCCCCTCGCGCGTGGGAGCGGCTGATTCCGACGCTGACCGGGCACCATCGACGCTCAATGTTCCCGAGACGTCCACCCCGAAAATGGTGTGGACGGCTTCGAGGAACTGATGAGCCTGGCCGGTCTTGGCAAGCTCTTGCGCGCGCACCATCGGGGAATGAAGAAGCTTGTTGTAGACGCGCCCCAGCGAGCGTTGCACCTGTTCGGCGGCGGCTTCGCCGGAGCTTCGGCGCACCTCGTCCACTTCGAGAACGATCATGTCCTTGACGCTTCGGCGCAGAGCGCTCACGGCGGGGTCAACGGCGCGGATCTGCTGGCGTTCTTCGAATCGCACAACGCCGGTGTCGATCAGTTCCCGTGCGCGCGCGATCTCGCCGTGGCCGCTTTCACCAGCTCTGATCGACTCGAGCGGGATGACGCGCACGCCCGGGAGTGTTGCCGCTGCGGGCTCAATATCGCTGTGAAGCGCGAGATCCAACATCACGAGGTCTTCGCTCGTCGCCCGCTGTTCAAGGGCGCGGGTCAGCATGGGGGTGTCGATCGCGTACGTGCCTCCGCCGGAGGCGGCAATGACGACGGTGGCCTTCGCGAGTGCCGCTTCGAGATTCTCTGGCGCTACCGGCAGCGCGCCGTGCGAATCGGCAAACTGTTCGGCGCGGCCGCTCGGGGAAAACACGTGAAGGCCGCCGATTCCCCTCAGGTGCAGTTCGGCGCTCGCCACGCGGGCCATGGCACCGGTGCCGATCAGGAGAGCGTCGCGCCCCTCGAGCTCAGTCCGGAAAAGGTGCGCGGAGTCGAGGGCGACCGCAACGGAGCTTCGCCCCGCGGCTCCAACCTTGGTCTTCGAGGTGACCTGCTTTGCGGTGCGCAGTGCCCCCTGAAACAGGTCGTTGAGGAGCGTGGTGGTGTGTCCGGCGGCGAGGGCATTCGTGAAGCTTGCCCGCACTTGACCGGTGATCTCGGCCTCGCCGAGCACCTGGGAGTTCATGCCTGCGGCAACTTCGTACATGTGGCGTGCGGAAATGCTGCCGGCATCAACGACCAGCATTCGGGCGACTTCCTCCGAGGGAAGGTTGCTCGTATCGATCACGGCTCGCGTGACGAGGTCGATGGCATCGTGAAAGCGGTCAACATCGGCGTACACTTCGAGACGGTTGCACGTCGCGAGGCATACCCAGCCCGTAAGGGGCTGCTCCGGGTGGGCCTCGTTCAGCGCGGCGAGGCGCGCATCAAGGTTTTCGGAGCCGCGGGTGATGCGCTCGAGACCCTCGAGTCCTAGGTTGTCGTGTGTGGCACGCAGCGCAATGAGCATGGCGCAAGCCTACGGCGCCGGGACGTCTTTCTCATCGAGATCGGGCACAATAGAGGCGATGACCACGCCACACTCTCCCACGCCAGCTGTTCCTTCCACCGCATCCAATACCGCCCTTGTCACGCGGCTCGCTGGCCGAGGCGCCGAAGTCGCCTCCGCACCACCGAGCGTGTGGTTCATGCGCCAGGCGGGTCGCTCGTTGCCCGAGTATCGCAAAGCTCGCGAGGGTACGAGCATGCTCGAGAGCTGCCTCATGCCCGAGCTCGTCGCGGAAATTACACTCCAGCCAGTGCGTCGGCACAAGGTCGATGCGGGCATCTTCTTCTCCGACATCATGGTCCCGCTCAAACTCGCGGGCATCGACGTGAGCATCGAACCGGGCATCGGCCCCGTGCTCGCCCACCCGATCCGTTCCAAGGCCGACATCGATGCTCTGCCGCCGGTCGACGACGTCTACCGCGCTTCACTCGAGCCCATCCGAGAAGCCGTGCGTCTCGCGACCCGTGAGCTCGCAGCGACGCCTCTCATTGGTTTTTGCGGGGCGCCGTTCACCGTCGCGAGCTACATGGTCGAGGGGCGC
This sequence comes from Dermabacter sp. HSID17554, assembly GCF_003989295.1. NCBI lineage: Bacteria > Bacillati > Actinomycetota > Actinomycetes > Micrococcales > Dermabacteraceae > Dermabacter > Dermabacter sp. HSID17554. The sequence continues at coordinate 276,142 of NZ_RBLW01000002.1, read as the reverse complement.
CCAAGCCGCGATCATCTTCGCACGCGCGCTCTCATGACTGCCGAGCCCGAGCTGTGGGGGCGTCTGGCCACGTGGGTGGCGGACCTCTCGGGTGAATTTCTTCGCGCGCAGGTTGAGGCGGGCGCGAGCGCCGTGCAGCTTTTTGACTCGTGGGCAGGCTCGCTCGCCGAAGCGACGTATCGCGCTCACGTGCTTGAGTTCTCGTCGCGCGTCTTCACGCACCTTGACGGCCTCGATGTTCCGCGCATCCACTTCGGCGTTGGCACAGGGCACATGCTCCACGCCATCCACGAGGCCGGCGCAACAACCGTCGGGCTCGACCACCGCACCCCCATCCCCACCGCCATTGCCACTCTCCCGGCCGGCACGGCCCTCCAAGGCAACCTCGACCCCGCCCTCCTTTTCTCCTCAGAAAAAGCCCGTCTGGCAGAGGCCGCGCGTATCGTACGCGAAGGCCGCGCTGCCGCCGGGCACGTCGTCAATCTCGGCCACGGGGTACCACCCGACACGGACCCGCAGGTCCTCACCGACCTCGTGGCATTCATTCACGAACAGTAGGAGCACTGGACATGCGTACGATCGATACCGTCGTGATCGGCGGCGGGATCTCCGGTCTTATTTTTGCGCGTGAACGCGCCCTGCGAGGCGAGCAAGTTCTCGTGCTCGAAGCGAACGCTCACGTGGGCGGGGCAGTGTGGTCACACACCCTCGAAGGAATTGAAGCCAACACCGGGGCGGAAGCTTTCGCGATCGGGCGCGGCGCCGTGCTTGACCTCGTCAAAGACCTTGGCCTTGAGGATCGCGTGGTGGCACCCGCGACCGGCTCGAGTTTCATCGTCGGCGACGAACGCGCTTATGCCTCGCCGCGCAACGCTGTGCTCGGTATGCCCGCGAAGCCCCTCGCGAAGGACGTGCGCGACGCCCTCGGCTTTTGGGGTGCCGTGCGAGCCTGGCGCGAACGCTTCGTGCCAGCGAAGCGGGCAACGGGCGAGAGTGTGACCGTTGCCGAGTTTGTGCGCGCACGCTACGGAAAAGCCGTGCTCGAAAGGCTCGTGGCCCCGATCATCCGGGGCGTGCACTCGGCCGATCCTGACAAACTCGAATTGCGCGCTGTCATGCCGCAGCTCGCTGAGCGCGTGCGAGAGCTCGGGAGCGCTCGCAGAGCGGTCGAAGAAATCCTCGAACGTCGAGGGGTGCGCTCGAGCTCCGGATCCGCGGTGCATTCGCTCACGCCGTCAATGGCGGAACTGCCAAAAGCCCTCGCGCGCGACATCGAGGCCCACGGCGGAAGGATCTTCACTCACACCCCCGTGCTCGGGTTGCGCGCCTCAAGCGAGGATCGAACGTGGACCATCACCGCCGCGACCCGGGCAGCGGCCTTCACGCGCGAGTTCAAGGCCCGCAACCTCGTGATCGCCACGGGACCCGAGTTCGCGCGTCACCTTCTGAGCGCACCGGCACCCGCCATTGCGAACCTCATCCCCGTTGCCCCCGCAACGCCCGTACGGCTTGCGACGCTCGTTCTCGACAACCCCGAGCTGAACGCGAAACCACGAGGCAACGGCGTTCTCGTTGACCCGGCCTCGACCACGATCCGCGCGAAAGCCATGACCCACGCGAGTGCCAAGTGGGAGCATATTCACCGCGCCGCGGAAGCCTCGAAGCCCGGGCGGAACGTCGTTCGCCTCTCCTATAGCCCCGACCCCGAAGGAGACCTGCCCGAGCCCGAACAGTTCCCGTGGCTCGCGATCGACGATGCTGCCGCGATTTTTGGCATGAAAGCGTCGGACCTGAACGTCGCGAACTGGGCCCTCACCGACTGGACCGGCACCATGCGTCAATCCGGTCCGGGCCATACGGCGGCCCTCGAGACCCTCGCGCGCGCACTCGAAACGCAGACCCGCGGGGCCGACGCTTCCCTCCCCCACCTCGAACTCACGGGCGCCTGGCGCGCCGGCAACGGGCTCGAGGCCATTACCCGCTTCACACGCGAGCTCGCCTCGCGCTAACACTTCACGCACCACACGAAGAAAGGACGCTCCCATGAGCGAGGATGCCAAGGAAGAAATCCGTTTTACCGCCTATTCCGTCTACCGCAAGATCGGCGGACTCAACGATGAAGGCATCGTGAGCCCCGAGCAGGTTCTCGAGGATCTCGAACGGACCATCGCGTCGCTCGCGAGCGCGGACGTCGAGGTGCTCGGCTTTTACGATGTCTCCGGTTTCCGTGCCGAGGCCGACCTCATGATCTGGCTCGCGAGCGAGCGCCCCGAGGCGATCCAGGAGGCCCTGCGCCTGTTCGAAAACTCGATCGCCGGCACCTACCTCGAGAAGGAGTGGCAGGCCATGGGCGTGCACCGCGGTCACGAGTTCTCGCGCAGCCACAAGCCTGCCTTCATGGAGGCCGATAAAGAGCGCAAGGACTGGATCACCGTGTACCCGTTTGTGCGCAGCTACGACTGGTACCTCCTTGACGAAGGTGAACGCCGGGAGATGATGAAGGAGCACGGCATTTACGGTCGCGAATACCCGAACGTGTGGGGCAATACGACCGCCGCGTTTGCGCTCGGCGACTACGAGTGGCTCCTGAGTTTCGAGGCCGACACCCTCCCGGAGCTTGTCGACATGATGCGCCACCTGCGCTACACAAAGGCCCGCCTTCACGTACGCGAGGAACTCCCCTTCCACACGGGCCATCGCATCGCAGAGCTCGACGAGGTCGTGGAGGTGCTTCTGTGACCCACACGGCGATCCTGTTCTCTTCGTTCGGCGGGCCGGAAAAACAGGAGGACGTGATTCCCTTCCTGCGCAATGTGACGCGCGGGCGCGGCATTCCTGATGAGCGCCTCGAAGAGGTGGCAACCCACTATCGGGCACTCGGCGGCAAGAGCCCGATCAACGAACAAAACCGCGACCTCATCGCCCGGCTCGAAGCCGAGCTGAAGCGCCGGGGCATCGACCTTCCGGTGTATTGGGGCAACCGCAACTGGGAGCCGTACGTTGCCGACACGGTTCGACGGATCCACGAAGACGGCCATACGAAGGTTGTGGGCCTCGTAACGAGCGCGTATTCGAGCTATTCGAGCTGCCACCAGTACCACGAGGACTTCCGCAAGGCCCTCGACGAGACTGGACTGAAAGGCACGGTCGAGATCGATAAGGCCCGCGTGTACTACAACCATCCGGGATTCCTCGAACCCGTCGTGGACGGCGTGAAGAATGCCCTGGAGGCACACCGCACGAACGGTCACGAGGCTGGTGCCATCGAGATTCTCTTCTCGACGCACTCGATTCCGACGACGATGGCGGATGTGTCGGGCCCGAAAAGCACGTGGGAGAAGGGTTCTGGCGGATGGTACGTCGCTCAGCACGAAGCGGCGATCGAGTACGTCATGCGCCGCGTGCGTGAGGATCTCGGGGCCGAGCACACTCCCGAAAACTACCAGCTCGTTTATCAATCGCGCTCGGGCGCACCGCACGTGCCGTGGCTTGAGCCAGACATCAATGACGTGATCGAGGACCTCGAAGGCCGTTCCGCGCTCATCGTCGTGCCGATCGGGTTCGTGACCGACCACGTGGAGGTCGTGTGGGACCTCGACACCGAGGCTAAGGAATCTGCCGAAAACAAAGGGCTCGCGTTTATCCGAGTGCCAACCTCGGGAAGCGATGACCGCTACATCGGGACACTCGCCGACCTCGTCGAAGAGGCCGTCACACCCGGCTTCGAACGGCGCGCAGCGATCGACGTTCCGGGCGCGCTCGAGAACGAAGGGAGCACGGGAGCGTGCGGACTCGAGTGCTGCCTCGTGCGCACCCCGGAAGGCACCTTCGCATGATGCGCCTCGGTACCCGCGCCTCCACACTCGCGCGCACCCAGTCCGCGTGGGTGGCACGTCAGCTGGTACCGGGCGGGGAAGGAGTTTCCGACGGTTTCCAGCTCGTCAACGTGTCCACTCACGGAGATCGCGATCGCACGAGCCCGCTCACACGCATCGGCGGCACAGGCGTGTTCGTCTCCGCCGTGCGCGAGGCGCTCCTCGCCGGCGAGGTGGACGTCGTCGTGCATTCGCTCAAGGATTTGCCCACTACGCCCGCCGAGGGCATTCGCCTCGCCGCGATCCCCGTGCGAGAAAACCCCGCCGATGCCCTGGTGGCACGCGAAGGTCTCACGGGCCTCAACTCGATCCCCATCGGAGGTCGTGTGGGCACGGGTAGCCCGCGGCGTGCGGCGCAGCTCATGCTCGCGCGCCCGGACCTCGAGATCGTGCCAATCCGAGGCAATATCGAGACGCGCATGGCTTTCGCCGAACGCGGTGAACTCGACGCCGTTGTGCTCGCCGCGGCGGGCCTTCTGCGGCTGGGGCTCAACGACCGCATCGCCGAGGTTTTTCACCCGTGGCAGTTCCTGCCCGCGCCCGCGCAGGGAGCACTCGCGGTCGAGGTTCGTGAGGATCTGGATCCCGAAAGCCCTCTCGCCCTTGCGCTCTCGGCGCTCGATCACGCACCGACGCGCTTCGCCGTGGCAGCCGAACGCGCGCTTCTACGCGCACTCGAGGCCGGATGCTCGGCGCCCGTTGCGACATTCGCCGAGGTCACCGGCGATGATCGACTCATTCTCAAGGCCGGGGTATACGGTCGAAACACGACAATTGTTCGCGATATCCACACCGATGAAACGGTGACGGTCGCCTCTGCGGAGGCCACGGGCAGGGCGCTTGCGGAGGACATGCTCGCCGCCGGCGCCCGCGATCTACTTGCTGAGGAGTGGCTAGCATGACAGCACCCGTTCTCGTCACACGCCCCGAAGGGCGCGGCGATGGTCTCGTCGCGGAACTCAAAAGCCGCGGTTTTGAGGCCGTGCACTCGCCGTTCACGGAGTTCACGTTCGAAACCGACGCGGACCTGCGCGATGCCCTGAGCGACCTTGCCCACGGCGAATTCGATTGGCTCCTTCTCACGTCGGTCACGACCGTCAAAGCGCTTCGAGCGTTGCCCGAATGGTCGGAACTTCCCGCGGTCCAGGAGTTCAAAGCCGCCGCGGTCGGTGAGGCCACGGCGAAGGCCGCGCGCGAGGCCGGCCTCGAGGTCGAGACCATCGCACAGGGAAGCGCCGCTTCTCTTATCGACGTCTTTCCCGTCAATCAGCAGGGTGGGGACGGACTCGCCCAGCGCATCTTCTACCCCGTCAGCTCCGCCGCTGCACCGCAGCTCGAGCTCGCACTCCGCATGGCGGGCTACGAGGTTCAGCGAGAGACCGCGTACCGCCCCAAAACCATCCCCCAACCGCGCGACGTCGTCGATAATCTCGCCGCGGGTGGCTTCAGCGCCGTCGTTGCCACGAGCCCCATGATCGTGCGCGCGCTCTCGAAGCTCGCGATCCACGAGAGCACGAAACTCGTCGTGATCGGCAAACCGAGCGAGGAAGCGGCAATCAGCGTCAATCTCCCGGTTGCCGCGGTCGCGAAGGATCCAAGCGATCGCGCGCTCGCTGAAGCCGTTGCCGAAGTACTGGGAAAGGACACCAAGTAATGACCGTGAAGCACCCCTTCCATCGCCCCCGCCGCCTTCGTGCGAGCGACGCGATGCGCCGCCTCAATCGCGAAGTGACCCTTCGCAGCGCCGATTTCATTCTTCCGGCTTTCGTGCGCGAAGGCGCGAGCGAACCCCGCGAAATCGCCTCGATGCCCGGGGTCATGCAGCACTCGCTCGACTCTCTCGTCGAGGCCGCTCGAGAAGCAGCTGAGCTCGGGCTTGGCGGCATCATGCTGTTTGGCATCCCCGAGAAGAAGGATGCCGTCGGATCCGGCGCCACCGACCCGAACGGGATCCTGAACGTCGCTCTCGCGCGCCTTCGCGAGGAGCTTGGCGATTCGCTTCTGGTGATGGCCGATCTGTGTCTCGATGAATTCACGGATCACGGCCACTGCGGGCTCCTCGACCACAATGGTGGCGTGGATAATGACGCGACCCTCGAGGTGTATCGCGAGATGGCGCTCGCCCAGGCCCGCGCGGGCGCACACGTTGTGGCCCCCTCGGGCATGATGGACGGCCAGATCGCCGCGATCCGCGACGCGCTCGACTCGGAGGGCTTCACGGACGTCGCGATCTACGCCTACACCGCGAAGTATGCCTCGGCGTTCTACGGCCCCTTCCGTGAAGCCGTCGATTCTTCCCTCAAGGGCGACCGCAAAACTTACCAGCAGGATCCGGCGAATGGTCGAGAGGCGCTTCGCGAGCTTGAATTGGACCTTGCTGAGGGCGCCGACATGATCATGGTCAAGCCCGGCCTTGCCTACCTCGACGTGATCGCCGAGGTTGCCGCCGCGAGCCCCGTGCCCGTGGGCACCTATCAGGTCTCTGGCGAATACGCGATGATCGAGGCCGCTTGCCAGAACGGCTGGCTCGACCGCGAGCGCGCCGTGCTCGAGTCGCTCCTCGCCTTCAAGCGCGCGGGCGCCTCTCACGTGCTCACGTATTACGCACCGTATGCGGCGAAGCTCCTCGCCGATCTGCCCCCGCACCTTCGCGAATTCGCCTGATCCCCACCCCTCAGGAGGTTTCCATGTCCACGAACGCCGAGCTCTTCGCCCGTGCCCAGCACTCGATCCCCGGAGGTGTGAACTCCCCTGTGCGCGCCTTCGGGAGCGTTGGCGGCACTCCCCCGTATCTCGTGAACGGGAAGGGTGCGCTTCTCACTGATGTCGAAGGCACGGAGTACGTGGACCTCGTGGGCTCGTGGGGGCCCATGATTCTCGGCCACGCCGACGAGACCGTCGTCAACGCCGTGACCGACGCCGCCTCTCATTCCCTCAGCTTCGGCGCTCCCCACGAGGGCGAAATTCGCCTCGCCGAACTCGTGATCGACCGCATCCCCGCGGTCGACAAGATCCGCATGGTCAACTCGGGCACAGAGGCAACCATGAGCGCGCTTCGACTCGCGCGCGGTTTCACGGGGCGCGATCTCATCGTGAAATTCGCGGGCTGCTACCACGGCCACGTCGATTCGCTCCTCGCGGAGGCAGGTTCGGGGGTGGCCACGTTTTCGCTGCCGGGCTCGGCGGGGGTCACGGATCCGACGGCCGCCGAAACCCTCGTGCTCCCCTACGGTGACCGCGAGGCTGTGCACGAAGCGTTCACCGAGCACGGCGAGAGAATTGCCGCGGTGATCACCGAGGGTGCACCGTGCAACATGGGTGTGATCGATCCGGGAGATTTCAACGCTTTCCTTCTCGAAAAAGCGCATGCGGCAGGCGCACTCCTCATCGTCGACGAGGTTCTCACGGGCTTTCGTGCGAGCGCTACCGGCGCTCACGGCCTCGACGGCGTGGTCCCGGACCTCGTGACCTTCGGCAAGGTCATCGGCGGCGGCATGCCCGTGGGAGCCTTTGGCGGCCGAGCCGACATCATGGAGCGCCTCTCACCCCTTGGCCCCGTGTACCAGGCGGGCACGCTCTCGGGAAATCCACTCGCCACCGCCGCGGGCATCGCGACGTTGAGCCAGCTCGATGACGCGCTTTACGCCCAGCTCAACGAGTCGGTCACCACCCTTATCTCTGCATTCGACGACGCACTGAGCGCCGAAGGCGTGCCGCATACGATCAATCGCTTCGGCACCCTTTTCTCGGTGTTTTTCACGGATCGCGAGGTGCGCTCTTACGAGGAGGCGAAGAGCCAGGACACCAACGCTTTTGCGCGCTTCTTCCACTCGATGCTAAGCCAGGGTATTTACCTTCCGCCGAGCGCTTTCGAGGCGTGTTTCGTTTCGAAGGCTCACACGCCCGATATCCTTGATCGCATCATTACCGCACTGCCCGCCGCAGCAAAAGCCGCGGCCTCACCCAAGGAATGACCTCATGAGCGAAACCCAGGATTGGAACGCCCACGGCTACGGCGACGAAGCGTTCGCGGAGTTCCCGCCGAACCTTAACACCGACGCCGCCGCCGCGGCCTTCCTTGCGCGCCTTGGGCTTCTCGGCGCACTCGCGGGCGTTCTGGCTGGTCTTGCCGCCTCACAAATCACGTGGTGGCTTTCGCTTGGGCTTTTCCTCACGTGGGTGATTGGCGTGGTCGCGGCAGGGTGCATCGCCGGTGTCGCCTCAAAGAAACATCGCGCGGGAGTGGGGTATCCCGCGGATGGAGAGGCATGGCTTCGCACCTTCGCGCGCACCTTTATGGTCGTTGGCATCGTGCTCGGCGTCGTCACCGTCGGAATTGCCACGGCGCTCGCCTTCGCCTTGCGACCCGGCGCGAACGCCGCGGCAGCTGAAGCCGCGACTTCCGCGAACTTCACCCCCGCGATCCTCCTCGCCATCGTGTCGATCCTCGCGATCGCAGGGATGCGGTGGATCGCCTCAACGCGCACGTCCTGGCTGCTCTACGGCGCCAAGAGGTAATCCACGCCGCTATCGACCCGCGATCGCGCGGCGGTAAAGATCCACGAAGTCCTCGCTCGCGGCTACCCACGAGTGCTTTTCAGCCTCGCGCCGCGCTGCGGCTGCCACGGAAGCTCTTAGCTCCACGCCCCTTTTTCCCGCGAGTACATTGAGCCTCTGCTCGAGTTCAGTTTCGCTGCCGAAGAGGAAACCCGTTTCACCGTCAACGATTTGCTCCTTCGTGGGGCCGGAGCGAGCCGCGAGGGGCGGAAGGCCCGAAGCCATCGCCTCAAGTAGCACGAGGCCAAGCGTCTCGGTCACGGAGGGAAACACGAAGAGGTCGTGCGCGCGGTAGGTTTGCGCGAGAGCCTCGCCGCGGAGAAGTCCTGCGAACTGCGTGCGGGTGCCGCGGAACTCACGCTCGAGGGTGGCGCGCTGCGGCCCCTCACCCACGATCGTCAATTCAAGATCATCGCGGCGACGCATGAGGGGCACGAGTCGAATCAGATCTTTCTCGGCGGCGAGACGCCCCACGAAAAGCAGCCTCAATCTGCCTTGTCTGTCGCCATGTGGCGGGGCTGGCGTCGGACTCTCCGCCGGATGAAAAAGCCGCGTGTCCACGGCCCTGCGCACGACCTCGACGTGCTCAAGCCCCATCGAACGAGCTTCCTTGCGCATCGCTTCGCTCGTGACGGCGTTGACGGCGGCACCGCGGTGGAGGCGCCGAGTTGCCTGTGCGATGATCGGCGCGCTCCACGCCCACGCGCGATATCGGGAAAGATATGCAGGAAGATTCGTGTGGTAGCTCGCGACAAGCGGAATCCGGTACCGCCGCGCCGCGCGGACGGCTGTCTGGCCGAGCAGGATCGGCTGCGCGGCATGGATAACGTCGGGGCGAAACTCCCGCACGACCCGCTCGGTGAGGCGGTGTGCGGAAGGGGTGGGGAGCGACCAGGGCCGGCTCGGGTAGAACGGCACGTGCACGGTTCGGGCACCGTGAATGGGAGCGCTCAGGCCCCGGCGCAGCTTCGTGGATTCCGACGCCACCTGGTATTTCTCGACGCCAAGCCCCGGCGCGATGATCTCCACCTCGTGTCCCTCGGTGAGGAGGTGATCAACGAGGTGGCTCAGGCGCGTGACGACCCCGTCGACGCTCGGCACGAACGTCTCGGTCACGAGGAGAACCTTGAGTGGCGCCTCGCCAGCCCGGAGGTTTACTTGCGCCACGTGACGCCCGGGAGGATCAACTCGTTCTTCACGCGGTCGGTGTGAGCGCGGGCTGACTCGAGGATCTCCACGAGCACGCTCTCGGTAAGAAGGTGCGGTTCGAGGCCAAGATCGATAAGGCGCGTATTCACCGCGTTGAAGTAGTGGTGGTATTTTTCCACGCGCGGGTTCTCGAGGTGGTCGATCCGTGCATCAATGCCGAGTTGCGCGGCTGCCGAGACGACCTTGACGGCGAGTTCCTCAACGCTGAAGGACTCCGTGAACTGGTTGAACACGCGGAACTCACCGGGCGCCGCGGGGTTCGAGCACGCGAGTTCGATACACCGCACGGTGTCCTCGATATTGAGGTACGCACGAGTTTGGGAGCCCTCCCCGTACACCGTGAGGGGGTGGCCGACCGCGGCCTGAATGAGGAAGCGATTGAGCGCTGTACCGTACACCGCGTCGTAGTCGAAGCGATTCACGAGGCGAGGATCCATGCGGGTCTCATTCGTGTGGAGCCCATAAACGATGCCCTGGTTGAGGTCGGTCGCGGCGATATTCCAGATCTTGCACGCGAACATGATGTTGTCGCTATCGTGCACCTTCGAGAGGTGGTAGAAGCTACCCGGCTGCTTCGGAAACGGCAGGCGGTCCTTGCGGCCGCGGTGTTCGATCTCGATGAAGCCTTCCTCAATGTCGATATTGGGCTGGCCGTACTCGCCCATCGTTCCGAGCTTCACGAGATGACATTCTGGAGCGAAGTCGCGGATCGCCCACAGAACGTTGAGCGTCCCCTCGACGTTGGTGCGCTGCGTGTAAATGGCGTGCTCACGGTTGATCATCGAATAGGGAGCGCTGCGCTGCTCGGCGAAGTGCACGAAGGCCTCGGGTTGCACCTCGGTGACGACTGCGCTCAAGAAGTCGTAGTCGCCAAGATCGCCGATCCGTACGTCGATACTCGATCCCGAGATTTCCTTCCATGCGGCGACGCGCTGCTCGAGAGGGAGAATCGGGGTCACTGAGTTCGAGCCGAGTTCGTCATCGATGTCGCGACGCACGAGGGAGTCAATAATCGTGACCTCGTGTCCCTGCTTCGAGAGGTGCAGCGCCGTGGGCCAGCCGCAAAAACCGTCACCGCCTGCGACAATAATGCGGAGCCCACGTTTCGTACCCTGATCGCTAGCCTGCTGCACTGCCCGTTCCTCTCACTTCGTGTCGTTACTCCACAATAGTGACCTAGTGAACAGCATCGTTGTTCAGGATTGCGCTCGCGCCGCCCGAACGAGGGTGTCGTTGAGAGCGGGCCACACGCCGGCATGCTCCTCACTAAACGGCTTCGACGACAAAAATGCTGCGCTGAGCCCACCCGGAACCGCCTCCGGGTCAACCCAGAGAAACGACCCCGACTGGCCGAAGTGCCCAAACGTGCGCTCCGAGTTAAGGGCGCCCGTCCAATGCGGGTTTTTCTTCCCCTTGATCTCCACACCCAGACCCCAGTCATTCGGGCTTTGGCGGCCGTAACCGGGAAGCACACCGGAAAGATCCGGGAAATGGGGGCGGTGCGCGGATTCAGCAAGCTCAGACGATATGAGCGTGGGGCTCATGAACTCACGACCAAGCACAAGAAGATCCTCGATGCTTGCGCGGTAGTCCTTGGCTGGCGAGCCGGCTACCTCGACGCCCTCCATCCCCAGCGGTTCCGTCACGCTCTCGCACACCCACCGCTCAAAGTCCGTGCCGACCGCGCGCGCAACAACGCGCCCGAGCTGCTCGATACCCGCATTCGTGTACATGCGGCGCTTTCCGGGCGCGGCAAGAAACTCCCCGCCCTCGAACGCATAACCGGCGGCGTGGGCAAGCAAGTGTTCGACCGTGCAGCCCTGTGGAGTCTCGTCACCCGCAGCATCATCGAGGGCAAGAGCTCCGCGATCAATCGCGACGAGCGCGGCGTATGTCGCGATCAGCTTCGAGACGCTCGCGAGCGGGAACACTCGGTCAAGGTCCCCGTACGCGGTGATTAAGCGACCGTCGGAACTGATGAGGCCAACGGCCGAATCAAAGCTCAAGGGCGAGAGGAGCGACTCAAGAGACTCCGGATCAACGTGGGCGGGATTCGCGTGCACATCACTCATACACCAATCCTCCACCACATCCTTACATCTGAACGAATCGTGCATGCGGCGCACGCGATAGACTCGCGGCGTACGACGTTTACCCAAGGAGACCCACGTTGAGTTTTCTCGACCGAATCGAGCGCAGCCTCGACCGCGGAGTGTCGAACGTGTTCTCGCGCGGCGGCAGCATTAAGCCGCTTGACCTCGCCCAGGGGCTCAAGCGTGAATGCGACGACCAGATCCAGGTCCTCGATCGCGCCCGCACGCTTGCACCCAACACGTACTCCGTGTACCTCAACTCCGTGGACTACGAACGCTTCGCCTCGTGGGAAGACACCCTCGTGGAAGAGCTGCAGCGAATCCTCGTGGACCACGCCGATCAGCAAAAGTACCTGTTCGTGGGCAACGTGACCGTCGCCCTCAAGCGCGATGACGAGGTCAAGGCCGGCCGGTTCGAAACGGAATCGAGCACCGAACGCTCCTCGCTCGCACCCGCCACGACCGGCGGCGAAAACTTCCAGCCGATCCTTGAGATCGACGGCCAGCAATACCTGCTCACGGGACGCGTGACCGTGATTGGCCGCGGGGGCGATAGCGACATCATTCTCGACGACACGGGCGTGAGCCGCCACCACCTCGAATTGCGCGTGGATGGCACCGCTATGACCGCGACTGATCTCGGCTCCACGAACGGCACGTTTGTCAACGGCGAGCGCATCACGACCCCTACCGGTCTGCCCGATGGCGCCACGATCCGTATCGGTCGCACTCGCCTCACCGTCATTCTGCCCTCGGGCGCTCCCTCCGAGTGGTGAGGTCTGCGTGAGCGAGCTAACCCTCATCGTTCTGCGCTTCGGCTTCGTCGTCGCGCTGTGGCTCTTCGTCATCGTTGCGCTCATCGTTATGCGCAACGACCTCTTTGGAACCACGGTCATTACGCGCGGCGGGAGCGGCCGAAAGGCAGGGGCTGAGCGGCGCACCGTAAGCGACCCTTCTGCGCTCCATCAGGGGCAGAAAACCACCGACCCGAATGCCGTGCAAACTCAGCTTGTTGTGACCGCCGGCCCGCTTCGCGGCACCACCATTCGCCTCGCAGCCTCGCCGATCCTTATTGGCCGGGCCCCCGAATGCACACTCGTGCTCTCAGATGAGTACGCCTCCAACCGTCACGCACGGGTATTCCCGCACGACGGCGAATGGTATGTCGAGGACCTGGGCTCCACTAACGGCACGACGCTCGCCGGCAAGCCGCTCGAAGGCTCCGCGCCCTTCAAACCGGGCGCCGCCATCACGATCGGCAACACCCAAATTGAATTGAGGCGAGGCCCCCGATGACCATCGCGTTGCGCTACGCCGCGAAAACAGACGTCGGGCTCGTACGCTCGAACAACCAAGACTCCGGTTACGCTGGCTCGCACCTCCTCGTCGTCGCCGACGGCATGGGCGGCCACGCCGGCGGTGACGTCGCGAGTTCCGTTGCGGTGGGAACACTCGCCGAACTCGAAACCGACGCTCCCGGAACCGACATCGTCGCCGCTCTTGAAAGCGCGGTTCTCGATGCCAACGACGCGATCCTGAGGCGCGCACGCGAAGAACCACAGCTCGCGGGGCTCGGCACGACAGTCACCGCGCTCCTTCGCGCGGGCAATAAGTTCGCGCTCGTCCATATCGGTGATTCACGCGCCTACCTCGTACGCGATGGTCAGTGCACGCAGGTCACAAAGGATCACACGTTCGTGCAGCGTCTCATCGACGAGGGCCGCCTTACGCCCGAAGAAGCCGAACGCCACCCGCAGCGCTCCATGATCATGCGCGTACTCGGCGACGTTGACGCCGATCCAGAACTCGACCTGAGCCTCAAGCCCGCCGTCCCGGGTGACCGCTGGATGCTGTGCTCCGATGGCCTTTCGGGCCTCGTATCTTTCGAGACGATCAGCGACGTCCTCGCCACGGTCGAGGACCCCGAGGAATGCGCCGAGCACCTCGTCGAACTCGCCCTCAAGGCCGGCGGCCCAGATAACATCACGTGCGTCATCGCGGATGTCATCGATCTTGACACTCTCCGCAAGGGCGATCCAGGCCCCTCGAGCGGGAGCGTCGTGGTTGGCGCCGCCGCACGCGACCGTCACCGCCCCACCGCTGCAACGGGCCCCGCGGCGCGCGCCGCGGCCCTCACCCGCGAAGAGGCACCCTACGAAGACGAAGACTACGAAGAAGAACCTCCCCGGCGCTCCACGTGGCCCGTGATTGCCCTCTTCACCCTCATCGGTGCGCTTCTCGTGGGCGGAGTGTGGTTCGCTTACGACTGGACGCAGGACCAGTATTACGTGGGCAGCGACGGCGAAAACGTCGTGGTCTACAAAGGCATCGCTCAGGACCTCGGCCCGCTCTCCCTCTCCCACGAAGAGGAAGTCACCGACGTTGCCCTGAACGATTTGCAGCCCGTGACACAAACCCAGGTCACGAACACCATCAGCGCGAAGAACCGCGAGGATGCCGACCGCATCGTTGCACAGCTCGCAGCCGAAGGGAGCCTCTCGAAGGACACCTCCGCGGACGCGAGCGATCAGGGCGGCGCGAGCGACTCGAGCGGTACCCCCTCGGACGGTGGGCAATAGTGGCAACGGTGATCAGCTACCAGGCACGAACAAGGCGCATTTTGCACCTTGTTCTGCTCGTTGCCGCTTTTGCGATCGGCCTCGGCGCTAACGTCCTCGTGGATCTCGGCCGCAACGAGCAAATCGCCTCCTCGACCTGGTGGCAGATCGGTGCTCTCGGCGTCGCAGCGTTGCTCACGTACATCGTCGCGTCGCTGCGGATCTCCTATGCCGACCCGCTGCTCTTGCCGATCGCTTTCCTCGTGAACCTCGTGGGCCTCGCCACCATCAAGAGCGTTGACCTCGTCTACGCCAAATACACGTCTTGGGGGCACGGTTTCGCCTCACGCCAAATCATGTGGACCGTACTCGGCCTCGCCTGCGTGATCGGTGTCCTGGTGCTCATGAAGGATCACCGCCAGCTACGTCGCTACACCTGGATCACAGGAGCCGTCGGACTCCTCTTCCTGCTCCTCCCACTCGCACCCGGTATCGGTGCCGCAAACTACGGTGCGCGCATTTGGATCCGTATCGCGGGCTACTCGTTCCAGCCCGCCGAGGTCGCGAAGATCCTCTTTGCCATGTTCTTCGCGGGCTTCCTCGTGTCAAGGCGCGATACCCTCGCTCTTGCGGGCCCGCGCATCCTTGGCATCACGCTCCCCCGCTGGTCCGATCTCGGTCCGCTTCTTTTCGCGTGGGCAGGCGCGACCGCCGTGCTCGTTTTCCAAAACGACCTTGGCACCTCGCTTCTGTTCTTCGGTCTGTTCGTCGTGATGCTTTACACGGCCACGGATCGCCTCAGCTGGTTCATCATCGGCGCGCTCATGTTTGCCCCTCCCGGGATCTACTACGTGCTCAAGCTCGGGCACGTACAGCGGCGCTTCGAGTGTTGGCTCGACCCCATGAGCCGCGAGAACTTCAGTAACTGCGGGCAAATCAACAACGGCATCTTCGGCATCGCGAACGGTGGAATCTTCGGCACGGGGTTCGGTGAAGGCCGCCAAGACACGGTCCCGTTCGCGCAGTCCGACTTCATTTTCGCCTCGGTCGCGGAAGAGATTGGCCTCGTGGGCGTGTTCGCGCTCCTCGCGCTCTACGCGCTTTTCGTGCAGCGCGGACTCCGCTCGGCGGTGGGGATTTCCGACGGTTACGGGAAGCTCATCGCGGCCGGGCTCTCTTTCACACTGGGTCTTCAAGTATTCATCGTCGTGGGCGGCGTGACGCGAGTGATCCCTCTGACGGGTCTCACGCTGCCGTTTATGGCAGCGGGCGGCTCGAGCCTCGTGGCGAACTGGATCATCGTGGGCCTGCTCATGAAGCTCAGCGACGCCGCGCGAAGGCCCGCCGCGCGCAGCCTCGGCGAAACTGAAAAGACCCTCGCGGTCGAGCAGCACTCACGACGCACCATGGACGCGGAGGTGACCGCATGAATAAGCCACTTCGCCACGTTTCCCTCGTGCTCGCCGTGCTCCTGCTCTTCCTCTTCGGCTCCACCACGTACTTCCAGGTCATCAAAGCGGAAGAGCTCAACTCCAATGGCCGCAACGCCCGCACGATTTACAACGAGTTTGGCCGCCCACGCGGGCCGATCGTCGTGGACGGCGTGGCAGTCGCCTCGAGTACGAAGGTCAACAACCGGTACGGCCTCAAGCGCGAATACGCTCGTGGCCCCCTGTACGCACCCGTCACGGGCTACAACAGCGTCGTGTACGGGTTCGGCGGCATGGAAAAAGCCGCGAACGAAGAGCTCTCGGGCAAGGCCGACTCCCTCTTCTACGACCGCCTCATGACCGTCCTTTCCGGTCACGACCCGCAAGGCGCGCAGGTCGAACTCACGATCGACCCACAAGCACAGGAAACTGCCTACGAAGCCCTCGGCAAACGCCGGGGAGCGGCCGTGGCGATCGACCCCACCACGGGCGCAGTGCTCGCGATGGTCTCAACCCCGAGCTACGACCCGAATGCCCTTGCCTCGCACAACTCGAAAGACGTGCAAAAAGCGTGGAAGCAGCTCAACGACGACCCGAATAAGCCCATGCACAACCGTGCAATCGCGGGGAACCTGTACCCGCCGGGCTCAACGTTCAAGCTTCTCGTGGCCGCAACTGCGCTCGATTCCGGCAGCTACACTCCCGAATCGGAGATTCCCGGCCCCGGAAGCTACCCGCTGCCGAACTCGTCAGTCTCCCTGGCGAACCACCCGAGGGGCGACACCTCCCCATGCGGCCCGAACGATGTGTCGAGCTTGCAATCGGCTCTCGAACAAAGCTGCAACACCTCATTCGCGATGCTCGGCGTGCAGCTTGGCGAAGACTCTCTGAAGAAGAAGGCCGCCGAGTATGGCTTCGGCGAGAAAATGGAGATTCCCCTCGCCGTCACGCCTTCGTCGATCGCCTCCGATATGGACGACGCACAGCTCGCCATGAGCTCCATCGGCCAGTACGAAGACAAGGTGACCCCGCTCCAAATGGCGATGATGGCCGGATCTTTCGCCCACGACGGGATCGTCATGGAGCCCCAGCTCATCAAGTCGGTGCGCACGGGTGACCTCAAGGAAATCACGACGCTCACGCCACACAAGAAGAGTCAGCCACTTTCCGCCGCGCATGCCGCGCAGATGCGGCAAATGATGGAGGCAACGGTCACCGACGGCACCGCCAAGCGGGCGCAAATCGACGGTGCCGACGTGGGCGGAAAAACGGGAACTGCGCAGTGGGCGAATGGGAAAAAACCCCACTCGTGGTTTGTTGGCTACGCCGTTAAAGGCGACAAAAAGGTCGCGGTGGCCGTTGTCGTCGAGGAAGGCGGCTACGGAAGTACCGCCGCCACCCCCATCGCGCGAGACCTCATGAAGGCAGTGATCGAGGAATAGCATGAAAACACGTAAAGGACTCGTTCTCGAAGGACGCTACGAACTCACTCGCCTTATCGCCACGGGTGGCATGGGCCAAGTGTGGGAAGGCAAGGACAAGGAACTCGACCGTCCCGTTGCCGTCAAGGTTCTGCGCGAGGAATTCGCGGGCGAAGAGGGCTATCTCAAGCGTTTCCGCGCAGAGGCACGCCATACCGCCGCCCTCGCACACGAAGCGATCGCTGGCCTCTACGACTACGGTGAGCTCGATGGCCGCGCCTATATCGTGATGGAACTCGTCAAGGGCCGGCCGCTCTCCGACATCATCGAGGAGAATCCCGATGGCCTCGGCGAAGAGCGCGTCATCGCCATCCTCAAGGAGCTCTCGAAAGCACTCGACGCCGCGCATGTGAAGGGCGTCGTGCACCGCGATGTCAAGCCCGAGAACGTTCTCGTTGACGACAAGAACGACTGGGCGCTCAAGATCACCGACTTCGGCATCGCCCGGTCAAATGACCAGGCGAAACTTACGAAGACGGGCCTCGTGATGGGCACCGCGCAGTACCTTTCACCCGAACAGGCAATGGGCAAGCAAGCCACGAGCCTTTCCGATATCTACGCTCTCGGCATCGTCGCCTACGAAATGCTCACCGGCTCCCGCCCCTTCACGGGCACGAGCCAGGTGGAGATCGCGATGGCCCAGGTCAAGGAAGCACCGCCGGAACTTCCCGAGCGCATCAACGCGGATCTGCGGCGCCTCGTCATGATGATGCTTGCGAAGGCTCCCGCGAACCGGCCACGCTCGGCAGCCGTTGTTGCACGCATACTCGACTCGATCGAACGAGGTGAAGAACCGCGCTTCGGGACGAGCGCCGTTCGTGCACCGGGCGCACGCTCAGACGCGGGTGCCACCTCGAAGAAGAACGACGGCACGCACTCGAGCCGCAAAATCACGTCGAAGGCCAACTCTCGCACGGCAAATCCGATTTCCCCCACGGGAACGCGGACTGCGGCGATGCCGCTTGCGGGCGTCGGGTCGAAACCCGTCACGATCCGCTCGTCGTCCACGGCGGCTTCGGCACCAAGCGCGCGTTCGGCCGCGAGCGCCAACTCCGCTTCGAGCGCGAGCAGCGAGCACAGTGAGGCGGCTCGCCGCGGGACATCCACGGGGCAGAGCGTAGGTAAGGTCAGCTTGCCGCTCATCATCGTCATTGCGGTGGTCGTGATCGCTGCGATTGTGGCGATTCTCGTGGGGACGGGGGTCGTGTCCCTTGGCGCGAGTGCAGATTCATTAGACTGGACTGGCGCGGACGTCAGCGCACTTTTGAGGAAGGCTACGGTGACATTGTGAGCGAAGACCGCATGTTGCTCAGCAACCGCTACGAAATCGGACGCCTTCTCGGGCGCGGCGGTATGGCTGAGGTATATCTTGCGCGCGACACGCGCCTGCACCGCACGGTCGCCCTCAAGGTTCTGCGCTCGGATCTCGCTCGTGACCCGCACTTCCAGGAGCGCTTCCGCCGCGAAGCGCAGTCGGCTGCAGGCCTCAACCACCCCACCATCGTGGGCGTCTACGACACGGGCGAGGATCACCGCACGGAGCCCACTGGCGAAGAAGTGACGATCCCGTACATCGTCATGGAATACGTCGAGGGTGACACTCTGCGTTCGTTCATCTCCGCAGAAAACCCGATGAGCGAGCAACGCGCTTCGGCGGTCATGGAGGGCGTGCTGAGCGCGCTTGAGTACTCGCACAACGCGGGCATTGTTCACCGGGATATCAAGCCCGGCAACATCATGATCACGAAGAACAACGAGGTGAAGGTCATGGACTTCGGTATCGCTCGCGCGGTATCCGAGTCCACGGCGGCGATGACGCAAACCCAGGCGGTGATGGGCACGGCGCAGTACCTCTCGCCAGAGCAAGCGCGCGGCCAGCAGGTGGATGCGCGCAGCGACGTGTACTCGGCTGCCGTCGTGCTTTACGAGCTCCTCACGGGCCGCCCGCCGTTCACGGGGGACTCCCCCGTATCGATCGCCTACCAGCACGTTCGCGAGACTCCAGTTGTCCCTTCGACGTACAATCCGAACCTCGGTAAGTACATGGATGCCGTCGTGCTCCATGGCCTCGCGAAAGATCGCGAGGTGCGCTACCAGAGCGCCGCGGATTTCGCGAAGGACATTCGCGATGCCGCGGCGGGCCGTGAACCGCGCATTCTCGGCGCGGCCGCCGCGGGCGCTGCTGGCCCCGCGAGCGCCGAAGCGGCAACGCAGGTCCTAAGCCCCTCGGATTTCTCGAACCCGGACTCGTTCCAGGACCAAGAAACTCAGATCATCCCCGCGCACACGGCTCCACTCGCCACCTCGAATGCCCCCGCCGCAGGTTCAGCTTCGCCCGCACCTCGGGGGGCACACAGCGCTATTGAGGAGATCGCGCCGGAAGAGGAGAAAAAGAGCCATGCGGGTAAGTGGATTGCCGCGCTCATCGTTCTCCTCCTCGTCGTGGCTGGGGCCGCGTGGTGGTTCATTGCGCAGCAGAATCGCGAGCCTGAGCAGGTGAGTGTTCCCTCGGTCGTGGGCATGGCGGAAAGCGATGCGAAAAACACCCTCACCGAGGCGGGGCTGACTCCACAGTTCTCCGAGGAAGCAAGCACGGAAGTCGACGAAGGCCTCGTTATCTCAACCGACCCAGAGGCCGACACCGACGTGGTCAAGGGTTCAACCGTCAACGTTGTCGTCTCGAGCGGTCCCGATGCCGCTGCCGTCCCGAAGCTCGAGGGCCTCACTAAGGACGAGGCGAAACAGGCCCTCGAAGAGGCCGGCTTCTCCATGTCCGTTGCCGGTACGGAAGACTCCGCCGAGTTTGAGAAGGATGTTGTGCTCCGGTCTGAGCCGAGCGAGGGCGCGAGCGCGCCGGAGGGCAGCGCCGTAAAAGTGTGGGTCTCGAGTGGCCAGGTGGAGGTTCCCAGCGTGGTTGGGTTCACCCAGTCCGACGCCGAACAGGCCCTCAAGGATGCCGGATTTGAGGTGACTGTAGCCGGCCGCGAGGCGAAGGACGGCGAAACGATCGGCACCGTTCTCGAGCAAACACCCGCCGAAGGCAAAGCAGCAAAAGGCTCGACCGTGCGTCTCGTCGTCGCTGCAGAGGCCGGACCGGTGACGATCCCGAATGTGGTGGGCCAAACTCTCGAAGAGGCTCGTGCCCGCTTGAGCGACCCAGCTCTCAACCTTGGCACTCACGTGCAAGAGGAGTTCTCTGCCACCGTGGAGAAGGGGCGCGTTATCCGCACGGATCCCGAGGTTAATTCCGAGGTGAAGTCGGGCTCGAGCGTCACGATCATCGTGTCGAAGGGTCCGGAACCCACGCCAACGCCTGAACCTACGCCGGAGACGACCACCCCCGCACCAACGGTTTCGCCAGTCAACGGGAATGGCAACGGCAACGGGAATGGCAATGGCAATGGCAATGGCAAAGGGAACGGTCGGGGCCGCGGCAATGGCGGCAACTGAACACTCAAGCGCCCCGTGCCGCATCCTCGTTGTCGATAATTACGACTCGTTCGTGTACACGATCGTCGGGTACCTCGAACAGTTGGGGGCCAAATGCGTCGTCGCGCGCAATGATGCCATCCCCGAATCCACGGGCGGCACCCCCGATCTTTCGGAGTTCAACGGGGTGCTCATCTCCCCCGGTCCCGGCAACCCTCTCACCGCGGGCTGCACGCTCGAGGTGATCGGCGAATGTGCCCGTACCTCAACTCCCATGTTTGGAGTCTGCCTGGGTCTGCAATCGCTCGCCCACTATTTCGGTGCGACCGTGACGCACGCGCCGCAGCTCATGCACGGCAAAACGAGCCTCATCCATCATGATGGTCGCGGCCCCTTCGCGTCGCTTCCTACACCTTTTGAAGCGACGAGGTATCACTCGCTCGCGGTTGTTCCCGATACGGTTGATGAGGACATTCTTGAGATCACGGCCCGCGCTGACGACGGCAGCATCCAGGGGCTGTCTCACAGAAGCCTTCCACTTCACAGCGTGCAGTTCCACCCGGAGAGCGTGCTCACGAAAGACGGGCATGCGATGCTCGCCTTCTTCCTTGAGCTTGCCGAGGGCCGCGATGGCTCACGCGCAAAGGACCGCGCCCGCGGGCTCGCACCCCTCCTCACGCCCGTCACCCCTCACTGAGGACGCACCGAAGGTTCCGTGTCGAGGGGCACGCCTTCGCCGCTTGCCTCGCTGAACGCGCTAGTAAGCGGCGAGGGCCGAAACTGTGCCTTGGTTGAACGGCATATACGGTGCGATCACGGGGAACACCCACCCGAACAGCAGCACCACGAGGGCCGCAAAGAGGATGAGTAGCACGAGCACTTTGACCCACCATGGGCCCGGAATGATCCTGTAGAGCCAGCCGTACATTACTTCTTTACCTCCGCAAGCTCTTTGGGGATGCCCTTGCTGCGATCAACCCAGTGGTCGTACTTCGCGTACGTGATGTAACGTTGCGCGGCTGAATACATGGGGTGGCACGCCGTCATGGTGAGCATCCGCTCCGTGGGCTCCTCCCCCGGTTTATTCGGAACCGGGGCAATCACCTGCACGTCGTTCGGCTGCACAATCTCCGATCCCGTTACGTAATACACGTAATAGGCCTTCGGACCTTCAACAATCACCGGATCACCGGGTTCAAGCCGCGCGATATCGTGCAGCGGCCGGCCATACGTCGAGCGGTGACCGGCGAACGCAAAGTTCCCCACTTCGCCGGGAAGGGCCGTGTCGGGGTAGTGGCCGTTGCCGATCACGTTGAGGACCTTCTCCATGCTCACGCCCTCGGCCATGGGCGACGTGGCCTTATCGAACTTCGGCACGTGAAGCTCGCCCCACACCTCGTTTTCTTTAACATTCTCGATCTTCGGCGGTTCACCTTTTTCCGGCGGCGCAATCTTCTTAGGCGAAGGCCCGCCCCACTTCGACTGAAGCTCCTGAATAATCACCGCGTGCTCGCGGTCGGCAACGACGTCTGTCCACCACAGCTGCCACACAACAAAAAGGAGGAGGAAAGCTCCGACGGTAATCAACAGTTCGCCGAGCACACCGATAATGCTCGAGGCTATGCCGCGTTTACGCTCAGGCACTCGCCTGTGGCGGGAAGAGGTCACAATGTCTCCGATTCGGAAGGGGGTTTAATCGGCAGGCGTCGGAATCAAACGAACCTACTCCTTCACGCACTGTACCCTAATATATGCCGCTGCCGGCACCGCTCCCACCCCTCGGGCCGGGGCCGACACCCTCGTTCCAGTTGTGAAAGGTTACCGTTACCCATGGCCAAGAAAGTTCGGCGTTCCTCGACCATCCCCACCCAGCAGAATCAACCCGCACGGGATCGAGTGACACGCGCCGAGGCCGAAACCCGCCGCTCACGTCGCGCACAAGAAAGCGCCGCCGAGGCCTACAAACCGAGCCCCGCGTGGCTCGTGCCCACCGCCGTCACACTCCTCATCCTCGGCATTTTGTACATGGTCGTGTACTACATTTCGAGTGCGCAGTATCCGCTCCCCATTGGCGATTGGAACCTCGCCGTCGGCATCGGCATCCTTCTCGCGGGCGGGGGACTCCTGACTTTCTGGAGGTAGCATGAGCGACACACAAACCGCACCCCTTCACCCATGGCGGCGCTTTGTCGCCATCGGTGACTCGTTCACGGAAGGTATCGGCGACCCCGATCCGAACGTTCCAGGCGGGGTCCGCGGTTGGGCAGATCGTGTCGCCGAAGAGCTCGGGCGCACGTGCCCCGATTTCGCGTACGCGAACCTCGCGATCCGCGGCCGGCTCTACAAACAAATCATCGAGGAGCAGCTCGAACCGGCGATCGATCTCAAGCCGGACCTCGTGAGCTTCTTCGCGGGCGGCAACGATGTGATCCGTCGCGGCGATCCCGACGCGATCGCCTCCGATATCGAGGTCGCCGTCGCTCAACTCGCCGAAACGGGCACCGACATCATCCTGTGGACCGGACCCGACGTTGGCAACACTCCCGTTCTGAACCTCATCCGAGGGCGTTCCGCGATCTATAACGAAAACATGCGCACGATCGCGAAGCGCTATAACACTTTCGTTGTGGACCTCTGGGCCACCCGCCAGCTCGTGCACGAAGGCATGTGGGCCGAGGACCGCCTGCATTTTTCACCACTCGGCCACCACACGATTGCGCGCGAAGTCCTTGCCACCCTCGACGTCCCGAACGAGCTTCGCGAATTTAAGCCCCACGACCCGCCGCAGCGCACGTGGCGCCAGGCTGCCGAGAAGGACCTCGTGTGGGCTCGCGACCACCTCGGCCCCTGGGTGATGCGGCGCATCCGGGGTGAAAGCTCGGGAGATGCCGTGCATCCCAAACGACCCGAAGCCTCCCCCGTCTTCGGCGAGGGCATGCCACCGGGCTCAGCTTCCCGGGAAACGGAAGACTAGCGGCGCTCCTGTGCGGTAGTGTGCACTCGGACACAACCCTCCTACCCCTAGGCATCCTCATGACGATGACTCAGCCACGCGCACTCAAAAAAATTGCAGCCCTCCTGATGATCCCCTTCGTCCTCCTCGTCGCCGGTTGCGGCAAGCTGGAGGCAACGCTCACCGTCGAGAGCGACGAGAAGGTCGTGTTGGAGGGAGTCGTGACCGGGCAGACCTCCTCACTTGATCTGATCGGCGCGAAACCCGCGGACGTATGCTCCGCGAAAGACACCACCAATGACGGTGGAGAAACGACCCAAGGCAAGGTCGAGGTGAAACTGACGGAAAGCGGCGACACCTTCGAATGCGAGTTCACCAGTACGGTCGAGGACGCCAAGGACATCAAGAAAATCCTCACCTACGACGAAGATTCGAACACGTACACGCTAAAAAGCATGTTGCCCCTACCGCGGATCGCCGACCAGCTCGCCGGAGGCGGTTTTACGGCTGACGTCACGATCGTCATGCCCGGCAAGGTCACGGAGTCGAGCGTCGGCACAATCGACGGCAACAAGGTCCACATCACCGATATCAAGGAGTTTCTCTCGGAGTACGAGATCAAGTCCGAAGGCTCCGGTTTCCCCTGGCTCATCGTCATCATCGTCGTGGTCGTGCTTGTGCTTCTCTTCGTCGTCGTCGCAGCCGCAGCCGCACTCTTCTTCCTGATGCGCAAAAAGAAGAAGGGGGCCGCCGCGAACGTCCAGAATTTCCAGCAGCAGGGCCAGCCTCCTTTTAGCCAGAACCCCTCGCCCGCCTTCCCCCAGCAGGCTCAGCAGTTCCAGCAGCCGCAATGGTCGCAGCCGCACAACCAGGCGCCGCAGCAGAGCCAGCCTTATCAGGGCAACGGTCCCCAGAACTTCTACGGCGACCAGGGTCCCACTTCTGCCAACCACTGACCAGCCATCGTTGTCGACCAGCACACACCCGCGTTTTCATGAAAGAAAGGTTCCACGTGACGCTCACACAGCCACGCCCCCTCAAGAAATTCGCCGCCTTGCTCGCCATCCCGTTCATGCTTCTCCTCGCGGGTTGCGGCAAGCTTGACGCGACCATCAACATCGAGAGCCCCGAAAAGATCACCCTCGAGGGTGTCGTCTCAATAAAGAAATCCTCGCTCGAGGAAATCGGCATGACCCCCTCTCAGTTCTGCGGCGATGAAGCTCTTAAGGAATTTACTGGTGAGACCAAGCCGGATCTCAAGCTAGAGGAGAAAGACGACGAGGTCGTGTGCACTTTCTCTGGCCAAAAGGATGAAAAAAACCCCATGGGCGATGCCTTGAAGTACGACGAGGAATCGGACACCTACACCTACCACGAAGACTCGAAGGGTTCATTTGGTGACCAGGCGGCGGCTGCCGGCTTCAAGGTCGATTTCACCTTCGTTTTCCCCGGCAAGGTCACCGAATCGAGCGTCGGCAAGATCGACGGCAACAAGGTCCACATCACCGACACGAAAGAATACTTCTCAGACATCAACATCAAGGCCGAGGGCAGCAGCTTCCCCTGGCTCATCGTCATCATCGTGGTCGTTGTTGTTCTTCTCCTTGTCCTTGCGGCGGTTGTCATCGGCGCCCTCGTGTTCATGAAGCGCAAGAAGAAGTCCGGTGCCGGCGACGCACACTTCCAGCAGCAGGGATCCTTCCAGAGCTCGACCCACGGAGGCGCGCAGCCGCAGGGGCAGCATGCACAGCCGGGTGCCCAGCCGAGCTTCGGCCAGCACCCCTCGCAGGGCACCTCGAACGCGCCCCAGCCGCCGAGCTACCAGGCTCCCCAGCAGGGCAGCTACGAAGCACCGCAGCAGGGGCAGCAGCCGCCTCACCAGGGATTCCAGGAGAACCCGTTCGGCGGCCCTGGCAATCAGGCCCCCCAGGACAACCCCGGCCAGACCTTCGGTAAGCAGTAACCCCTCCGCGCCCTGAGCGCACCGCAGCCGAGGGCTCGTGACTAGACTCACGGGCCCTCGGCTCGCACTTCGGGCCGTAGCGGAGTAAAGTAATACAGGTCAGTTCGAGAGAACAGACAAAAAGCGCCCGTAGCTTAACGGATAGAGCATCTGACTACGGATCAGAAGGTTGGGGGTTCGAATCCCTCCGGGCGCGCTTCAACCCCCTCACCATCAGGTGAGGGGGTATTTTTATGCCCAGTTCTCAACCAGTCGCGATCGACACCACACGCGAATGCCCAAAGGGCAAGCACAGAGCGCGAAGGGACGCTTCGCCCGCGCTCCGAGGCCGATATCGTTGCCCGGCTAATCTGTGCCCTCTCGGATAGTTCGGTCTGCTCTAGCCCCGCGAACTCCCTAGCAATTCTTAGGCGTTGCGCGAGCGTGATCTCAGGAACGGCCCCGGCCGCAGGTTGCATGCTCATGTGTCTAACTTTAGACACAGCCCCCAAAACATACAAACGCTGACCATTAGCTCAACCGCCAAAACTTGACATATGTCTACGCCTCGACTAAAGCTAGACATATGTCCATGCACAGACTTATCACTACGCGCGAGGCCGCCGAGCTGCTACGTGTAACGCCGCGCACGATCGCGCGCCAAGTTGCCGACGGCAAGCTAGTCCCACTTGAGAAACTCCCCGGGCGTAACGGCGCTTATCTGTTTGACGGCGAAAAGATCGACGCACTCGCCGCGGCTACCGCGAGCAAAGCGAATTGACCATGTCAGTCCCACATCGCGCGCGGCCGATATCGGTAGTCACTCCCGAATATCGCTTCGCCTTCAATTGTTTGACGCTTCCCGCGACCTTCAACAGCGAGGCGCAAAAGACAAACGTTTACGCCGCGAATATCCGCCCTGATCTCGTCATCGAGATCGACGGACCCGAGGCACGCGCCTCGCTTAATGAGTCCGTTTTCAACGCCGCTGAGCTCGTAAACGCGCCCGCGGTAGTAGGCCGCCCAAAAGTGCTTAACAGAGTTCCGCGGTACCTGAGCCGCGAGGCCTGCCAAATCTACCCGGGCACCGAACTCAATCGGATTACCCGTCCATACCTCCCCCGTGTGCTCGTG
Source organism: Dermabacter sp. HSID17554 (assembly GCF_003989295.1). Classification (NCBI taxonomy): domain Bacteria; kingdom Bacillati; phylum Actinomycetota; class Actinomycetes; order Micrococcales; family Dermabacteraceae; genus Dermabacter; species Dermabacter sp. HSID17554. The sequence goes on along the minus strand of NZ_RBLW01000002.1, from coordinate 249,481 downwards.
GACCGCGTTCGCCCACGCTTCCCGGTCCACTGTTTCTGCACTCGACGGGACGATCTTTCTCAATTTTCCAAATATTCCCATGCTCGCGAGTGTACGCGGGCACTTCCCGAAAGGCCCTGAAATGATCTCCGCGCTCGCTATTACCGCCTTCACCGTCGCAGTTCTCACCACGCAGGTTCTCGCGATCGCTTACGTGCTCACGGCTGAGCCGCCTAGTGATGCCGAGCTCGATGCACTCGAGGCAGGTGGGCTCAAGTGACGCAGGTCAGCAACATTTTTCCGATCCTGAATCAAATTAGGGCACTGCAAAGCGCGATCGCTGCAGGGATGCTGCACGGCGATACGAGCTCGCTCACTCCTGAGTGCCGCGGGTACCTTCACGCCCTCGACAAGCTCGAGGCATATTGCCTCGGCCTAATCGAGGGATACGAAAAAGGCGAAGAGAGCGAGGCCCCGCCGTGGTGAACCGCGACCTACTCGAAAAACGTGCCGAGATCACGACTATCGCGAAGCGCCTCGGAACAAATCGCCGCGAGCTCCGACGAATCTACACGGACATTAGCTCGACCAAGCGGCCACTATTCACCGCGCTCAGTATCGATGAGCGCACCGCGATCGCGAGCGAGCTGCTCATCGTCGATAAGCACCTCGGGTACATCTTCCAGGATCTTCGCGGCCTGCTCGCTGAGCTCCCTGAGCGGTTCCCGCCCTAGACCACCGGCCTATTGATAACTGAATACACCACCGCGTGCGAGGCGCGGCGATTACTCAGGGCGAAACACTGAGGCGCGCATCGGCCCGACTGCTAAAGGGGCCAGGGGGGAAGGCGCCCCTAATGAGGACAGCCTGAGCCGAGCGATCGAGCGCCCCCGAGTACTAAAAGGCCGGGCCGCCGGGGGTTCACGTGCAGAGCGTGAGGGGAGTAATCCTGCATCGATCGCAATTGCCGCCCCGAGCGCATGCGAGTAATACCCGTAGCGCCTCGACGTTCGACCGATCGACCGACCGACCGACCGAAGAGAGTCCCCCCAAAACGGGGGGGCCTCTCTATCCTCCCTCAGCTCCCTCACTCCCTCCCAAAGAGTTTGAACGCTTCACCCGGCTCAAGCCCGCTGGAACTACTCACCCTTGCTTCAACGAAAGAAACGAAACGATGGAAACTCAACCACTGTACGGGCGTAGTGATCCGTGCCCTAGCTGCAGGCATAACCGCTCGCAGGGTAAGTGCCGTAACCGCTCGTGCTCTCGATTCATCGATCCCGCCCGAACCGGCGTGCAGTACTGCAGCGAGTGCGGCTCGATCTTGAACGAGTTTGGTGCTTGCAGGGCAGCCGATTGCCCGAGGCACCCGCGGATGAGTCCCGCGACCGCGGCAATGTGGCGCGAGCACCGCGCGATGATCCGAAAGAAACTAGAAGAGAGTAAACAACGATGACACAGCGAGAGAGCTCGATCGACCACGCGACCGCCGAGACACGCATCAAGCTGCACGATCACGCCGCGAAAGTTAGCGAGCTCGCGATCGAGATCGACGTTGCCGCCGCCGCGATCCGTGATGACTCGAGCCGCCTACCGATCAACCCCGACGCTTACCGCCTAATGCTCGAGGCCCTCGACCTCATGACCATTGCGGGCGATCTACTTGATCCCTATCGCATCGGGGTGCACCGATGAGCGCCTACCGTTCGAGCGAGCGCACGCGCCCGCTACTCTCACCCGCCGAGGCTGCTGAGCTGCTGAGCTCGTGGGGCCTCGACGTTTCGACACGTTCGCTGCAAGAGTGGCGCTCGACCGGGCGCGGCCCCGCGTATCTAAAGATCGGTAACCAAATCCGGTACCACCGGGGGAAGCTCTCGACGTGGATCGAGGCGCACGAGGTGGAACCGACGAAACGAAAGCGAGGCCGCCGCAATGGATGACTACATGACGCTGAGCGGATCCCAGCGCCGGGCGCTGCTGGATCAGTCGCTCGCGCTTCACGGTTACGTGTGTTGTATCTGTGGGCTCTCTATCGCTCGCGGTGATGAATCGCTGCAGCACCTAACCCCGCGATCAAAGGGAGGAGTGACCACGGTTGAGAACACTCGCCCCGCGCATAAGCGCTGCAACTACTCCCTACAAGATCGAACCTCCGAGGGGATCGCGGCCGAGGTTCACAGCGGGCTGAGCTACTTCACGCGACCTGATGCCCCCACAGATAAAGGGGTACCCCCTCGCGAATCTCGACCTCTCACCCCCATCGCGAATGAAGGGGTACCCCGTCGCGTAGTGCTGATTACCGGCCCCCCGGGCGCTGGAAAGACTACCCGCGCCCATGAGCTCGAGCGCGAGCACGGCCTCAAAGTGTATGACGCCGATAACGCCGAGTGGAACGGGCATCACGGCCGAGAGTTCAAGGCAGCACTACGACAGATCGGCCGAGACAAAACAGCGCGTGCCGCGGTCATCGTCTCGGGCGCTACCCGCAACGCGAGGGAGCAGGCCGCGCGAACGATCGACGCGACAGAGATCGAGACATTGATCGCGCCAAAGGAAACACTAAAGCAAAGAATAAAAGAACGAAAACAAACTAACCAAACAATAAAGGCACAATTAGCGGCGCTAGAAGATTGGTTCAAAAGGCATGAGGAATAGACTCGCTCTCGATCTCGCCGCGCTCTCGCTCGCCGTTTTTTTGACCACGGCTCCCCCGTCCACCCCGCGCCCCCACGGAAAAATCCCCCCGAACCACCCAGAAAAAACCCGAAATAGCGCACTATCCACAAAACTCGACCCGGTTATAAACAAAAGGGGAAAGAATGAGCACTAAGAACACTAGCGCACTTTTCGACGCCCCCGCCCCGGCGGCCTCGAGCGGCCCCGGCCCGGTTGAGCTCGCCGTCCAAACCGAGATAGACCGCAAGATCGCGGACGGGATCCTCGACGCGGCGCTATTCGCGGGACAGATCGCTCAGTTGCTCGCGGCGGCGCGCGAGCTCGATGAGTCCCGAGGCGTAGGCCGCCCCAGCGGGCGAGCTCAGTTTCACGACGTAGTGCACCGCATGCTTATGGACTTGCCTCAACCTGAAAAGGCAGCGCCCTCGAGCGACCTTGACCGCGTACTCGAAGCAATCATGGAAATGGAAGAATGACCGCCCCCGCCCTCGCGCGTCCCCGGTTCACGCACGCGCCCGCCCCCACGTTCGCGCCCGAGCGCGACCCGTCGTACAAGAGCGAGGGCGCGGAAATTGCTCGAGTCGCGAGGCTGCTCGGGCTCGAGCTCATGCCGTGGCAGCGCTTAGTGGCGGAGATTGGTACCGAGTATCGGCTCGACGAAAACGGCGAGCGAGTCTACAAATACAAGACCGTTTTCGTTTCGGTTCCTCGGCAGTCCGGTAAATCGACGCTTATGCAACCCGTGAGGCTTCACAGGATCCTCACCCGCCCCGGCATCGATGCGTTTTCTACCGCGCAAACTGGCAAGGCCGCGCGCGAGCGCATCATGAAAATGATTGAACGCGTTGAGACTTCACCGCTCGGCCCGCTCTGTAAATCGCTACGCTCGAACGGCGCCGAGGGCCTCCAGGTCCACGCGAACCGCTCACGCGTGACCAGGTTCAGCCCAGTAAACGGCGCGCTACACGGCGAAACCCCTCACTTCGTGGACTTCGATGAGGTATGGAAATACACCGAGCAACTCGGCGATGCCCTGCTCGGCGGTGCTTCCCCTGGCATGATTACGCTAGGCAACCGGGCACAGATCTGGATGATCTCGACCAAGGGCACAGCACAATCGACGTTTATGAACCGCTACGTTGAAGCGGGCGAGACCGGCGCCGACCCCTCTCTCGCTTATTTTGCGTGGCAGCTCCCCGAGGGCCTCGACCCGGATGACCGCGCCTCATGGTGGGAATTCCACCCCGCGTTAGGGAACACAATTACCGAGGATGACCTCGCGACCGAGATGTATGCCTCGGGCGTTAGCGAGTCCGAGCGGATCCGCGCCTACATGAACCTGATAACCGTCGTAACTGACTCGATTATTCCGCTCGAGGTATGGGAGGATCTCGCTCGCGACCCCGAGACCGTGCCCGAGCTCTCCGAGTGTGGGATCGGCATCGAGGTGGCACCCGGCAACGCATGCGCGGCGGTAGTGGCGGCTTGGATCGACTCGGACGGCTCCCCCGTCGTGCGCGTGCTGCACCAAGCCCCGGGCACGGCATGGCTCGAGCCCTACCTCGTGCACCTACGCGACACTTACGGCATTAGCGATATCGCGGCCGATGATGGCGGCCCCGTTCGCCGCATCACCGACGATATTCACCCGCTGAAGGGCGATAGCGAGCCCGCGCTCAGCGTGAGAAGGCTCAGCATGGCCGAGCGCTCGACCGCTGACCTCGATCTACTCGCGGCCGCTCGCGATGAGCGCCGCCTCAAGCACGACGGATCGAAAGTTCTGCAGGCCGCTGTAGCCTCGGCTCAGCTACGCACCCGCAACGGCATCGAGCTCATTGACCGCGACCGCTCCCTCGGCCCCGTGCCCGCGATTATCGCGGCCTCGGCCGCGCTCTGGCACGCGACACACAAACACAGCGAAGCGCACCGCATACAACTGTTCTAACCTGTAGCGAACTGTATTCCCGCGCCTCGCCCGCTACGCCCTCGAGCGCCTCGCGCGTGAGCATGATGGGCATGAACTGGCTAACGCGCATGCTCGACAACCTCACCGGCGGGATCCAACGCCGCCATGAGGCGAACATCGCGGCGGGCATCATTCCCCCCGCGCGCGAGTCGCTCCCCGTATCGATCTCCGAGGCAGCGACGATCCCCGCCGTTTTCCGCGCGCTCCAGATCATTCAGGCAGCGGTAGAGCAACTTTCCATTGACGTTGAGCGCGGCGGCATCACGCTCACGGGCGCGGATGTTCCCGCGCTCGTTCGCCGCCCCTGCCTCGACATGCCTCGATCGCAGTTTCTCGGGTACGTCGCGACCTCCCTCGCAGCAACCGGCAACGCATTCATCATGCGCGAAGGTGGGGCGACCGCGACCGAGACCACGCAGCTCACGCCGCTCAACCCGCACGCGGTCACGGTGTGGCGCGACAAGCACGGCGCTACACGGTTCGACTACGACGGGCGCACCTACACGAGCGACCGGATCAAGCACCTCAAGTTTCTCGCGCTCCCCGGAATGACCCGCGGAATCGGCCCAATCCAAGCCGCGCAAAACACTATGCGCAGCGCCCGCGACATGAACGCCTACAGCGCACAGTGGTGGGAGACCGGACAGCCCTCCGGCGTGCTTTCAAGCGATGACCGCCTCACGCCTGATGACGCTCGGCAATATCGAAATCTATGGAATCAACTGGACGAGGACGGCAACCCCCTCGCGCAGACTGATAACCCCTCTCGAATCCGCGTACTCGGCAAGGGCCTGCATTACGAGCCGATCCTCATTACCCCGAAGGATGCAATGTGGATCGAGGCGCAAGCCTTCGACACGCTCGACATTGCCCGCATTTTCGGCGTGCCCTCGAGCCTGATGCTCACTGCGATTGACGGTAACTCGATGACGTACTCGAACGTCGAACAAGAGTGGCTTGGCTTTATCCGCTTCACCCTCTCGAGCTACACGCGAAAGATCGAGGAAGCGCTCACCGAGCTCGCTCCCCGCGGTCAAACTGTGCGGTTCAACTTCGAGACACTGCTCCGAGCTGACACGAGCTCACGCTACGAAGCGCACGAGACCGCGATCCGCGCGGGATTCATGACCATTGACGAGGTGCGCGCTATCGAGAATCTCCCCCCGCTCGGCATCACGAAACCTATCGAGGAGCTCACAGCATGACCAACAGCATTACCCGCGCGACGATCGAGAGCGACCGCGCCCTCGACGTGCGAATCCGCGCCCGCGACGAGGGCCGCGAGTTCACCGGGATCGGCGTGCCCTACGGCGAAACTATCGATCTTTGGGGCGAGCGTGAAAGGTTCGAGCCGGGAGCAATCGACCTCAACCGCGACGACGTTCCAACGCTCGTGCTATGGCGGCACGATGAACCGATCGGCACTATTACGGCCGGGAAAGACACGCCCGAGGGCTACGAGATCACGGGCCGCCTATCGGACACGCCGAGGGGCCGCGAGGCCGCGACCCTGCTCAAGGACGGCGTGATTACCCGCATGAGTATCGGATTCAGACCAGAAGAGTACCGCATCGAGCACGAGGGCGAACCGACGGACCCCGAGACCATCGTCCACACCAAAGTGCGTGCCCTCGAGTTCTCCCTCGTACCGTTCCCCGCCTACTCCAACGCAAAGATAACCACCGTTCGACACAGCAACCCCCGAAACGAAAAAGGAGCAACCATGACCAACGCAACCGCGCTCACTCGCGCCGATATTCAACCGATCGAGGAACACCTCCAGGACCTCGAGCGCTCGCTCAAGGGCCTCGAGCTCAACACGAGCTCCGCCCCCTCCGAACCGCGCTGGCGCTCGATGGGCGCATACCTCAAGGCCGTCGCGGCAGGCGATGAGGACGCGATCGAATTCCACCGCGCCTTCACCGGCCAGACCTCCGACGGTGCTATCAAGAATGAGACCTACCTCGGAGAGTTCATCAAGTGGGTGCAAGAGCGCCGCGGCCTCGTAAACCTTTTCGACCGTGGTGCACTCCCCGCAAGCGGCATGAGCGTCGATTATGCACAGCTCACCGACAATACCCTCAAGGCAGGTAAGCAAAGCGCCGAGGGCGTAAACCTCCCCGGCCCCGGTAAGGTCACTCTCACCACGAAGAGCGCCCCGATCGAAACCTACGGCGGGTGGACTGAGCTCTCGCGGCAGGTTATCGAACGCTCTAACCTCCCATACCTCGACACCGTTATGAAGGCCCTCGGCCTCGCCTACGCGAAGGCAACGAATGACGCGCTTCGCGAGAAGATCCTCGAGGTTATCGCCGATCGCGCGAGCTCCGCGCTCACCCTCACCGATACCAAGGTATACGGGTGGCGCGATGCGATTATCGACGCGAGCGAGCACTACACCGAAAACGGCTTCGCGCTCGAAGGCCTGCTCGTGTCCAAGGACGTTTTCAAGAAGCTGCAGCGCCTCGAGTACGCGAGCGTCCCTGCGATGAAGGTGCATGCCGCGGATGAGTTCACCGGCACTCTCAACCTGCCTAAGGCTAACGGCGATCTCGCGACCGTCCCCGTGCATTGCCTTTTCGGTGAAGTCCCCGAGCGCACCGCCACGTTCTACGACTCCGCGGCGATCAAGACGCTCGAGAACAGCAACTCTCCCACGCAGCTGCAGGACGACAACATCATCAACCTCTCGAAGCAATTTTCGCTCTACGGTTACATGGCGGTCATCGATCCGTTCCCGCAGGCGATCTTGCCGATCAACCTCGGCGCGGCGGCGGCGTAATGCTCACCGCTGAGAGCCTCGCGCCGCTGCTCATCGCCTACACCCGCGCCGATGCCCGCGACCACAGTTTCGTGACATCGTGCGCGCAGCAGGCGCTGCAGCTCGTGCGCGACCGTATCGGCGGCCGCGAGGTTCCCGAGGCGATCGAGCAAGCCGCGGCCCTCGAGGTAGGCGCGAACCTCTACGGCCGCCGAATGAGCGCAATCGGTACCCCCTCGTATGGGGATCCCGAGCTACTCGGCAACCCGGCCCGGCCCGCCCTCGATCCGCTCACGCCCGCTTATGCGATCCTTCGCCCCTACTTAGGCCCGGGGATCGCATGAGCACGCTAACTGAACAGCTCTCGACCATCGTCACTGAGCTCGAGACCGCGACCCGCGGCCGAGGCCTCGATGTGACGGTGACGGCTGACCCGCACGACGCGGGCGCGGCCCTCGCCGCCGGGGCCCGCGCGATCCTCGTAACCGCCGGGCCGTCGATCGAGTTCACCACGATCACGCAACGCGAATACACGTGGACCGCGTGGGCGCTCACCGGTAGCGGCCGCGACCCCGTTCCCGCGCTCGAGGCACTCGAGAAACTGCTCGAGCTCGCAGACGAAACACTCTGGATCACCACCGCCCGCCCCTACACGCTCGAGCTCAATTCTGGCCTATTCCCCGGATACGAAATCGAGTTCACCACACACGAATAACACCCGAAAGGAAACCACAATGCCCGCAATTGCTAACCGTAAGCTCGGCCCCGGCTCCCTCAAGCTCGGCGAAACCGGCTCAACCCGAGAACTGGCTACCGACGTTACGAAATGCACGATTGAACCATCGTGGAAGGATGAAGATCCTATCCCCGTTCTCGACGGCTCCGAGTTCTTCGATGAAGGCCGCTTCGAGGGCACTCTCTCGGGTGAGTTCATTCAGGAATACTCGATGGAGTCGCTAGTGGCGTGGACGTGGGAAAATACTGGCAAAGAATTGCCGTTCGTATTCCGCCCACGCAATGACGAAAAAATGACGATTAGCGGCAAGGTTATCGTTCGCGCGGTATCCGTTGGCGGCGACGTGAAAACGGCAAACACCGCTAGTTTCGAGTGGAAAATCTCGGGTGGCATGCCCGAAATGAGCGGCGCGGACGCTGAGGCCTAACAATGGCTAAAGCCCGCCCGCTAATCGAGGTTGAAGGAGCAAAGCGCCTACGGCGCACCCTTCGCGAGGCCGGGGACGATCTCGAAGATCTCAAGGCCGCCCACGCTGCAGCGGCGAAGATCGCGGCCGAGGCCGCGGCCGCTCTCGCGCCTCGCCGCTCGGGCAAGCTCGCCGCCTCGGTGCGCTCAAGTGGACAAAAAACCGCTGGAGTTATTCGCGCCGGTAAAAAAAGGATCCCCTACGCGGGCGTAATCCATTGGGGATGGCCTAAGCGCGGGATCCCCGCGAGACCGTTCCTCACCGAGGGCGCACAACGCACTGAACCTCTCTGGCTCCCTCTCTATGAAAGAGCACTCGAGCACGCGCTCGACCAAGTGAAAGGAAAATAAAATGGCAGATATTAGGCGCACGCTCATTAGCGTCGAACTTCAAGACGGCACCCGATACCTCGACCGGCGCGTACTTTTCGCCGATAAAATCCGCCTCGAAAAAGCCGCCCGAAACAACAAGTGGGACATTACGCGCGATGAAATCACCGTCCAAGGCTTTCTAGCGTGGGCCGTACTCAACCGCGAGGGCGAAATCTCCGACACTTATGAAACCTTCCTCGAGCGGGTTGCAGATATCAGTTTCGACGCTGACGCGAACGAAACCGCCGAGGGCCTCGCGGGGGAATAAACGCCGGGAACACCCGGCTTCTAGTCCAACTCGCGATATTTACGGGGATCCCGTGCGAGCAATGGCTCCAAGGCGATCCCCTCCACCTCGAGTTCGCGCTACTCGAGCTCAATGAACTAAACGAACGAAACTAGAAAGGCAAAAGGTCATGGCAGGGAAAACGGCGATCCTATCCGTTCGCATTCTCGGCGATGCTAAGGGCGCGCGCTCTGCCATGGCTGAGGCCGAGGGAGGCGCGAGCAAGCTCTCGGGAGTTCTCGGCGGTATGGGTAAAGTTCTCGGCGGGGTTGCTCTCGCGGGCGCGGGCGCGCTCGGCGCTCTCGGCGTGGCAGGCGTGAAAGCCGCCGGGGACCTCGAGCAATCGCGCGGCGCGATCGACACTATTTTCAAGGATCAAGCGGGCGTGATCCACGATTACGCTACGGGCGCGGCAACATCCCTCGGCCTCACCGAAAACAGCTACAACGAATTAGCGGCCGTGATCGCGACGCAGCTCAAAAACGGCGGCACGAGCATGGAGGAGCTAGGCGCAAAAACAAATAATCTCATTGGCCTCGGAGCCGACCTCGCCTCCATGTATGGCGGATCAACCACGGACGCGGTAAACGCGCTATCGAGCGCGCTCAAGGGCGAACGCGACCCGATCGAACGTTACGGAATTAGCCTCACGCAGGCCTCGATCGACGCGAAAGCGGCCGAGCTCGGCTTCAAAAAGGTGGGTGGCGCGCTCGATACCAACGCATCACAGGCCGCGACTCTCGCGCTCATTATGGATCAATCGACCGCGGCACAGGGAAACTTCGGGCGCGAAACCGATACGTTCGCGGGGCAAGTGCAGATCCTCACCGCCCAGTGGGGCAACTTCGTTGCACAGGTGGGGATGATGCTACTACCGGCGCTAACCTCGTTGCTAGGTATCGTCACCGGCTCGATCATGCCCGCATTGCAGCAATTCGCGGACGTTGTGGGCCCCGTGCTCACCGAGGCTATTAGCGGGCTCGGCCCGGTCATCACTGACCTCGCGAGCGGATTCAGCGGGGCCGCGGGCGCGGCCTCACCCTTCGCGGGAATCCTCTCCGCTATCGAACCGGTTTCGGAATCCGTTTACTACCTAATGCTATCGCTGGGTGAGACACTACTCGACGCAGGCGCGACGATATTCCCGCTAATCCTTGACGGCCTCAAGGCGATCGCGCCGATCTTGATTAACGCCGCGGGTACCGTGCTCCCGGCCGTGATCGGGATTTTCGAGGCCGCAATCCCGATTTTCACGCAGATCGCGCAAACGATTATCCCCGCTGTTACTGCAGCCTTCACAACTCTCGCCCCGCGGATCATTGCTATCGTTCAACCCGTCACGAGGATCGCGCAAACCATTATCAAGTTTCTCACCCCCGCTATTGAGGCAATTCTCCCCGTTGTGCAAACGGTAATCGGGGCCGTGGTGGGGATCCTCGACGGCCTACTCCAAGCCGTTGGCGGCGTAATCACCGTGATCGCCGGAATGATCTCGGGCGACTGGACTTCAGTGTGGCAAGGCGCGCAAAATATCTTCGCGGGTATCTGGAACGCTATCGTGTCGCTACTTACCGGCGTGGGAAATACGATCGCGGGTATCGTGAAAGCTCTCGCAGAGACCGCGGCACGCTGGATCACTATGGGCTGGAGTCGAATCAAGTTCCTAACCTCGGGCCTATGGGACACGATAACCAACAGTTTCAGGCGCGGCGGCGCTACGGCGAAGGCGCTAGTCTCGGGCATGGTCAATGCCGTCACCGGATTTATTCGACGGTTGCTTAGCTCGGTTGGATCAATCTTTGGCAATATCTCTCGCACGATCGGCAATGCCGCGCGCTCGGCCTCGAGCCTCGCCCGAAACGGATTCAGCGCTCTAGTGAGCGGTGTAGTGGGGTATATCAGCCGTCTACTCTCGAACGTGAGGCAGATTCCCGGGCGTATCCGTAGCGCGCTCGGCAACCTCTCGGGCCTGCTCCGAGGCGTGGGGCGCAACATGATCCAGGGAATGATAAACGGGATCGGCTCGATGGGGGGCGCGTTAGTCAATGCCGCGAAGCGAATCGCGGGTAAAGCCGTTGACGGTATAAAGAACTTCCTCGGTATCCACTCCCCTTCCCGCGTTTTCGCACGCATTGGTGAGTTCACCGGTCAGGGTTTCATCGACGGCATCACCGGGATGAGCGGCAAAGCTAACCGCGCCGTTGAGTCTTTGATCGATGTTCCGACCGCTCCCACGTTCCCAGTCGCGGCCGCTCGCCGCGGCGGTAACGGCGGCGCTCAATACAACTACACGATCACGATTAACGGCGCGATCGATAAAGACGGCACAGCACGCGCCATTGAGGAACTGCTCGAGCGGCGCGCTAGGCGCACCGGGCGCACCGGGATCGATGGAAGGGTGGCCTACGCATGAAACCCCATAACATTCAAGTGCTAAAGGGAACCGAGCCTCTCGCCTCATCGGCGTGGGCATACGAACATCGTCAAACACTCGTAGTTGATTCTGTACGAGTGAAATGGAGTCGCCCCTCAGTATTACTCCCCCCTGAGCCGAGTGAATGCACATTTACAATGCTGCATAACCCATCGCGGGAGTTCAATCGTCTGGCCCTCGATGACCTCGTGAGCGTCGTTGTGTTTTGGGAGAGAGATAAACCGGCGACAGTATTTTCCGGGTACGTTGATGTAATCGAATACTCAGCCGTTACCTCATCGGATAAATGGCAAGTGATTACGGTTCAGGCAATCGATGCGCTCGGCCGTGAATCTCGCCGCCGCGTTGGTGCAGAACCGTGGCCACATGAACGCATGAACGACCGACTTGAGAGATTCAGGAAACTTATCCCTAATCTCATGCAAATTAGAACCTCAGCGTATGCAGGTCCTAACGCGCACTGGTGGACCGCGCCACGCCTTGATATCGACTCACGCAACCCGGTTGAGGTTCTACAGCTGCATCTAAACGCATACCAAATGCACCTCATTGCCAAAGGATCCGGCATCGCCGCAATTGATGCCTACACAATGTCTGAGGAACTCGTCTATAGCGAAACGTCGAAGGTCACGCGGATACGACCAACCAATGCGGTAGAACTTCCTTCAGGTTCGATTAGAAACGTTGGTAAGACACTTTCATATGACTCGGCCATTAACTCGGTGTCTATCTCATGGCTCGCGACTACTATGAACGGTAACGGGGACGAAAATGACGACGAAACGCGCGCCGCTACACGCACATGGGGAGATCCCAACTCACCCGGCACAGCTATCCGTATCGATACACTCTGCCGAGTCGCCAACAGCGCGGCCACGACTAAAGAGCAACTCGAAGCACTCAAGCTCGAAGAGCTGAGTACACCCGAAACAATGAGAGGGTGGGCGGAAAAAATTGTTAGCTCGGGCGCGAAACCAATGCCGCGCCTAGACCGTCTTTCAATTCTACTTAGCAGGCTTGATGATTCTTACCGTCACAGCGTGAACGCCTTAACGAACATGGAAGATCGATTCGCAAACGCCATCGTTTTGCTCGGTGTGCGGAACGGGCTCGAGGCTAATCAGTTGATTGTAGGCGGCTCGCTTGAACTTTCGGGGGACCCCTCACGGAATCGCCTCGAGATCGATACCGAGCCCTTACGGGTCACACCCCCCGAGACTCCGATTATCTGGAAAGCCGTGCATAATTCGGTAACATTCAGCAACATCGACGCTAGTATCTCGTTTCAAGATATGAGGCGAGTTAAAAACAGTAGGAGTGTAATCTAATGAAATATACAAGCGGACTCCCCTACGTGGCTCCCGAGGACAAAATCGCCGATTACCCAAACGTTAGCTACTCACTTGCCACTGCTATCGCGAGGCTATTCGTCCGAGACAACGATTCTAGGCTAACGGACAAACGCGACCCTAAGGCACACAAACACCCCATTGGCGATATTCTAGGTCTAGAAGCAAAAATAACTGACCTAGAAAACAAACTTGCCAAAGCCGAGACGGCCGCCACTAACCCATCACCAGGTGAGGGCAGTACAGGGGCCGCGGCTCAGTATGATTCAGGCTGGCAAAGCGACTCTAGCCCGTTCACTCAGGGCACATTGCGGTATCGACGCATTGGGAACACAGTTTTTATGTTCCTGGATAACACTAAGTGGAAATCTATCTCAACGTCGGCGTTTCCCAAGGTCGGCTACCGGCCCTCACCCGAGGGTGGCGATCCGTTGTTTTCTCTGGCGGGCAGTTCTGGAGGTTACCTAACAGTGTTCCAGACTTATTTGATGGTAAAGAACCATTCCGCAACCGTTTCAGCTGTAAATCTCTATGCGAGCTGGATAACCGACGACCCAATTCCGGCATAGGAGGAGTAAGCATGTCGTACAAGTACATTACAGAGCTCACGAGCCCTAACCGTTCTAAACGCCGCTCGAAGGTTCGTCGTATCGTTATTCACCATTGGGACGACCCGAAGCGCAAGCCCTCCCTCGATGGCGTACTGTCGTGGCTAACTACCACCAAGTCCAAGGTCAGTGCGCATTATGTCGTGTCAGGTCGGAAGGTGTACCGGCTCGTGCCAGAGTCGATGGTCGCATGGCATGCTCGAGGCGGTAGTTCTGACTCTATCGGCATCGAGTGCGACCCGAGGCAACAGGACGAGACATACGAGACCGCGGCCGAGCTCATCCGCGAGATTCGCGGACGCCACGGAGACATCCCCCTTGTTCGCCACCGCGATGTGAAGGGGTCGTCCACGACTTGCCCCGGCACATACGATCTCGCGCGCCTGGATCGTCTCGCGCGCGGCGGCTCGGCCGCGTGCCCGCCGCCCGCGCCCGCCCCGGCCGCTCCGAGCGTCCCCCCGTTCCCCCTCCCCCGAGGCCACTACTACGGCCCGCCGAGCGGCCCTATTCAGTCTGTTAGCGGCCGCGGCCGTAACTCCCGCGTCCCGAGTGACGTGATCGAGGTAAACGGACGGTGGCGCTCCAAAGGCCTCGCGACCTGGCAGGCACGAATGCAGGCGCGCGGATGGAATATCGGTGAGTCTGGAGCTGATGGGCGCTACGGACGCGACACGGCGCGCGTAGTCAAAAGGTTCCAGAAAAACAAAGGGTTAAAGGTCGATGGAAAGATCGGGCCCGCAACGTGGCGCGCCGCATGGGCGCTCCCAGTGAAATAACATGCCGCCCGCCCTCGATACACCCGAGGAAGTAGCGGCGATGCTCGGGACGCTGCTCGGCCTACTCGCAACGTTCGCGGTAGGCCTATTCGGCGCGCTCGCGATCGCCTATGCCGCATGGGCGAAAAAACTCAAGCCCCTACTAACAGAGACACGCGAGGCAGCTCGCAGCGCCGCGCACGAGCTCACGAACAATTCCGGGGGTTCCACCCGTGACGCAGTAGACCGAATCGAGGCCCTAGCACTGGAAGTTCGCGAAGATAACCGGCAACTTCACCGCGAGCTCGCCGATAACCGGGCCTACGCAGATCGCAACCTCTCAGAGATCTATAAACGCCTCTACACCCTCGAAAGTGCGAACAGAGAAAACGAAACATGAACACACACCGCAAAAACACAGCGACCAAGTACGGCCGCGAGCTCACGTCCCCCGAGTTCCGTAAATGGGCCTACCCCGTCGTAGCGGCGCTTATCGCGCTGCTCACCGCCCTCGGCCTTATTGAGCAAGGGATCGCGGATAGGCTCGATGCTCTCGCGGTTGCCGTGCTCGCGATCCCCGCCCTCGGCCTCGCCCGCGTGAACGTCCCACACCGCGCCGAGCCCCTCGAGGCTCCCGATGACTCCGAGGGCTAGGCCGCGATCTTTTCTACCGTCGCGCGTAGCCTCGACGTGTCGAGAGCGACATAACGGCGCGTTGTCGCGGGCGAAGCATGGCCTAGTAGCTGCTGCACGGTGAACACGTCACGATCGAGCGAATAGGCGCGCGTGGCGAATCGGTGGCGCAACGTGTGTAGTGTCCACGGCCTCGGGAGGGCTCTCGCCGCGAGCTTACCGACATAACGCGGCGATAGGTGGCCTCGATATTCCCCGGGCAATAAGTAGCCTCGCGCGCTGCAAGCGGCCTCGACCTCGATCCCTAGGCGCGGGGGTAGCGGGATGAGCCTCGAGCGATCTCCCTTGCCGTGCACGATGAGACTCACCCCCTGCAGATCGCGCACGAGGTCACGCTCGTGCACTTGAGCGATCTCGGCGCGACGTAGCCCTACCTCGGCCGCGAGTCGAAGAATGAGGCGCACGCGCTCGGGGGCCTCGCGCAGCGCCTCGCGATAAAGGTGCTCAGGTATAGGCCGCGGGATCCCCTCGACCGCCTTCACCGTGGGGAGCGCCTCGGCCGGGTTCATCTCGCAGTGCCCCGCCTCGAGCACCCAAGCCCAAAACGCGCGGTGAGTATTGCGATGCGATCGCCGCGTCTCGCTCGCCCATTGTTGCTTAGCGAACCATCGCACGAGCGCCTCGCCCGTAACCGCGCCCGGCGATGAGGCCCTCGCGGTACGGGCGAAGCGCTGCATATGCTCGCGGCGCGTGCGTATCGTGTTCGGCGAAGTGCCCGCGGCTTCGAGGTAAGTGATCCACGCGGCGATAGTTGTGATCCATTTATCATTCATGGATGCAACTCTCTACCCCTACGCGGCGCGAGGCAACCGGCGAATCTGAGCGTTAGCCCTGCTCACGCGGGACGTGGGCCCCAAACAGAAGGTTGGGGGTTCGAATCCCTCCGGGCGCGCCAGCAGCAAGGCCCTCTACTTCGGTGGAGGGTTTTTTGCGTTCTTCAGCGTTGATGCGGGCAACTAGGCCAGATCGATCCGAGCGGGAACCTGTACCCACAAGAGGCGCGTCGCCCCGCCCCCATGAAAAACGCCAAACCCTGCCCCAAAGAGAATGCGCCCCGTGGAGACAGCGCCCCGATGCGAAACGCCGCACCCCGCCTGGCATGGGCGAGTGTGCGGCGTTCTCTTCGGCCTCGATGGCCTGGGCGAATGTCAGGAGACGATCTTGCCGGGGTTGAGGTTCTTGCCCGGGTCCTGAGTCTCGTAGAGGTCACGCATCATCTTGACGCCGAGCGGGCCCACCTCTTCCTCAATCCAGGGCTGGTGCTCGGTTCCGACCGCGTGGTGGTGCGAGAGGGTGCCGGCGTGCTTCTGGAACTCACTTTGCACCGCATGCTTGATCGCCGTGTACTGCTCGAGCATGACCGCGTTGTTCGCGTAAGGAACGGCGAACGTGAAGTACAGGCATGCACCCTGGTGATAGCTGTGGCTCATGTGGCAGAAGAAGAAGCCGGGAATCCCGAGCTCCTCGAGCTTCGCGTAGAACGTGTCATACACCTTCGAGTGCATCTCGTTGATCCGTGCCCACGTGGTGCCCGTATCGGAAACGTCGCCGAACACGTTGAGGCCAAGAAGGAAGTCACGAAGGTAGGGGGTATCGAACTTCTTCTGGTCATAGATCGCCCCGGGACCCGCACCGAGGGTAATGCCGCCGGCCTTCTTGACGATCTTCTTCACGGCGGCCTGCTCGCGGCCGATCTGGGCCTTCGATCCCTCGAAGCACACGTAGCTCATGCACATCTCGTTCTCGGTGTCCCAGCCCTTCTTGCGCAGATACGCGAAAAGGGTGTCCTGGACCTTGCGTGTGATCTCGCCCTTTTTGTCCTTGGGTTCTTTGAGCATCGACAGGCTGAAGGCGGTCTCGGGGCCGTCGCTCAGGCGCGTGAACACGGGGTGGACTTCGCTGCGGGCAATGGCGTGCATGGCGCGGATGCCGGATTCCCAGTCGGGGAACATGTACGCGATGACGACGCGGTTTTCCGCCATGCGATGCACGCGCACGGTGCATTCCGTGATGACGCCGAGGCGGCCTTCGGAGCCGAGAATCACTTCGTGGATGCTCGAACCGGAATCGCGGCCGGGGATCGGCTTCGTCTCGACAATGCCGTCGGGGCGCACCACCTTGAGTCCTCGCACGATGTCCTCGATGTCGCCGTAGCGATCGGACTGCATGCCGGTCGAGCGGGTCGCAGCCCAGCCACCGAGCGTTGAGTACGTGAACGAGTCGGGGAAGTGCCCCATCGTCCAGCCGAGCTCATTGAGCTGCTCTTCGAGGTCGGGGCCGTACACGCCGGCATCAACGCGTGCAAGGCCCGAGGTGTCGTCGATCGAGATGACCTCGCGCATGCGGCCCAGGTTGATCGTGATAATCGGGCGCTTTTCATTCACGTTCGGGGTAACGGAACCGGAGATCGAGGAACCGCCGCCGTAGGGAATCGCCACAAGATCGTGCTCGACGATGTAGGCGAGGATTTGCTGGACCTCGTCGTCACTCTTCGGGTAAATCACGGCGTCGACGATGCGGGCAAAATCCCCGGTGCGCGCGCGGAACAGGTCGATCACGGAGCGGCCGAAGGAGTGGACGACGCGGTACTCGTCGTCATCGAGAAGGTTGTCCTCCCCGACAATGCCGGCGAGGGCGGCGCGGTCCTCGGCACCGAGGCGGCTCGCGGGAACCTCATAGTCGCTCAGCTGCGGCTCTGGCGCCGGCGTGAGCTTCTCGAGGTCCATGCCGATCTTGGACTTGGCAAAGCCGGGGAAAGCGGGCTTGTTGTCCCAGCGGAAGGTGATGTCGTCAAGACCCCACCCCCACCACTTGTGTCGCTTAACCTCGCGTGCCGAAATAGGGCTGTTCATGACGCTTGCTCCTCGGGTGGTTGGGTTCCCATGATGGCTAGGTAATTCTGGGTTTTGAGAGTTCCGACGGCTTCCTGGATCCGCGCGTTGAAACTGAGGGCGCTTTCGCCCTCCTCCGCGCGCATGGGCGCACCGAACACCACACCGACGGGAGGCTTGCCCGGTTTGGGCCAGCTTCGACCTTTCGGCATCGCTTCGTGTGCGCCGATAAGCGCGGCGGGAATGACAGGGATGTTTTCAGTGATGGCAAGGGAAGCCGCGCCGGGTTTGAACTCGGCCATCTTCCCGGTTTTTGAACGCGTGCCTTCGGGGAAAACGAGCACGGGGACGCCCGCGGTGAGCAGTGTTCGCGTGATGCCCGAGTGCTTGCGGGAGCCGTCGCGGTCGATGGGGAAGGCGTTGAAGAGCGCTCGCACGAAGATGCGGCGGTACCAAATGTCAAAAAAGTACTCTCGCGCGACGCCCGTGGAGAGGTATTTTCCCTGGGTAAAGGGGAGACCTTGAGCAAGCATGGGTGCATCGAGGTGGCTCGAGTGGTTGGCCACAAGCAGGAATGCGCCGCGGACTTTTTTGACTTCGGGGTTGACGATGATCTTTTGCGTGACGGCGCTTTTCACGACGCCCTTGAAGCCGATTCGCACGAGCAGCGCGCGAAGGTAGGCGCGCCAGGGCGAACGATAGAGGGAAGGGTCGTGATACTTGCTCACTTGGTTCCCTTCTTGGGGGCTTTCGACAGTGGTTTTTCTTTATCGCGCCGCTTCGTAAACCATGCCGCAATCGAATGCATGATGTTCCGGGGAGCGGTGCGGGCGAGGAAAGCGAGCACCTTGAAACGCTTTGAGGGCACGGAGATGAGCTTTCCGCGTGCGACATCATCGAGGCATTCCTTGACGAGGCGCTCGGGAGAAAGCCACAGGAAATCCGGGATCGACGAGCCGGAGATGCCGGCGCGCTCGTGGAATTCGGTGCGCACCCAGCCCGGCTGGAGCGAGGTCACGTGCACGCCGCTTCCCGCGAGACGAACCGCGAGGGCTTCGGTATAGGTGTTGCCCCACGATTTGATCGCCGAATAATTGTTCTGCGGGAGATACCCGGAAACGGAGTTCACGTTGATGATCCACCCCTTGCCGCGCCGAGCCATCGCGCGACCGGCCGCATTCGAGAGGTGAAGCACGGCCTTGATCATGACCTCGATCCCCGAGTCATGAAGCGAGAGGTCATCGCCGAGAATGTCGCTGCGCACACTGAAGCCCGCGTTGTTGACGAGGATGTCAACGGCGGGGTGTTCGATGCTTTCTTGCGTAAGACGCGCTGCGACGCGGTCCCGCTCAGCTTCCACTTCGAGGTCGCACACCATTTCTTCGACATCGATGCCGTAGCGGGTGCGGAGGTCTTGAGCGAAACGCGAGAGGCGATCGGCATTGCGAGCAACCAGCACGAGGTCGACACGCCGCTTAGCGAATTCGCGCGCGAAAGCGGCCCCGATACCAGAGGTGCCGCCGGTGATGAGGGCCCTATGCATGGCCCCTACGATACACTAGGCCCGCGCGCCCACGAGCGCGCCCCAATACTTTCACCATTGCTCGATCGCGAGGATTTATCCGCATGTCTGTGCCCTCTACCAGCGCAAATACTCAGTATCGCGAAGTTCTTCTTACCGGGGCCACAGGCTTTCTAGGCCAGGCTGTTCTTCAAGCTTTCCTCGAGCATTTCCCCGAGGTTCGCGTGACGGCGGTTGTGCGCCCGAAGGGGACGCTCACGGGGAAGAAGCGTCTTGCCACCTTGCTGCGCAAGCCTTCGTTCACCTCGTGGAGTGATCGCGTAGGCGAGGACGCCGTGCGCAAAGCCTTCGAGGAACGCACCGACGTCATCGAGGGCGACCTGACGAATCTTCCCCCGCTCGAGCGCACTTTCGATGTCGTTGTGCACTCGGCGAGCTCGGTGAGCTTCGACCCGCCCATTAACGAAGCCTTCGCCACGAATGTGGGTGGAGCCAAGAACCTCTACGAGGCACTCCTCGAGTCGCAAAAGACCCTCCCGGGCGGCCAGGATCCCCACGTCATTCACGTGTCCACTTCGTACGTGAGCGGTCTCGCCAAGGGCCTGTGCCGCGAAGGCCGCCTCACGCACGATGTGAGCTGGCGCGAAGAGTACGACGCCGCGTTCGCCGCGGCTCGAGAGGTCGATGCGCTCTCGCGCACGCCAGAACAAATCAGGAAGAACCTGCGCCTCGCCGAACTCAAGAGCGGCAAGATGGGTCCGAAGGCAATCGCCTCGGTCGCGGAGGATGCTCGCCGCGCGTGGGTGCGCTCCCGCCTGCAGGATTACGGACTCCAGCGCGCGAATTCGCTTGGTTGGACCGATATTTACACCTTTACGAAAGCGATGGCCGAGCGCGTCGGCGAAGAGATGTGGGCCGATTCCGGCCACCGCCTGAGCTTCGTGCGCCCCGCGATCATCGAGTCCGCTGTCTCTCACCCCTTCCCCGGCTGGATCGACGGGTACAAGGTCGCCGACCCGCTCATCATGGCCTACGGCAAGGGCCGGCTCTCGGAGTTCCCGGGCCTGCCCGATTCGATTCTCGACATCATCCCCGTCGACCACATCGTTGGCGTGATCCTCGCCCTCGCAACTCAGAACGTTGAGCGCACGGGTGATGAGGCGTACTACCAGGTTGCCTCGGGTAACTCGAACCCGCTCCCCCTCCACGAGATGGTGAGCATCGTCCACGACTACTTCGTGGAGAATCCTCTGACGGACGACAAGGGCGAGCCGATCGCGGTTCCTATGTGGACCTTCCCCTCCGTCGATTTGGTAGAGGCGAAGTTCTGGGCAACCAATAAAGCGGTCAAGGCAGCCGAGGTTGCCGTCGGACGCCTCCCCGGCACTCGCACTACCCGCGCCTGGGCTGGCAAGCTCCACAAGAACTCCGCGGGCCTCGACACCCTCAAGAAATTCATGGGGCTCTACAAGGCGTACACGAAGACCGAAATGGTGTTCGACGACGCCAACACGCGTGCGCTGCGCGACTCGCTCCCAAAGGAGTTCCTCGAAAAGTACGACTTCGACATCACGGATCTCGACTGGACTTCGTACTTCCGCGATCACCACCTGCCGGCCGTCACCGAGCTCACCAACGCCTACTCACGCCAGAAGGCCGCCCGCAAGGCGCAAGCTGAGCGCAAGCCAAGCGAGCTCACGGCATCGAGCGACACTCTCGCAGTGTTCGACCTCGACGGCACGGTCATCGCGCAGAACATTGTGCAGCAGTACCTCGCGATCGTGAAGGAAACCCGCTCGAGTGTCGATGGCGCAAAGGAAGTCGTCAAGCTCGCGGGGGCGCTCCCCCAGTACCTGCGCAATGAGCAGCACTCGCGCTCGGAGTTCATTCGAAGCGTCATGCGACGTTACAAGGGCTTCAGTGTCGCGGAGCTCAAGGAAGTTCTTGCGGGGGAGCTCGGCGAGAAGGTGCGGGGCCAAATCAGGGCTCAGGCGCTCGAGCGCCTCGAGGAGCACCGCGCTGCTGGTCACCGCACGATCCTCATCACGGGGGCCCTCGATATTCTCGTGGAGCCGCTCGCTGACCTCTTCGACGAAGTCGTGGCAACCCACATGCACGAAAAGGACGGCGTGCTCACGGGCTACCTTGCTACTCCCCCGGTGGTCGGCGAAGCCCGCGCCAATTGGCTCAAGAAGTACGCGCACAACGGTAACTTCGATCTCGCTCATTCCTACGGTTACGGTGATTCGCATGCCGACGCCGCCTGGCTCGGAGTGCTCGGACACCCCACGGTGATCTCGCCCGACCTGGGCCTTTACGCCGAAGCAAAGAAGAATCGCTGGCCAATTCTCGAGTGGAAATAGACGCTGATTTCCACTAATGACCGGGCGAGGGCGTAGGCTAGGGACACAGCGCACAGTGCGCTACTGCTCCCTTTATCCCTTACGCCTAAAGGAGACGTCCCATGGACGACCTCGCAAATAAGATTAATATCCCGCCTGCGCCGGCCATGGCGAAGGCTGTCGAAGATGGCATGTACGCCAAGGCCACGATGCCGGCGTGGAAGATTTTCTGGCTCGGCCTCACCGGCGGTGCCTACATCGCCTTCGGCTTCATCATGTTCGTGACCACCCAGCAGGGTGCTCCCGGCGAATGGCCGCTCGGCATCACAAAGATGATCGGTGGCGCGCTCTTCGCGACCGGCCTCATCATGGTCATCAACTCCGGTTCGGATCTCTTCACGGGCACGACCCTCAACATCATGCCGTTCCTGTCGAAGCGCATCACGGCCGGCCAACTGTTCCGCCACTGGGGCCTTTCCTACGTCGCAAACTTCATCGGTTCGGTGACGATCGCGATCCTCGTGTTCCTCGCAAACACCCCAGCCACCAACAAGAGCGCGTGGGGCCTCATCATCCTCAACGTCACGAAGGGCAAGCTCTCGCTCGACTGGGGCAATGCTTTCGTGCTCGGTATTCTCTGTAACTTCCTCGTGTGCATGGCCGTGTGGTTGACCTTCGCGGGTCGCTCGTTCCTCGATAAGGGCCTCGCCATCGTCGTACCGCTCGTGATCTTCGTGTCCACCGGCTTCGAGCACTCGGTCGCGAACATGTTCATGCTTCCCATGGGCTGGCTCATCAAGACCTTCGGCGCGGATGCCTTCTGGGCTGGTGAAGCCGTCACGAACGCTGGTGTCACTGCCGCGGACTTCGACATGATCAGCTGGGACAAGATCATCCTCGGCAACCTCCTCCCCGTGACCCTCGGCAACATCATCGGTGGCGCCCTGTGCGTGGGCTGCTACTTCTGGGTGGCCTACCGCAAGGATGCCATCAAGGCCGAGCGCGCAGCCGCTGTCGCCGCCAAGTAACGGCGCACCTTCCTCGCCAACAGTCAAAGGCCCGGCTCCCTCACATCGAGGGGCTGGGCCTTCACGTTGACCGTGCTGCGGGGAATCAGCCGGTGTTCTTCATACCAGCGGCAACCCCGTTGATGGTCGTCAGCAGAGCGCGCTTTTCCGCATCCGTGATCTCGATGCCTCGTTCGTGCGAATCGCGCACACGCTGCAGCATCGCGACCTGCATGTAGCTAATCGGATCGAGGTAGCGGTCACGCACCTCGAGGGTCCTCTTGAGCACGGGCGAGTTGTCGAGAAGGTTCAGCACACCCGTAAGGCGCTCGATTTCGGCAACCGCGAGCTCGTACTCCTCGCGGATCGTCTCGAACAGATGCCACAGGCGCGTGGGCACAAGAGAGTGCACATAGTGCGAAGCGATACCCATGTCGGTTTTCGCAAGCGTCATCTCCACGTTCGAAATGACCGTGCGGAAGAAATGCCAGTTCTCGTACATCTCCTTGAGGTCGTCCTCGTAGCCGGCCTCGCGCGCAGCCTTGAGGCCTGAGCCCGCACCGAACCAGCCGGGGACGATCTGGCGGGACTGCGTCCAACCGAATACCCACGGAATCGCGCGCAAACCGTCGAGGCCTTTTTCGCTCGTCGTTCGCTTAGAGGGGCGCGAGCCGATCTTCAAGTCACCAAGCTGCTCCACAGGCGTGGACGCCACGAAGTACTCGGGCAGGTCGGGATCGTCAATGAGGGTGCGATAGCGCGCGAAGGAGGCGTCGGAAAGACTTTCCATCACCGTGCCGAAGCGCTCCAGATCTTCAGGGCTCGTGCGGGGCTTTCGGTGCAGGGCCGAGCCCTGCATGACCGCCGCGAGCGAAAGGTCGAGGTTTTCGCGCGCGAGCACGGGCAGCATGTATTTATCGGAGATGACCTCGCCCTGTTCGGTGAACTTGATTTCACCCTCGAGAACACCGTAGGGCTGGGCCAGGATCGCATCGTACGTGGGGCCGCCGCCGCGCCCGACGCTTCCCCCGCGACCGTGGAACAGGCGCAGGGTCACGTTGTGTTTGGCGGCAACATCGCGAAGGCGACGCTGCGCCTGATGGATCTCCCATTGGCTCGTGATGACGCCCGATTCCTTGTTCGAATCGGAATAGCCGAGCATAATCTCGTGGCGATCGCCGCGAAGGCGCACGATCTCGCGGTAGCTCGGGTCACTGAGGAGTTCGTCGAGGATCTCGCCGGCGTGGCGAAGCTCTTCGACAGTTTCGAGGAGAGGGCTAAAGCCGATGTCCGCGCGGGGTTCGTCGCCCGCAAGGTTCACGAGTCCGGCTTCGCGCGCGAGCAGTGCCACGGCAAGGATGTCGTCGGCGCCGCGGGTCATCGAAACGATATAGGTCTGGATGACATCGGGGCCGTACGTACGCTGTGCCGTGCGGATTTCGCGGAACACGTTGAACGTGTTCTGCACCGAGGGATCGAGCGGTGATTCCTCCCCGAGAAGCTGCGCGCTGGCGAGTGGTCGCTTCGACGCAAGCTCGGAGGAGAGCACCTTCGTGCGCTCTTCGCGCGTGAGCTCCTCGTAGGCCTTGTCGAGTTCGCCCACGCGGTCGAACATCTCCGCGAGCAGGTCATGATGTTTTTCGGCGTGCTCACGCACGTCCATGATGGCGAGGTTGAGACCGCTGCCAGCGAGAACGGACTGCGCGAGGGCTACCGAACCGTCGGCCATGAGGTCACCGCGGTGAGTACGAAGTGATGCGCGCAGCTCTTCGAAGTCGTCCTGGAGCTCCGCACCCGTGAGATAGTCGACGCCGGGCTCGTGCGCCTCGCCATTGTGGATGCGCTTGCGCGTTGCCGCGAGCTTCGCTCGCATCGAGAACAGCTTGAGCCGGTACGGCTCGTGGGCGAAGAGCTCGAACTGTTTCTCAGGGACAAACGCGAGGGCCTCTTGATCCTTCTTGAGACTCTCGTTGAACTCCTGGTCTTCGCCGATGAGGGTTGAGCTCATCGACAGCTCAAGCGTGAGCGAATCGAGAAATGCTTGGGCGATATCGATCGCGGCATCGGCCTGAAGTTTGAGGACTTCGCGCGTGACATCGGCGGTCACGTACGGGTTGCCGTCGCGGTCGCCGCCAATCCAGGAGCCGAAACGCAGCGGCACCTTCCTCACGGGAAGATCCGCGCCGTAGTCGCGCAGTTCGTGGCGAAGAGCGTCGAGGACCTCGGGGAGAGTGTGGAGGTAGAGAGAACGCAAGTAGAAGATGGCGTTGCGCGCCTCATCTTGGGGCGTTGGCTGGGTGCGACGCAGCTCGTCAGTCTGCCAGAGCGCCTCGATTGTCTCTGCAAGGTCGCGATCCTGCTTTTTACGCGCACGCGTGCCTTCGTCGGTGTCGGTTTCGAGGAGGGTGGACACGCGACGCAGCTTCGTGAGAACCGCGCGGCGCGATGCTTCGGTGGGGTGGGCCGTGAAGACAAGGCGCACATCGAGTTCATCGACCGTGCGCTGAAGCTCCTCGGCCCCGGCTTCTTCTGCAATCGACCGCACCGTGCGAGGGATCCACGAATCGTTTTCGTTCTGCCCCTGCAGTTCTCGCACGCGATAGGTTTGCTCGGCGGCATTCGCGAGCAAGAAGTACTGCGTGAATGCGCGGGTGAGTTCCGTCGCCTGTTCGATGGGCAGTTCCGCGAGGCGGCGCTGCACGCGCATCGTGTCCTCGGCCGATTTCGACTGCTTCGATTGCTTCGCAAGTTGGCGCACCTCCTCAACCAAGTCGAGGAGTTCTTGGCCGTGCTGATCGGCGAGCGTTTCACCGAGGAGTGTGGAAAGCCTACGCACAGTCGCGCGAAGCGGCGCGTCAATGAGCGGGTCATCACCCACGACCGGGAATTCCGCTGTCAATGTGGGCACGTTGTGAAGGCTATCGTCGTGCTGTTCGCGCACCTGAAACCTCTCGTTTGGAAGCGGGTGGCACCCGTGGCGAACCGAAAACACCGGCGCGGCGCCCGCGGTCCCCCATCAGCGCCGAATGAGCCGGGGCCAGTCTACTCCCATACGTCTCTCGCCTGCTGAGGAATCACTTTTCCATGACACTCGCTCGCGATCTACCTCTGCACGGCAAGTTTCACGCGGCCGTCGGAAAGTTTGACGGCGAGCCACCCGATGTTACCGTTCATGAATTTCACGAGTCCGAAACCGGGCTGTTCATTCTCGACCGAGAGATTCGCAGGATCTTTCAAAGCTGCGTCGTATTCCCCATCGCCACTCTCAAAAATCCCCTTGGAAGCTTCGAGCGTTTGCAGGCACATATCGAGTGCGCCAATTTCCGAGGGTGTTCCGTACTTTTTGGAGTCGAAATCGATGAAGACGAAGGCGTCGCACGCCTTTTCATAGTCGCCGTTGAGCATATCGGCCATGGCTTGGGCGGCGAGTTCACTAGCGTGACGTTGATCGTCTTCGCTGAGGGGTGTGGCATCGACGTTGGTCGCCGTACTGACTGCTGCGGGGTCCTGAGGCTCGGCGGGGGCGGAGGTGGCGTCGGAACCTTCCCCTTCATTCCCGGGAGCAGGTACCTGTGAAGCCAAATCCTCCGGTGCGGACTCGGTCGGGCTCGACTGCGCTGCACCAGCCTCAGCCGAATTCGACTCCGCTGCGGTTACCGGGGCATGTGGGGTGTTCGACGCTCGAGAGTCAGCATCGCTTACGGCTCCGCATCCGGTGCCGCCAAGCGTGAGAACTCCGGCGGTGGCAAGAACTGAAAGGGGGCGTATCGTGCGTACGAGCGGCATCATGGTGGTCTCCGGGTACTCAGCGCTGGGCAAGTGCGACCGCAGCTTTCGGCCAACGCCTCCACCCTAACGGCGTTTTCTGAGTCGACTGACACGACCGAATTGAAAAACATCTCCCCCACCGCCGAAGGCGAGTGGGGGAGATGCCTAGTGCGGAGACGAGAGGATTTGAACCTCCGAGGCGGCTCTACACCGCCTACTCCCTTAGCAGGGGAGCGCATTCGGCCACTCTGCCACGTCTCCTTGCGCGCATGGCGCTGAGTCAGCCTACCGAACTTCCTCGAGCGGCTCAAATCATTCGCGGCGCGTCCCACATTGCGCGGGCGTCATCCTCAAGGTTTGATGTAAATACCCTTGCCTTCAAGCTTGACGACGTTGAAGCCCATGCCGAGTTCTTCGCTCTTGACGGCGGCTGTACCGTCGCCACGTTCCTCGACCGTGAAAGCGGCGCCGTTGAGCGCCTCACGCATTGCTTGTGCCTTGTTCGGCTCCACGGGGGCAATATTCTGACTCGCAGCTCTCACGCACGCGTTTTTCTCGACCTGGTTTTCGAGCACGAAATAGCCGCCGTTGGACTCGGCAGCTGCGAGTTCACACGCGACGGTCCAGTTCGAATCCAGGCGCGCTTGCGCATACGTGATGGTGATCTTCACTGCCTGCTGTTTCTCCTCTTCAGTGAAGGGAGTGAGGCTGGGCTTGAGTATTTGTGTCCCACTCGCGTTCGGATCCTGTGGTCCCGGGGCAGGCGCCGGTGCGGGCGCGGGATTCGGAGGGGCTGTGGTCGGCTCCGGGGCAGGCGGAGCGGTGGTGGGAGTCCCCGGCTGGGGTGCCGGGCCACCGCTCGTGCCGGGGTTCGCGGGCGCGGGTGCCGAAGTTGTTGGACCGGGCGCCGGCGCGGTTGTGGGTGCGGGGCTCGCGGAGTCCGACGGTTGCGCGCTTGACGCGGTTGCGGAATTCGACGGGTTGCCCCCATCTTTGGAGGAAGTGAGGGCCCCGCACCCGGCGAGACTGGCTGCCGTGAGAGTCGCCGCGAAAAGAACGGCAAGGGGGCGTCGTGTGCGGATGAGATTCATGAATATGCCTCCGTGGCGGTGTGGGGGGGTTTGAGGACTTCGGATCTTCAACATCACCGCCAATTGGCCGGTCACGTGAATTGCGCAAAGTCGACGCGAGTTACAGCAGGCCCCTGGCAGCCAAGCGCAGGCTGCCGTCGTCGAGCCTCACAAGCGTCATACCTGTGGGACTTCCATCCAAAAGGAACTCGGCCGTCCCGTCGCCCCCGTCGCGGAGAGTCATACGCTCTGGGCTGGTTTCCTCAAGCGCCTCCTCCGCACCTTCCCTGTCACCCTGAGGCCCCTCGACGGTTTCCTTGAAAGGCAGTATGCAGGCCTTCTGTAGTTCTGGAGCATCAAGACGCACCATTTCGCCTCCTTCCTCCGCAACGAGCAACTCGCAAGCCTCTTCATACTTGCCGTCGAGGACTCGATGCACGAGCTCGGTGGGAAGGTCGCGACCGCGTTTTAGCTCATCCTCGGTGAGGGGGGTGGGATCAACCGTGACCTTCGCGCTCGCGGGAAGGTTCTCGAGAGGTCCAACTTCATCCCCCGTTGGCTGTTCATCGTCCGGATGTCCCTCACCGCCCCCAGGCGACTCGTCCTCGTCAGGCTCGGTTGTTGAGTCGCTCCGCTCGAGTGTGGTGGGACCTGCGCCACCCCCGTCGGAGGCGGCATCATTATGCGTGGGCGTCGTCTCTGCGGTGGTTTCGGCCGGAGACGTTGTTGCTTCCGAGGTTGGATCACTCGCTCCCGGCTCCTTGGCATCGCCACAGCCTGCAAGACCAAAAACTAGCGCGCCAGCGGCGGCAATCGTGCACAGTGAACGGATCTTGCGAGGAAGAGCAGACATCGTCAACCTTTCATGAGGGGATGTATATCGCCTTGTTGGCTGTCTACGCTCGGCGAGAAGCTTGGTGAGTGGTACGGCGCCACCGGGGCGACGGTAAAAATAGAAGTCGTGCGTTAGGAGATTTCGGTCATCACACGCAGGTTGCCGTCGTCGAGCCGCACGAGTTTCGTGCCGCTGATCTGGCCGTCCCTCATGTATGTAGCGGTACCGTCACCGTTGTCCTGGAGCGTGAACTTCTTCGGGTCGGTCGCCTCCTTCAACTGCTCAGGAGACATGCTTCTCATAGACGAGACCGCCTCACTGCGTTGAAGATCCGCGGCGCACAGATCTTTCACCTCAGGGGCGTCGAAGCGCACAATCTCACCGTTTTCCGCCACCATAACCATGAGTTCACAGGCCCCTGTACTGTCACCCGAAACGACCTTTGACAGGAATTCTTGTGGCAATTGTTGTCCGCGCTTGAGCTCTTCCTGCGTGAGTGGTGTGGGATCCAATTTCGCCTTAGCACTCTCGGGGATGTCCTCGAACGAGTCGATACCTCCGGTACCCCCGGGGCTCGGTTGGGATTGGTTCCCTCCGGGTGCCGCCGGCGTTTGGTTCCCGCCCGTAGCCGCAGGCGGCTGCTGAGCACCGGGAGTAGCGGCTCCGAGGTCATTCCCACCCGGGCTCTCACCTCCGTTGGACACCGAGGGGCTGGCTGGTGTCGCTGAAAGGCTTTCGGCAGGCGTGCTTGGCGTTGCGGCCGACGAGGACGAGGACGAAGTCGCTTCCTTATCCTTTCCGCTCTCGTTCAGCGCGCCGCACGATGCGGCACTCGTGACGAGCGCACCTGCTGCAAGGGTCACCGTGAGAGCTCGGGCAAGGTATTTTGTCGCTGTCATCTCGATTCTCCTAGGACCTAGTTCGGGTTTACGGCTGGCCAGTGAGATCCATTTGGGAGGGTTCGAGTCGAACGCCGCCGTCCTTGATCTTGAGGACATTGAAGCCGAGGGGTTGGCCGCTCATGGTGAGGGCGTAGGTGCCGTCGCCGTTATCCTTCAGTTCAAATTTGGCGGGATCGAACTCCGATTTCACTTGTTCCTCGGGAATGCCCGCGCCTCCTTCCCCACCAGCGCCGCCAGCACCGGGGAACTGGCCCGTGTAGAGCTGGGCGCATTGCTCGCGCGTTTCAGGCGAGCTGTCCATGCGGTAACGTTTTCCGTCAGGGCTTTTGAAAACCACGGTGTCACAAAACACCGTGAAGTCTCCGCTCACCGTGATCTTTACGAGAAGGTCGGACATCAATTGCTTGCCCTGCTCCTTCTCCTGTTCGGTGAGAGGCGTGGGGTCAAGCTCCGCGACCTCGCTACCGGCGGGGAAGGCGCCGCTACCCAAGCCACCGGGGCCCGGCGCAGGGGCGTCACTGCCGCCGTCACTCGGCGATGCAGGGTTCGGGTCTGTGCCCCCCTGGGTTGTCGGG
The DNA here is from genome assembly GCF_003989295.1 of Dermabacter sp. HSID17554. Taxonomy (NCBI): domain Bacteria; kingdom Bacillati; phylum Actinomycetota; class Actinomycetes; order Micrococcales; family Dermabacteraceae; genus Dermabacter; species Dermabacter sp. HSID17554. The sequence continues at coordinate 219,549 of NZ_RBLW01000002.1, read as the reverse complement.
CTTTCGGTCGGGTCAGGGAGTTCACTTGCCGAGGGCGTGGGCGTCGGCGAAGCCGCGCCTGTGGACGGCGATTCGGAAGCGGAAGCTTTCTTCGTTTCGTTGATGGCGCCACAGCCGGCTGCTCCAAAAACAAGGAGTCCTGCGGCAGCGACAGCAAAGAGCGATCGGGTCCTACGGAATGTCGTGGTCATGGGAACCTCTCAGATGAATGAGGCGTGGGGCGCGCCGGGTGGTGTCGTAAAACTAACGTAATGGGCGTTCCTGGCACATTCCTCGAACAACGCACCATATTGTCAGCCTGCGCAACTTTTCCTCGAAGACGACGACCACCCGCACCTCTCGAACTGCCGCCGTTAAAAGGCGAAGGTGGCTCGGTAGAACGAACTACCGAGCCACCCAGGCTTTACTCTTCTCTCACCTCAGCTCGGACCAGCGATTCGAGCCTTGGAGGCGATCATCACCAGTTCCGCAAATCGAGGAGCGGGCCCTCACCCTTCACCTTGACGAGCGAGAGGCCAAGATCCTGGCCCTGGAACGTCGCCTTGGCGGTACCGTCGCCATTCGGCTCGATCTCAATGTTTTCGGGCGTCAACATCTGCTTCATTTGCTCAGCCTGTTCCTCAGAGATGCCCTGCGAGGAGAGAATTTTCTCGTTCTGAGCAGCACACTGCTTGCGGATCTCTTCGGTGTCCGCACGCTCGTAACCGTCGCCGTTCCTCACCACCATATTGGGGCACGCATCCTCAAACCTCTTATCGAGCGAGCTGGTGAAGAAGTCGGCCACAACCTGTGCGCCCTTCTGCTTGTCTTCGTCCGTGAAGGGGGTCTCGTCAAGCTCTACGGGCGTGCCGTGCACGCTCGAGCCCAAGTCGTCGCCCGTGACCTCGCCGCTACCGGAATCCGAGCTCTCATCCGAGGCCGAGGCTGAGCTCTCGCTCGACGTCGAGTCGTCCTTGGTTTCTGAAGCGGTCGTGCTCTCCTTCGAGGCAGAATCATCCTTCTTTGCTTCGTTGGAGGCACCACAGCCGGCAAGGCCGAAAGCGAGTACGCCCGCGGCGGCGATGGTGGACATTGAACGGGTCTTGCGCATGAAAGCGGACATCGTTTACCTTTCGTATCGGTAAGGGCTGGGAACCCTCAAGTCTCGTCCTTCGTCGTGTCCTTTCGGTCCAAGAAGGAACGCGGACGAACCTAACACCCCTCCCTGACGGCCACTCTCAGGTTTTCGAGATCGCCGTCACTCTTGCGTATCGAGGCTCAAGGCCTTGCGCACGAATTCCACATGCTTGGGCGTGCCCACGCGGTACTTCACGGCGGTGAGAACGCCGTGCGCATCGATCACGAAGCTCGAGCGGATCACGCCCATCTTTTTCACGCCGTACATATTCTTTTCGCCCCACGCGCCGTACGCCTCCATGACGGCATGATCCTCGTCTGCCGCCATCGCAAAAGGAAGATTTTCTTTTTCCACGAACTCCTCAACCTTTTCAATCGGGTCGGGAGAAATGCCGAGAATACGCGCACCATTCGCGGTCAGTTCTTCGGCATGATCGCGAAGGTCGCGTGCCTGACGGGTGCACAGAGAAGTTCCCGCTGCTGGGTAGAACCATAAAAGGGCGCGCTCGCCAGCAAGGTCAGCGAGCGTGATTCGACCACCACCAGCGAGCGGGAGGTCGAAGTCTGGGGCCTTATCGCCCGGCGCAAGTTTGACGTTCATGGGGTTCTCCTTCATGTCAGAACTGAGTCTCTTGATCGTACGTACGGCCACGGTGAGAAAAGCAAAACCCCGCACCGAACGCGCATTAAGCACGCCGGAAACGGGGTGGAACGCACGATGAGGCGTGCGCCTTCTTGCGGAGAGTAAGGGATTTGAACCCTTGGTGCAGGGTTACTGCACAGCGGTTTTCAAGACCGCCACATTCGGCCGCTCTGTCAACTCTCCCTGCGCCCCGGAAGCGAGGCGCCCGTACATCCTACCCTCTCTCGATCAGGGGGAGGAACACAGGCCGGGCATCCCCCGCATCAACGCCCTTTCGACGTTTTCCCCACCCTCAAGGGAGGAAGCGGGAGTCGGGACCGCCGGTAAGGAGGCATTGCAGCACGAGTTCCGCGCCGTGCTCATCAATATCGAGCGTTTCCGCATCGGCATACGACTTCACACGATCGCTCGCCTGCCCCATGGCCACGCCCACGGCTGCCCAATCGAGCATTTCGACATCGTTCGAACCATCACCAACGGTCACGGTGTGCTCGGGATCCACTCCAAGGCGCTTCCGCAGAGACTCGAGCGCACTCGCCTTCGTCGTCCCGGGGGCCGACATGTCGAGCCAGCTCGACCAGCCCACTGCATACTCGCAACCACTCACACCCGCGCGCTCAACGATGCGCGCAAATTCATCGAGGGGAATATCGGGCGCAGTCACCACGACACGCACAACATCCTTCGCCTCGAAAAGCTCCTCAATGCTCGCCGGGGCCGCCTGAATACCGAAGTCAAGATCATCGAAGCTCTCGGTCCCGATGAAACCACCGCTCACCCGTTCAATCGCGAAGCGGGCCGTGGGCACGGCTTGGTACATGGCGCGTAGCGCAGGCTCGGGGTCAAACGTCACCGTCTCAACGATCTCGTAGGCGGCGTCGGAGGCCCCCGTGATCCGCGTAGTGACCGCCCCGTTCGCGCTCACCGACCAACCGTCTGATACGCCCGCCAAGCGCACGATCGGGAGAGTCGTGTTGAGCGAACGCCCGGTCGCAATCACCACGTGGTGGCCGGCCTCGCGAACCGCATGAAGCGCGCTTCGCACGCGCGGATCCATGACACCCGCGTGGTCCACGAGCGTGCCATCCACGTCGAGGCCAACGAGGGCCCGATGCCCTGAAAGCGGTTCGAGCAGGGAACGCAAGTGTTCCTCGTCGAATCCTCTGGTGCTGCGCGCCGGGCTCATTGAACCTCGAAGACTTCGCGGCCGCCGAGGTAGGGGCGCAGCCCTTCGGGAACGACGACGCTGCCATCGGCCTGCTGGTGGTTCTCGAGAAGGGCGACGATGAAGCGGGTCGTGCCGAGCGTGCCGTTGAGGGTCGCCACCGGGCGAAGCGCACCATCGACGCGCTCACGAATATTGAGGCGGCGCGCCTGGAACTGCGTGCAGTTCGAGGTTGAGGTGAGCTCGCGGTACGTGTTCTGGCTCGGTACCCATGCTTCGCAGTCAAACTTGCGGGCGGCGGATGTGCCGAGGTCGCCCGCGGCGGTGTCGATCACGCGGTAGGGCACGTCGATGAGGTCCATCATCTCGCGCTCCATGTCGAGGAGCCTCTCGTGCTCCTCGTAGGAGTCCTCGAGCTTGCAGTACGAGAACATCTCGACCTTGTGGAACTGGTGCACGCGGATGATGCCGCGCGTGTCCTTGCCATAGCTTCCCGCTTCGCGGCGGTAGCACGCACTCCACCCGGCGTAGCGCAGGGGCCCATTGTCGAGGTCGAGAACTTCGTCGCGGTGATAGCCCGCGAGCGCGACCTCGCTCGTGCCGACGAGGTAGAGGTCGTCGTCCTTGTCGAGGTGGTAGACCTCATCGGCGTGTTCACCGAGGAAGCCGGTGCCATCCATCGTTTCAGGTAGGACGAGGGTGGGCGTGATGACGGGCGTGAAGCCCGCGCGCGTCGCCTTGTCGAGGGCGGCGTTGAGGATCGCGAGCTCGAGTTGCGCCCCCACGCCGGTCAGGAAGTAAAAGCGCGATCCGGAAACCTTCGCGCCACGCTGCATGTCGATCGCCTTGAGCTTCTCGGCGATGTCGAGGTGATCGCGCACCTCGAAGTCGAAGCTCGGGATCTCGCCGTGGGTCTCGCGGACCTCGAAGTCCTCTTCGAGTCCTTCGGGGGCGCCTTCCGCGATGTTGGGGATCACACGCAGCGCCTTCTCGCGCGCCTCCTCAGCTTCGCCTGCGCGCTGTTCGAGGTCCTTAACCTTCTGGCTCAGCTCCTTCGCCTCGGCAACGAGCTTCTGCTTTTCCTCACCTTTGGCCTGGGCGACTTTCTTACCGAAGGATTTCTGTTCAGCACGCAGCGACTCAAACGACTGCGTGGCCTCACGCCAGGCTTGGTCGGCTTCGAGCACGGCGTCAACAGTTTTGGGGTCGCGGCGGCGCGCTTTCTGGGCCTCTCGCACGCGTTCGGGGTTCTCACGGAGCAATCGCAGATCGATCATGTTTTCCAGGGTACAGTGCCACGCCGCCCCCGTATGCTGGAGCGGTGGAAAAACTACACGTTGGGGTCGTCGTCAACCCGTCAAAGCTCAAGGATGTCGCCGAATTTCGCGGCCGGGTCGTGAGCCACGTCTTCAGTGTGGACCCGGATGCGCAGGTGTCGTTCTACGAAACAACCGTGGAGGATGCGGGCTTTGGTCAGGCTCAGCAGGCGGTGTCTGACGGCTGCTCGGTTGTCCTCGCGGCCGGTGGCGATGGCACGGTGCGCCTCGTCGCCGCGGGGCTCGCCCATACTGGCGTGGCGCTCGGCATCATCCCGATGGGCACCGGTAACCTTTTTGCGCGCAACCTCGACATTCCGATCGATAATCTGCGCGGCGCGGTCAGGGTTGCCCTCACGGGTGAGGCCCTCACGGCGGACCTCGGCTACCTCCAGCACGGTGAGAGCCTCGAGGGTGCGAACAAAGCGAAGGAAGAACCGTTCCTCGTGATCGCGGGTTTCGGCTTCGATGCGGTCATCATGGAAAATACCGATTCACGCCTCAAAAAGACCGTGGGCTGGCTCGCTTACGTAGTAGCGGGAGCAAAGAAGATCGTGGGCCGCGGGCAAAGCGTCGAACTCGAGCTCGATGGCCGCGCCGCGAAGTCTCTCGAGGCCCGAACCGTCATGATCGGCAACGTGGGGCGCCTTCCCGGCGGGATCACGCTCATGCCGGGCGCGGATCGCTCGAATGGTTCCCTTGAGATTCTTGCGCTTGATTGGAAGGGCGCGGCGGGCTTTTCCCAGATCCTCGGCCAGCTCGTGCTTCCCGGCGCACCGAAAACCCTCGCAAAAATCTCGAATCACCGTACGTTCCAGGCCCGCGAGGCTGTCGTGAGCACCTCGAAAGCTCTCCCCGTTCAAGTCGATGGCGACTATCTCGGCGATGCCACGCATCTCGTGACGCGTGTGGATGCAGGCGCTCTCGTGATCCGTTCGGCCCGCTGATCCGCGTTACTCTCGCGCGATGAGCGCCTCGAGGCCCGCGACGAAACCGCGTGCCTCTTCGTAAGCGGTATCAGCATTGTGGTCCACAACGTAGGGCACGGAACCGTCGGCCCTACCGTACGAGCCGAGGAACACGAGGCGCGAACAGATGCGATGGAGGCCTCGCAGCGCGGAGGCCACGCGACGATCCTCGAGGTGCCCCTCGAGGTCGAGGGAGAAGGAGTAGCGGCCGAGCGCGTCACCGATGGGGCGCGATTCGATGCGCGAGAGGTTCACGCCGTTCGAGCTGAGAACCTCGAGCATCTCGAGTAGCGATCCGGACCGATCGTGGGCGAGGTGGGCAACGATCGTCGTTTTATCGGCGCCCGTGCGCGCCGGGATGAGACCGTCGCGTTCCACGAGCACAAAGCGGGTTTCGGCGCCCTTCGTGTCCTCGATGCCCTCGGCGACGACGTGCAGTCCAAAATGTTCGGCGGCGAGCGGCGAGCAGATCGCGGCGGCGGTACGGGCACGCGGATCTGCGTCGTCAAGCTCCGCGATCTCGCGGGCCGCAGCTGCTGTGGAGAGCGCGGGCTGCGGCGATGCGCCGGGAATGTTGTCGCGCACGAACCCCTGGCACTGCGCTTGGGCGTGCGGGTGGGAGTACACGGCTTCAAGATTCTCGAAGCTCGACGGCACACGGGTCGCGAGCACAAACGTGATGGGAACGATCTGCTCGGCGACGATCGTGATTCCGCCGGTCGCGGCGAGCACGTCGAGGGTGCCTGAAACCCCGCCCTCAACGGAGTTCTCGATGGGGGCCATCATCGCGTCGACCTCGCCCGCGACGAGGTCGCCGATCGCTTCGGCAACACTGCGGTAGGGCACGAGGGTCTGCTCTCCGTCATCGGGTCGCACGGGCAGTGGACCCATGAGCGCCTGCAAAAGCGCCTGATGGGTGAAGGTCGTCTCGGGGCCGAGGAATCCATATCGCATGTCCCTAAGAGTACGGGTATGCGCATGATCGCTACGCTTGAGTCCATGCACGAGATCTCTCATGCGCGTACACGCGTTGCTGGCGCGGGCCTCATCGCCGCCTGCCTCGCGCTTCTCGCCGCGCTCATCCTTGCCCCGTCCCTCCACTGGGGCGGTCTGCGCAAAGATGCGACACCACCGGTCGACCGGGTGCACACGCTCTACGTCACGAGCGGTCTCACGTGGGCAGACATCACGAAAGAGGACACTCCTGCCCTGTGGTGCTTCGCCGAAAATTCTGGCGCTGCGGGCCTCGCGCTTTCGAGCGAATCGGTCATGCCCACCAAGCGGCAGGGCCTCGAAACCCTTGCGACGGGCGCTCGCACCCCGGCACTCGGGGATACAAATGCAGCGGGAAGGGGCGGCAGTCCGGGTGGGAAGGAATGGTCCGACGCCACCTCCGCGCTCGCCGAAGCCGGCATTTCACTCGTCGATCTCGGCGATGTGGCAACGGGCAAGGACGTCAACAGGTTCGCGCACGAACGCAGTGTTCGCGACATCGATGCGGCATTCGCGAAGCACGCGGGCGAGTGTGGCGAGCGCGGGGTGGCACTCGCGAGCATCGGCTCCCTCAATCCCTCCCCCGAGCAGGCCTACGAGGTGGAGCACACGCGTGGCTACGATGCTCTCCCCACCCCTCTCAACCTGCAGGTCTACATCGACTCACGCTGGGGGCCGGCATTCCTCACGAGCCCTTCGACGCGTCAGGTTGGCGTGGTCATGAACCTTGATCTCGCGGCGAGCCTCACGGACACGGGGCAAGTCGGCATGGGCCGAGCTGCCGTCGGAACCGCCACTCGCAAAGGCACACAGCTCGCGCACGCGCGTGAAGTCACCTTCGCCTCCCGCACCACCGAGGATGCCCTCGCCCCACTGCTCGGCGCGATCGTCGCGATCCTTCTTATTTCGGGTGCCCTCGCGCGGCGTGTCCCGGCGGCGCGGAATGTCGCGAACGTCAGTATCCTCGCGATCCCCGTGGGCTACACCTCGAGCATTCTCCCGCTCAGTACCCTCGTTAACCTCGGCATTCATCCTCTTTTCGCGATCGCAGCGTGGACGATCTTCGGCACAGCTGCGCTCGGCGCGGGCCTCACTTTCGGCGTACGCCTACTCGCCTCGGCGCTCCCCGAACACAGTCGCCGGCTCCTCACGGCCGGCCTCGCCGCGCTCATGACCGTGGCCGCGATTGTGCTTGATGCCGCGCTCGGCTCTCACGCGAGCTTCACGTCGCTGCTTGGCAATCAGCCCATCTATGCTGGCCGCTTCTACGGCCTGAGCAACCACATCACGGGCATTACCCTCGCGGCATGGGCCCTTGGAGTGGGCATGCTCATGCACGCACTTCCGGCCTTCACCACCGGCAGGCGGCCGGGCCTTGCGCGCGTGCTGTTCGTGGGCGGCACAGGTGCACTCGTGGGGTTCTGTTCGATCGCCCCGGGGATGGGGGCCGACGCCGGAAGCGCCCTCATCTACGCTCCCGTGACACTCGTCGCCTGCCTCGCCCTCAGCGGCATTCGACTTCGCCCGTGGCACGTTCTCGCGGCGCTCGCGGCGGGCACAGGGGTGTTTGCCCTCGCGGGCGCTCTCGACTACATGCGCCCCGCCTCCTCGCGCACGCATCTGGGCGAATTCGTGGCGACGCTTGTGGAGAAAGGCTCCCCCGCGGGCGCCGCTTCACAGTTCTGGGCAGTGTTCGCGGATCGCACGTCACGCATGCTCGAACCGCTCACGCTCTACTCGCCGCTTCTCATGGTCCCGCCCGTGCTCATTGCGCTCGCACTCACCTACAGCGCGGTACGCAGGGGTCTTCTCGCGCGTGAACTCCCCTACCTCTATCGACTTCGCCTCGCTGCCATGGCTGGCGCGTGGATCGGAGCGCTCACGAATGACACGGGCCTCGTGCTCGTGGGTCTCGCCTACGTTGTGGGCTTCGCACTGAGCCTCACGGCTCGCGCGGCACTTAGTGCTCGGACTCCTCGCGAGGCTCGTCCACCGGCTCCACCGACTCCTCAGAAACTCTGACCTGCGCGTTCTTCTCGATCGAGGGAACCGCAAAATGTTTCACAGGCGGCTTCTCCACGATCTCGGGCGCCTCGGGGCGCTCACCCGTGAGCGCGCGCACCGGCCCCTCCTCGCCAAGTGGATCATTCGGCGAAAGGGACCGCCGCTTCGAGAGCGCACGCATGACGTCTTTGAGCTGACTCGCACGGTGAAGCTGCGAGCGAAGGTCCTTGCCGGTCGCACGGTGCGTAAGTTCGGCAGGGATTTCTTTCACCCAGAACCCCTTGTGGAGGGCGTCGATCGTGAGGCCCGTTTCCACGCCCCAACCGTCGGCGAGGGGCTGTACCGCATCCCACGTTTCGCGCGTAATGCAGCGCGTGCCACTCAGCGGCTGCACGGTCTCAAAGCCCGTGGCCTTACGGATGCCATTGCGCGCCGTTTTCACAACGAGGCCCATGCCTGCGGCACCTTCTTGTGCGGGGAGGATCGCGATCGCCATGTCCACGTTGCCCTCGAGCACCGCATCCACGAGCGGCTGCGCACCGCTTGCGGATTCCTGCATGTCAGCATCGATAAACAGCAGCGCACGTGCCGACTTTTCGATTGGCGACGGCTCGCCGCCCTCGTTCCTTTGCTCGGCGTGCTCGGTTTCCTCACGCATGTGCACGACGCGCGCGCCAGTCGCCATAGCCGCGGCCTTGCCGCGATTGCTGCGGTGGCGCACCACGACCGCCCCGGCGCCCTTCGCCAAGGCCGCCGTGGCATCCGAGGAACCGTCGTCGACAACGACAACGAGGTCGACGCCGCGGATAGTCAGCGAGGCGGCAACGGTCTTTTCGATACGTTCGGCCTCATCCTTCGCGGGGATCACGACAGCGGCTCGCGTGGGCCGCGCTTCCCCGAACGTCGCGGCGTCGACGCTGCTCATCGCAGGGTCACCTCACGTGCGACAATTCCGCCGCGCGCGCGACGCTCGAGAGCCGTAAGCGGCTCCTCGCTCGAAAGCGCTGCTTCGAAACGCTTGAGGAACTCGGGAACCTCATTTTCCACGCCCTCGACGCCGAAGCCCTTCGGCAGGTCCCATACGGGAATCGTGAGGCCATCAGCACGGAACGAGCCCACGTAGCGCGTGCCCTCGCCGATACCCGACTGACGCTTCGCGTGCAGGCGCGCAACCGCGTCGATCACGCGGTCTTCGCTTTCGTCGAGAACCCAGCGCAGATGCTCCTTGGGGCCTGCATCGACCCAATACGCGTGCGGCAATCCGCCCACGGCCGCCGTCGGCATGATCGCCTCGTTGGCCTGCTCGAGGCCCTGCTCGATCTGCTCGGTGCGCTCCGCACCGGCGCCGAGCCAGTACTCGAAGGAGTCGTGCACGTCGACCGTGTAGTTCTCCTCAATGACGAGGATGTCCTGAAGCCGAGGTGAATCCTCCGCAACCTTCACGGTCGTCACTGCCGTACCGGGCTCCGAATCAAGCGCCTGCTTGAGCGCTGCACCGAGACCGCGCGACGTGTCGTTGCCGGGAACGCTCGCCTGCATCCCGAGCATGACGGTGCCGTTATCGCGCTTGATCGCAGCCCAGTTCATGGGGAGGATCGTGGCGATCACGGCATCGCCACCGCCAAACTCGGGGGCAATCTTCGCCTCGAGGGTCGCCGACGGGATGAGTTGGCGCATCGCCACGAGATCGTGTTCGGCGATGAGGCCTTCAAACGGACGGCGAACGAGAGTAGTGCTAGAAGTCATGGCCCAAGTCTAGCGAGGCGGCGGGGGAACCTCCCGAACGGCCACGATCAACACGCGAGGAATCCTCGCGTATCCACGTTTCGTGTGGATAGTGACCGTTTCCTCGTCGGTTTCGACAACATAGCCGAGGGCGTCCGCGACCTTTTCTCGACCTGCATGAGTACGCGGGTCGAGCGCGTAGCGGGCCGTCACGCGCGTCCCCGGCGTGAGGATCGGCGCCCAGCCCGTACGCACTCTCTTGGACGGTTGCCCTGCAGTCATCGCGTAGAGGTGGCTTCCGCTGTCGCTGATCGTGCGTCGGAATTCTCCTCAACCTCAGTGCCCGCGACCTTCCCAATTGCCGTCATGAGGTGGTAGATCACGAGCGCCGCAAGGGTGCCGAGCGCGATGCCGTTGAAGGTGATGCCGGCATCCTTGGGGCCGAACGTCCATGTCACGTTCGCGATGCCCACGATGAGGGCGACGCCCGCCGTCATCTGGTTGCGAGGCCGAGAGAAATCGACCCGTCCGTCGACCCACATGCGCACGCCCACGATGCCGATGAGACCGTAGAGCACGAAGGTCACGCCACCGAGCACCCCATCCGGGATCGAGAAGATGAGCCGGCCGATTTTCGGCGACATCGACAGGGCGATCGCGGCAATACCGGCAACCCAGTAGGCAGCGGTCGAGTAGACGCGAGTTGCGCTCATGACGCCGATGTTCTCGCCGTAGGTGGTGGTGGGCGAACCACCGAACGTCGCCGAGAGAGCCGTCGCGATGCCGTCAGAGAAGAGGGTGCGGCCCACCATGTGGTCGAGATCCTCGCCGGTCATCGACCCCACCGACGTCACGTGCCCCACGTTCTCAGCGATGAGCACGAGGATCACCGGCAGGAACATCGGGAGAACCGAGAGGTCGAAGTGCGGGTGGTGGAACTCGGGAAGACCGATCCACGGCGCCTTATAGAAGGCAGTGAGATCAACTTCGCCGCGCGCGAGGGCGAACAGGTAGCCCACAAGGACGCCGAGGAGAACGGAGACGCGCCCGAGGATGCCCTTGAAGAGCGCCGTGCACAGGACGATCGCGAAAAGCGTCACCGTCGCGGTAAGGGCCGATTGCTGGAAGTTTTTGTAGGCCGTGGGAGCGAGGTTGAAGCCGATCAGGGCAACGATGGCACCCATGACGACGGGCGGCATGAGTGCGGCGATCCACCGTGTGCCGACGAACTGCACGATCACGCCAACGACGGCCAGCGCGAGGCCCGTGAGGAAAACAGCGCCGAGCGCAGTACCCATGTCGTGCGCTTTCGTTGCCGCAACGATGGGCGCGATGAAGGCGAACGAACTGCCAAGGTAGCTCGGGACCTTATTGCCCGTGATCAGGAGGAAGAGGAGCGTGCCAAGGCCCGAGAAAAGAAGGGTCGTGGACGGCGGGAATCCCGTCAGGAGCGGAACGAGGAACGTCGCGCCAAACATCGCAATGACGTGCTGGGCGCCGATCCCAATCGTGACCGGCCATGCGAGTCGTTCGGAAGGAAGAACGACTTTCCCTGGCTCAACGGTGAGCCCATTTCCATGAATTTTCCACAGTGGCATGGCGGCCTTTCTTTTCGGGGAGAGGGGTTACGACTCCTTGGCGGGGTCGGGATCAGGGGCGGCGGGCGAAAGCGCCTCGGGGGCGAGGTTCTCGGGGAAGCGGTGCGTCCGACGCCGGGCTTCGGACACATCGGGAAGAAAAGCTGTAGCGTCAGCTACGCCGTTAATACGGGCGCGGAACTGAGCGAAGGTGCGCTCGAGATCTGGCGCGCCGTGCTCATCACGCATGGGCGCGGGAACCGTAATCATCAAGGCAGCGGTGATGCCCGCAACGAGGCCGAGTCCACCGTTTGTCAGGCCGGCAGCAGCCCCCGTGACGACCGAGAACACGACGACCCCGAGGAAACCGATAAGCGTGAGGGCCACACCGATGGACACCGCGTTTCCACGCGCCTTGACGGCACTCTTTCGCACGAGGGCCTTGCGACCAAAGTGTGAGAGGAGCGCGAGCAGAGCAACGAGGATGAGTTGAAGGATCACGAGGCCCGAGCCCCCGCGCGCGTCGTACCCCACGAGAACCGCGATGAAATACACGAGCACGGCTGCGAAGGCCACGATGTGCATCGTGCGGGAAAACTCGAACGTGCGGGCGGCATACATGAGCCAGTCCACGCGCTTGAAATTGAGTGTGCTCGAGCGCACATAAGGGCGTGAAATGAGAAGTCCGAAGGCGGCGAGCGCAAACGGGAGCCACACGTAAGAGGTGGAGAAGCTTCCCGGCGCCGCGTATTCGAGGCGCAGAGAGTTGTCGGCAGCCGCGCCCACAACCATCGCTGCCGCCGCACCCACGAGGAACACGTAGTGCGAGGGGCGCTCATTGAGCTTCGGATTCGCAATAAAGAGGCCAAGAGCGAGAGAACCAAGAGAGTAGGAGAAGGTGACGAGCGCGAACGCCGGGTCACCGTTGATCGCCTTGCCCACCATCATGACGAGCGAGAACACGAAGCTCGCGATGAGCAGCACGCGCAAGAGGAGGATCCATCGCGCGGCGCGTCTCTTCGCGGCATCGCTCGGAACGTGTCCTTCGAAACCGCGTCGCTCGGACCCCATCACCGCACCCATGAGCAGGAGTGCAACCGAAACGCCAACGCCTACGCGCGGCCCATTCGGCAGGGGCACGAGGAGATCGGGAATCGAGGCAATGAGGTCGTAGCCGAGAGCACCGATCGAGGCCACAAACGCGGGAAGCATGCCAATCCGGCGCACGATCCCGAGGTAGCCGAACTGCTCGGGCCCTTTGGGTTCCGCGTCCTTCATATAGGCGGGGACCCATCGCAGGAGATACACGGCGAGGATGGTCGCGATGCCAATTCCCGCCGCGACCGACGGAATCCACGCGGGAAGCGCCTCCGGTGCGTGCGTGTAGGTGGTCGTGAAACTCGAACCGAAGGCGAGAACAACGATGATGTCGCGCAGCGCGTCCCAGCCGCTCAAGTCGCTGAATTGCGGGGGAAGCTGCACGGAGCGCTGCCGAGGCGCCGCCGGAGGCGTGGCGCCCGAGCGCGCATAATCGCTCTCCTCAGGAGGCGAAGGCGCCGCGATTTCGGCTGTCTCCGTCACTGGCTCCTTCGGCGCCAGGCCCGGAGCAAAGTAATTCTCCGCCTCGCCCTCGAGGTTCGCTCGCTGCATTCTCAGGCGCGCGAAATCATCGCTATCGGGAAGCTTTTCTGTGGGGAGGGTGCCCGGTTCGGGAACAAAGATCCAGTCCTCGGCGGGATCTGCTCCCGCCTGGACGCGATCATCACGGTTCTCCGGTACCTGATCCTTCGCCATGAGCTCCCTCGTTTGTGTCGCGCGGCATGCCGATGCGGGGAAGCGCCTTCGAAGCAAGCACGGCAGGAACGCGCGCGTATCGCGAACATTGTAGAGGCGAGAAGGGCGCTCGGTGCGGCCGTTTCGCCTCGCGTGTCGAGAATCTCTTCAGGGCACCGTTTTTACAGGCCCGAGTAGCGCCTCGAGAACCGTACAAGCGCAGAGCGCGCCGGCCCCTGCCGCGCCTCACGAACGCGACACACGAAAAGCGTGTGCGTTGCGGCTTCGTGTGAAGATTCAACCTCGAGACTCAAGGTCGCAAGCGATCCATCAATATGAGCGTTGCCCCACGCATCCCGCTGATGGGCGACTCCTTCGAGCATCCCTTGAAGTGGGAGGCCCGGCTCACCAAAGCGCTCGGCGAGCCCCTGCTGCTCGGCGCCGAGCACGCTCAGCGCGCACACTCCCGTCTCGTCAAGCGCCTCCGCGGCGCGCGAAAGCGAATACAGGCTCACCGCCATCGTGGGCGGGTCATACGACACGTCAAGGAACGAATCGATCGGCGTCACGAGATCCCATCGCCCCACGCGCATGCTCACGAGTGCGATCGCCGAGGCGATGTCCTCACTCAGTCGGCGATACTTCTCGACATCCACGCCGCTACCGTCCATGGCCTCCTCCTCATACCTCTCCGTCGCGATGGTGTGCAGGCAAGCGTCGGACCCTGCCCTTACGTGCGAGCGTAGCGCCCGCGCTCCCACGTGCCCGTGACTGCCTCGCCCCCGTCACACACCACACCCGCACCTCCACCACCGACTCTGCACACCTATTACTCTGGAGACCATGACCGGACCCGCACGCACCACCAGCCGGCGCGCCTTTCTTACGGCAGGCGCCTCTCTCGGCGCTCTTGCCCTCGCGACTACCGCCGCGGGCTGCCAAAGCTCGCCTAACCCGGACCACCTCTCGGTCGCGGAGAAGTTCAATCTCCCCGTCCCCACAGGGCACCTCGACGTTATTCTCAGCGCGCCGCTTGGAAGTGACGGACTCAGCCCGTTCACGACGCGCTCCCTTCAGAACACCGCTGCGCTGTGGCACGTGTATGAGGGCCTCGCCATCATGGACCCAACGACCGGCACCACAAAGCCGGGCCTTTCGCAAAAGCTTTTCGACCCAGCCGACGTCGTCATCGATGTGTTCCTTCGCGACGGCGCCATCTTTCACGACGGTATGCCCGTAACCCCCGCCGACGTGATCTACTCTTTCGAGGCCGCACTCGACGACAACAACCATTTTCCGCACCGTGAGCTTCTCGATTTCTTCGACCACGCCGTCCAGGTGGCCGACAATATCGTCCAGCTCCGCTTCAAGTACTCCACGCCCGAGATCAACGAGCGCCTCTCCCTCGTCAAAATCATCCCCGAGGGCACCGACCCTTCCACGCTTCTTGAGACCCCCAACGGCACCGGCCCATGGCGCATCAAGAAGCACGACACCGCGGGCCGAACACTCACTTTTGAAGCATTTGACCAGTACTCGGGAGTGTTCCCGGCGCTCTACGAAACCATGACCTGGCACGTCGAACACAGCGAATCCGCGGTTGCTGACGCGGTCATGGACGGCAGTATGCAGGTGGCTCTTCCCGTGCCCCCAACGAAATACCGCGAACTTGCAAAAAGCCCCCGGGTCAAAAACGGTACGCTCCACCTCGCCTCCCAACCGAGCAAGGCCGCCGTGTACGCGATGTTCAACCATGATGAGGGCCGGCCATTTTCTGCAGTCGAAGCTCGACGCGGCTTTATGAAGGCCTTCGACTCTCAAGGATGCGCGAAGCAGGTGTTCGCCGAGCACGTCGATCCGGTCACGAGCCCCATGTACCCCGGGACCCCAAAATTTAAGCCCGCCTCACGTGCCTACACACACGATCCCCACGAAGCGCGCGAGCTCTTTGCGCGCGCGGAGATCAGCACGCTTCGCTTGCTCGCGAGCAACGAGCCCTGGACCCGCGCCGTCGCCGAGTTCCTCAAGAGCAATCTCAAGGAGGCCGGGATCGAGACCGAGCTCGAGATCCTCCCCTGGTGGGATGCCGTGAAGCGCATGGAGGAGGATTCCGACGGCTGGGACGCCTCCCTCGTATTCCTCGATCCGGCGTTTACGGGCTTCCATCCCGACACGCTGCTGCGCTCCCTCTATGCTTCACCTTTCTGGGCCGATTCCCGCCTGCGCCTCGGCGAGAGTGAACTTCTCGCCGAGATTCGCGACGTGCTCGACCGAAGTACGCGCCTTGACTTGGTGGGTGACGACCTCCAGCGCGCATGGCAAAAATTGATGAATCGAATTGCCACCGAGCTTCCCCTGTATCCACTCATGTGGTTGCGCGCGCTCAGCGCAATCGACACCGCCAAGGTCGCCGACCTCCCCGACACTCGCTCCCTGGGCTTCATCGCTTCGACGGCGACACCGCCCTCGCAGATGGAGAAGAAGCGCTAGTTGGCGGCGACCTCGAGAAGGCGCCTGAGCGGGCGGTAATGCTCAATGACCGCTGCGCGGTAGGCGGTCGCATCGCCAGCAACGAGCGCATCAATGATTGCATCGTGGGCGTTCACCGTGTCACTGATGTCCTTGGCTTGCGGCAAGCCAGCAGCAGGAACAGCTACCGTGTGAATCCGCCAGAAAGCCATGCCTAGCTGCTGCATCATGTGATTGCTTGTCGCCGCGAGTAGATCGGAGTGGAACGCCTCGTCACACGAGGCAAAGCCTCGACCGGCCTCGACACACTCGCGCATGTTCTTCACGTGCTCTCGAAGCTTCGGCTGCGAGGAACCGCGGTATACCTCAATGAGCTCATCGGTGAGCGCAAGGTCAAGAGCCATGCGCACCTCCACAACTTCACGCAAAGTGCTCAGATCGTCTTTCGCATTGAGGCGGGCACGAAAAAGAACGGCTTCAATCATGGGGGCGAACGACAGCTCACCCACGCTCATGCCACGTCCGTGCTGAATAGAAACAATATCGAGCGACTGAAGCGTGCGCAGGGCCTCGCGCACGCTCGAGCGAGAAACACCCAAAGTACCCTGAAGCGATGCCTCCGTCGGGAGTGGATCCCCCGGGCGTAGGTGGTGTTCGAGGATGTACTCCTTGATCGCGTCGACCGTTGCGTTACTCGCGGTCCGGCGCTTGCTTAGCCGTTCACGATTCTCGGGCGCGAGCCCCATGGATTCTTCGGCCACGATCTGCCTTTCTCATGCTCCGAGCTTCCAGTATCGCCACCTCGGCAACATTGACAAAGTCTCGACGGTGCTCTTATGCTAACAGCAAGTCATCAGACGTCTGATGTCTCCATGTGGGGAGCGTTCCCCTAATCCCCCTTTGCAAAGGAGCAAAAGTGAGTAACTCACGCACTGTCTCTCGCCGCACAGTCCTCAAGACGGGTGCTTTCTCGGCCGGCGCCGCGGGCCTCGTCGCTGCCATTTCGGCATGCGCCCCCTCCGATAAAAAGTCCGGTGGTTCCGGCGGTGCAGGTGGCAACGCTGGTTCAGCGAATGAAGACGGCACGATCAAGGCCTCGATTTCCTACGAGCTCGGCACCAACGGTTACGACCCGATGACGACGACCTCGGCACTCACAATCGCGGCTAACTGGCACACCCTCGAGGGCCTCACAGAACTCGATCCAGCGACCGGCGAGGTGTACCCCGCGCTCGCGTCCGAGCTACCGAAGGGTGACAACACCACCGTCGATATCGAACTCCGCAAGGACGCTAAGTTCCATGACGGCTCCCCCGTGACCCCCGCGGACGTCGTGTTCTCGTTCGAGCGCGTGCTCGACCCCGCGAATAACTCGCTCTACTCGCAGTTCATTTCCTTCATCGACTCCGTTAAAGAAAACGGCGACAACGGCGTGAGTATCGCCCTCAAGCACCCCGTCGGCCCGCTTGCCGAGCGCCTCGCGGTCGTCAAAGTCGTTCCGAAGGCTGCCGTCGAGAAAGATGCCAAAGGTTTCGATGCCAATCCCATCGGTACCGGCGCATGGAAGATGACCGATAACGGCGCCGCTTCGAAGATCGTAAAATTCGAGCGCAATGACGACTACACGGGTCAAAAGCCCGCGCGCGCCAAGACCATGGAGTGGCAGGTCATCCCCGACGCCGCGACTCGCACCAACTCGCTCCAGTCGGGCGACGTTCAGGCAATTGACTCGGTACCCTACCTCTCGATCGACGCCCTAAATTCCGTCGCGACCGTCGAATCCGTTCAGGGCTTCGGCCTCCTGTTCGCGATGTTCAACAACACCGAAGGCAACCCCTTCGCGGACGTCAAGAACCGCCAGGCCTTCCTCTACGCGATCGACATGGACAAAGTCATCGAGACCGGCCTTGCCGGGCAGGCAACCGCAGCCACATGCTTCGTGGATAAGGAGAATCCGGCTTACAAGGAAGCCGCGACCGTGTACACGCACGATGTTGACAAGGCTAAGCAGCTCTTCGGCGAAACGGGCCTCACCGAGTTCCGCATGCTGTGCACCGATCACGACTGGGTCCAGCAGGTCACGCCGATCATCCAAGAATCCCTCAAGGCGACCGGCGTCACCGTCCACTTCGAGCAGAAGCAGTCCGCGGAGGTGTACACGTCGATCGACGGCAAACCTGGAGCCTTCGACGTGGTGATCGCCCCCGGCGACCCGTCAGTGTTCGGCTCCGATGCTGACCTCCTCATGCGCTGGTGGTACGCAGGCGACACATGGACGGATTCGCGCATGCATTGGAAGGGCAGCGAGGCTTACACGCAGCTTCAGGAGCTCCTCGACCAGGGCATTCAGGCGACTGAGGAAGCCGCCCAGCTCGAGGCGTGGCATGCAGCATTTGATCTCATCTCGAACGAGGTTCCGCTCTATCCGCTGTTCCACCGCAAGACCCCGACCGCGTACAACGCCGACACGCTCATCGACTTCAAGCCCATTTCGCTCACGGGCCTAAGCTTCATCGACGTCGGCACGACCCTCTAATCGAGGTTCTTCCCTCAACGCCGGGAGGCGAGGCGTTTCCACTGCCCCTCGCCTCCCGGTCACCACGCCAAAGATGGCGCTCACTCTTAAGGACAAAGTCGCATGGCTCAATTCGCAAGACTCATTGGCCGAAGGCTCATTTCCCTGCCCTTCATGGTTGTCGGCGTTGCACTGCTCGTTTTTATCGTCATGAGCTTTTCAAACGTCGACCCGGCTCGTCTCGCACTCGGCGAAGCAGCATCGCAGGAAGCCCTCGCGCAATACCGCGAGGCACACGGCCTCAACGACCCGCTCCTCGTGAGGTTCTTCTCGTTCCTTGGCGGACTCGTCACTGGCGATCTCGGAACGTCCTCGGGTGGCGTCCCCGTGACACAGATGGTGGCTGAAGCCTTTCCGCGCACCCTCGAGCTCACTTTCCTCAGCCTCATCATCGCGGTCATTCTTTCCTTCACGCTCGGTGTGCTCGCCGCGCTCTACCGCGATACCTTCGTTGACCAGGTCATCCGCGTACTCTCGATCGCTTCGCTCGCGACCCCGAGCTTCTGGCTTGCA
The DNA here is from genome assembly GCF_003989295.1 of Dermabacter sp. HSID17554. Lineage (NCBI taxonomy): Bacteria > Bacillati > Actinomycetota > Actinomycetes > Micrococcales > Dermabacteraceae > Dermabacter > Dermabacter sp. HSID17554. The sequence goes on along the minus strand of NZ_RBLW01000002.1, from coordinate 200,712 downwards.
ATCCTCCTCATCCAGTGGCTCGGCGACATCCCCGGAGGCTGGGGATTTTTCCCTGCGCTCGTCTCCGGGTGGACATCATTCGCTGACGATCCGCAGCAGTACCTCTTAAACATGACGCTCCCGGCAATCGCGGGTGCCGTTCCCGTGGCAGGATCTCTCACGCGCGTTGTGCGCACCTCAATGGTGGAAGAACTGGACCGCGACTACGTACGCACCGCCATCGGCGCAGGCATCCCCTACCCGATCGTCATTTCTCGAAATGTACTCCGCAACGCTCTCATCACTCCAGTGACCGTCCTTGGTCTTCGCGTGGGTTACCTCATGGGCGGCGCGGTCATCATCGAAATCATCTTCAATATCCAGGCGATGGGCAAGCTCATTCTCGACGGCATCCAGCGCAACGACGTGTACCTCGTGCAAGGTGTCACTCTGACCGTGGCTATCGCGTTCATCGTTATCAACCTGCTCGTCGACATCCTCTACGTGCTCATCAACCCGCGGATTAGGAGCATCTGATGCGACCGAATCTTGACGCAAAACTCCACCGCTCTTCGGGCGGCACCCTCAAAGCACTCAAGGGCCTCAAGCCCATGAACGTGCTCGCGGCAGCGTTTCTCGCGATCCTTATCCTCGCGGCGATTCTCGCCCCCGTGATCGCACACCATGATCCACTCGCGACGGGTACGCCCGTGCAGCCACCAAGTGGAGAGCACCTCTTTGGCACTGACCAGATTGGGCGCGATGTGTTTGCAAGGGTCATCTACGGATCCCGCTCGTCTCTCATTATCGGTCTGAGCGCGACAGCGCTCGCTCTTCTCGTCGCGGCAGTCCTCGGCTCGTTCGCAGCGACGGCTCACAAATGGGCGTCCGAAGTTCTCATGCGGTGCCTCGACGTGGTCATGTCGATCCCCGGCATCGCGCTTGCCGCTGTGTTCGTCGCAGCATTTGGCAACTCGCTTCCCGTTCTGATCATGGCAATCGGCTTCCTCTACGTGCCTCAGCTCGCGCGAGTCGTGCGCGCGAATGTCCTCTCGCAATTCGGCGAGGACTACGTGAACGCCTCGAAAGTCATGGGCGCGGGGGTTCCCTGGATCCTCATCAAGCACGTGGCACGCAACTGCCTCGCACCAATCCTCGTGTTCGCCACCGTCCTCGTTGCCGACGCGATCGTGCTCGAGGCCTCGCTGAGCTTCATCAACGCGGGCGTGCAGCCGCCGGACCCTTCGTGGGGCAACATCCTCGCGCAAGGAAAGCAGCTACTTCTTTCCGGTTACTGGTGGCCCACATTCTTCCCCGGCCTCATGATCCTCGTTACCGTTCTGAGTCTCAACATCCTCTCTGAGGGGATGACCGACGCGTTCGCCTCGCCTCGCGTGAAAACCGTTGTCGATGTTGACGCCGACGAGAAGAAAGCCCAGGCCGCGCCGGAGGCGAGCCTCAACACGCTTGGGCTCATCGATCCCCAGCAGGCCCGCGCGACCCTCCTCGAATCGCTCGATAAGCTCCACGTCAAGGAGAGCGCGCGCAAAGACCGTCTCGTATACGCGGGTGACCTTGAAGCGGAGCCACTCCTCGACGTGCGCGACTTACGCGTCTCGTTCCCAAATGCCCACGGCGATGTCGACATTGTTGACGGCGTCAACTTTACGATTCGCCCGGGCGAGACCATGGGGCTCGTGGGTGAATCGGGCTCGGGTAAATCGGTCACCTCCATGGCAATCATGGGGCTTTTGCCAAAGACCGCGCGAGTGCGCGGAACCGCGACACTCGAGGGAAAAAACCTCCTCGACATGAACACTCGCCAGCTCAATGAGATGCGCGGACGCGAGATGGCGATGATCTATCAAGACGCACTCAGTTCGCTCAACCCGTCAATGCTCATTAAGAGCCAGATGGCGCAGCTCACCAAGCGCGGAGGCACGCGAAGCGCAGAAGAACTACTCGAGCTCGTGGGCCTCGACCCAAAGCGCATGCTCAAGAGCTACCCGCACGAACTTTCAGGAGGCCAGCGTCAGCGCGTCCTTATCGCTATGGCCCTGACTCGAGATCCGAAGCTCGTGATTGCTGATGAACCGACGACCGCACTCGATGTCACCGTGCAGAAGCAGGTAGTGGAACTCCTCAACAAGTTGCGAGAAGAACTCGGCTTCGCCATGCTCTTCGTGAGCCACGACCTCGCACTGGTTGCACAACTCGCCCACAAGATCACGGTGATGTATGCGGGTCAGGTCGTCGAGCAGGGAACCACGACGGAAGTTCTTACGGATCCTCGACACGAGTACACGCAAGGCCTTCTCGGCTCTGTTCTCTCCATCGAGGCGGGCGCTGATCGACTCCACCAGGTTCAGGGCACGGTGCCCTCACCCCGCGAGTTCGTTGCGGGGGACCGCTTCGCGCCTCGCTCCTCAACTCCAGAAATCGGACTCGCGGAGAAGCCGCGCCTGTGGGATGTTCCCGGCACCACTCATCGAGTCGCCTCAACCGTTGGACTTCCCGAATCCATCGTCGCCACCCGTTCCACGCGGGATGCGGCCACGAGCGCACACAAAGGTGATCAGGCATGAGCCACAGCGTCACATCACGAACAAACAACGGCTACCTCGCGCCGGACCTGCACGAACCGCCAGTCCTCGATCTTCAGGACATCCACGTCGTGCACACCCTGCGCACGGGATCGATTCTCAAGCCTGACACGATCCGCGCGGTTGATGGGATCAGCGTCCAGGTACGCCGGGGCGAAGTGATCGGCATCGTCGGCGAATCAGGGTCGGGAAAATCTACCCTCGCGAACGTCATGCTCGGCCTCCAACAGCCAACTAGCGGGAAGGTGCTGTTCAAGGGCAACGATCTTCGCCGCAGTCGCGCTGCTCGGCGCGAGCGGGGGCGGGCAATCTCGGTCGTGTTCCAGGATCCATCTACTGCTCTTAACCCGCGCATGATCGTCCAAGACACACTCATGGACCCCCTTCGCGTGCATGGGATCGGCACGGACCGTGAGCGGCTCGCGATGGTCAAGGAACTCATGCACCTCGTGGGCCTTCCGCAGTCAGCGCTCTCGGTTCTTCCGCGACAGATCTCGGGTGGCCAGCGTCAGCGTGTCGCTATCGCGCGTGCACTCGCACTCGAGCCCGACATCGTCATCGCCGATGAGCCGACCTCCGCCCTTGACGTGTCGGTCCGGGCGCAGGTTCTCAACCTCTTGACCGACCTCAAGAAGGAGCTTGGACTCGGCCTCGTGTTCATTTCTCACGACATCAACACGGTACGTTTCGTGTCGGATACGCTCCTTGTCATGAATCGCGGCAAGGTCGTTGAATCGGGCCCGAGCGAAGAAGTGTTCCGAAACGCCACGGATCCGTACACGCAAACGCTGCTTGCGGCGGCCCCCGCACTTCTTTAGCCGTCGTGAAGTACACGAAAAGGCGGGAGGCCTCGAGGCCTCCCGCCTTTTTGTCCTAAGCCTTGATGAGGGTACTAAGCGACTCCGTAAGCCATGCAAGCGGAATTTCCGTAAAAAAGAGCCCGTGCCATTCGCGCTCCCACAGGAGCCCGAGATTGCCGTTCTGCAGCTGGGTCATCGACTGGTACACGTAGTGGCGTGGGTTGAAAACGCGATTATGCGGCCACGTTCGTGCACCGTCAAAGCTGAGCCGGAGCGTGCCACATCCGCGGAAAGGCAATAGTTCGCTCGCGTTGGCAAAAACCACCGCTGCTTCGCCTCCCACCTCAATCCGCACAGCATTGGGTTGGCTAAAGATTTCGGTGAGCTGCGGATCATACGAAACCGCCGACCACGTCTCACCCCCATCGGTGCTTCGCGAAACCGCGACTCTCCCGGAAGCATGCTGGTTACGCGCGAACACCACGAGATCGCCTCCTTCAACCTCCACGATGCTCGACTCATACAGTGACGCTTCGCGGTTTCCGCGCCATTCGCGTGTGTCATTAGGAGAACCACCGAGACGCCACGTGCCTCCTGCGTTATCGCTCAGGAGTGCGGCACAGGCGAATGACGAGCCGGATTCATCGCTGTAGTACACGGGCATGACAAGACGCCCGGCATGCGGCCCGTTTTCTATGCACACACCCGTGCCAGGCGAAGCGCCGAGGAACGGCATCCACGGCTCCTTTACTTGAGGATTCAGATCGATGGGATCGCTCCAGCTCTCACCGTCATCCTCACTGACAACCATCCACAGATAACTCGTGGGGACAGCGGTGAGTGGTGGTGCTGCCGGATCCCCCCGGAACATTTCGACGTGCCCAAGTTCAGTTTCACCGTTGCGCAAGCTACCGTCGGGATCGAGCACGAACTCCGTTAATTTCCCCGACTCCGTGCGGACTCGGCCATCGCTCCCCACAGCGTACTCTCGGCCTTCCCGGTCGAGCAGAACTCTCTCGCCGTTGCCCGTAAAGCCCGAACCCGCCACTGCGTTGAGCTGTCCGATCGCACCCGGAAAATGATCAACGAGCGCGATAATCCGCCCACTCTCGCGATGTTCGACGAGAACAGGGTCGGTTGCTGAGGCCCCCGTCAAGCCACTACCCACGGAGCGAACGACGGTCTGAAGTGGCCCCCACGAGCGCCCACCATCGGTGCTGCGTCGGATGACAAAGTTAATGTGATTCGGGCTGTCGTTCGGGATGCTCGTGCGCTGATCAGCGCCCGCGATAAGAGTTCCCTTGCTGGTCGTGAGCAGTGCGGGGATGCGGTAGCTCTGGGCACCGTCGTAGCCAAGGTCGACAATCGCGCGCGTCGTCAAAGGATCGACACCGGCGAGACGTTTGACGTGGCGATCGGAGAGTACGCGGTCGTAGATCATCGCACTTTGCGCTTCTCCGAAAAGGCGAGCACCGTCGAGGTCTTGCCCGACCGAGACGCGATCAACATGTGCGACGTCACCGAAGAAGCACACTCCTGCGGTTCGCGCGACCTGGAAACCGTCGATGTAAAGCGTGCTCGCACCATAGCCTGTCGTGACGACGAGGTCGTGCCAGTGACCGTCGTCCCATTGTCCGTGTGCCTCAAGCTCGCACAGCTTCTCGCCAGCGACGATGACACGATATACGATAGTTCCACGCTCGATTGAAAGTGAGAGATTTCCATCTTCTCCGCGCGCTTCAAGAATTGTTCCTGCTTGGTGCTTTCCACGCACACGGAATCGCGCACGAATCGTGCCTTTTGAGAGCTTTCCTACGCATTTAGCGTCACGCGAAGAAAGGTGCGATGCCGCAAATTCAACGTACGGTGAAACAGCCGGGGCGTTCGCGAGGATTTCTCTCGGATCGAGCTCTCGATTGTCATCTTGAACTTCGTACACCTGGGGATCTCCGGGCTGGTTAACTACGGTCTCGGCGTCGGTTGAGGTCGGCCACGCGAGGGTTGAGGTCGAGCAGAAAGACTCGTATCCATCGAGATACAGGGTCGTTCCACACGCCGTTCTCGTGAGAGCAAGGGAATGCACTTCTCCATCATCTACATGGTCGGCATCTTCAGCGTCGAGACTGCGCTTGTGACCGTCTCGTTCAATGTGCGCAACAAGATGACCATTTTCAACGGCAACTTGTAATCGCGCCCCTTCCGTACTACGAGACATAAGCGTGCCGTTTCCACGAGCAGTAAACGTGATGTGAAGGCTCGCTTCACTCTCAACCGTCGCGTCTTTCACCTTTGAACGAGACGCCGTTTCCATGATCCCTCTCCATCCTCTTTCCAAGCTTCCTCACCATCCACCATGAAATCGCGGGAATCTCACGGCGAGTGCGGTCAAAGACCCCGATCTTCTTGACGGAGCACTCCCCTCACTCTAGTCTGTTGTCAGACATCAGACATCCGACGTCTGGTTTTATGAGTTGGTCCGCCGGCAAGGACGCGGCGGAACCTCGAACAGAAGGAAATTGTTGCTATGGCTTCCCAGGGACGCCTCACGGGTGTCATCCCGCCCCTCGTTATTCCGCTTACCGAGTCGCGCGAACTCGATGTCGAATCGCTCGAGCGCCTCATCAACCACCTCATCGACGGCGGCGTCGATGGCATCTTTGCCTTGGGTTCGTCGAGCGAGATCGTGTTCCATACCGATCGCATGCGCGAGCGCATTCTCGAAGCCGTCACGGGGATCGTTGCCGGCCGCATCCCTGTTCTCGCTGGCGTGATCGATACCGAAACAAACCGCGTGCTCGAGCACGTGAAGGTCGCCCAGAAGTACGGCGTCGCAGGCGTCGTCGCAACCGCACCTTTCTACGCGATTACCGGTCCCGCCGAAATTGAACGACACTTCCGTATTCTCGGCGAGCAGTCCGAGGTTCCCGTCTGGGCCTATGACCTCCCGGTTTGCGTGCACGTCAAGTTGAACCCCCACATGCTCGTGGGCCTTGGCAGCGAAGGGCTTCTCGCCGGGGTCAAGGACTCGTCGGGTGATGATGTGTCATTCCGCCGTTTGACCGCCATGAATCGTGCGGCTGGCAATCCGTTGAGTGTTCTCACGGGTCACGAGGTCGTTGTGGACGGCGCCTACCTTTCAGGTGCTGATGGGTCCGTTCCAGGCCTTGGCAACGTTGATCCCGCGGGCTACGCGCGCATGCACAAGGCATACCTTGCCGGTGATTGGGAAACAGTCCGCACAGAACAGGATCGCCTTGCGGCGCTCTTCGAGATCGTATTCCAGCCTGTTGGCAAGACCGGCCCCGCAGCTGGCGTGGGCGCATTCAAGACTGCGCTTCGCGAGCTCGGCATATTCTCGACGAACGTCATGAGCGAGCCGATGACGGCGATCGAAGGCGATGCGGTCGAGAAGATTCGCGGGATTCTCACGGCGACCGGCCTCCGAAAGTAGGCGCTCATGCCCGCTGAGTTAACGCGAGTGCTCGCCGTCGACCTCGGCGGGACCAAGATCAACGCGGCCGTCGTGGAACTCAAGGGTGAAGGTGCTCCGCACCTCGGGCCCGTGGCTACGGCGCCCACTCCGGCACGCGAGGGCGCCAATGCTGTGGTAGCCGCAGCGGTCAACGTCGCTCACGAAGCCCTTCAGGGCACCGATGGTGACGGACCTCCTCTCGCCGCCATCGGGATTGCCTCGGCGGGTGTGATTGACAGCGCTCGAGGCGTGGTAACCGCCGCAACCGACGCACTCCCGGGATGGCCGGGAACGGATCTTTCCGGCGCGTTCCACACCGAGTTCGAGGTGCGAACCCGCGCTCTCAATGACGTGCACGCGCACGGCCTCGGTGAGGCGATGTTCGGTGCCGGTCAGGGATGCGATTCGCTCCTTCTGGTCGCCGTCGGCACGGGGATCGGTGGCGCCTTCATCACCCGGGGTCAGGTACTCACGGGCTCTCGCGGCGCTGCTGGCCATATCGGGCACGTCCGCACCGCCGGTGTTCCTGGAGTCGAAGATCTCGTGTGTTCGTGCGGACGACGAGGGCACCTCGAAGGTTTCGCCTCAGGCCCCGGCATCGCGGCCGAACTCACGAGACGCGGCACTCCCGCAGCTTCGACACGCGAAGTCGCGGACCTCGCCAACAACGGTTCGAGAATTGCGCTCGGCACCCTCATCGACGCAGGCCGTCTCACGGGCCGCGCAATTGGAGATCAGCTCAACATTGTCGATCCGCAGGTCGTTGCGGTCACGGGAGGCGTCGCCTCCGCGAGCGGTGTCGCCGGTGAGGAATGGTGGGCTGCACTTCGCGAAGGCGTGCACGAAAGCGCCATGGATGCCGTTGGAAACACCCCCATTGTGCCCGCGAGCGCGGGTAACCACGCGGCGCTCCTCGGTGCCGCGCATTTCGCATTGACCGATCCCGCCACGGAAGGCTGAATCATGCACCCCGTTGTCAAAGCCCTCGAGGGTTCCCTCATTGTCTCGTGCCAGGCATACCCCGGCGAGCCCATGCGCGATCCCCGCACGATGGCTCAGATCGCCGCTGCCGTCGAGCAAGGCGGCGCAAGTGCCGTGCGTGCGCAGGGGCTCGAGGATATTCGCCAGGTGAAAGCGGCCGTGAGCGGCATTCCCGTAATCGGCATTTGGAAGGACGGCAACGAGGGCGTGTTCATCACACCGACCCTCAAGCATTGCGAGGCCGTATTGGATGCAGGTGCGGACATTCTCGCTCTCGATGGAACACTGCGTGAGAGGCCGGACGGCCTCACCTTTGCGGAAACAGTTACGCGAATTCGCGAACGTAGCGACGTACCGATCATGGCCGATTGCGATAGCGAGGAATCTGCGCTCGCGGCAGCCGAGGCGGGTGCCGACATCATCGGCACGACCCTCGCGGGATACACGGGCATGCGACGAAAGACCGACGGTCCCGATCTTGAACTTCTCGCGAGCCTAGTGGAGAAACTTCCCGGTCGCGCAGTGGTTGCCGAGGGACGCGTGCATAGCCCTGCCCAAGCGATGGCGTGCCGCGAGGCGGGCGCGTTCGCGGTCGTGGTGGGGACCGCGATAACGCACCCCACATCAATCACCACGTGGTTCAATGCCGCCGTGCGCGGCGTCGGTGACCGGGGATGACCGGTTCACCGGCGTGGATTGCGGGGGCGTATGCCGCTCTCGAGCCCGGCTTGACGGCGGAGCGCGCCGAAAGGGATGCGCGTGAACTTTACGCTGTTCTCGCACAGCCTGGTGCATTCGATGGCCTCGAGCTTCCCTATCGCTCTTCGCTGCCTGATCTCGCCCTCGTGACTGGCGCGCCTTTCACGCGGCACGTCATCACGGCGATTCCGGGGACGATGCAGCGCCTTGCAAAGGACTGCTCTTTCGGCCTTGCCTCGCGAAACGACGAGGGTCGGAAGGCGGCTCTCAACTTCACTCGAGAAGTCGTGCGAGCCTCACGCGACCTCGAGGGCGCCGTCATGGCGATCGAAATTCACTCGGCTCCGTCGGACTGCGCCGATCCCAGCGCCTTTGCTGCCTCGCTCGAAACGCTCATGAGGGAGCGCGCGGAGAGTGACCCCGAGTTCGTAATCGAGCACTGCGATGCGGCTGGCATGCCGTTCCCAGGCGAAAAGCGCTTCCTATCCCTCGAAGAGGAAGTCCACCTCGCGAAGGAAACTGGCGTGGGTATCGCCCTCAACTGGGGTCGCTCCGCGCTCGAAACACGCAATCCCACAACAGCGCTCGAGCACGTCCAGCATGCAGCGCAAGCGGGAGTTTTGCGGGCATTTATGGCATCTGGAGCCGGCGCTGGCACCCCCGTGTACGGGCCCGAATGGGCCGACGCCCACCTTCCCCACAAGGATCACGAACCTTCGTCAATGATGACCGACGACGCACTTTCCTCGTGCGCCGCCGCCGCTGGGGGCAACCTGCTCTACACCGGTGTCAAAATCCAGACCCCTCGGGGCTTTACGGCCTACGAGCGGTCTCGCGTGCTCGCACGCGTCGCGGAGCCAATGCGCTCCGTCTTCAGCCGTACGGGATAATCCGCGCGGCACCCCCACCAAATAGGAGTCCAATGATGAATTCCCCCTTTTCCCCGTACGCAAAGGTGCTCGCCTTTGGCGCCACTGTCGCGCTCACGCTCGGCGCTCCGCTTTCCGCACTCGCGGCCCCCTCTGACACACCGGAAACGGCCGAGGCCTCTGCTGCCGAGTCGAGCTTTACCTCGCAGCGCATCGCTATGGGTGGCGAAGGCGGCTTTGGCAATTACCGCATCCCGGCGGTCATGCAGCTACGCAACGGCGACGTTCTTCTCGCCTACGACGGCCGCCCCACGGGCACCGATGCTCCCGGCCCAAACTCGATCCTCATGCGGCGTTCGACCGACGGCGGGAAAACCTTTGGCCCACAGACGGTGATCGCCGCTGGTGAAAAGTCCACACCCATTCATGGCTACTCGGATCCGAGCTTCGTGTATGACGAGGAAACGGGTGATCTTTTCGCGTTCTTCGTGCATTCCAAAGACACGGGCTTTTGGAATAGTCAGGAAGGGCATGATGACGCTGACCGCAAGGTCATGAGCGCCGCACTCGCAGTGTCGAAAGACAACGGCAAGACGTGGGATCTTCGTTCCCTCACCGCGACGGTGAAGCCTGAGGGCGTGCGCGCGACGTTTGCGACGAGTGGCCACGGTATTCAGCTCAAGAACGGTGCCCATAAAGGTCGTCTCGTGCAGCAATACGCGGGAGCCTTCACCGATGGGACCGTTCGCGCCTATTCGGTCTACTCCGATGACCACGGCGCAACGTGGAATATGGGCACGCCGGTAGGCACAAAAATGGACGAGAACAAGGTCGTTGAGCTCGCTGATGGCACGCTCATGATGAACTCGCGTGCCCACGACACGCACACGGCTCGCTGGGTGGCCTATTCGAAGGATGGCGGCGAGACGTGGAGTGAGCCTACGCTCGACCATACGCTCACCGACCCCCGTAACAACGCTTCGATCATCCGCATGAACCCCGCGGCCGCTCCCGAGACTCGCGAGGCACGGGAACTCCTCTTCTCGAACGCCAATTCCTCCGAGGGCCGTAAGAACGGCAGCATCCGCTATTCGTGCGACTCGGGTAAAACCTGGCCGACGATCACGACGTTCAATGCTGGGCCAACGTCGTACTCGGATCTCGTCGCGCTTCAGGACGGCACTTTCGGTGTGTTTTACGAGAGCGCCGATAGTGAGCAGCGCTACGGCTCATTCACGCGGGACTTTGTGAACCCGTTCTGCGCGGCTTTCGGCGAGGCAACAGCCGACATCGATGCGGGAAGCACGAGCGAAGTGACGTTCACGCTGCGCAACGACGACACTCGAGATCTCATCTCTGGCACGGCAGTCGTTGACCTCCCGAAGGGCTGGAACGCACCTGCCGTGACGACCCCGACCCTCAAACCGGGCGAGAGCACAACGATCACCCTCACGGTTTCGGCCCCCGCGTGGGCGTCCAAGGGCGAGGTTCACGGTGAGGTGCGCATCGAGGCTGGCGACACCACGGTCCGCGGCGATCTCGACCTCACCATCGTAAATGCTGCACCCAATACGCTGGGCGCCACGATCGTGGGGCGACCAGGAGATCCCGATCGGGATCTTAGCGAGAATCCATACAAGGTCGGCGACGAGGTGCCCTATACCTTCCGCGTTGACTCAACGGCGAACGTCACCGAGACCGTCACACCGGTGTCCGGCAATCTCTCCCCGCTTGTTCCGGAAGGCCCCGGCAATTGCCGCTGGCGTCATCTCAAGGCCGGCGACGGTTACACGTGCGCGTCCCCCCGCTACACGGTCACGGAAGAGGATCTCGCGCGCGGTTATTTCATCCCTGAAAGCCAGTGGGAGCTTACCGGAACCGGACTCGACCCCGTAGCGATGACCGTCACGGGCGAGAAGGTTTGGCTCGTAGCTCCGATCGAGAATCCAGTGGTACCACCCGCGGAAGAACCGAACAGCGCCCCGGTAGAACCGCCAACGGATGAGGCAGGCGAGGAACCGTCGAACTCTTCGGATGGCGACCAGAGTGAGCCGGGCAAGTCAAACGACCCCCATGCCAGCGAACGTCCTTCGAAAGACCCGGTCATTAACGGCACACAGCCTGCCGGTTCCCAGCAGCCGCACGCGAATGTCGGGAGGTCACAGTCGGTAGTACCGCGTTCGGGGCAGAGCTCAATGTCCTCCCGCAGTCTCCCCCGCACAGGAACGTCAGCGTTGCTGACGGCGGCTGCCGCGGCGGGTGTCCTCACCGCGGGCATAGCGATGACGCTCGGGGCACGACAGCGCCGACAGCGCTAAGCTCAACGTCCGCTCCGCGGCACCGCGCGGATGACCCGGGGCGGCCTCGCCGATAGGGCAAGGCCGCCCCCACTGGGCAAGCAACCGTCGACCCCTCCCGGATACCGCGGCCCGACCGGCGTGACGAAACCGTCGCTCCCCGCGCCCCCTTCCGGCGTGCCGTAGCACCGCAAAACACCGTAGGCTTGGGTTATGACTGCACCGGAACTTGCCCTCACGACCCGTTTCCAGGATGCCTTCGCCGAGGCTTTCGGCGAGGAGTACCGCACCGCTGACCCGATTATTAGGCCGGGAAAGTTCTCGGACTTCCAGTGCAACGCAGCGATGGGGCTCGCGAAGAAGCTCGGCGCGAAGCCGCGGGATCTTGCGCAGCAGATCCTCGACAAAGTACGGCTGGACGACATTGCCGAGACGCCCGAGATTGCCGGGCCGGGCTTCCTCAACATCACGCTCAAGACCGAGTGGGTCGCCTCCCAGGCGGCTGGCCTGCACGGCGATGATCGCCTCGGGGTGGGCAGCCCCGAGAAGGCCGAAACGATTGTGATCGACTACTCGGCGCCGAACGTCGCGAAGGAAATGCACGTGGGGCATCTGCGCACCACAGTCGTGGGCGATGCGCTCGCACGTGTGCTCGAGTTCGAAGGCCACACGGTCGTGCGCCAGAACCACATCGGCGACTGGGGAACGCCCTTCGGGATGCTCATCGAGCACCTGCTCGAGGTCGGCGAGGATTCTGAGGAGGCAAAGCTCCTCGAGACCGATCCAAACGCGTTCTACCAGGCTGCGCGCGCGAAGTTTGATGCGGATACGGAGCAGACCGATTTCGCGAAGCGGGCCCGCGCTCGCGTCGCGACCCTGCAGTCGGGTGATGAGGCAACGCTCGCGATGTGGACCAAGCTCGTGGGCCTTTCGAAGCAGTACTTCCACCGCATTTACGACATGCTCGACGTGACCCTCACCGATGAGGATCTCGCGGGCGAATCGACCTACAACGACGCGCTCGCGGGCGTGTGTGACGACCTTGAGCAGGCCGGAATCGCACGCGTGTCGGACGGCGCGCTGTGCGTGTTCCCCGCCGGCTTCACGGGCCGCGACGACCAGCCGCTCCCGCTCATCATTCGCAAGTCCGACGGTGGCTACGGCTACGCGACGACCGATTTTGCGGCTATTCGCCACCGCGTGGGTGACCTCCATGCCGATCGCATCGCTTACGTTGTGGGTTCCTCGCAGGAGCTGCACTTCCAGATGGTGTTCACGACGGCTCGCGAGGCCGGCTGGCTTCCCGAGAGCGTCGATGCCGAGCATGTGAAGATCGGTTCGGTTCTCGGCGAGGATGGCAAGATTCTTCGCACGCGTTCGGGTTCGTCGCTGCGCCTCATGGCGCTTCTCGAGGAGGGCGTCGTCAAGGCGCGTTCGGTGATCGACGAGCTGCGCCCGGACCTGCCCGAGGAAGAGCGTGCAAAAATTGCACGCCAGATTGGCATCGGCAGCATCAAGTACGCGGATCTTTCGACCGCGCACGATTCGGATTACGTGTTCGATCTCGACCGCATGCTCGCCCTCCAGGGCAATACCGCGCCGTATCTCCAGTACGCCGTGGCGCGCATCCGCTCGATCCAGCGCAAGGCCGCGGATCAGGGGATCTCTGCCGAGCAGGTAGAGGCGGCAGCCCCGCGCGTGATCGACGATCCCGAACGCACCCTCGCGCTTCAACTCCTGCAGTTTGCGCCTACGGTGGCCGAGGTGGGCGCTCAGTACGTGCCGCACAAGCTCGCGGCGTACCTCTTCGACCTCGCGCAGGCATTCATGAGCTTTTATGAGAAGTCGCCGATCCTCAAGGACGCGAGCGAAGACGTGCGGCTTGGTCGACTCGCTCTAGCGAAGCTCACCGAGCGCACGCTCGTCGCGGGTCTCGACCTGCTCGGCGTTCAGGCTCCCGCGCAGATGTGACCGCAGCCGAGGCTGCTCGGGAGTTTACTTCCCGGGCGTCTCGGCGAGGTTGGCCTCGAGAAACTCCCCCTGCTCCTCGAGGAGTCGGGCCATGTCGGCGCCGCGGCGGAGCCTCGGGGTGACGCTAATCTTCCCGGGAATCTCGCGGTAGGTGAGGTCGATTCCTTCACGCTCGAACTGGTGCGTAACGATCCTCGAATCGGTGAGGAACAGGTCCTTTGTGCCGACGCTGAGGTGCACGGGCGGTAGGCCTTGAAGATCGCCGTTGAGCGGCGAAAGCGCAGGGTCATCGAGCGGGGTGCGGCCGGCGTATTTCTTCGCGGCGAGCTGCATGATGCGGCGCTCGTGCACGGGATCGTGCTGGTTCGTTTCGCTCAGTTCGAGATTTGTGAACTCGAGATCGAGCAGCGGGTTCATGAGCACGATGCCCGCAGGCTTCGCCTCGACGTTTGCGAGGCCGCCGTCGACTCTCGTGTTGACGAGCGAGGCGAGCGACAATGCAAGCCCTGCCCCGCTCTGGTGGCCGGCGACCGCCCAGTTGCCCTGGGTGATAAGGCCCTGGTCAGAAAGCCCCTTGATGACTTCGAAGGTGTCCTCGAGGGCGGTGGGGTGCATGTAGTCGGGGCCGTAGCGGTAGTCGATGAGAAGTCCCGCGCACTCGCGCTCGTCGACTTGCTTGCTAAGCCACTCCCAGTCGCCCACGAACGGACCCGCCATGTAGCTGCCGCCGTGGAGGTACACGATGATGCCGCGGTCGGCCTTGTGCTTGTCGAGCCACACGGTTCGCGTGCGGTTGAGCAGTTCGATGTCGATCGCGTGCCGCTTCTGCACGGGTGCGGGTGGCTTGGCGATCCGCACCTTGCCGAACCCAATTTCGTACACGAAGTTGGGAAGCGGGGTGCGCGTGAGTGTGCGGCCCGCGATGGCGGCGTAGTGCTTGATGCGACCCATGGTGGGATCCTCCTGGCTCGATGCGCGAATCATCTTAAGGCTAGTGTTTCGACCTTACGAGATACTGGCTCCATGACTTCTCACGTTGATGTTCTCGTTGTTGCGGCGATGGCTGAAGAGGCTGCCGCCGTTTCGTCCCTCAGCAAAGACCTTCGTTCCGTCGCGCATCCGTTTAGCGGTGCCGGCACGGGGGTGGGTGCGAGCGCGTCCGGCGAGGTAAGCGCATCGGTGGGCACGCTCGAGTGCGCGGGCTCCGGGGCACTAGGGTCCGACGCTTGCCAGGCTCCCATCGCGCTTGTGACGACCGGTGTGGGCACGGCCGCGGCGAGTGCCGTTCTGACGTGGGCTATCGGGCAGTTTTCGCCGCGTCTCATCGTGAATGTGGGCAGCTGCGGCGGCCTCGCTGAGGACATCACCGTGGGCACGGTCGCCCTTGGTTCGTCCTATGCGTATTCGATCGCGGAGGCCACGGCATTTGGCTACGAGACGGGCCAAGTGCCGGGCGCTCCCGCGCAGTTTGGTGGGGAGGAGTGCGAGGCGCGTGCACGTCGCGCTCTCGAGGCCGTGGAGACCGCGGGCCTTCGTGCTCGTTCGGGCCTCATGCTTTCGGGCGATGCCTTCGTCACGGCCGATATCGCCGAAGGGGTGCGCGCGAAGTTTCCGGGCGCGATCACGGCGGATATGGAATCGTGCGCGTTCGCGCACGTGGCGAATCTGTTGCAGGTGCCTTTCCTCGCGCTACGTGCGGTGAGCGATTTGTGCTCCCCGCGAGCAAACGAGGAGTTCCACATCGGTCTCGAGGTGGCGGCGGAGGCGTCGGCCCAGGCCCTCGCGCAGGCACTGCCTGCCTTGCGGTAGGCCACCCTCCCTCCCCTTTCCTCCTACCCTCCCTCCCGCCTACCCTGCCCCTGGCTCCCTCCCCTATCTGAAAGTGGTGAAAAATCGCCACCTCACGTGTAAAAGCCGAACCCTCACGCCGTTTTTCACCACTCGCCGAACCTGCCCGCGCGCGAGGCAGGGAAGGTGGGGCCTGCCCGCGCGCGGGGCAGGGAAGGTGAGGCCGTTCACCGAACCACGCGCGCGAAACCGCACTTCATGTACGGTGGGGAAGCATAGGCAGCCCTCGGGGCTGCTTTTTCTTGCCCTTTATCCGCACTGAAGGAGGTTGGCCTTGACGAGCGCAACGGCCACGAAACCCACGCGCACCAAAACCCCGCCCGGCACGAACGAGCCGCGCAACTACGGCATGGCAAAGGGGGTCTTCTACCCCTCGGCCGCGATCATCATCGTCGCGATGCTGTTCTCCGTGCTTCTGCCAGAGCAGTTCAGCCAAGTCGTGAGCACGATCAACACGACAATCGTGGAAAGGGTTGGCTGGTACTACATCCTCGCGGCAACGTTCTTCGTTGGCGCAGCAGCCGTTCTGGCGTTTTCGCGCCTCGGCTCGATCAAGCTCGGCAAGGATGATGAGGAGCCGCAGTACGGCCTCATGTCGTGGTTCGCGATGCTTTTCGCGGCCGGCATGGGCATCGGGCTGGTGTTCTGGGGAGCCGCGGAGCCGCTGACGTTCTTCGCCTCAAACCCGCCGCCGAATATCGCGGAGCTTCCCGATGCGGCCCGAGCACCGAAAGCCATGGCGCAGGTGTTCCTTCACTGGGGCCTGCACGCGTGGGGCATCTACGTCATCGTAGGCCTCGCCGTTGCGTACGCAACGCACCGTCGCGGCCGCCCGCTCTCCGTGCGCTGGGCACTCGAACCGATTCTTGGCCGCCACACCGACACGTGGATCGGCAACGTCATTGACACGATCGCCGTTGTGGGCACCCTCTTCGGCGTGGCCACCTCGCTCGGCTTCGGCGTGAACCAGATTTCCGCGGGCCTCGTGCACCTCGGCCTACTGCCCGATAACCCGTGGCTGCGCTTCGTCATGGTCATCGTCATCACGGGCCTCGCGACCCTCTCGGTCGCCTCGGGCCTCGAGAAGGGCATCAAGTTCCTCTCGAACACGAATCTCATCCTCGCGGGCGTGCTGCTCGTGGTCATGCTCATCCTCGGGCCCACCCTGTTCCTGCTGCGCGATTTCGTCTCGGGCATCGGCAACTACCTGCAAAACTTCATTTCACTGAGCTTCCAAACCCTCCCGTTCTACGGCGATGATGGCGCCTCCTGGCTCAATGCCTGGACGACGTTCTACTGGGGCTGGTGGATCTCGTGGTCGCCGTTCGTGGGCGTGTTCATCGCGCGCATTTCGCGTGGCCGCACCGTTCGCGAGTTCATCATGGGCGTCATGCTCGTGCCGACCCTCGTGACGATCCTGTGGTTCACGGTCATGGGTGGCACGGCCATCTACAAGAGCGTGTTTGAAGGCGCGAACTTCCTCAACGCCGAAGGCAAGATCGATACGAATCTTGCCCTCTTCCAGGTGTTCGAGACGATGCCCGCGAGCAGTCTCCTTTCGGGCCTCGCGATCATCCTCGTGACGATCTTCTTCGTCACCTCGGCTGATTCGGGCGCCTTCGTGGTCGATATGATCGCGCACCGTGGCGACCCGGAGCCGCCGCGCGCGACCCGCATCTTCTGGGCCGTCACAAGCGGCGCAATCCCCGCCGCGCTCATCGGCATCGCCGCCTACACGGGCTCGGGTGACGCTTCGGGCATGAGTGGTCTACAGGCGCTTGCGCTCATCGCCGCTCTCCCGTGGTCGGTCGTCATGATCGCCATGGTCGTCTCCATGTTCAAGGCTCTGCGCCACGAGGTGCGCATGATCGAGCGTCTTGAGCTGCAGATTCGCCGCCGCGAGCTCGTCGAGCACGTGACCGAAAACGTCTCGGACCAGGTCGCCGATCAGGTCGCCGACAAGGTCTACGAGCGCGTGGCTACGGAAACGGGCCAGATCGACCTCGGTGCGATCAGTGCTCCCAAGGCAGCACCGGCCAAGGGCACACACACGCACCGTTCCCTCGACTAGGTCGCGCATAAGCGCAAGGACTGATCCGTCACACGAAGGGTGTGGCGCTGGGCTCACCGGAGCCTCGCGCCGCACCCTTTTCCTATGATCCTGGGCCCTTTGGCCCTCTTTTCTCGCTCCTAGGTAGTTAGGTTTAAATCATGACTACCTCAGGTTCGGCGTATTCAAAGCGCCAGTTCAACGTACAGCTTCCGATCGAACTCATCACGCAAATCAAGCATGCGTCGATCGACGAGTCGATGACTCTCTCGGAGTTTGTCGAGCAGCTTCTTCGCTCCGCGCTCGAGGAGCGAGCCGAAACCGCAAGCGAAGGCGCCGCCGCAGCCTAAGGCTTTTGTAGGTCCGACGCTTGCTTAGGAAGCGTCGGACCCCTCCCCTTCACCCGTTTCCACCGCGCGTTCGGGGTTGCGCGACCATTCGGAGTATGAGCCTGCGTAGAGGTAGACGTGGGCGAATCCGGCCTCATCCATCGCGAGTGTGTTGACCGCGGCGCTCACGCCCGAGCCGCAATAATTGAACGTGATTCGTTCCGTTGTCGCGCCCACGCGCTCGAATGCGGCGCGAATCTCCTCGCGCGAGCGGAAAGTACCGTCGGCCTCAAGAAGCGACGTAAACGGAACGTTTTTCGCGGTCGGGATGTGCCCGGGCCGCGGGTCGAGGGTTTCGGATTCTCCGCGATAACGCGCGGGCGGGCGCGCGTCGATCAAGAGAGCACCCTTGGTGGGGATCGCGTGCTGGACTTCGTCTTCGCTCACGAGCCGCACGTAGGGCTGCCACGGGAAGTCGCTCGGCTCGCGACGCACCTCACCAGTGTCAAGCGCGTGCTCTCCCGCACAGCGCACGTAAGCCTCGAGCCCGCCATCGAGAACGGCAGCATTCACGCCCACGAAGCGCAGCATAAGCGCGAGTCGAGCAGCGCCCATGGGGTCGCCCGCGCCGTAGCAGATCACCGTATCTTCGAAGTTGATGCCGAGCGCACTAAGTTTCTCGGAGAGCTCGTCGTCGTCGGGGAACGGGTGGCGGCCGCGCTCTGGCGCCCCCTCCCCCGTGAGGTCCTGTTCGAGGTCCACAAAAATCGCCCCGGGAATATGCGCTTTCAGGTAACTATCGCGCATGGCACCCTCCGCAACGCTCCAGCGCACGTCGGCAATGACGAGGTCACCCGTGCCCGGCTCGAGACTTCCAATGTTCGCGCTCCCGGCCTCGGGCGCGCGCCCTCCCGTGCGTTCAAGGAGCGCCGCCGCACTCACGAACGGCGGCAGGTCCTGCCAGTCAAACTCGCTCATGTCTCAAGCGTAGTGCGGGCGAGTGCGCGCGCTCTCAGAGCCGCGTCGATCACGTGGGCAACACCCGCGTCGGTATTTGCCGGGGCGAGGGCGTCGGCGTGTGCGTGGAGGTCCGGGTGAGCGTTACGTACAGCAATTCCGACGCCTGCAGCGTTCAGCATCGGAAGGTCGTTTGGCATGTCTCCCACGGCCCACACCTGGGCGGGCTCAATCCGGCGTGCGTGACATGCGTGAGCGAGCGCGGTGGCCTTCGATATGCCGAGGGGGCTAAGTTCAGCGAGACCGTCGGACGTGGACACGTGTAGTTCGGCGAGGCCCTTGATACGCGAGCGCACCTCGCGATAAAACTCCTCCGTGTCCAGAAGGCTCGACACCGCGAGGATCTTGCCGGCGCCGCACGAAATCTCGCTCAACAGGGTGAAGGTGGCGTCGGACTCTCGATCCCGCTCCCCTGCCGCCGGCGCCGAAGGGAAAGCTCGCTCCCGCACGAAGCCTTCGGCGGTTTCGGCTGAAAGGGCGATTCCCGAAACGGGGGCAAGCACACGAGCGACCGCGCGGACCTCACTTATCGAAAATCCACGATCCTCAAGGATCGCGCCCGTCGCGGCATCGAGAACGTACGCGCCGTTCGCGGCATAGATCGCGCCCGCGCTGAGTCCCCGAAATCGTGTGAGCCACCGCGGAGGGCGCGCCGTCACGAGGCAAAAATCGAGCCCATTGTCGCGTGCCCTCTGGAGCGCGTCGAGGTTCTTCGGGGGAATCGCACCCTTGTCGTCCACGAACGTGCCGTCGATGTCGGCGGTAATAAGGGCGGGCGCGGGCGGTGAAAGAGGGAGCATTGCCTCATCGTAGTGCCCGTACACTCGAGTCATGCCCCGAGTTCTCCATACCGCCCAGGCGCTTGTCGATGTCATGATCGAAGTTCCCGCACTTCCGAGTACGGGCTCCAACGTGAATGCGGTTGGTGTCCCGAGATCCTACGCAGGCGGAGCCGTCACTATTTCACTCGCCGCGGCTCGAGTGGGGGCAAAGGCCGTACACGGAGGTGCCCACGGCGAAGGGCCGAACGGCGACCTCATCCGCGAGGTACTGCGGGAGAACGGAATCGGCCTCTCGAGCCCCGTCATCGAGGGCACGGACACGGGCTGCTGCTACGTGTTCGTCGAGCCTTCCGCCGAGCGCACGTTCGTGACGTGCTACGGCGCCGAACGTGCCATCACCGCCGAATCCCTCGCTCTGCTTCAACCCGAAGAGGGCGACCTCGTGTGCGTGAGCGGCTACAGCCTTTTCGAGCCCACGCGCGATCCGCTCCTGACCTTCCTCGACACGCTTGACAGCGGTGCCCACCTGGTTCTCGACCCCGGCGCGCCGTTCGCGTCGTTCCCGCGAGCCCTGCGGAAACGGATTCTCGCGCGCACTGACGTGTGGACGTCGAACGCCGATGAAGCACGCGAGATCACCGGCATCGACGACGTGAGAGGAACCCTGCCCGCCCTCGGCCGGCTTCTCGGGCAGGGTGCGGTGGTGATCGTGAGGGATGGTTCCGACGGTTGCTACCTTTTCGAGCGCGGCCACCTCGACTACGTTCCCGGCTACCCGCAAAAGGCGATTGACACGAACGGCGCGGGCGACACTCACACGGGAATTGTGCTCGGCGAAAGGGCACTGGGCACACCGTGGCTCGAAGCCGCGCGACGAGCGAATGCCGGGGCGGCACTCAAGGTGACCCGTAAAGGCCCCATCACCGCACCCACGCGAGGCGAAATTGACGCTTTTCTCGCGTCGAGTCCTGCCACGTCCCTTGAAGTGCACTGAGGTGCGCACGGTACTCTGGTATCGCACGTCACATTCTGCCCTCGATCGAAGGACCCTTCGTGAACTCTGCGCACACTGAGGCCACCGCTCCAACAACTCTGTTCGACTTTACGGTCACAGGTGCGAGCGGCGAGCCGCGGGATCTCTCCGAGTTCACGGAAAAAGTCACTCTCGTCGTGAACACCGCAAGCGAATGCGGATTTACGCCCCAGTACGAAGGCCTCCAGGAACTCCAAGAACGCTTCGAGGAACGCGGTTTTAGCGTTCTGGCCTTCCCGTGCAATCAATTCGGCAACCAGGAACCAGGAACGATGGAGGACATCGTCGATTTTTGCGAGACCCGCTACCGCACGACTTTTCCCGTGTTCGCCAAAGTCGACGTCAACGGTACGAATGCCGATCCGCTGTTCACCTGGCTCGAAGAGCAGCGCGGCGGGATGCTCGGCGGCCGCATCGCGTGGAATTTCACGAAATTCCTCGTAGGCCGCGATGGGCTCGTCATCCGCCGCTTTGCACCACCGATTCCTCCGTCACGTATCGCCACATCGATCACCAGGGCCCTCGCGGCCTAAACCCCACGAAGAAAGGACCCCCATGGAAGCTCTCGTCGGTATTCTCACCGGTGGCGGCGTCTTAATCGTCATCATCATCGTTCTGCTCGCCCTGCTTTTCGGCGGCCTCCGCTCCTCGATCCTCTTCACCGTGAAAACGCAAGAAAACGTGATCGTCGAGCGCTTCGGCAAATTCCTGCGCGTCGCGAAGCCCGGCCTGAATACGAAGATTCCGTTCATGGACACGCTCACGAAACCGATCTCGCTGCGCATCCGCCAGCTCGAGGTCAATATCGAGTCGAAAACGAAAGACAACGTGTTCGTGACAGTTCCGGTCGCCGTGCAGTACGTGATCCGCGAAGAGTCCGTTCAGGACGCCTACTACCGCCTTTCGAACCCCGAGGCGCAGATCCGCAGCTACGTGTTTGACACGGTGCGTTCGGCTCTTTCGGGCCTCGATCTCGACGCAGCCTTCGAATCGAAAGACGACATCGCTCGCAGCGTCGAGGCAACCCTCTCGACCCGCATGCAAGAGTTCGGTTTTCACATCGTCAACACCCTTGTGCAGGACATCTCGCCCGATCAGCGCGTGCGCGACTCGATGAACTCGATTAACGCCGCACAGCGCGACCGCGTTGCTGCGCAGTCGCTCGCCGAGGCTGACAAGATCAAGCGCGTGACGCAGGCTGAAGCCGAGGCTGAGTCGAAGCGTCTCCAGGGTGAGGGTGTCGCGGCTCAGCGCCGCGCGATCGCCATGGGCATTGCGGAACAGTACGAGATGCTCAAGCAGGTTGGCATCGAGAACACCGCTGAAGAACTACTGCTCATGACCCAGTACTTCGACACGATGCAGGACGTGGCCCGCAACGGTCGCTCGAACGTGCTGTTCCTCCCGTCCAATCCTTCGTCGGTGGGGGCTATGGGGGACGAAATCCGTTCGGCTCTCCTGCAGGCACAGGCGGCGAACGACACGATCAACGGCGATTCCACTCCCGTGAACCCCGCCGAGCCCGTTGACGGGGAAGGCAATTCGCGCGAGCACATTGAGCGTCTCCGCGCGGAGGCCAAGGAACGTGCCCGCCGCGCGCGGGAAGAGGCGCGCCGTAACGCCGAGGGCGCCGCGCAGAGCGCCCGCGAGCACTTCGGCGAGTAACGCAAGAGTCTCGCACACACCGAAGCTAGGGAAACGGCGGGCCCGGAGAAATCCGGGCCCGCCGTTTCCGCGTAAGGCGCCAAGTCTCTAGCGCTTCGGCAAGAGTTCCTTGTCGAGTGCGTCCTTTTCGCCCGCGTCGAGCGTGAGGCTCATGGCCTTCGCGGAATCCGCGATCGAGGCGGGGCGTGAGGCTCCGGGAATCGGAAGCACGTGCTCACCGAGCGACATCTCCCAGGCGAGGACAACCTGCTGTGGGCTTACCTCGCGACCGCGAGCGATATCGGCGATTGCGGGGAAGCGCTCTCCTACTTCGGCGGCGCCACCCCCCGTGCCGCCAAGAGGCGACCACGGCACGAACGTGATGCCGTGCTCGCCGCAGAACGTCAGCTCATCCCAGCTCGTGTGGTTAAAACGCGGCGAGAACTCGTTTTGCACGGCCGCAAGGTTGCCCTCGCCAAGCACCTCGAGCGCGATCTCGATTTCCTCGACGCTCGCGTTTGAAATGCCAATGTTCTTCACGTGCCCCTCGTCCTTGAGTTCGGCGAGAGTCTCGATGGCCTCGGAGTATAGGCGCGTGCGATCGGGGCGGTGGAGGTAGTAGAGGTCGATAGCCTCAACGCCGAGGTTCTTTTTCGAGCGCACGACCGCCGTGCGGAAGTGGCCAACGGAGCTGTCGCGGCCCCATTGTTCACCTTCGGCGCGCGTAATGCCGCCCTTCGTGGCAACGGCGATGCTCGCCCGGTCAAAGTCAGGGTGCGCGGCGGCGTAGGCTTCGAGAGCGTCGGCAACCTGGCGTTCATTGTGGCCAACCTTGTTCCACGCCGGGGCGTAGATGTCGGCGGTATCAATAAGGGTGATGCCAGCATCGAGCGCGGCGCCAACGGTGGCACGCGCGTTGTGGGTGTCGTCCGCTTTGTCCTCGAATGAGAGCGGCATTGCTCCGAGTCCGAGTGGCGTCACCGTCAGGCGCCCGATTGAGCGCAAGGGGTAAGCGATGGATGGGGTAACTGCACTGTCTGCTGTGGTCATGCCCTCAAGCCTAGTCGTCATGATTGGGGACGTTAGCGAGGTGTGCGAAGGCCATGCGGCGAGCCCCACCACCCGCCGCAGGGGCGCATTTATCCCGGGCACCAATCGCCGAGTTTCCACAGGGCCAAACGGTGAAAAAGGGCCCTGACCGGCGCTGATAAGGTGGTTATGGCGGTGTGCGCTCGACCACATCACCGCAATGGTTCCCCACGGAGGAGGAGGCATACGCATGAGTGACTCTGCGGACCTCACGATCGCCGATCGCTGGGACGCCGGAGACTTGGGCTGCGGCGAACTTGTCATGCAACTGCGCTCGCAAATGCTTGCTCTACAACCGGGAGAACTCTTTGAACTGATTGCTACCGATGAAGGAGCGGTCATTGATATCCCGGCCTGGTGCAGTCTCACCGGGCATTCCCTGGCTGCGGCGCATCCGCCGCAATTCCTGATCCAACGAAAGGATTCCTGACATGTCCAAGATCTGCGTAAGCATCACCCACGCGAAAGACAATGTTGATAAGGCCACCGTCGCATTCGTGATCGCCAACGCCTCGATCGCCTCCGACCAGGAAACCGTCGTGTTTCTTTCCTCCGAGGGCGCACGCCTCGCCGAAGAGGGCTACGCCGACGACATGCACGAAGAGGGCTTCGCGTCGCTCAAGGAACTGATCACCAACTACGCCGAGGCAGGCGGCACCATCTGGGTGTGCTCCCCCTGCTACAAGAAGCGCGGACTCGATGAAGGAAAGCTCATCAAGGGTGCCACGATCGTGGGCGGCGCCAAGCTTGTGGAGTACATGTCGCAAGGCGCAAGCTGCGTGAGCTACTGATCCGTTCTCTATCGATACCGCCATGACACACAATCACGGGTTCACACCGGCCACCTTCACAAACGGTTTGAAGGGCCACACCAGTTTCGACGGTGGAGATCTGGATTGCGGCAACGGGCTCCTGCTGCTGATCCGCAAACACCTCGACCCCCTCGACCCCGGCAAGTTCCTTGAGATCGCCTCCGTGGATTCCACGGTGGAGGTGGATTTGCCATCGTGGTGCAGCATGACCGGAAACGACCTGGTCGATACCCTCACCACGACCGTGCAGTTCCAGGGCCGTGAACTCAAGCAGTGGCGGTTTTTGGTGTGCAAGGGCGCCTATGCGGGCACGGCACATGCACGTGCCGAGGAGCCTGCACCCACTGTCGCGGCGCCCGCAGCGGGCACAAGAAAGAAGCCCCGTAAACGCCCCCAAATGGCGATTACGCAGGAGGTGGTCACACCGCACATCCCCGACCGCCTTCCCGAACCCGCTGCGGCGCCCGCTCTCGAACCCCTGTCGGTGCACACCATGGGCAGTTGGCCCCGGCCTTCATGGCTCATTCGTGCGCTTCATGAACACCTTGAAGGTCGACTTCCTGATGCGGAGTTTGACGCTACCGCCAACGACGCCGTGCAACTGGTGGTGGCGGCCCAGGAACGCGCTGATGTTGACGTGGTCACCGACGGCGAAATGCGCCGCGACAACTACTCCAGCTTCGTGGGGGGACTGCTACAAAACTGCCAGCTCATCCCCATCACCGATCTCCTGCCGTACGTGGATGATCCCGTACAGTTCGAACGCGAACTGCGCGCCCTCGACGTGCCCGCTGGCGAAGTGCGCCACCCGGCGGTCTTCGGGCCACTCGGCCGCGATAAGTCCCTCGCCGTGCACGAGGCGACGTACCTGAAATCCATCACCGATCGTGCAGTGAAGGTCGACCTCCCGGGACCCTACCTGCTCACGCGCACCATGTGGATGGAATGCGTCTCCGATCGCGCCTACCCCGATCGAGAAACCCTCGCGACCGATGTGGTGCGCATCCTGCGAGAAGAAATCGCGGAACTGCTCGCCGCAGGCGTTGCCCTGGTGGAGATCGACGAGCCCGTGCTCAGCGAGGTGGTGTACGGCCACCAAGGTGGCGGTGGACGCACCTTCATGTGCGGCGCGCTCGGTGAACGGAAAGCGGTGCAGCCCGAACTTGAGTTCGCGACCGATCTGATCACGCGGGTCGCCCATGGTTTCCCCGCTGATCGCCTCGGCATTCACGTGTGCCGCGGCAACTGGACGCCCGACGAATCCAAGGCTCTTTCCGGAGACTATGCGCCGCTACTGCCACTGCTGTCATCCGTGCCGATCGGCAACGTCATCCTCGAAACATGCACGCCGCGTGCCGGTGGTTGGGAACACTTGACCGGCCTTCGCGACGACCAGCGGATCGGTATCGGCATCTTTAATCAGAAGGCACCGCAGAACGAAACCTTCGAGGCCGTACTCGAGCGAGGGCGCACCGCGGTGAACATGTTCGGAAAAGAACGTCTGCTGCTGAGCACTGACTGCGGCTTCGCCACCTTCGCCGATAACCCCATCGTGGCCGGCAAGGAGGCGGAAGCGGCGATGTCGATGCTTGCGCGGGTGCGCGACGCCTTGCGTTAGGGCATTTCTGCATCGGCCTCCCACCCGCGTCAGTACAGGTTTCCCCCTGGGGCACAGGCAGCCGCTCGTGCCCGAACCTCGGCACTAACGACCGTGCGCCTCAGCGAGGCGCACCAGGGCCTCCTCGAGAACCCGGGTGGGAGTGCCGAGGTTGAGCCGCTCGAATCCGGGCGCACCGAAGGTTCGCCCATGCTCGAAGAACACGTGCGCCTCTTGATCGTGCAGGCGCGTCAGCTCGCGCTCATCGATTCCCAGCTGGCGGAAATCGATCCACTGGAGGAACGTCCCTTCGAGCGGCGCGATCGACACCTCCGGGAAGTGCTCGGCGAAAAATTCTCTGCTGACGCGATCATTGCGGGCCACGAGCTCGAGGAGGCCCTCGAGCCAATCGCTCGCCTCCGTGTAGGCGATCTCAATCGCGCGATACCCGAGACAGTTCACGAAGTGGAAGCCCCACGCCTCGAGTTCACGTTCGTAGGCGGCGCGCAATTCGGCATTCTCGATGATCGCCCAGCTCGTTTGCACGCCGGCAAGATTGAAACTCTTCGACGCCGACGACAGGGTGATCGTCCGCGACGTTGCATCCTCGCTGATCGCCGCGAAAGGGATGTGCTCGAAACCCTCGTGAACGATATCCGCGTGGATCTCGTCGGCAATGACCGTCACGTCGTTGGCCCATGCGAGGTGCGCAATCTCCTCGAGCTCCGTGTACGTCCACACGCGGCCCGTGGGGTTGTGCGGCGAACACAGGATCAGCACCGAAACATCCTCACCCGAGAGGGCTTCGGCGAGGGCCGCGAAATCAATGCGGTAGCGCCCGCCCTCCCCGTCGAGGGGAACGCGGACCACGCGCCTGCCCGTTTTCTCGATTGCCTCGACCATGGGTGGATACGCTGGCGTCAAGAGCGCAACTCCGTCACCTTCCTCGCTCGCTGCGCGCACACCGGCGAACAGTCCCGTCACGACGCCAGGCATCAGTGAAATCCAGCTCGTGTCAATCGCCCAGCGGTGGCGCACGGCTTGCCACATTTGAATCGCCGAGAACAGTGCAGGCGTCGGACCCGTGTACCCCAGGACCGCACTCTCGAGGTGCTCATGGAGCCCGCGCACAATCTCCGGCGCGGGCAGAAAATCAAGATCCGCAGTCGACAACGGCGCGATGCCCGCCGGCACGTCCCCACCACGCTCGCGCATGAGCTCCCACTTCACCGAGCCCGTATCCGTGCGATCCACGAGGGTTTCAAAATCGTATTCGGGCGCGGGAGTCACGGCTCATACCTCTCATATTGTCGTCGTTGAACGGCTAGCACCATCCATCGTACGGCGCTCACTCTCGGTTCGTGGTCGTACCATGATTCTTATGCGTGAAGCCCCTCTGATCTCATTCGTTGTGCCGTGCTATAACTCAGCGGAGTACATGCGAAGGGGTATTGACTCGATCCTCCTTGACGGCGACAAGCCCCGAGAGCACATCGAGATCATCCTCGTGAACGACGGATCGACGGATGCCACGGAGCAGATCGCGCGCGAATACGAGGAGCGGCATCCGAGTATCGTGCGGGTCGTGACCCAAGCCAACGGCGGGCACGGTGCGGCAGTCATGGCGGGTGTGCGAATCGCAGTGGGCACGTATCTCAAGGTTCTCGATTCTGACGATCGACTCGACGCGCGAGCTCTCACCGCGCTCCTGGACACGGTCGCCTCTTTTCCGCCGGATCACCACCCCGATGTCGTCCTCACCGATTACGTGTACGACAATCACGCGCTCAAAAAGAACCGTCGGATCGGATACCGACGCACCGTGCCCGCGCGCCGAACCGTCACATGGGATCAGGTCTCGAGGCCCCGAATGGGCAGCTACTTCCTCATGCACGCCATCCTCTATAAGCGCAGCATTCTCCTCGACTCAGGCCTCGAACTCCCCCGCCACACCTTCTATGTGGACAACCTCTATGCGTCAATCCCTCTGCGGTATACGCACACCCTCTACTACCTGCCCGTGCCTCTTTATTACTACTTCATCGGTCGCGAGGATCAGAGCGTCAACGAGAAAATTATGATTTCGCGGCTTGATCAGCAGCTGCGCGTCAACCGGATCATGATCGACGAGCTACGCATCGACAACATCGCGTCACGCTCCCTTCGCCGCTATCTCCTTCACTACCTCACGATCATTACGAGCGTCTCGCTCACGTTCGCGGTACTCGCGAAGGCCCCCGAGGCGACGGCGAAGGGACGCGACCTTCTCGCCTATCTCAAGGAGCACAACCCTCCCGCGTATCGGGCGTATCGCCGCACACCCATGAGCATGGCGCTCAGTGCGCGCGGGCCGGGTGCGCACCGGTTTATCCGCACCACGTACTCGGTCATCCGCAAACGGTTTGGGTTCAATTAGGTCCGACGGTTGCCGGGCTACCGTCAGACATTTTTGCACGCACCGAACCACGCAACCGAGCCGAGAGCGCTCCTGCCTCCGCGGCGCCCTGCCGCCCCAACGCTTTCGTTTAGAAGAAGTTCACAAGCAGCACAAAGGCGAGGGTCCCCGCGGCGACGCTCACGAGGGTGCGGCGCCCACCGAAGAGGTGCACGGCGATCGTGACTGCTGAGGCGATCAGCAGGTGAACGAACCCATCGGGTTCCTCGGCGAGGGTGCTCTTGAAGGTCGCGAGTGCGAGGATCACGAGGATGCCCGCGGGCATCCACACGGCCATGACGCGCACGAACTGGGATTTGCGCAGTGGTTCGAGAATCGCGAACGGGAGCGCGCGCAGCGTGAAGGTCACGGCGAAGGCGATGAGCAGAACCGAGGCGAGGTACCAGAAGGGGATGTCAAGCTGCATCGTCGCTCTCCATCTCTGCCGGGAGTGGCCTCGTGAGGCGCACGGCGATCGTGTAGCGAGCCGCGAGGGTGGCGACGAAGCCGATCATCGCCGCGAAGATCGGCTGGCCGGGCATGAGGAGCAGCGCGAGACCGAAAGCCGCGGCGCCAAGAAGAAGCGAGGGGATCTCCTGTTTCGTGCGGCACGCATCGAGGGTCAGAGTGATGAACAGGGCGCACAGTGCGAAGCTCAGGCCGCGGATCTGGAAGGGGATGAAGCTCGAGAGCAGTACCCCCATGAGGCCGCCACCCACCCAGCAGATCTGCAGCACGGCACCAGCCGAGATCACGCGCGGCTGGGTCCACCCCTTTGGGTTCGCGACCGTGACCGCGAAGATTTCGTCGGTGAGCGAATACATCGCGTAGAACTTCAAAAACGGGTTCTTCACGATCTTGAGTGGAAAGTTGAACGCGTAGAACACGTGGCGGAAGTTCACGAAGAACGATGCCGCCGCGATCGTCACAAGCGGCGTAAGCGACGTGATGAGAGTGATGAGCAGAAGCTCGAGTGAGCCCGCGTACGCAAAAAACGAGAGGGCGGGCGCCATCCACCACGGAAGCCCCGACTGCACCACAAGAAGGCCAAAGGCAATGCCGATCGGGATCATGCCGAGACCCGCGGGGAGAATTAAGAGCGCACCCTGCGTGATCTCGTGGCGCACCGAGTAGGGGCTCTCGTGTGCGCCAGGCTGCGCCTCAACGCTCATGCACGACTCCCTCGATGTCAGTAAAGTTCCGAACTCTGCGGTATGCAGGCGAGCTTAATCTTCGCACGTCGACACTCCCGCGGGAAACGAAAAAGCCCCCTGACCTGTGTATACATTGCAGCGGTTGTGTGGCAGTACTCGGGGGGCAACCGTCGGCCCCGCCCCCTACAGTGACTGCTCGCGGATCGTGCCGAGCGTTCGCGGGCGGATACTCGGATCCGACTGCAACCACTCGCCAACCTCGCGCGGTCGAACGTCGACTGTGTGGAGGTCGTTGATGTCGATCCACTTGACACCCACCTGGTGCGGGTCGTGGCCCTCCCCCATGCGCGGTTCACTACCGGGCTCGAGGTCGCACCAAAAGAGAAGATTCTGCTGGTGGAACACTTGCCCTGTGTCGCGGTGGCGGCCCACCTTCGCGCTGATGAGGTCGAACGTGCACGCGAGATCGTAGACGCGCACAGCTGCGCCGATCTCCTCTTCGCATTCGCGCTTCAGCGCCTCCACTTGGCTTTCGCCGTGCTCTTGCCCGCCGCCGGGCAGCACGAATACACGATTGCCGTGAACATCGATGTTTTCGTTGAACAGCACGCTTGTTCCGCGCACAATAATCGCCTTGACGCCCACACGTACGTTCGAATAACCGGGATCGAGTTCCATACCCCCATCGTAGGGGTCCGACGCCTGCCCGCCACCCTCGCGCCCTCTTTTGCGGGGAGTTTCTGCGCGAGACAATGGTGCACATGAGTACGCAAACAGCAGTGGCAGATGAGCACCAGGGGGAAGTCGCCACACCTCGCGCGCCGTGGTGGGCCATCGCCATCATCATGGCAGGAGGCGTTCTCGCCGCACTCCAGTCGCGGATTAACGCCGATCTTGCGGGCCAGCTCGAGAACCCTTATCTCGCGGCCTTCGTGAGCTTCGGTATCGGCTGCCTTGGACTTCTCGTGATCGTGCTTGCTCTGCCCGCTGAGCGGCGTGCGGCGCGAGAATACGCGCGCGACATCGCGACGGGTCGCTTCGACTGGCGGTACGCAATCGGCGGTCTAGGCGGCGCCTTCCTTGTTTTCACCCAGTCCCTCACGGTCGGCGTGCTCGGGGTTGCCCTGTTCATCGTGAGCGTTGTCGCGGGGCAAACTCTCGCAGGCGCCGCTCTTGACCGCGGAGGTTTCGGCCCCGGTGAGCCTCGTCGCTTGAGCACCTCACGCCTTGTCGGCTCAGCCCTCATGGTCGCCAGTGTCGCCTTGGCGCTTGCCTCCGGGCTCACGAATGCCGTCCCGTGGCTCAACCTGATCCTGCCGTTTTTCGCGGGCATAGGCGTCGGCCTCCAAACGGGAGCCAACGGCATCGTCACGGCGCACACGGGAAGTTTTCTCGTTTCGGCTCTCGGAAACTTTACGCTCGGCTCACTCGCGCTCGGCATAGCCGCGGCGGTGAGCTTCGCGCTCACCCCGCTAGGTGGGGCGTTTCCCACCAATCCGGTTCTCTACCTCGGTGGCCTGATCGGCCTCACCTACATCGCCGCTTCCGCCGCCCTCGTGCGGTACACGGGCGTGCTCGTGCTGAGCGGCGCGGCGATTGCGGGCCAGATCATCGGATCGGTCATGCTCGATGCGCTCGACCCGAGCGTGCACCTCTCCCCGCTCACGGCGACCGGGGCAGCGCTCACGCTGCTCGCGGCTGTCATCATCGCGGGCTACATCCCCCTGCGCTCAACCACGACCTGAACAACGCCCGCACCGTCGGTCGTATCCCGAGGCTCCCGCAATCGCGATACGCGTGCGTGCGGCATGGGTGTCGAGGTAACGAGCAAGCGTTTCGGGAGCGTGCTTGAAGGTGGATGTGCGCGTGAGCCTCACGCGATCACGCCCGATCTGCGACGAGGCGAGCGCTCAGGCCATCGGAAGCAAATTCGACATGGGAGGAGAGGTCATCAACCGATTCGAGCACCGTGAACGTTGAGCGCTGCGACGCGGTGACGGCGCGCCACACATCCTCACCCGGATTGCTAGCTTCGGGGCTGAGCGCGGCAATCGCACGCGTGACGGTATCCACGTACTCGTCGAGGCTCGTGGCGAGCAGGTGCATGTCGAGCTCCTCGTCGATCCACCACACGCCACCTGGGATGCCCTCATCATTGAGCGTGAGAATCACGGCGTCGTCAACGGTCTCGAAGAGGGGGTAGTACGACGTCGGCTCGCCCAGCAACGTGAAGGGGCCGAGGTCCGTGCGCTCCTCGGCCAGAAGATTCAGTTCAAACTCCTCCCCGACGCGTGCGCCCGCCATTTCATCGGCGAGGTCCTTGAGAGCGGGGGGAACATCGGCCCCGGATTCTTCGGGGTCGATCGGTTCAGCGAGGCCATTCGAGGCGGCCACGGCAACGGCAAGCCGCTCGAGGGCCGCCCGCATTTTCGAGGTCTCAACATCGGTAGTAGGAGTGGGCCAGTCGAGTTTTACGGGCTGATTCACGTGCATTCTCCTCGGGGCGCCGGGCCTTCGTGTAAAGGTTTCGTAAGGAACCGCGGCAATCCTACCGTGACCTCAACCACGATTCCCAGGCTCCAGCGTCAAAATCGCGGCACTACCAGCACAAACATCAACTCGGCGAGCGAGTCATGCAAGTAAAGCACCGCGCTCCCAGCATTTTGCTAGGCCGAATACAGCGGCCGGGAAGAATGGGGCGATTACATGTACTCACGCGTTAGCGGCGTACCGATCCTTTGAGGAGAGGATCCGTACTCGAAGCCCTAGCGCGGGGGAAAGGGATACGGCGCCGGCTCGTGGGGACGAGCCGGCGCCCTCTTTTATTCGAAGCGGCAAAGCTGCCCTGACCGGAGGGAAAAGAAGGGCCGCCCGGGGATCCACTCCCGTGCGGCCCTCCCAAGAGGCACCGGCCTTACAACCTGTGGCCGCGCCTACGACCCACCACGAGCACCGCGCCACCAGCGACGAGAGCACCGCCAACGAGCATGAGCCCTACGACCTCGGCGCCCGTGCGGGGCATGAAGCCCGATGCACCCTTCGCCTTGCCGCGACTGGGATTCTTGCCACGCTGGCTGCCGGGAGCCGTCGGCCCCTCACCCTCGCCGCTACCGCCGGAGCCCTCCGCACGACCGGAATCACCCGGCTTATCGGGGTGTGCACCGGCACCGGCATCACCCGAGCCGCCCTTCGGGCCCGGCTTCGCAGGGGCGATGATCTCCTTGCCGTCATCGCCACCGTCGGTGCGTGCCAGCTCACTCACTCGATAGGTCGCTTGCGAAGAGCCTGCCCACGTGAGGGTGCCATCGGCCCAAGTCGAGCCGATCGGCTCCACGGTGCCGTCCTCGCGCACAAGCGCGACGGTCGACCCCTCGGGCACGGGCAGCGTGAAGGTCGCCTCGAGCGGGCCGAACGCGTTCGACACCGCGATCGTGTGCACGCCGTTCTCGCTCGCGATATCAGCGGTCAGCACATCGTCGCTGCGGAACGTCGACGTGGCACTCAGGTCGCCCGCGTGCAGCGTGACCTGCTCCAGGTCGATCGTGACCTTGACATTGCGAACCACTTGGCGACCGGCCGCATCGGTCGCCACCAGAGCAACGGTGTTCTCGCCGGGGGCGAGAATCGTGCCCTCGCGAAGCGCGAGGCTCGTCGTGTCACCCTTTACAACGGTCCCATCGGGGAGAACGGCACCGTCATCCGTGACCGAGTACCCCTCAAGGATCTGCGCAGCAAGCGCCTCATCGTTCGCGAGGTCCTTCCGGTTCACAGTGAGGGAGAGCGCATCCTCGCCCTCGATCACGGGCTCAGCGTCAACATCGAAGGTGCGTGTCTCAGAACCCTCATTGCCGGCGAAGTCGGTACTTGTCGCGCTCACGGTATAGCGTCCTGCGGGCAAGTTCGACGTCTCGAGTTCACCCGAGAGATGCGTCGTTTCGGGAACGGCGAGCGTGCCCTCGGCGGTCACATCGTCGCCTTCACCCGGGGTGACCGTGTCCTCCGCGGGTGCTTCGACACCGTCAGCATGCTCTGCTTGCGGCTTAGAATCCTCTCCGTCGTCGACCTCGTCGATATCCACGAGAACGTTCTCGACCGTCACCTTCTCGGCATCGAGCGGAACACTCTCGTTCACGAATTCACGCGTGAGGTTGCCGTCGGCAGTCGCACCCGCAAACCGCGCGTTGAGGCTCGCGAGGTGCGGGTCCGCAGCGCTCACGGTGAGGGTGCGGCCGTCGGTAATGCGCTCGCCATCGCCAACGGTGTCGATCGCCACCTCGGGCGCGACCTTGTCGACGATCACGGGGATCGCGGCGACTCTCGTGTTGCCGATCGAATCGGAGAAGGTCACGAGGATCGTGTCGCCATCGGCGACCGCAACTGTCTCGGAGAATTCACGGCGGTTGGCCTCGGGGCCGATCGCGTTCGGAACGTGGATGTCCACGGCTTGCTGGTTATTGACGCGGAGGCCATAGCCCCAACCGTCATCCTCCGCGGTTCCCGCAAACGTTGCCTCGTCTTTGTTCGTGAACAGGGTTCCGTTCACGAGGTTCGGGCTGTCGAAGCGCACGGTCGGTGCGTTGACGTCGAACCAGATGTTGAGGATCTGGCGACCCTTCACCTCGCCTTCGGGGTTCGTCACGACGTATTCGTAGTGGTTCTCTCCGGTTTCGACGGGAACCTTCGCGGTGAAGGTACCGTCCTCGCCGACGGTTGCCGTGATGGGCTCGAGGCTACCGATGTGCTCGCCTTCAGCGCGCGCACCGGGTGTGAGGGTCACGGTCGAGCCGGGCTGCCCGCCCTTGCCGCGCAGGGTGTAGGTCGAGCCGTCTTCACTCAGGTCGCCAGATTCAGGCGACACGAGGCACAGCGCGAATCCCTGGAGGCATTCAAGGTTCTCGAACTCGGGAGTCGGGGTGGCTTTGGAGCCTTTGACGCGCCCCGAGATCTCCACGACGAGATAGGTGAAGTTGGCATTGTCGCCTGCCTGGAGAACGAAGAGCGGTTCTTCTGCTTCCACCGAGGAGGTCGTCACCTCGAACGAACCATCGGGTTCAGCACCCACGAAGTCCCAGTTCACACCGGCCCACAGGCCACCTTTCTTCGCGACCGGGTTGGAGGGCTCCGGATCCTTGATGGTGCCCTTGATCGTGAAGGAGCCATCCTCGTTCGGGATGATGCGGCCATCCTCATCGAGGTTTGAGGCGGAAATATCCACCTCGGCCGGTTGCGCATCGTAGTAGAACGTGAGGGTTTCGGAGTCGATCTCTTCGCCGGCCTCGTTGAAGGCGCGTGCCGTGATCGAGTTTTCCTCATCGGGGGTCACGTCCACGAGCGCCGTGAAGCCACCGTTGGTGATGTCGTAGCTCTTGCCTTCGACCCCGACCTTGGCCACCTGGCTCGAGACGGTTCCGCTCAACTGGAACTTTCCGTCCACGTATGCGTCGGAGGCATTGCCGAACACGAATTCGGGATCGTTGTAGGTCTTCGTGTTGAGAAGCACGAGCGGGTCGCCGTCAACGAGGACCTTGCGGAACTCCACCTTGTTGTAGGCGTTGTCGGAAGCAATGAACCACAGGTACTTCGAGGCTTCGGCGTCCTTGACTGTCACGGTATAGGTGCCATCGCCGTTGGCCTTGACGGGCAGCCCTTCACCGGTAGCGTCGATCACGGAGAGCGACGGGTTGGCGCCCGAAAGCTCATCGTCGATCGTGATCGTGATGGTGCCGTTTTCGAGCTCACCGACGCTTACTTCGGGAGGAGTGACGTCGATGCCGAAGGGCATATCAACCGTCTGCCAGTCGAAGTCTTCCGAGAGGCGCGACTTCACGCGATAGACGTAGCGGCCTTCGGGGACGTTCACGAATTCGCCCTTCGCCGGATCCCACATGCGCCCGTCGAAAGTACCGCCGTTGATGAGGGTCGATCCTTCGGGGGCGAGCTTGTTCTTCACGTCGAGCACGTCGCCCGCGATGGTGCGGGGAACGCTGTGGGTGGCGCCGAGGTCAACGAGCGGTTCGCCATCCTCCGTGAGGACGCTGAACTCGACGTCGGCGGCGTTACGCATCATGGCAAGCGCCGCGCTGGCCTCGTCACGTGTGCCGTCGCCGTTCGGCGAGAGCCAGCCGCCCTCGGGAAGCGTGCTCGGGTATGGGCTGCCGAACAGGTCGAGGGTCGTGGAAAGTCCCGTGACCTCACTCTTCACGCCGAGCGCGTCCCACCCGTGACCCTGCTCAGCCACGATGGGTTCCGCGTTCCAGTCGCCCACGAATCCGAAGTACGGCACCGAAAGGGTGGGCGCGCTCTTTGAGGTGAGCACGGCGTAGCCCTCGATGAAGTGGTCGCCGGCGCTCAGGTCGGGCTTGAGGGTGAAGGTGACGTTCGCGGTGCCGTTGGCGGGAACGGTCACGGACTTTTCCGACGCCTGCAGGCTCTCGTGGGAGACCACGCTCGTCGTCTCTTCTCCCTTGGTATTCGTTTCGTTGAGTACGGTCTGCGCGGGGATGTCGTAGGTGACCGCCTCGCCCGAGTGGTTCGTGAGGGTCACCGTGAATTCGCGAACGGTGTTGACCTCTTTGAGCTCGACGGCCGGCTCGCCGTCGACGGTCGCGTACACGTTCGTATCGAGAGCGTTCGCCATTTGCGCGAGACCCGCGCCGACCTGACGCGGCGGCGCAACGTGTTCACCGTTCTTCACGGGAATCGCCGTATTCATGAGTGCCGTGCGGGCACGGGCAAGCCGCTCTGATCCACTGAGTTCGGGGTAGCGTTCGGCGTAGTTCTCAAGGAGCAGTGCGGACATGCCCGAGATGTTCGGGGCCGCCATGGATGTTCCGGACTTCGTGCCGTACTTGTTGTCGTTGAGCGTCGAGTACACGCTTCCGCCGATGCCGGCGATTTCGGGTTCGAACTCGAGATTGGGGGTCGTGCCCCACGAGGAGAACTTTGACGCTTGGGCAGCGGTGGGATTTGCCTCCGAGGCGACTTCCTTTGTGAGACGGATCGTGACGGGCGTGTCCCCCGCTTTTTCGATCGCGTCGCGGATCTCCACGCCCGTCGAGTGCTTGAGGGAGCCGCCGATGATCGTGAAGTCCTCGATGCCGGCCATACCGGCGAAGGTCTCGCCGCCTTCTTCGGAGTTGAACACGAGCACTCCGGCGGCGCCGTGGTCGATCGCGCGCTGGAATTTCTCGGTGAAGGAGATTTCGCCGCGCTCGATGAGGGCGATCTTCCCGCTTAGATCGGCGCCGTCCGGGTAGTCCTCTTTCTTGCCGAGACCCACGTAGGCAACCTCGTAGGGTTCGTTCGTGGCTTCGCCGATCTGGAGCTGGTAGCCGAAGGGGTGGTCTTCACCGTCGTTGTAGAAGCCGCGAGGCGTGGAGACGACGTTGTTGTCAACCGAGGCGACCGTGAGGGCGTTGCCCTGGATACCGGGTGTACCCACCGTGCCGTCGTCGAGCTTTCCGAGGGCGTCGTCGATCTCGCCGGTTTCGGAGAAGTTGAGCCCGTCGTTACCCGAGGAGATGACGGCAAGTACGCCCATCTCTTCGGCTTTCTTGAGGGCGAGGTTCGAGCCGTCAGAGTCCCACTTGACGCCGTTAGTCGACCCGAGGGAAAGGTTGATGACGTCGGCCTTGAGTTTGACGGCATCCTCGATTGCGGCGATGAGGTCGGAGTCGGAGGCGTAGGGGTTGGCGCCGTTAGAGAAGACCTTCAACGAGAGAATCTGGGCGTTGGGGGCGACGCCCTCGAGCCCGCCTTTCTTGCCGTCGGGGGCGTTGGCGGCGACGATTCCGGCGACGTGCATGCCGTGCTGGCTCGTCGTCGTATCCCAGAATTCGTAGTTTTCGTCGGCGTAGTTGTACCCCTCGGGGATCTTCTGCGTGAAGTCTCCGTTCGGGTTCACCTTGTCGATTTTCGTATCGACGCCGTCGTCGATGCGCATGTCTTCGTGGGTGGGATCCACGCCTGAGTCGATAACGGCAACGACCATGCCGGAGCCGTCAACGCCATAGTCGTCGAAGGCCTTAGAGACCTGCTGCATCTCGCGAGCCTCGTATTCGGTGCGCTCATACTGGCGCTCGCGACGCACGGAATCGACCTCGGGCTCTGCCTGGAGCTTCGCCATGTTGGCCGCGGGCATCGTTGCCGAGAAGCCGTTGACGAGGAAGCCAAACTGGCGATCAACCTCGATGCCATAGGCGTTGCTCCACGTGTTGATCAAGCGGATTTGCTCGCGCAGGTTGCGGTTTTCACCGTTCGTGGAGGGCGAGCCCGGTTGGCTCTTGAGGGTCACGAGGACGGCGACCCGGTCTTTGCTGGAGTTGGACTCGACGTGCGCCGGGTCCTTTGGGGGCTCGTTGACGTGCGGCTGTGCGGCCACGGGCGCGGCTGTAAGCGTGAGCGCTGTGAACGCTGCGACACATGCGGCGGCGGCGCGCTTGAGTACTGGGAATCTCACCCGACACCTCTTCGGTAGTGACGATCCCGCGCCACGACTGTGACGCGCAGCCCAGTTAAGGGTTGCGCTTGATCATAAGCATGTAACGCGTAACACGCAGCCGAATCTCAGAATGTGTACAAAAATGACTCAGGGTTCCGACGGCGCCTCGCGAATATCGATCCCAAAGATCCGTTTCACCTGGGCCGTCACGAGTTGCGGGTGGCGTCGATCGCTCGGGGTCGAGGCCCACGGGGTGAACAATCCCGGGAGGTCGGGATGGGTGATTTTGCCGTGAGTCGCGCCCGAAGTCGTGACCACGAAACCGTGCTCTTCGAGCCGGCGTTTGAGCGCGGCGCGATCGCCGGGATGGCGCGTGCCCTTCTTTTTGCGGTTACTCGGGCCCGCAAAATCCGCGGGATCGAACGAATCGACGTCCTCGGGCCGAACAGCAAGGGCGTAGGCCGTGGGAAACGCGCCAATCACGTGGTTATCGGAGCGCCTCACCTGCACGGTCCAGTCGCCGCGCTGGAAGTGATCGCTCGCGCCGTTGTCACTCGTCCACGCATCCTCGGGATCAGCAACGGTGAGCACGATGATGTCGTGGGTGATGCGCGCGAAACTCGCCCCCGAAACCGTGCGCACTTCCTCCTCGCGAACGGTCAGCGGGCGGGTGAAGGGGCGCGGGTCAGTGGGATTGAGCGTGACGACGGTGCCTGCGGGAGGCGCACCAAAGCCTCGAGCGATGTCGAGTGTCTCCGTTTCATCCGCGCTTGCGCGCGGCGCTCGTGCCGCTTCCTCGGCCTGGTGGCGCTGTGCCTCGCGCCTCTTTTCGGCTTCGGCGAGAAGATCCGCGAGATCCTCCCCCGACGCCCTGCGCCGCGCGAGCTCGGGGACCGCGTCGTAGTCCACCGCGCGTACCTTTCGCTTTGCGCGCGTACGCCCTGCGAGGGCCGCGGGGCTCGGTGCGCCCGGGCGGGTCGTTTCTCGCGGTGAATCTGCCATGTCCCCCACCGTACCGCGGTGAGACGTCCATCTCGCGCGGAGTTGATGCGGTTAACCTGGTGCTCGTCTCATTTCACCCTTAGGAGGACATTCGTGCGTGTTTCCACCTCGCTGCGGGCACTGGCGGCATGCGGCTGCCTAGCCCTTGCTCTTGCCGGTTGCGGCTCCCCCAATGAGCCGCAATCCTCCCCGCCTGCGTCGAGCGCAGCGGCGGCGAGCGACGGTGGCGGTCCCAGCGTCGTGATCAATGAGTCCGAGGGCGACGGGGACGCGCCACCGGTCCCCGAGATCACCGCCGGAGGCCTCGATCATGCCGAGCTCGGCGATTCCTGCAGCGACGAGGGCATGGTGAAGATCCCGCTGCACGGTGCCCCTGATCCAGCGCTCGAAGGCTTCGACGGCTCGTTCACGTACAACGGGTGGAAGGAAAACGGCGGCTCCTCGGAAGCGACGTTCACGATTAACCAGGGCGGCGGCAAGCAGCAGTTCGGTCCGCTCCAGGTTGGGGATCAATTCGAACTCGGTGGCGCCATGTATTCCGTGACGAGCATTTGCAAGGACAACGCCCAGCTCGACGTCATCGGCTAGTTCATGGCCACACGACCGCACCCTCGGATCACCCCCGACAGCGGGATCTGCGAGTACTTTTCTGCCGGGCAATGCGAATCGTGCAGCCTCATGCGCACCCCGCACGATGTCCAGGTTCGCGAGGCGCATGCACAGCTCACAGAACTCCTCGCCGAGGTGGCGACGCCTTCCACCGTGTGGGACGAGCCGCTCGTGAGCGCACCGTGGGGCTTTCGCACGAAGGCGAAGATGATGGTGCGTGGCACGGCGGCGGCCCCAGTCTTCTCCTTTCCAGGTTCACACGAGGGCGTTGACCTCGCTGATTGCCCGCTGTACCCCCCGCTTGTCACCGAGGTTGTTGAAAGTGCCCGCGCGCTCATTCGCCGCGCCCAGGTGCCGCCCTACAATCTCGACAAACGCCGCGGCGAGATCAAGTACGTGCTCGTCACCGCAACACCAACGGAAGCCATGGTGCGCCTCGTCCTGCGCAGCACTTCCGCGCTCGAAAGGATCCGCGAACACCTCGCGCTCCTTGATCCTCGCGTGAGCGTCGTCAGCGCGAACATCCACCCCGAGCACGAGGCCCTCATCGAAGGGACCGAAGAGATTCACCTCGCGGGGGCCGATCGTCTACGCCTCCCCCTTGGCAATATCGACGTTGACGTGCTCCCCCGCTCCTTCACGCAAACCAACACCGCCGTGGCGAGCGAACTCTACGCCCAGGTCGCACGCTGGATTCTCGACGCGGGCGCCCGCACCGCGTGGGACCTCTACTGCGGCGTAGGTGGCTTCGCCCTCGGCATCGCCCACGAAGCACGCGCCCGCGGCGCGCACATGGACATCACGGGCATCGAAATCACGAATGAGGCGATCGAAAGCGCACAAGGTTCGGCGAAGCGGCACGGTTTCGCGGGCGCCGTCGGACCCCACACCGCCCCCGAAGCTCACGTTCGCGTGCGCTTCGAGACCGCCGATGCAACCGACTGGGCCAGGCGTCAGGCGACCCTCCCGGACGCGATCGTGGTGAATCCGCCGAGGCGCGGCATCGGCGAAGCGCTCTCCCGCTACCTCAACGACTCGGGGGTTCGCACCATCGCCTACTCGAGTTGCAATCCGGAAACGCTTGCCGCAGATCTCGCGCGCATGCCGCACTACCGCGTCGCACGCGCGAGGCTCATCGACATGTTCCCGCACAGCACCCACAACGAGGCTCTCGTTCTTCTTTCACGCGTCGCGCCCGAGAACGATTAGCCTTCGTGGTCGAAGGCCTCCTCAACGTCGTCATCGACCCAGTCGAACGTGCGTTCGACGGCCTTGCGCCACAGGCGCATGCTGCGCTCGCGCACGTGTGCGTCCATCGACGAGGTCCAACGGACGTCCTCTTCCCAGTATTTCTCGAGGTCATCGGTCGAATCCCAGAAACCGACGGCGAGACCGGCGGCATACGCGGCCCCGAGCGCTGTCGTCTCGATAATCTTCGGGCGAATCACGTCGACGCCGAGGATGTCCGCCTGGAATTGCATGAGGGTCTCGTTCACGGTCATGCCGCCGTCAACGCGCAGCTCCTTGAGCGGCACCGTTGAATCCTCATTCATGGCGTCGATCAGCTCGGCGCTCTGGTAGGCCGTGGCCTCGAGAACGGCACGCGCAATGTGGTGCTTGTTCACGTAACGGGTGAGGCCCACGATCGCCCCGCGAGCATCGTCCTTCCAGTAAGGAGCGAACAGACCCGAGAACGCGGGCACAACGAAGCAGCCACCCGAATCGTCGACCTTTGTCGCGAGTTCTTCGACCTCCTTCGCGCTCGAGATCAGGCCGATGCTGTCGCGGATCCACTGCACGAGCGAGCCCGTGACGGCAACCGAGCCTTCGAGTGCATAGACGGGATCGGCGTCGCCGAGCTTGTAGAGCACGGTCGTGAGCAGGCCGTTATCCGAGGAAAGCGCCTCGTTCCCGGTGTTCACGAGGAGGAAGTTACCCGTGCCGTACGTGTTCTTCGCGGTGCCCTTCTCAAAGCATGCCTGGCCGAACGTGGCCGCCTGCTGGTCGCCGAGGATGCCCGCGATCGGCACGTTCGTGAGCAGGCCGCGCTTACGCCCCTTGCCGTAAACCTCGGACGACGAGCGGATCTCGGGGAGCATCGACATGGGGATTCCCATCTCGCGCGCAATATCCTCTTCCCAGTCGAGCGTGTGCACGTTCATGAGGAGGGTTCGCGAGGCGTTCGTGACGTCGGTGACGTGCGCGCCGCCCTTCGTTCCGCCCGTCATGTGCCACAAAAGCCACGTGTCGATCGTGCCGAAAAGCAGATCACCCACCTCGGCCTTCTCGCGCGCGCCCTCGACGTGGTCGAGAATCCACTTGACCTTCGGGCCCGCGAAATACGTCGTGAGCGGCAGGCCGGTGACCTCTTTGAACCGGTTCACGCCCTCCTCGCCCGCGAGCTCGTGCACGATTCGCGCCGTGCGCGTGTCTTGCCACACGATCGCGTTATAGACGGGCTTGCCGGTGTTTTTATCCCACACAACCGCGGTCTCGCGCTGGTTGGTAATGCCGACGGCTGCCAGGTCATCCCGGTTCACTTCAGCCCTGTTCAGTGCGAGCGCGATGACCTCACGGGTGTTGCTCCAGATTTCCATCGGGTCATGCTCGACCCACCCTGAGCGCGGGAAGATTTGCTTGTGTTCGAGCTGGGCCTGCGACACCGCATGGCCGTCGTGGTCGAACACCATCGCGCGCGAGCTCGTTGTGCCCTGGTCGATGGCGAGAATGTATTTCTGGTCTGAGGTCTCTGGCATGAGCGGTCCTTTCGGCTCCCGCGGGCATCGCTGCCCGCGCTTGATCGTGGGTGCGCTTTCGCGCGCGTTGGTCAGCGCGCGGGAATCTCGCGCACGTTCTCGAGGAGGGCGGCGGCATCAGCATCGCTCGTCGTGTGCTCTGCCTCGAGGCGCGCGGCGATAAACGTCGAGTACGCCTCGATCTCGGCCTCGAGCCGCGCCTCGTCCCAGCCGAGTTCTTCCGCGAGGATCTCCGCGACCTCGCGAGCAGCGCTCACGCCACGATCGCGCGCCTCGTAGTCGAGGCGCGTGCGGCGCATGAGGGCGTCGGCGAGGTGAAGCACGCCCTCGCTCCGGGCGGCGTACACGATTTCGGCACGGAGATAGCGAGGGGCGTCCGTGAGCGGTGTCGCGAGCTCGGGGTTCTCGTCCATGAGGGCAAACAGATCCTCGAGTAGCGAGCCGTAACGGAAGAGGAGGCGCTCGAGGCGTACCTCGTCGATTCCGTACTTTTCCGCGAGTGCGGTTGCACGCACCCGCATCTCCTCGTAGCCGGCACCGCCGATGACGGGGATGTCGCGAGTTTTGGTCTTCGGGGCATCGGGGGTTCCGCGAAGCGCGAAGTCGACGACGTCCTCAGCCATAACGCGGTAGGTCGTGTACTTGCCACCGGCGATCGCGCTCAGGCCCGGTTCGACCTCCATCACCGTGTGTTCGCGCGACACCTTCGTCGAGGCGCCGTCGGACTTTTTCACGGGCTGAAGAAGGGGGCGCAAGCCGGCATAAACGCCGATGACGTCCTCGCGCGTGAGCGGGCGGCGAAGCACGTCGTTGGCCTTTTCGAGTACGTAGTCGATATCGCTGCTCGTTGCCGTGGGCACCGAGACGTCCTCTTTCCACGGGGTGTCGGTCGTGCCGATCAGCCAGTATT
The DNA here is from genome assembly GCF_003989295.1 of Dermabacter sp. HSID17554. Taxonomy (NCBI): domain Bacteria; kingdom Bacillati; phylum Actinomycetota; class Actinomycetes; order Micrococcales; family Dermabacteraceae; genus Dermabacter; species Dermabacter sp. HSID17554. The sequence continues at coordinate 157,535 of NZ_RBLW01000002.1, read as the reverse complement.
CGTCCCACGGGATGATGAACAGCACCGATTTCTCGGTTTGCGTGATGATGCCCGTGTTGTCCTTCGCCTCAATCGCCTCGCGCGGCACCGTGATGTGGATGCCTTTCGAAGCGAGCACCTGAAGGCCCGAATCGGCGCCGGCGCGATCCTGTTCTTCACCGGTCCACACGCCGCCGGCAAGAATAACCTCGCGCGCGTGCACCTCGTATTCGTTGCCCGTCTCGAGGTCCGTGATGGCAGCGCCCACGACGCGATCACCGTCCTTGAGGTAGCGCGTGACCTTCGTGTAGTTCGCGGCGGCGGCGCCGAGGTTCACGGCGGAGCGCACGAGCATCGCCACGAAGCGCGCGTCGTCCATGCGCGAATCGTAGAACTCGATCGCGCCGGAGTTCTTTTCGGGGTCGAGTCCCGCGAAATCCCTTGCGAGGCCCTTGGAAAAGACGTGCTTGTGGATCGGGACCTCGCGGTGGCCGATCTGCATCGCGTCGTAGAGGGCGATGCCCGAGCCAATGAACCCGCGCTCAAAAACGTTCTTCATGGGGAACATGAAGCTGATGGGTTTCACGAGGTGCGGCGCGGTCTTAGAGATGAGCAGGTCGCGCTCGCGAAGGGCTTCGGCGACGAGCGTGAAGTCGAGCATTTGCAGGTAGCGGAGGCCGCCGTGCATGAGCTTCGACGAGCGCGAGCTCGTGCCGCTTGCCCAGTCGTTCATCTCGACGATGCCAACGCTGAGGCCGCGGGTTGCCGCATCAAAGGCGGCACCGGCACCGTTGACTCCGCCGCCGACGATGAAGATGTCGAGGGGGTTGTTGGCGCTCGTCGCGGCAAGCTTCTCGAGGTGTGCGGCACGCGAGGTGGGATTGAGTGCGGAGCGGGCGGATGAGGACATAACAACTTCCTTCGTCGGGTGTGCTCGGTTCGCCGTTGAACCACGTCTAGCAAGCTCCGGTGAGGCTAACACCGCCACATCACCGTTCACGGGGAGTCACCGCCCGGCCCGGTTCTACACTGATCTCACGCGCACCGGCACGCATAGGAGCACCCATGACCGCGACCCTCCGCATTCTCGTTCTCGGCCTCGGCGGCACGATCGCCATGAGCCAAAACCAGCCGGGTGGGCACGCCTCACCCGCGGCACAACCAGACGCGAGCATGTTCCCCATCCCCGGTATCGAGCTGGAGTTTCGGGAAATCGCGAACGTGGGTTCGCCCTCGGTCACGTTCCCGCACGTGCGGGAGGTTCTGCGGGTGGCACGGGAAGGTTCCGACGCTGGCTTTCGCGGAATCGTGCTCACTCACGGCACCGACACTCTCGAAGAGACGGCGTTCTTGCTCAATCGCTATTGGAACCTCGATACGCCCCTTGTTGTCACGGGCGCGATGCGCCCCGCGAATGCCCCCGGCGCGGATGGGCCCGCGAACCTTCACGACGCGATTGTGACCGCCGCGAGCGAGCAGGCGCGCGGCCTCGGCGTTCTCGCGGTTTTCGATTCCCTCGTGCACGCCGCCGATCGCGTCACGAAGGTGAGCTCTCGAAGCATCGACGCGTTCGATTCGGAACCCTCGGGCCCTCTTGCGCTCGTGAGCAAGGATGGGATTCGCGCGATGTATGCGCTGGAGGCGTCGGACTGCGTTCTGCCCACCGTGCCCGCCGAGCTTCCCTCCGTGCCTCTCATCGGGACGGGCCTCTTTGATCGCGGCGAGGCGCTCGGGGCCCTCGTGCATCAGCCCGAGCCGCCCGCGGGCATCGTGATCAATGGCGTGGGGATGGGGCACGTGCCCGAGGCTGTCATGCCGCTCGTGCGCGAGGCCCGCGAGCGCGGCATCCAGATCGTTGTCGCGACACGAATCCCCGAGGGCGGCACGTCGACCTACCACTACTCCTACCCGGGCGCGGAAGTAGATCTCATCAATTCGGGCGCGTGCATGGCCGGCATATTGAGCGCGCACAAGGCGCGGCTGCTGCTCCAGGTTCTGCTCGCCGCCGGCGCGAGCCGCGAGGAGATCAGCGGCGCGTTCGCGGGCTTCGCCTACTGATGCTCTGTGGCCGCCACCCCGGCCCTACTTTTCATAAATTTCATAAATTTCAAAGCAATTCATAAAACTCATAGATCTTCATAGGCGCCGCGGCCTACTCTTGAGGTATGACCGGTGCACGCAACCCCTTCCGCGCAACCCTCGGCGCTACTCCCCCGCTTCTTGTCGGTCGCAACGAAGCGGTACAGAACTTTGCCTTCGCGCTCGATGACGGTCCCGGAGCTCACGAACGCATCTCGCTCATTGTGGGCCCAAGGGGAATCGGGAAGACGGTGCTTCTCAACGCATTCGAGGACACAGCCCAGGAGCACGGGTGGTTCGTCATAAGTGAGACGGCGACACAGGGCTTTGTGGAGCGCATCCGCAGCGAGATCATTCGCCGTTTGGCACGCCAGCGCTCGCAACTCAAGGGCCTAGGGCTCTCTATCTTCGGCGTTGGCGGCTCTGTCACCTGGGACTCCTCCTCGATCTCGGAAACGTCGTATTCCTTGCGCAATGCCCTCGATGACTACCTCGCGTACAAGGCCGATCTCGATCGCTCTGCGGGACAGCCCGCGAGCGGCGTGCTCATTACCCTCGACGAAATGCACCACCAACGCACCGATGAACTGATCGAGTTCGGTGCGACCGTTCAGCACCTTGTGCGCGAAGGAAAAGACATCGCTGTCGCAATGGCCGGGATCCCCTCGGCGATCAAACCGTTGCTGTCCAGCCGAACGAGCGAGAGTGAAGGACCGAACCCCATCACGTTCTTGCGCCGTGCCGAAAGAATTGAACTCGACCGCGTATCGGACGATGACGTGCGCCTCGCGCTCGAGAGTCCGCTAGCCGAAGCAGAGATCTCTTGGACGGAAGAAGCACTCCAGACCGCGGTCAACTCGTGCCAGGGCTACCCCTTTATGATCCAGCTCGTCGGGCAGTGGGCATTTCGCGAGGCTCAGGGGAGGAGTATCACGCGAGAAGCTGCCGAACGAGGGGCAGAGAAGGCCCGACGAAAACTCGGCCAACTCGTTCACGAACCTGCCTTGGCAGACCTTTCCGATGTTGATCGCTCGTTCCTCATTTTTATGGCGCGAGACGACGGTCCTACGGAAATCGCCGACCTCAAGGCACGGTTCGGCCGCTCAGACTCCTACGTCAGCAACTACCGCAGGCGTCTTATCGATGCCGAAATGATCGTCGAAGCTGGGCGTGGTCGCATTGATTTTGCGCTGCCGTACCTGCGCGAATATCTGCGCGAGCACGCCGCCAGTCTCGTGGACTAGGTGTACTAAGTGTACTGACCGGAGACGTTGATCGACGGTCAGGAGCTTGACCTTGACGCAGCGTCAATGTTTAGCGTCGTGGGCATGACAGTGACGATGATTGACAGTGCCGCTGGGATGCGGGCGATGGTGAGCAGTTCTCCGGAGCAGTGGAAGGACGCAGCTCGCAGGCTGTGGGAGCCGATGGCGGGAATGTACTCCTTCATTCCCGGTGGACCTGATCTGGCCGCGGTTCACAGCCAACACTTCGGTTTCGGACCCTCCGTAGCGGCAGACAAGATCCTCGGCGCGGTCGACGCTTTGGAACGCGCCGATGCTTGGGGCCGTGTCGAGCGAGCGCTCGAAACGGGGCTGCGGGAGCTGAACGCTGCCGATCCGACTGTGGCGATGCCTGACCTGACGGTGTTGCTCGTGCTCGGGGATCCCACCAACAAGCACTTCATGGATGAGATACGCGGCCTGTCGGCCTTCGGTGGGATCAGCGGGTACATCGCCATCACGATCTGGCCCACCGACGAGGTTCTGGCGCGGTTGGAGGGCATCGCCCTGCACGAGCTTCACCACAATGTGCGGTACTCGCCCGGAGGCGTGGTGTGGAACCCGCAGACGGTCACGGTTGGCGAGCACGTAGTGGCTGAGGGTCTCGCGGACCTGTTCGCCGCCGACCTCGTGGGCGAGCAGGGATTCACGCACTTCGTCAGCGACCAGACCCGTACCAGTGACGAGGTGCTGCGTCGCGTCACCGAAGGCCTGGACGTGACTGGCATGCAGGATTTCGCGGCTTGGGTGTTGGGCGATCCGAGCGCTTGCCTGTTCGGCGCAACACCGGTCGGGCTGCCCACCGGGGCCGGTTACGCTGCCGGGGCACGCTTCGTGTCCGCCTATCGGGAGGCCACCGGACAGTCACCCGCCAGGGCCGTGGCCACGCCCGCCTCCGAGATCCTGGCCGTGGCACTGCCACAGTTGGGTCTGACAATGCCAGCCCGCTGACGAGAGAGGCCGAAATGATGGAGTGGACCGTCCAAGAACTCGCTGACCGCGCCGGCATCAGCGCCAGGACATTGCGTCACTATCACCAGATCGGCCTGCTCGTCCCGGACCGGATCGGCGCGAACGGCTATCGCTACTACGGACCTGTCGCCGTGGCACGCCTGCAACGCATCCTGCTCCTGCGTGAAGCCGGCCTGGCCCTGGGTGCGATCGGCGAAGCGCTGGCAAGCGACGCGAACCCAGACGAGGAGATCACCGCCCTCGAGGCGCACCTGGTACACCTCGAGCACGAGCGGGAAGCGCTGGAACGTCGTATCGCGTCCGTCGAGCACACCGTGACGATGCGACGCGAGGGACGCCAACCGCGGATGGACATGGTACTCGAAGGCTTCAACGACCGCTATGAGGCCGAGGTGACCCAACGATGGGGACGCGTGGTCTTCGAGCAGTCCAACCGGTGGTGGCATAGCAAGAACCTCACCCAGCAACGTCAGTTCCAGGCCGACGCCGAACAGCTCCTGGCGCGGTGGGGCGAACTCCACCAGTCGGGTGTCTCCCCATTGAGCGACCAGGCCCAACAGCACGCAGCCGCCCATGCCGCCTGGTTCGCCCAGATCCCCGGGACGCCCGGGCATGCCGGCGACCTGGACAAGACCCGCGCCATGCTCACTGGCATGGCCAACCTCTACGCCACCAACCCAGACTTCCATCCCGCTTTCGGTGGTGCAGAAGCCGCCGGCTTCGCCGCCCAAGCGCTGCGCCACTACGCCCAGAGCCACTGAAAAGCACCCTTCGGGATGGTCGCTGCGACCGAAGGGAATGCCGCCATGACTCATGCCAATGCAGCACTCACTCCACGTCACCCCGGACAAGCAGAAGAACAAGTACCGGGACCCGTTGATGGGCAAGACCTACGTCCATACCGTCATTGACGACCATTCCCGTGTCGCCTACGCCGAGATCCACGACTACGAAACCGCCATCACCGCCACCGCGGTCCTGGTGAGGGCTGTCGAGTGGGTCAACGCCCGCGGTGTGAGCGTCGAGCGAGTCCTGTCCGACAATGGCGGCGCCACCGGTCCCACCTGTGGCGAGACACCTGCACCGAACTCGGGATCATGCACAAGCGCACCCGTCCGTATCGTCCGCAGACCAACGGGAAGATCGAACGCTTCCACCGCACCTTGGCCGACGGCTGGGCCTATGCCCGCTGCTACACCTCAGAGGCCGAACGCCGGGGCGAGCTCGACGGCTGGCTGCACTACTACAACCATCACCGGCCACACACCGCCTGCGGCAACCAGCCGCCGTTCTCGCGATTAACCAACGTCCCCGGTCAGTACAACTAGACCCGCGCGCGGCGGGCGATGAGCACGTGCGCGAACCAGAAGACGGCACCGCCGGCCGAAAGAGCGAGCCCACCGATACCGAGCTTCACCAGGTCGGCGCCGAGCATCGGCACCATGGCGCCGGAAACAATCGCGGCGACGATGAGGTTCACGAACGTCGCGAAGCTCGTCGCGGCGCCGCGCTCCTCGGGGAACATGTCGAGAACCTCGAGCTGCACGGGCGCCATCATGAGCGCCGCGCCCATGCCAAGAAGGCCCGGGCCAATCATGACCAGAAGGTGCCACACACCAAACTGCGAGGTGAGTTCGGGGGTGAGCATGGGAATGATCACCGAGAGGACCCCTCCGAGAACCGCGGTGATGAAGGCGATCGTGATGAGGCGCGAACGGCTCATGACGAAGGCGAGGCGCCCCACGAGGTAGTTGCCGAGGATCATGCCCGCGATGATCGGGATAAACAGGACCCAGTAGTCCTGTTCGCCAAGGTGCATCACGTCGGGAACGATGATCGGGGCTGCCGAAATGAAGATGAAGTCGGCCTGGCTTGCGAGGCCAAGCGCGAGCGAGAGGCGCCAGATGACTGGCGAGCGCAGCACGCGCCCGAGCGACGTGAGGATGCCCTTCGCGTTGAACGGCTGGCGTTTCTCGGGAAGGAGCGTCTCGGGGATGACAATGAGCATGAACACGAGGGTGACGAGCGCGTAAAGGAGCATCGCCCCGAAAATCCAACGCCACGGTCCGAGCAGGAGGATCCAGCCGCCGAAGATCGGCGCCGCCGCGGGCGCGAGGGCAAAGATCATCATGACCTGGCTCATGAGCTTTTGCGCTTTGCCGCCACCGTAAAGGTCGCGGATCACGACGCGAGAGACGATCGTCGCTCCGCCCGCACTGAGCCCCTGGAGCACGCGGAAGGCGAACAGCATCGGGAGATTGACGGCGAGCGCCGCACCGAGCGAGCCGATCGAGAAAACGATGAGCGAAATGCTCATGACGCGCTTGCGCCCGATGGCATCGGAGAGCGGGCCGTGGAACATGCTCATGCACGCGAAGGAGATGAGATACAGGCTCGTCACCTGCTGCATCGCCGCCGCGTCGGTGTGGAAGTCGCCCCTCATCGCCGGGAAGCCCGGGAAGATCATGTCGATCGAGAACGGGCCGAGCATCGCGAGCAAGGCCATCGCAAACGTGAAACCGAAGGTGACCTTTTCTGTGCGCCCCAGGTGGAGGCGGAGCGCGGCTGTCTCGGTCGCGACTTCCTCGACCTGCTCGATCGGGCCGGTCACGTGTGAGACGTTGTCGGTGGGGTTGGCGAAGGCGATCTGCGGAATTTCTTCCGTCAGCGGTCGCGGCTCCTCGGTTGCGAGGCTCTCGGCGGCACGCTCATCGGCAAGCCGCGCAAGTTCGAGTGCGCTGGTGTCGGTTTTCCTCTGAGAATCGTCTGTCACTCGGTCAAGTTTATGGAAGTCTCGCGGCCTTCCAACCCCTCCCGCACAACATCACTCATGACTTCGGTGACATCTGCCGCAGCAGCATCGATGCCTATGGACCGTGCCTGGCACTTGCTACGCTCAAGCCACACGTGTGCGGGCAAGAAAGGACAAAGGAGGCAGCCATGCGGCGTCGCACTCTTCTTGGCGGCGGCCTTCTCGCCGCGCTCGGCGCCTCGGCCCTGTACGTGGAGCGCGACAGCATCGCCGACCTCTTCCCGCACGACGCGCACGAGGACCTCTATTCCCTCGGCGTCGCCTTCTCATCCGTGCCGGATTCACTCGCGCGTGAGGTCCAGGCGCACGGCGGGGCGTCTGTTTTGCACCCCGGGAACATCCCGGGCGTGGAGCGCACGTTCGTTCAACCTGATTCATCCCCGCTCATTGAGGGCACACGCACACTGAGCACCGCACACGGCGCCGAGACCCTCACCGCGATCACGCAAGCATTCCTCGAGAAAGCTTCACGACCCGCGCCCACTCCCGCGCTCACGAGTCTCGACCGCTCCGCACTCCTCGATATTTTCACCCTCACGTGGGCGCTTCCCTCCCCCATCGCGGCGCTCAGCCCGAACTGGCGTTACACGTGGCCGCGCGATACGGCCCACGTGATCGTGGCCCTCGCCGAGCGCGGCTTCGACGACTGGGCGCTGGGCCTTCTCGAACACCTCGCGCGCATCCAGCGCCCTGACGGCACATTCGAGGCTCGCTACCGCCCCGGCACTACACGCGCGCCCGATGCCCGCTCACCGCAGTTCGATGGAATCGGCTGGTTCCTCTGGGCGGCGGCAAGGCTCGCCAGGCTTGGGGTGTTGGCCTCCGACGCCTCCCCCGCTTCCTCGAGCCCGACTCTTAAACGAGCACTCGCACGCTCCGCGCGCGCCGCCGTTGACGCCACGACCACCGCGAGCGGGCTTCCGAAGCCGAGCCCCGACTATTGGGAGGTACCCGAGCGGCGCCTTACCCTCGCAACGGCGGCCATGACGCTCAGCGCGCTCGAGAGCGCGGCGCACCTTTCAAAGCTGGGCTTGCTTGAGGGCGAGGCAGGCGTCGGAACGGAAATGCTCGAGAGACGTGCCCGGGAAACCGAGCGCGCCCTCCTGGAAACTTTCGGCTCCGGCGCCTTCCAGCGGTACGCGCACGGCGGAGGTTTCGACGCGGGGCTGCTCATGCTCCTGCCGCCGTACCAAACGCAGGGGTTTGCCGAGCGCAACCCAGCGATTGCCGGCCACATCGACGAGGCTTTCGAGGCGATGCAGCGCCCCGAGGGCGGTGTCGCTCCGGGCGCGCGCTGGAAACGCGACGGCATCAGTTGGACCCCGCAAACGGCGATGTTCGCCCAGGCCTATGCGCGCCTCGGGGAGCGCGAGCGCGCTCTCGAGATCCTCGAATGGCTCGCCGCCCACCGCACGAGCGCCGGGGCGATCAGCGAAAAAATCCTTGCCGACGGTCGCCCCGCCGCCGTCGCGCCCCTCTCGTGGCCAGCGGCGCTCGCGCTCAGCACGCTCGAGGCGCTGCACAGTTAGGAAGCGCTTGCGGGTGGACGCACACGGTCAAACTGCATGCGATCGAGCTCGTACACGCTTGTGCACAGCTCGTCGATGTCCTCTTGGTTGTGGCTGGTCATCACAATCGTGCGCCCTTCTTCATGGAGCTCATGGAGAAGCGCACGAATATCGCGAACGCTCGTCTTATCGAGTCCGTTGAAAGGCTCGTCTAAAAGTAGAAGCGGTTGCCCTTCCATAAACGCTTGGGCAAGAGCGAGCTTTTGTTTCATGCCGAGAGAATAGTGGCGAACAGACTGGCGTAGGTTCGGCGCAAGGCCCACGCGGTGAAGCGCCTCTTCTATGTGCTCGTCTCCAATGAGCCCGCGAATAGACGCGAGCCGACGCAGGTTGTCGAACCCCGTGAGACCACCGATGAAGCCTGGGCGATCGATAATGATGCCAATTTTGGAGGGGAAGTCCTCGCCCGCACTTTTCAGCTTTGGTGAGACGACGACGCGACCCGAATCCGGCTTGAGGAAGCCGACGATAAGTTTGAACAGCACGGACTTACCCGAACCGTTAGGACCTTGCACTCCCATGAAATCGTGTTCATCGATTGCAAGCGAGGCATGACTCAAGACCGGAGTCGAACCGAAAGCGATCGAAACGTCTTTTACATCAACAAGATTGACCATTCGGCACCTCTACAATCATGAATCAAACTGAGGAATACGGGTATTGCTCAGCACGAACCGGAGAAACACAACACTGGCGACTCCTACTGTCGCCGTTAAAATAATGGCACCTGCCGTAGCCGGAAAGGCCCCATAAAAGCCCAGGGCAAATGGGGCCGGCCACAGCGGGTTCAACCACGGCAGCGTGAGCGCCGCGCATACGACCAAAGTTATGGCGGCTACCGCCATCGACCCAAACCTCCACGCAGCGGCCATTGAGAGCAGTGTCGTCACCACTACGGTCACGATCGAGCCCAGCCATACCTGCAGGGCTGGCAAGAGCTCCGTGGGGTGATGAGCCATGCTGCTTGAAACACCACCGAGCAACACAAGCACAAGGGAGAGCGCAGCGATCGCAGTGACAAGCGAACCCCCTATTGTGCGAGTGAAGAGTTTCCACGGGTCTCCCGTGCGGATCGCCACCAGCGATGCTGCGGGTGCCGTCTCACCCGCAAAACGTACGAGCGCGGCATATGAAGCCCCGAAGACTAGCACCATGTACATGAACCATGCCGTAAAGGAAAACTCTTCGCGCGCCGAACCGTAAGTGAGATACATGAAAAGGTCGGCACCGTCGGGCCGCAAGAAACTCATGAGAGTCGCCGCACCTACGGTTGCGATACACCAAAATCCGAACGGCCCTGTCCGCACGAAGACTTTCCGAGCGCGCATCAAGACTGACGATCCACTCACACCAATAGTCAGGATCGTCGCGGCGGCGAAGAAAAGCGGAACACACCATAGGGCGCCAAATTCTTTGACACCCGCGAAGGGCAAAAGGGCCACATCGGGATTGCTCCACTGCGGAAACGGCCATACATGGGCGAGCACAAGCGGCACAAAACCTACCCCGACCCCAGGGATCCATGGCTTCACTCGAGTATTCACGATAAGGACCCCTAGTAGGGTCGCCGCAAGCCCAGCGAGCCCGACCTCGAACGCGATTCCGTACGCTATACAGGCCACAGGGCTTAGGTGTCGACTGGCATAGGGCTGCAGAATCCCCTGCCATATTGTCGCCGGCTGCAAAGAGAGCACTTCCGGGGTCCAGGACATGCGCCACGTGTATCCGGACGACGTCGCCAAGACCCCTAACAATTTGCTCGCTCCGAGCAGCGCTGCTATCCCGGCGCCGCGCATCCACAGCGCAAGAAGTCCGTGCCGTTTTGACCCGAAACGAGACAACGCAAGCGGGTTCGCCACAAAGGCACACTGCCGCAAAAGCAGAATAATGAGCAGAGGCCATTGAAAGTAATGGAAGTAGTACGGGTCTTGCCCGAAGGCAAGCTCTCGTTCCCACAGCGAGATGCCGACGACCGCATCGAAATCGACGTCGCCTTTGAGCAGGGGCTGCGACGACGTCACGATAGCGAGCAGTGCGCACATCCCGCAGATGAGCCCCCACCCAGCTACCGGACGCAAACGGTTCACAGCCCCCATCAGCACAAGGCCTTCGGCAGCTTCGCTGAGAACGCGGCATAAGCAGCAACGACTCCAGCGATGAGGAAAACAACAAGACCTACGACCACGGGGATGAGAGGATCTTGTTGGGTGACACCAGTTGGAATGAATGATCGTATAAGGCTGAAGTGGTCAACCCGAAGAGCCCCCGCGACAAACTCGGAGAGAAGCACGACGACAGGAAGCCAGAGGAGTGCAACAAATCGATTCTCAAAGAACATCGCTCCTACCGCTGCCAGCGTCGATAATGCCGCACCGCCGATCCCCACCCATATCGACTGGAATGCAAAGTACAGTACCGGGGAGACAGCATAGAGCTGCGAGAATGTTAGACGTTCTGCTACCGGTTCAAGATCGTCACCGAAAGGGTTGAAAAAATCGACGGGGATGAGGTGCGGGTGGATTCCGTATGACAGGACAGCGACGAGAGCGACACTTCCCGCGAAGACGATAAAACCAGCGCACGCAGCGCGGACCGCGTGGCGAACAACGTAGGGGCTGCGCCCCCGCCTTGCCATGATAGGCCCCCACGCTCCCCCAGTGCCGACCTCCTGCATCACCACTGGCGCGTACAGCAGGGCGGCAAAAATTGGCATGAAGAAGGGCAGAAAATCCGATATCCCTAATGTGAATAGGGAGAATTGATCGGCGACCGCACCATTAGCGCGGGAGATCTCCATAAAAACGCTGGGACTCAGGAGGACAACTATTGACATAAGAACAGTGGAAGTTTTGACAAGATTTTTCACGGGCGCCATTCCTGAAGCATGCCGAATCACAGTTCACATCGCCGTTTCAGTTATTACGCCGCTTCTCGCCAGTGCGCCCAGCATAAGTTTTCCATTGATACGACGCGTGCCCCTCGCCGCTGAGTGGTGCAGCCGTCGAACTAAACATTGAGAGGAAGATCCCGCATCGGCGGATGTTGCCATAAAACCAGCCCCCGTCACGATGGCCCGAAGCAACCTTGCACGTCTACGCATCACAACGATCCCCCTCATCCTGGAACACCACTTAGACAGCAAGGATCCTACCCCCCCCCAGTGGTTTACGCCATACGCCGTGCCCTCCGTCATCCCTTCGGTTGCTGGCCCTCAGCACGCTCGAGGCTCTCGAGCATTGATGCTTCCCTTAGTCCCCGCAAGCGGCCAGAGGGCGGGGCTAGAGTGGTAGATCGGGATCGACGACGATCCGCATCGAGTTTCGAGGAGAGGTCATGAACGAGAAGGCTAGTGCGCCCGATCTTCGCGCGGAACGCGTGAATTACACGAAGGGCCAACTCACCAAAACGCTCGCGGGCAACGACCCGCACGCACTGTTTGACGAATGGATGAGAGACGCGATCGAGCGTCGCGACCGCGAGGGCGATGTGCTCGAACCGAATGCGATGGTCGTCTCGACGATCAACCCGGAAACGGATTGGCCGGATTCGCGCGTGCTGCTGCTCAAGGAACACAAGAACAAGAAGTTCGTGTTCTTCGGCAACTACGAATCTCAAAAAGGCCACGACCTTGACGTGAACCGCAAGGCCGCCCTGAACTTCACGTGGCTTCCGCTTCAACGCCAGGTGCGCATCCAGGGCAAGGTGCGCCGCATCAGCCCCGAGGAATCCGACGCCTACTTCGCGGTGCGCCCGCGTGGTTCGCAGATCGGCGCCTGGGCAAGCTCGCAGTCGGACGTCATCGACTCACGCGAAGACATTCAGCTCGCGAACGAGCGTGCCGACAAGCGCTTCGAAGGTAAAGACGTTCCCCGCCCGCCGCACTGGGGCGGCTGGGCACTGACCCCGCACGTCATCGAGTTCTGGCAGGGTGGCGCTTCGCGCCTGCACGACCGCATCCGCTTCACGGCCTTGGATTCGGAAGAAGGCCGCTGGCAGGTCGACCGCCTCGCTCCGTAAACGCTCACGCGAGGTAACTGTGAGGGCCGGGGTGACGCTGAGCGTCATCCCGGCCCTCTCGTGTTAGGCGACCTCGTTGAGTTCGAGCGAGGTGCGCTTTCCGCCCACCTTGACGCGGAACACGGGCGCTCCCTCCTGCGGGACCCCGCGCGGAGTAAGGCTCGAATTGAACGACGAGGCAAGGCCGTCAAAATCAGTGTGGACGTGTACGCCGGGCAGAACCCCGACGGTGCACGCGGCCTTGAGGCCCTCGACCTGCACATCACCGCGGTGCACGCGGGCGATATCGACAGTGATTGAGGCGCCCTTCGCGTCGAGCGCGCCCGAGAATTCGCCGATCTTCACCTTGGCCGCGGCACCATTCACCTCCACCGGGGAGGAGACAGAATCGAGCTCAGCCCTCACCTTGAACCCCTGAATCGAGACAGGCGCGGTCAAGGAGGAAGCCTTCACGGTGCTCGAGACCGCATCGAAGTGTGCCTCGCGTGAGACCTCCTCAAGCTCGATCGTGCTCGCGACGCTTGCGCATTCGAGGGCTGTCGTGGTGGGAAGTGAAAGCCTCACCGTGAGGCGCGGGCGCTTGCGGTGAAGAATGTCGAGCGCTTTCCGGTCAGGGCTCTTGATTTCGAGGCGCCCGAAGCGATACTTCACGCTCGTTCCCGCGGCTTCTTCGCCTTCGAGGTCGATCGTGATCTGGTCCGTGGTGTTTGTCGTGATCGCGACGTCGGCATAGTTCAACTTGAGCTCGGCACGCACATCGCCGGCAGCGTCGTAACGATAGGTTGTGGTGCTCATGGCGGGACCCTTCCTTAGATCCATCCCTTGACGGGGTTCGTGCCTTTCGGCGGATTATCGGGGGTGAAGCCCCAATTCTTCGTGAATTGCGAAGTGTGGGGTTCGACAACGGCATCGCGGATCGCCTGGACGAGCCAAGCATTGAGACTCTGGCCCGAGGCTTCCGCACGCTTCTCCGCGCGGGCCTTGAGCCCTTCGGGCAGGCGAAGAGATACCCGCGAAATATCGCCTTCATCGAGTCCCTGATCCGCCGCGGCGGCAGATTCTGTCGCGGGAGTGGCGTCAGGATGCTTTGGAGTGACATCAAATTTGACGCCTTCGGGGGCGAGGCGCGCGCTCACGCGCTCGAACGTGAGCGACTCGCTAATCTCGGCGGTCGCCGTCGTGACCGTATCGAGAAGGGCAAGCTTGAGTAGGGGGCGGGCAAGGGGGCCCACTCGCTTCATAGCGGAGCCGAGATCGTCGCCACCGACGTTAGCGACATGCTCGAGATCCTCAACAAGAGCGTCGATTTTCTGTGACATCTCCATAACCCAAGTATGGCGTCTTTTTGACGCCACCGCAAGGTTTTTGACGTCGTTTCTTAGGCGAAGGGGTTCCAGAACCTTCCGCCATTGACGATCGCGAGCACGATCGGCACCGCGAGCACGGCGAAGGAGAGGGCCATGATGAGCCAGTCTCGCCACGTCAGAGGCTTCTTGCCGTACCACGTGCGCCGCTTGCCGCGCCCAAAACCGCGCAGCTCCATCGCACTCGCCACTTCCTCGATGCGGTCAAATGCGCCGAGCAAAAGCGGGATGATGACGCCCACGATGTTGCGGGCGCGGGTCGCGATACCCGCTTTCGACGAGGTCTCGAGGCCACGCGCCTGATGTGCCTTCGAGATCGTCACGAAATCACGCTGAATATCGGGGATGTATCGAAGAGCGATCGAGACGGAGTAGGCGATCTTGTAGGGAACGCTGATGCGGCTCAGCGACTGCGCAAACTCTGGCGGGCGCGTCGTCGCGATGAACAAAAGCACGGGTGGAAGCACCGCGAAGTACTTGAGAGTCACAACGAGCTGATAAAAAAGCTGCTCACTCGTGATGTCCCAGTGCCACGGCCCATCGAGAAGCACGGTGCGTGTGCCATACAGTTCGGTTCCGTAGCCGGGCGCGAACAGGAAAATGAACACGTTGTTGAGCAGCATGAGACCGGCGATGATCACGAGCACAACGGCGAGGTCGCGCAGCTTCACGCGACTGAGAACCCACAGCACGACGTTGAGCACGAGCATCGCCGCAAGGTAACGCGCATCGAATCCCACGAGCGCACCCACGACGCTCGCGACGGCGAGCATAAGCTTTGAAAGCCCCGAGACTCGGTGCAGGAACCCCGGCCGATCCACGTACCCGAGAACGGACTTAGCGGGCATCGCCCACCTCCCGCCTCTCGCGATCAACCGCGATCACGGCCTCGACAAACTCGCTGCGGCCACACTCTTGGGTGGCGCCGTCACCGGTGGAAACGGGAAGTCCGACGGCTGCCGCGAGCGCATCGAGGCTCGTGCGCACGAGGTTCGCGCGCCTCGTCACGTCATCGTCGACGAGGATTCGCGCGGGCGAAGAATCCGCGATGATCTCCCCTTCGCTCAAAACAACGGCGCGCGGCACATACTCGAGGACAAGGTGCATGTCGTGCGTGATGAGCAGGATCGTCGTGCCCGCACGGTTGAGGCCGCGGATGAACTCCATGAACTCCGTGTAGTGGCGGAAGTCTTGGCCCGCGGTCGGCTCATCGAGAATAAGGACTTCGGGCTCGAGCGCAAGCGCGGCCGCGATCGTCACGCGCTTCTTCTGGCCGTGACTGAGGGCGCTCACGGGCCAGGTTTTGAACGGGGCGAGCCCGCACGTCTCGAGGGCAGATTCCACGCGCCGGCGCACCTCTTCTTCGTCGAGGCCGTGGGCGCGCGGGCCGAGCGCGACCTCGTCGAAAATGAGCGGCTTCGAGATCATGTGGCCCGGTTCTTGAAGCACGAAGCCCACGCGCGTACCGATCTCGGCGATACTCAAGTTCAGAACGTCGTCGCCGAGCACCTCGACGGTGCCCGAGTTCGGCTTCGCAAAACCCGTGATCGCGCTCGCGAGCGTCGATTTTCCAGCGCCGTTGTTGCCGAGGATCGCGAGCATCTCCCCGCGCCGCACCTCGAGGTCGATTCCCCGCAGCGCGTGCACGCCCTCGTGGTCTTTATCGTGGCCGTGCACCACGTGAAGATTGCGCACACTGATGGCCGCGGTGGCGTCGGACCCCTCCCCCGGCACTTCCTGAGCCGAAACCGAGCCGAACCTCGCGGACCACTGCTCACGCCCCCACTCTCGCACCCGTGCGCATTCGCTCTCGCTCAGGCGGAGGGTGTCGAGCCGAGCGGGGCGCGCGGACGCTGGCGGTTCGATCCCCGCGTAGTTGAGGGCCGTGAGGTGCAGCGGGCGGCGAATGCCGTGCTCGGTGAGGAGCCCGGAGGTCACGAGCTCATCCGGAGTTGTATCGGCAACGAGGCGGCCGCCCGCCATCATGAGGATCCGATCGACCCCCCTGTGCAGTACTTCTTCGAGGCGGTGCTCGATGATGACCACACTCGCACCGCTCTCCCGATTGAGGTCGTCAGCCAGTTCGATCATCGCGCGACCCGTCGCCGGGTCAAGGTTCGCAAGCGGCTCGTCGAACAGGAGAATCGGCACGTCGTCCACGAGCACGCCCGCGACGGCGACGCGCTGCTTTTGCCCGCCACTCAACTCGTGCGGCGAGTGCTCAAGAAGCTCGGTGAGGCCCACGCGCTTGGCGACCCGCTCGACGATGCCCGGCATGTCGCCCGACGCAACCTCCTGGTTCTCGAGCGAAAAGGCGATGTCCTCCGCAACCGTGAGCGCCACGAACTGCGCGTTCGAATCCTGGAGAACCGTGCCGGCCACACCGGCGGTGCGCACGAGCGGCGCGCGCACCGGATCCACGCCACCGACCCTCACGCTGCCACTCACGCTTGCCTCGAAGCGATGCGGCACGAGGCCGTTCATCACGTGCAGCAGAGTCGACTTTCCCGAGCCACTCGGCCCCACGATCGCGACCTTCTCACCCCAGCCGATCGTGAAGCTCACGTTCTCGACCGAGGGAAGTTTTTGGGTGCGGTAATGCACGCTCACGTCATCGAACACGATGGCGTGAGCGGCACGGTTCGCCTCGGGCGAATGGGAGGGAAGAGCCATGCGGAACGCTTAAGCGCCCACCTCGAGCGAGCCCGAGCGGGTACGGGTCTTCGCATACAGTGCGAGGATGATGGAGCCAAAAACGCAGGTAAGAACAGAGTTCGTAACGAATGCGACGAGGCCCTGAACAATGACCTTGTCGAACGGTTCACCCATGAGCGTCACGTCCAGAATCCACGCAAGAACACCCCACGCCACGAAGTGGCCCACGATGACCGCGAGGTTGAAGCGCACAAGATCCCGGCGCGAAAACTCCCCCTCGTTCACGCGGTTACGAAGCATGAAGAAGCCTACGATGAGACCGAAGACAGCCGTCGGAATTTCCCACGAAAGCCAAATGAGGTAGCCGGTGGCATCCGCGAGAATGTGCCCAACAAAACCGGCAACGCCCGCAACGTACGGTCCGTACAGCACCGCGAGGACCGCGAGCAGGGCGTACTGGAACGTGATCGCGAGGTTCGGCACGGGAACGGGGATCGCAACGAATCGACTCAGCACAAAGAACAGCGCCGCACCGATGCCGATCGCGACGACCTGCGTCACGGGCGAGACCCTGCGGGTCACGGGAAGCGGTGCACTGGACGTGGGAGTTTCAGGGGTAGACATGGTGGGGATCCTTTACTTTTCGACCTTCTCGAATGCGACGTGCCAGCTGTTGCCGCGCCCGAGGTGGAAAGCATTCGCGTACGAGCCGCGATTGATGGCGACAGCCACGCGATCAAGGGAATTCACGTAGATGAGCGATTCGCCGACCTCGACGTGCGCGAAGCTCGGCGCATACACGAGGCTCGTCGCGTGAACGGTTTGCCCGTTATGGGTGATCGTGAGGCGCACGTAATCGCCGTGGCAAATGCCGGCCTCTTCAAAAAAGGTGCGCGGGATGGACGTCCACAGCGAGCCGTAGCGGTTATCGTGCGCGTCAATCGTGCCCGTGAGTGCGTTGCCCTCGATCTTCGGCGCAAGCACCGGGAGAGTCACGACCTCACTCACCTCGCGCCTCGGGCCGACCTGCTCGTACGTGATCGTTCCGCTCGCGAGCCGCGCGCCGGTGAACGCGTAAATGTCTCGCCCGTGGAACGTGTAGGAATGCGCCGAACCCTCGCGCCGATTGAAGTGCTCGTCGATCTCGCGCAGCTCCTCGATCCCGAAAAGCTTCTCGATGTGGGTGAGGGTGCCGTTGTTCGGGGTCACGACGTAGTGACCGGTCGACGTGCGCGCCACCACGCTCAAGCGATCCGAGCCAACACCCGGATCCACGACCGAAACGAACACCGTGCCTTCGGGCCAATACGACACGACCTGCGCAAGGCGGTAGGAGCCCTCCCAAATGTCATAGGGAGGAATGTTGTGCGTGACATCGTGGATGCGCAATTCGGGGTGCACACCCGTGGCGACGCCGTACATCGCGCTCACGGCGCCGTCGACGTATCCAAAATCCGATTGGAGAACGAGTGGCTTCACTGCGGGGCCTCCCATGCGACACAAAAGTTCATGACCTTCGTAAGCGTACCGATACCAGGAACGGGCGCGAATGCACGTGACGAAATATGAACACCGAGGCGAGACGTCAGTGACATGTGTCATTCACACTCGTGACAAAGCGCCGAGAAGCCCCTGACGTTTTCCACTATTACCCGAGTCTGGCGTGCCGAAGAGTAGAAGCATGACCACAACACACGACTCCATCACTGTCTCGAACCTGACCCGCACCTACGCGGGCGCAAAGAAAAAGAAAGCCTTCACCGCGGTGGACGGCATCTCCTTTCACGTACGCGAAGGCGAGGTTTACGGCCTGCTCGGCACAAACGGCGCCGGGAAAACCTCGACCCTCGAAATCCTCGAGGGTCTCGCCCCCGCAACGAGCGGGAGCTTATCGGTCCTCGGCATGCACCCCACGAAAGACCGCGCGAAGGTTCGCGCCCACACGGGAACCATGCTCCAATCCGGGGGCTTGCCCACCCAACTGACCGTCGCCGAAACGATCCGCATGTGGGCAGGAACGTGCTCGAATCCCATGGCCCCCGATCAAGCTCTCGCCGCCGTCGACCTCACGCACCGAGCGAAGGTCAAAGTCGGTTCGCTTTCCGGTGGCGAACAGCGCCGCCTTGACCTCGCATGCGCACTCGTGGGCCAGCCTTCGATCCTCTTCCTCGACGAGCCGACGACGGGCCTCGATCCCGAATCCCGCCGCGGCGTGTGGGCGCTCCTCGAAGACCTCAAGGCGCGCGGCGTCACGATGATCCTCACGACCCACTACCTTGAAGAAGCCGAGCGCCTCTGCGATCGAATCGGGATCATGCACCGAGGAACGATCGTGCTCGAGGGCAGCCTGCGAGACATCGTCTCCACGGAAGCCTCGGTGATCCGCTTCGGCATCCAGGAGGGGTCCGACGCCACCCGCGCCTCCACCGTCCCTCAACCTCCCGCCCTTGCCGGCGCCCAGGTCACGCGCTCCGGCTCCACGTACGAGGTGCGAACCGATCACCTTCAGGAGCACTCGCTCGCCATCTTGCAGTGGGCGCAGGGTGAGCGCCTCGCCCTGCGCGACTTCTCCGCGACCCCCGCATCCCTCGAGACCGTCTTCATGCGCGTGGCAGGCGAGCAGAACTGACGAGCGCAGTAGACACCAAAGCTTCCACCGAAAGGACACCCCATGACCACGGCAACAGCCACAGCACAGTCCACACCCCGCTCGGGCCGCCTCTCCCGCACGATTGCTCTCGCGCGCGCCGAGCTCACGCAGTTTTTGCGCAACCCCACTCTCCTGTTCACGTCGCTTCTCTTCCCCCTTGGCCTCCCGGTCGCCATGTTCGCCCTCAGTTCCGCGGGCGGCGACAAGGCCTTCGCCGCCTCGCTCGCGCTCGAGACGTCCATCCTTACGACAGTGCTTATGGTCGTGTACTACTCGGTTCTCTCGATGTCGACGACGCGGCGTGACGAGAAGGTCCTCAAGCGCCTGCGCACCGGAGAGGCGAAGGACTCGGATATTCTCCTGGCGATTGCCGCCCCGAGTTCCCTCCTCGCCGTCGTGTTGATGGTGCTCGCCCCGATTTTCCTCATCGTTCTCGGTGCTCCCGCACCCGTCACCGTCGTTCCTCTCCTCGTCGCTGTCCTCGTCGGGATAGCCGTGAGCGCGGCGCTCGGATTCCTCACGAGCGCCTTCACGATGAACGCCGAAGCTGCCCAGATCACCTCGCTGCCGGTCATGATCCTCGCGATTGCCTCCCAAAGCACCTTCCGCGCACTCATGCCCGAACAGGTCACGCGCATCATCGACCGCACGCCCTTCGCCCTCATGGGAGACCTCGCACACCTGGCATGGTCGGGAACGACGGTCACCGGTGGGTTCAAGCCGCTCGACACCGGCGCGGCGCTCGCGGCGGCAACCGCCCCCATGCTCATGCTCGCCCTGTGGGCCGTAGCGCTCCTCATGCTCGTACCGAGGGTCATGAAGTGGGAATCCAACCGGTAAACCGCCGGCTACGACCCGTGGGACACTGGTGGGGCTTCTCTAGGCCCCGCCAGTCTCCCCTTTTCCGCCAACGAACAGAGGACACCGCATGAGCACCGCCACGGGCGATCACACTGCAGAACCGGCGCGCGTTCGCAGCATGGAGAAATACGCGCTCTACACGAAGTGGTCCGTCGCGCTTGCGGCACCCGTCACCTGGCTCATCTTCGCTATCCCCAGTATCACGGCAACAACCTCGAAGCATGCGGGCCTCACACCTCTGCTGTGGGCAGTCGGCACGGCCGCCCTCACGCTCCTCGTGAGCATCACTCTTCTACGCGAACCCGCACTCGAGCTGTTCCCAGAAAGGCCAGGACGCGCGCCCGGGGCGAAGGTCAGTTTCATTCTGGTGCTCGTGAGCTGGATCGTGTGCATCCTCGTGTCCGTGCTCGCGCCCGTTTCGATCGGGGCGTGGGCTAGCGCCTACGCGATTCTGTGCACCGCGCTCTTTGCACTCGCCCACGCGCCGTGGATGCGACACAAGTGGATCGCCGTCACCGTCGCTGCCCTTCTCACGTGCGCAACGCAGCTCAGGATTGACGCCGTCACCGTCCTCTCGTCGATCTACGTTCCCCTCATCTTCCTCACCGCCACCCTCTCCGCCTTCTGGGGCCTCGACGTTTTGCGCGACGCTGACCGGGCCCGCAAGCTCGATGCCGAACTCCACGTCAGCTCGGAACGACTCCGCTTCGCCCAAGAGCTTCACGACACGATGGGGCAGAGGCTCGCGGCGATCAGCCTCAAAACACAGGTGGCGATCGCCCTCGTCGAACGTGGCGATAGGAACGCCATGAAGGAACTTCGCGAACTCCAAGACCTCGTGAAGGCCAGCACCGCCGACATGCGCGCCGTCGCCCACGGCTACCGGCACATCAATCTCGCCACTGAAATCGCCGAGGCTCGCGCGCTTCTTGACGCCTCACGCATCAACGTCCACGTCGACGGCGACTCACTCGACGTTCCCGAAGGCCGCCGGGAGGATGCCGCCTGGTTCGTCCGCGAAGCCACCACCAACATCCTCCGCCACTCCCACGCCACGACCGCACACCTCACTCTTGCCGAGGGCAGCGTGACCATGACGAACGACGGCGCGCATGAGAGCCCCGGCCCGCTCTCAGGCCTCGAGTCACTCCGCCGCCGCGTGGCCGTAGCGGGCGGAAGCATCACCGTCGAGCATGACGCCCCGCACTTCACCGTGCGGCTAAGCTTCGACGAGGGGCCGGCAAGCGTCGGACCCGCCCCCACCCACACACCCGAGGAGAGCGCATGATCCGCATCGCCATCGCCGACGATGAAACCCTCGTTGCCTCTTCCCTCGCGACCCTGCTCGGGCTCGAAGAGGATTTCGAGATCGCCACCGTGTGCGGCTCGGGCGAGGAGGTACTCGAGTGGTGGGCGCGAGATTCCGACGGCGCCGACGTTCTCGTGTGCGACCTGCAGCTTGGCGGGATCGACGGCATCGAAACCGCGTATCGCGTGCGCGAGAAACACCCCGGTGTGCAGGTGCTCATCGTGACGAGCCACGCACGCCCCGCAGCCCTCAAGCGCGCGCTCGAGCGCGGTATCGCGGGATTCCTCCCGAAAACATCGGACGCGAAAGAGTTCGCCGCGGCCATCCGCACCGTCCACGCCGGGCGGCGCTACCTCGACCCCGAAACAGCGGCCCTCGCGATCAACGAGGGCGACAGCCCCCTCACGGACCGCGAGCGGGAACTACTGGAACTAGCGGGGCGGGGCCTCTCGATCGATGACATCGCCTCCGAAGCACACCTTGCGGCGGGAACCTGCCGAAACTACCTCTCGAACGCGATGGCAAAAGTGGGTGCGGCCAACCGCTTCGAAGCCTTCACCGTGGCGCGCGAACGGGGCTGGCTCTCGTCATGACCGCACGGAGCGTGCGGATCGAGAACGACACGGTCACGAGGCCCAGAGGCCCTTGGACACCCGCGGTTCAAGCTGAAGGCACCAAACGGTTACTACTTGAGGTTCGCTCCCGAAGACGCATTCGTGCGGCGATCCACGAACTCCTGGTAGGCGTCGGCAACTTCATCCACGTCGCCGTCGGCTACGAGCACGCCTTTCTCGATCCAGAGCGCACGCGTGCACATGGCGCGCACGGAGGCGAGCGAATGGGACACGAAGAAGACCGTACCGGCCGACTCGCGGATCTCCTCGATCCTGGCCATGCTCTTCTTGCGGAAGGAGGCGTCGCCCGTGGCAAGTGCCTCGTCGATCATGAGGATCTCAGGACTGCGGATCGTGGAGATCGCGAACCGTAGGCGCGAGGCCATGCCCGAGGAATATGAGGTCATCGGCAAGTAGAGGAAGTCACCAAGCTCGGCAAAATCAGCCACGTGCTCCACGCTCTCACGCACCTCTTTGGAGGAGAGGCCCAGGGCGAGGCCGCCAATCATGATGTTGCGCTCGCCGGTGAGGCGCGGCAGCATCGCTGCATTGACGCCAAGTAGTTCCGGCTCAGCCGAGGTGTAGACACGACCTTCAGTAGGCGGCAGCAGCCCAGCGATCGCCCTCAGGAGAGTCGATTTACCCGAACCATTCGTGCCGAGAATCGCCACGGATTCACCGTGATGAGCTACGAACGATACGCCTTTCACCGCGGGCACATGGGTGATGGGGCCAGTGCTGGGGCGCCCCAGGCTAATCGCCTTATCCCACAGGCTCTTGCGCTGCTTTGCCGTACCGCCCCGGCGCCCACCGAACACGCGATAGGTGATGTAGAGGTCATCAGCGATCACCGACGGCGGCCCGAGAGGCTTACGCTTGACCTTTTTCGGAAGAACGCTCGGGTCAATTTCGAAGTCAATATCTTCAGTCACGTCCGTAGGTCTCCTCGACTCGCCAGAAGAACACAAAGCCAACCGCGAAAGTGCCCACCGCCCACACGATGGCTTCGAGCCACAACATCGGCGTCATGGGGATGAGGGCCTCATTGCCGAAAACAGCGCGGAACAAGTCCAGGTACACCGTGAGCGGCTGATGAAGGAGAATCGGCTTGATCCACATGCTGTCGGGCACCATGGCGCTCAGGAGGAACATGCCGCCTGAGGCATAACGGCCCAGGGTGAGGAAGAACGGCAAAGCATTGGCGATGTCCGGGGCACGTGCACCGAGCCGGGCGAAAAACATGGTCACGCCAGCCGAGAATGTCGCCAACAACACCGCAGCAAAGGGCAGCAGCAGCCACGACCACGTGGGGACCACGAGGCCCATACCAGGCAAAAGCCCGGTGACCATCGCCATGATCATCATGGCGATGAGGATCGGCACGAAAAGCACAACTTCAGTCATAACGGAGGCTAGCGGCACGATCGCTCGCGGAAAGCGGTGCGAGCGTATGAGCTGCATATTCGTGGGAATCGAGTTGATTCCGGACATCACCGACGTTTGGAAAAGGGTGTAGCTAAACGTACCGATGGTGATGAAGGCCGCGCGGTTATCGATACCTGGGGCGCTGCCATGGAAAAGGAACCCGAAGATCACCACATAGATCCCTGCGTCCAAAATGGGACGAAGAATTGCCCACGCCTGCCCAAGGTAAGACCCCTGGTTACGGGAGTAGGCGCGGGAGGCGGAAAGATGCCAAATAAACGAGCGGCGCTGCCACACCTGCGCGATGTAGCGCCCGAGCGGCGGCCGGACGCCCATCTCCCTCAGGCCCGACTTACTCGCGAGTTCCGCTGCTTCCGCAGAACTCAATCGTGGAGATAACTCCACTTGGGGCTTGGTCTCAGCCAAATTTATGCTCCTATGGGCCTGACGTTGCGGCTCACAGTCTCAACGCTGTGTTCGCTATGATCGGTCGGTGTGAACCACCGTGATCCATCGTCGCCGCTCGTGAGTGTCATCATGCCGGTTTTCAACGGCACTGCGACTTTACACCAGTCGATGACAAGCATTCTAAGGCAGTCGGTACCCGATCTGGAGCTTGTGGTCGTTGACGATGGCTCTAGCGACGACTCCGCAGCGATCGCCGACCGCCTTGCCCAAACCGATGATCGAGTACGTCTCAAACGACGGTCACAAAGCGGTGGCCCCGCGGCGGCGCGCAACACGGGGATCGCGACCGCAAAAGGCCGCTACCTGGCGTTTTGCGACGCAGACGACATGTGGCTGCCGCACAAACTTGAGCGCCAGATTGCGTGCGCGGAACGTACCGGAGCTCCGCTGATCTACAGCTCCTACCACCGCATCGCACCGGATTACCACGCAAGCGCTGCGGACTTCGAGCCGGAAGGGCGCGTGGTCAGCGTACCGACGAAACTCACACACGACGATCTTCTCGCCGGCAACCAAATCGGCAACTTGACGGCCATGGTTAATCTCGAAGTGACTGGTGACGTCACAATGCCGGACCGTCCCGGAGCCGAAGATTGGGCTCTATGGCTCTCGATCACGCGCGAACATGGGGCAGCACACGGCGTACATGAACCTCTCGCCCTCTACCGCGCCGAGCAAGAAGGCTCTCACTCCGATGATCGACTCCGAGCGATCCGGGCGGTGTGGCGCGTGCTACGCGAGCAGGAAGGTGTGCCACGATTGAAAGCCGCTTGGTACTTGACGAGAAGTTCTGTGGCCGCACTGAAGAAGTCCAAGATTTAAAAAACCGCATGGTTAGGTAGCGAGACATGATTCTGATTTGCACGAATGAGTTGGCGGGGCCAACGGGATACCACAAGTCAGTGGTGCAACTGGCGAATGGCCTGCATCAGTCGGGCTACCCCGTCGCGGTGATGGCCTTTCTGGGTGGCGGCAACGTGTGGGAGCGAATGCTCCCGTCATGGCCATTAGACGAGAACATCCCTGCCTTCACAGTGCGCTCCCTACCCGCCGAGGGAGGCTCGCTTCTACACCGCGGCGTCTACCCGGAGTACTCGGGGAACCTCGGAGCTCTGCGGTTCTCCTTCACCGCAAACCAGGTGGCGGTTCTTCGTCAGCTCAACGACGTTCTTGATGAAGACGACACGATCATTTTCACCAACCCCGCCCAGGTTCTCGCCTTCCAATACGCGCTTGGGGATGCGAAGCGTCGCCCGCACACGATTCTCCAAATTCACGGCGACTACGCTCACCACAAGGAACTGTGGGAACCTTTGAAGTCAGTGCGCCGCAGCATTGACCGCCTGCAGACCGTGGCCGATGGTTTGCGCGCGCAGTTCCTCGACCTTTTTGGCGAATCCAACGTGGTGTTCATCCCGAACTTTCCGGGCGAGGGAAAAACGGCGATCCCGCGTATGTCGCACGAGGGAGTGAATATCGTTCTCCCGGCTTCTCTTCAGCACCGCAAGAACCAACTGGATGCCGTGCGCGCACTCGCGAAAATCGACGACGCTTCGGTGCGGTTGAGCCTCTGGGGTTCGGCGCACCCGCTCAACCCCTACGTGAGTGCGGTGCGCGAGGAAATCTCACAGCTCGGACTTAACGACCGCGTGAATATTTGCGGATACGGTTCCGAACAGGACGTGTACTCCGAAGCAGATATCGTCCTCATGACGTCACTTTCCGAAGGCTTCCCGTATCCATTGCTGGAATCGATGAGTCATTCACTGCCCGTGGTCGCTTACGACTTTGACTTCGGCGCCCGCGAAGCCATCGAGGATGGCCACACCGGCTTCCTTATTCCCATGCTCGACGTCGACCTCCTCGCTCAGCGACTCGGCCAGTTAAGTGCCGATGCCTCCATGCGCGAGCGCTTTGGTGCTGCCGGCCGTGAGCGCTACAACGCGAACTTCTCGCAAGAAGCAGTGGGCAAGCGCTACCAAGAATTCCTTGGACCACACGGCAGGTCGATCGACCTCACCGCCGCCTTCGCCACGAATGGCGAGGAGCCTATCTCCACTGAGCAAATCAACCACCGCGTAAAATGGCGAGGCCTTTCGCGCTACCACCAGATCACCGTCAAGGGCGATGCTCCTCTGCGTGACGTACAGATCGATAACTCCGAACGCACGAGTACACCCACGGTGAAACAGCGCATCGCAAAGCGTGGGAGTGGCGCACAAGCCACCCGCGAAACCCTGATCCAGTTCCCTGCCTTCGGTAAGGAAGTCATTTCCTATACCGCAGAACCGGGCTCTCAAGAGCGCCACTACCTCGGCCACACGACCACCCGCCATGAGCTCAAGATCTTTGGTCACCTGCGCCGCGATGCCGACTACACCCCTGTGGACACCCTTCACGCCGCCCAGGGCGGGGCCCAGCACGTGTCTTGGTCCACGACACCGAAAGCCTTCGTATCCTTCCTCGATAAGGGTGCCGAAGCTGTCTCCTGGAAAGTTCGCCAGGTCGCCACCGAACTCAACAAGCAGCTGCAAGCAGCACGTACCAAGGAGCGGCCGGCACAGGCCGCAAACCCTGCCACCTCGGCGGCTCGCACCACCGCGACGCCCAATGCACCGAAATCGATTGTTCCTGCACAGAGCCCTGAGCCCGAAGCGCAGGCACACACTACGCAATCCGACGGCGGGCTCGGCCAAGGCCTTCGCGAGTTCGGCAAGACGCTTGGGCTTTCCAACAAGCTCGTGACAAACGTGACTCGCGTCGCTCAGTCGTACGCGGGATCCGGCTTGAAGCTGCTGCGCAATGCTGTCGCCGTCAAAGAACCCGCCGCGCCGCATCGCGAAATCGGCACCCACCCGTGGTTCCCGGTCACGGGCGGCACCGACAACTTCGACACCCCCGTCAACACGGCGGGCGCCGTCGCGGTCGAGACGGGGACGCTCACCCACGCCCCGTCGGTCCTCGTGCGAGGCGAGTACGACCAGGTGCGTCTGCGCGATGGACTCTCCACCCGCACCTTCTCGTCTCCGTTCACCTATGGCGAGTTCTTTGACCGCCTATGCGAGGCTGAACGCGAGTACGGTCTTTTCGACATCACCTCCCGCGACGGCGTCTACCTGTGGGAGCTTGGCCGCTCGGCCCTCGTGATTCAGCTTGCCGAAGCCCTTGGCCTGTGGGGCGCAGCTGAGGCGATCGGCACCCCGGTGAAATCTGAGTACGACGGCCCCAAGCGACTTACCAGAGCTCCGCAGGCTCGCACCGTTGTGTTCGACTACGTACGTCGCGGGCAGAGCGGATACCGCACGGCGCCCTATGTCAATGACAGCACCCTGTTTGTCGTGCAGGCCGATGCCAACGGGTACCCCGGCGTCGAAAACTCCCCGCTCGTCTACCCCTTCGCTGAGTTCGACCAGTGGCGCCGACACTGGCGCCAGCGCTGGTCACACTTGCGTGTACCGGAAGTCGATGCGCGCCCCTTCGAGGAGGCCCTTAGCTCAGCGCTCGGCATGAACGTCGACCTCGGCGACCACCTGCGCAACCGTCTGGCGAAGTTCCAATTCGAACGCGATTTCTTCACCCCGGTGTTCGAACGAGTGAAGCCCGAAGAGGTCATGATCGCCTCGAGCCACTGGCGCGCGGGCATCGTAAACGCGGCGCAGCGCTCTGGTGCACTCGTGGGCGATATTCAATACGCGCTCACTAGTAGGTACGCACCGAGCTTCTGGTTCGGCGGCACCCCGCATTACGGCGCAAGCCGATTCCATGCCTGGTCGCCCATGTGGGCCGAACGGACCAACGTCTACGACGAGTGCGTGATCGTCCCACGCGAACAAAGCGACTTTGTCGCCGCCCAGGAGGCCGTCGGCAGCGACGAACCACGCTGGGACGTTTGCGTGATCTCCCAACCGCGAGTGCTCCGACGGATCCTGGCCTTTGTCAAACGAATCGCTGACGAACGCCTCGAGCTTTCGATCGTCGTTGCCCCCCACCCTGCACAGCGCGCCATTATTGGCAAGGAGGTCGCGGCGGCGGGGCTCGAAGGCCGCGTCGACATCGCCACGGAAAATACCCTGGTCACCGTGAGTAAGTCTCGGATGAGCGTGGGAACGTTCTCCACCTCTCTGTGGGAATCCGCAGCGCTCGGCAAACCCACCTTCGTAATTGAGGTTCCGGGCTACGAGGAAACGTTGCAGGATGTGGAGTCCGGCCTCTTCCGCCTCGCGCAGTCCCCCGCGGATCTCGTGCCTTTCACTGTTCCAGAATCCCGGCACGAAATCTTTGGCTGACAGCCATGGACATTCAAAACCACTACTACGGCCACAGTGCGGCCCTCGCCCGTTACGCGGGTGAGAAGTCGGTGAGGCACATTAACGGTTTGGTTCAACACGGCTGGACCGTCGCCTCACCCACGCTCGTACACTTTTCCGATTTCGCGAAGCTCCCCCGGACTGCTCGCCGGTTCGTGTGGAGTCACCACTCGCGCGCGTGGGACGCCCAACGCGACCAATTCCCCACGACTGCTATCGGGGCGCCCTGGCTATACCTCAGCGCTCTCGCGCGCGAGGTGTGTCTCAAGCCCCTTGGGAAAACTGTCGCCTTTCCCGTGCACTCCACGCGACTCGTGAAAATCGATAGCGCCAATAGCGGCTTCGCCGAGGAGCTTGCCCGTCGCGAAGGCCCCGCAGTCGTATGCGTACACCCCGAAGACCTGGCGGACCCGGCAGCAGTGCAGGTGTGGAAGGATCAGGGTCACGAAGTCGTCAGCGCCGGTGACCGGCGTGACCCAAATTTCCTGGGCCGAATTCTGTACCTCGTGCGAGCAGCGAACCGTGTGGTGTCCAATCAGCTTTCCACCGCGGTCGTGTACGCCGCGGCAGAAGGAACCCCCACTGACATTTACGGGCCAGCGGTAGCAGTCGGCTCACTCGGCACCACCGTCTCGACCCGGACGCAACAGGTGTGGCCAGAATTCTTTGGATCGAGTTCCGTCGAGGCGCGAACCGACATTGCGCTTGCGGAACTGGGCATCAACGACATGCGCGAGCCCAATGAGCTGCGTGAACTTCTTGGTTGGGATAAGCCTCACGTGAGGCCCTGGTTTGACTACTGGTGCGGCGCTCCCCTGCGAAAGGCAGGTGCGGTGTTGGGCATTGTCAAACGGCCCGACGGCGCCCAAGACGCAGGGTCGGGAAACTCGCCCCTTGCGTTTCTCAAACATCCTCTCAGCCACCTACCCGGCCCCCTCCCGCGAATCGCTAAGACCGATCTCTTGCCAACTCCCCTCACCAACGAGCGCTCAAGGTCACGTCGCCACGCTTAAAAAGCGATACTCCAGGCGGCGGTATGATCGGGGGCATGTCGCAACATCAGCACACATCTAAGTCACTCGAACTCAAAAAACACACGATCGGCGAAGGGCACCGCCCGTTTGTCGCCGCAGAGATGTCGGGCAACCACAACGGCGATCTCGGCCGCGCCCTCGCGATCGTCGATGCGATCGCCGAGAGTGGCGCCCCCGCGGTCAAACTCCAGACCTACACGGCAGACACCATCACGATCGATGCCGACGGCCCCGCCTTCCAGATCAGCGCCGGCCACGACCTATGGGGTGGGCGCAACCTTTACAGCCTGTACCAAGAGGCACACACACCGTGGGAGTGGCATGAGCCGATCTTCGAGCGCGCCCGCGAACACGGACTAGTCCCCTTCTCAAGCCCCTTCGACGCCACAGCCGTTGACCTGCTCGAGGATCTGGATGTCGAACTGTACAAGATCGCATCGCTCGAGATCGGTGACATCCCGCTGCTTCGCACCGTTGCGCGAACCGGCAAGCCGATCATTCTTTCCTCCGGTGCCGCCAATGCGGCCGACATCGACCTTGCCGTGGAGACGATCCGCGCCGAAGGCAACGACAACATCGCCGTTCTAGGCTGCACCTCTTCCTACCCGGCAACTGCGGATGCCTCGAACCTCCGTACGATCGAGGTATTGCGCGACACCTGGAACGTGGTCAGCGGGCTTTCCGACCACACCAAGGGCATCGGCGTGAGCGTCGCTGCCGTTGCCTTCGGCGCCTCGATCCTCGAAAAGCACGTGACCCTTCGTCGCGCCGACGGCGGCGTGGATTCCGACTTCTCCCTGGAGCCCGAAGAGCTCAAGGCGCTCGTCGACGAATCCTACGCGGCCTGGCTCGCGATCGGCGACGTCCACATCGGTCCCGTTGCGAGCGAAGCCGAAAGCCAGCGCCTACGCCGCTCCCTGTACGTGGTTGAGGATGTCCGTGCCGGCGATGTCGTCACCGAAAAGAACGTGCGTTCTATTCGCCCCGCTGGCGGCCTCGAGCCTCGCTACTACGATACGGTGATGGGCCGTACCTTCAGGGCAGACGCCGCTAAAGGGACCGCCCTCAGCTGGGATCTGATTTAAGGAAAGCTCCGAACTCAGGCTCGTTTCGATCGGGCCACGGCACATAGCCGGCCCGATCGAACAGGCCTGCGGAAGCTGCGTTATCCGCGCGGATCAACGCCACTATCCTCGAACCGGGGTGGCGTCGGAAAAAAAGCTGTTCCGCTTCCGAAAGAGCCTTCCGGGCGAACCCGCGCCCGCGAGACTCCGGCGCCATGTTGATGGAGATTTCCCACGCGGAATCTTCTGCATCGAACCGCACCATTCCCACGGGGCGCCCCTCGACTTCAACGATCAGCAGTTCACGATCGTCACGCTGAAGCGTGCGTTCAAGCCAGGGGGCATGAGAATCCAACCCAATGGCCTCAGTTGAGCGAGAAACCGCCCTGGTCGCTGGGTCATTTCGCCAGCGAAGCAGATGGAGGCAATCATCCATCGTGGCATGGCGCACGGTGATCGCCGCACCTGCCCCGTGAGCAAGGTCAGAACCTTGAGCTGCTGCGCACCGCTCATCGAAAGCGTCGCTCCAAGCCTGCACAATGCGGTCAGCTCCGCGACCATCCACCTTCGACGTGGCTTCGCTGGTGCTCACCTCTCCCGCATCGAGAGCGGCGATAAAATCCGCCAAACGCACAGCGGCCTGATCGAGGTTCGTGCGGATCTCTTCAAGAGTGCCCAAGCCACTCGCGATTTCTGCTTCGATCGCAGCGGCATAGCCCGCTTTTTGGTTATCAACGACCGCAACGAGCAAGGTCGGCACACCGATGCACGCAAGCTCCCATGCGCTCGTCCCGGCAGCACTAATCACGACATCCATCGTGGCGGCGATGTCCAAGAACGCGGGAGTCGGCTCCAAGAGCTCCACCCCCGAGCCCGCGGTTTCAGTGACAGCCTGCCAATGGCGCTTGGGGGCGATCACCGTAAGTTCGAGCTGCTGTGGGAGGGAAGCACACAGCCCTGCGATCGTGGCTGCCGCAGACGTCGCGTCGGTTCCCCCCATGACGATCAATACTCGCGGAACGGCTGATGACGTGAAGTGCTTCTTACGGCTTTCTCTGGCAGCTAACACCTGCCTGCGCATCGGCGCATAGGTGATCCCTCGCAGCTGGCGGCCGCCCGCCACCCGTTCACGATCGGTAAGCTCCGCGCCGATCGTCGAATCGATCATCACATCGGCGTCGCGCTGGCCGTAACTGCCATCCTCCATTGACGACAGCAACGCGCCACACCCGTGCACCTGCCCGCGAGCCTCGTTGCCCACCGCGTAGTCGTCCACGTGAACAATGGAAGCTCCCTGCTCTGCCGCCAATTCGCCCAGATCGCTCTTGGCCGGCACAACCGGGATCTGTGCCTGCGCAACTAACTGACGCGCGAGCGGCGACTGAATCGAACCTGCCAACGACACCGAGTAGCCCCCGCGAACAGCGGCGTCGGCGACCGAAAGGGCTCTCACTAAATGTCCACTGCCGCCCTCATCGGTAGCGTCACAACGCAAAAGGACGTGCATCAGCCATCCGCCAGTTTCTTCTGTCGAATCTTGGCGTTGATCTGGACGATATCCGGGCGCGAACGCAAGAGGCTGACCACGTCTTGCCAGGCCGGAGGCTGATCCCCCAGCTCCGCAACAACCGCATCGAGTAGTTGGCCGTCCTCAGCAGTATCTAACGTCACTCGTAGATCGTTCGCCGCTGGCTGGACGACGAGCCCCATCGTGCGGAATGCACTCTTGCTGTCATATAGGTACGAGGTCACGTGGATCCGATGGAAGCTCTCGGCTTCCGCGTCGGCGATGCGCAATGCGTTGCGCGAGGCAAGCTCGACATCGAGCCCGCGCGGCAGCGTGCGGATCAATGTCGTAGCCACGTAATCCAGGGTGGGATCGACTTTCCACATACTGACGATCGCGGAAATCAGTGCGGGATCGCACAGTGGGCAATCCGCAGTCAAGCGCACCACGGCATCGGCGTCCGTAGCCTCTAGTGCAAGCATGAAGCGCGAAAGCACGTCGTCTTCGCTGCCACGCACAACCCTAACGCCGAGCTGCGACCCGAGCGCCTCGACCTCATCATCGTTGCTGGCAGTCGAGGTGGCAATCACCACTTCTTCGATTCCGTGTGCTTCGCTAGCTGCCCGCACCATCCATTCCAAAACCGGCCGGCCCGCAAGCGGACGCAGGACCTTTCGAGGCAAACGTGACGATCCCGTTCGGGCTTGGATGACGGCTACAACTCGCTTTGAACTCACTGCGCCATAATGGCACATGCAGGTATGAGCGTGCCATAATGGCACGCGCAACAACGCGAATCTAGCAGCCTCGGCCATACCAGGCGAGCTGGCGTGTGGACATCGATCAACGAAAGAGACCCAAATGTCGATCCTCAGCGGTTCATCCATCCTCATCACCGGTGGAACCGGATCTTTCGGTAAGGCGTTCCTCAAGGAAGTCCTCGAGAACCACGACCCCCGCCGCGTGGTGGTTTTCTCCCGCGATGAACTCAAGCAGTACGAGGTTCGCAACCAGTTCAACAACGATCCGCGTCTGCGTTGGTTCATCGGCGATATTCGCGACGAGAAGCGGCTTCGCCGCGCGCTTCACGGAGTGGACTACGTGGTTCACGCCGCCGCACTAAAGCAGGTCGACACCGCCGAGTACAACCCCTTCGAGTTCGTCAAGACCAACATTCTCGGTAGCCAGAACGTGATCGAAGCATCGATCGATGCGGGCGTAAAGAAGGTCGTAGCGCTTTCCACGGATAAGGCCTCCAGCCCCATCAACCTCTACGGTGCCACTAAGCTCACCGCCGACAAGCTTTTCATTTGTGGCAACCACTACGCAGCTGCCTACCCCACCCGTTTTGCTGTTGTTCGCTACGGCAACGTGATGGGCTCGCGCGGCTCAGTCATTCCGTTCTTCCGCAAGCTCGGCGAAGAGGGCAAGTCCCTGCCGATCACGGACCTGCGCTGCACTCGCTTCTTCATCACCCTGCCGCAGGCAGTGAAAATGGTGACCGATTCGTTCGAGTTCATGCAGGGTGGCGAACTTTTGGTCCCGCGCATCCCGTCGATGAAGGTCGTCGATCTCGCCCACGCCGTCGTGCCCGGTGCGGAACTCGTGGACGTTGGCCTGCGCCCCGGCGAAAAGCTCCACGAGGAAATGATCAGCCCCGAGGAGGGCCGCCGAGCGGTCAAAATCGCTGGCGGTAAGTACTACATCATCCAGCCGGATCTCGCGACCTGGGGCTACGAGACCCCGGCAGATGCCGAACCTGTGGAAGAAGGCTTCGCCTTCCGTTCAGATTCCAACGACGCGTGGTATACCCGCGAGCAGATCGCCGACATCATTGCTGAAGGGATCTGAGATGCTTCCCTACGGTCGTCAATCAATCAACGAAGACGATGTAGCAGCGGTCACCCGAGCACTCGGGAGCGATTGGCTTACGACCGGTCCCGAGGTGGATCGTTTCGAAGAGTCGATCGCGAAGCGCACCAACGCCGCGCATGCCGTCAGCGCTACTTCCGGAACGGCAGCCCTCCACCTCGCCTACGCCGCAGCCGGCGTAGGTCCTGGCGATGAAGTGGTCACCACTCCCCTGACTTTCGTGGCGACCGCAGCCACGGCGGCCGTTTTTGGGGCAAAGATCGTATTCGCCGACGTCGACCCCAAAACGGGTAACCTCGATCCGGCCGCCGCTGAAGCCGCCGTCACACCGAGCACCAAAGTCATCGCTGGGGTGGACTACGCGGGCGTTCCCGTGGAAGCCGACGCCCTCAGGGCCCTCGCCGAAAAAAACGATGCGCTCTTTTTGGAAGATGCCGCGCACTCAATCGGCTCTAAGCGCAACGGCAAGCCCGTAGGCTCGCTCGCGCACATGACAAGCTTCTCGTTCTTCCCTACCAAGAACCTCACCACCGCCGAGGGCGGCGCACTGGTGACCAATGACGACGATCTCGCCACTCGAGCTCGGCGGTTCAAGAATCACGGTCTTGTGCGCGATAAGGAACTCCAGCGCTATCCCGATGAGGGGCCGTGGCATCAGGAAGTTCATTCCTTCGGCATCAACTACCGCCTTCCGGATGTGCTCTGTGCGCTGGGCAATTCGCAGCTTCAGCGTCTGGATGATTTCGTGGCTCGTCGAGCCGAAATCAAGCGGACCTACGACGAGGCGCTCTCAGACCTCGACGGTGTTGACATCCCGTTCGCACCCGAGGGAGCCGAGCCTGCTTGGCACCTGTATCCGCTTCGAGTGCCCGCCCAGAGGCGCAGGGCGATCTTCGAGTCGCTTCGCGAGCAGGGGATCGGCGTCCAGGTGAACTACATTCCTGCCTACTGGCACCCGGTTTTCGAAGATCTCGGCTACAAGCGCGGAATGTGCCCGGTTGCCGAGGACTTCTACCGTCGGGAAATCTCCCTGCCGATGTTCCCTGATCTGCGCGATAGCGATGTTGAGCGCGTGATCGATGCGGTTCGCACGGCCGTAGAGACCGCTTAACATGGGGGGTGTCGCCGCTCCACTCGAGCAGCGACACCCCACTCTTCTCGTTAGCGGCAATCGATCTCTATGAGTCGAGAATGGTCGGTTTCAAAGATGGTTGCTCCGGGCACGGGAAGTGCCACGTTTAAGGGATTGAACGACGGGTCGTACTGATAGAGATCCCTCTCCTGGTACACGTACCCAATTCCCGCCTCCTCGAGCAGGGCACACGCACCAGGATCGGAAGCCGCACGCGGCACCGCATCGATCACGGCGCGGTCTTTCGTGGAAAGCGCCATCCCCGCCACCGGAAAATACACCTTGGCGCCCTCTAACGCATACATGTGGGCCGCTCCCGAGTAGGGGCTTGCGAGAATGGAGCGCTCAGGGTCCATTGTCGACAGTGCCGACGCGAACTCTTCGCGCTCCCCCACTTGCAAGAACCTTCCCCTACCCGGATATTCGGGCTCGAGATTCTTCGCGGCATTCAAGTAGCGGAATGGAATCGAACTGAGTGCGGCCACGATGGCAAGCCCGAGCGCTACACCTCGTACGAATACCGCACGCTTACGACTCCGCTCGCCACAAATTTTTCGCAGCCACCCACGCAACGCCTCGATTCCAGGAATCATGAGGGCGATCGAGAGCATCGCGAGTGGGATCGAAAGTCGATCTTGGCCGCGGAAGTAGAGGGCCGAAAGATTCAGCGGCGAATCAACGGCAGCATCGAAGTACAGGACCGCCACGGCGACCCAGCAGGCGGCGAGCCAACGTTCGCCGCGTACAAGGCTCACAACAAGCCCCGGCAGCCACAGGAGTACCATCACGACCCCGAGCGGCATGGGCCACACCGTAAGGAGACCGAGGAACACCTCGCCGAATGCCGTGCTCATCGGCACCTGCAAACCACCGGAAAAGCCGGTCGCACGCGCGCCGATCGGCGTGAAGGCCACCGCGAAAACGGGGGCAAGCGCAAGCACCGGAATCGCCCACAGCACCCTCCGTTGCTTTGGCGCGCGCAGAATCCGTACGGCGCTCAGCACACCGATAAGCAGAAGCAGTGTGACCGCGGTGTTCGGGTGCAAAAGTGCGAGACCCACGAGTGCGAGGAAGGCGACGCCACCCATGCACACGAGCGGCTTCACCCACGCCGCAGCTTTACGCCAACCGGAAGGAGCGTGCAAAGAGCTCGAGGCTCGCGCACTCAGGATTCCACGTGGGGCTTGTGGCTGGACAGCATCTTCGAGGGTGAGCCACAGGGCGTAGGCAGCAGCGAGCAGCCCCGGGAGGATCGCGAAACCAATGAGGTTGGGGATCGGCGAAAGGTGGATCCACAGGTCCACGGGGCTCGCTGGAACGAGCGCTGCGCCGACGGCTGCCGTCGGACCCGCCCACCGCACGCGAGGGAACACCACTGCCGCCAAAAGAGCGTTGCCGACAACCCACGGCACAAGGGCTAACGCCAGTACAGAGCCATTCAGCACGACCGGGATGTGCTCGATCGGCACTAGAGATGCGAGATCGTGAAAGGCTGCCGGATAGGAAGCGGATGAAAGATCGGTGCGCGTGAGCGCATTCATGCTGAGACTCGAGCCATCGCCGCGATCACGAATGAACGCAAGGGCGTTGAGGTGGTACAGCGCGTCATAGCGTTCGAGAATCGCCGCGGGGGTTCGCGCCACCATAAATAGCGGCCCGAGGCAGATCGCAAGCGCGGCGAGCAGTGCCGCGCTCCACGCCACTAACGATTTTTTCGAGGAGAATGCCATAAGGGACGCCTGCAGGTGCGTGCGCGGCAGCGTAATCCCAAGGCCTCGCGCCACGCCGCATGACGCGGTGAGAAGCGCAAACGCCAGCGCAAAGGGCACCATCCCCCACCGCACACCGATGGCGCCAGCGCCAACGGCAGCGAGACCAGCAATACTCATGCTGATGGCGGGAGCGAAGGCCACGGCAAGAAGCGCGGAGCCGCGAAGAACCCGGATACAGGTGTAGCCGGGTACGTACGCCAGCATCAGAGTGAAGGCGATGACGGCAATAAGCAACAGCATTTCAATCAAAAGGGGCGCAGCTCCAGTTCTCGTTGTCGAGGCTTTTCCAACGCCCCGATATCATGCGTGTCCCGCACGCAAGACTACGCAAGGTACACCCTTCGGCGGTCCAAACATCGTGCAGTATCAGATCCCCGGTGCACACTCACGATAGAGCATTGCAGCGTCTTGCTTCCTGTCACATGCTGACCGCTGGGATCGCGTTTCACAGCCATGCGGTATCGCCCCGCAGTTTCAGGGGGTTCAAAAACTGCCCCACCAAACACTGGGGCGCTACGAGGGCCACGAGCGGATCGGGAATAGCAGAGGGGCCCCGCGCCGCAGCGCGAGACCCCTCCCGTTCAAGCCCTAGGGCTCAGCGGTTCATGCTCAGGCGTCGGCCTGGCCGTCACCTTCAGCCTCGGTTGCAGGCACCGCGTCCTTGGCGGACTTTGCCGCCATCATGCCGCCGGCTGCGAGCAAAGCTGCGGCGCCTGCGGCAACCGGAGCGGCCTCGAAACCGGTGCGCGGAAGCGGGCCACGGTTGTTTTCTGCATCCTTCTTAACCTTCTTGACCGGCTTCTTCGGCTGCTTCTTCTCCGGCTTCTTGGGAGCGGGCGCAACCGGAACAGCCGCGTCGCTCGGGTCCTTGCCGGGCGCAGGCTGTGCCGACGGCTCCTCGGGCTTGGGCTCCTCAGGCTTCGGCTGTTCCGGCTTCGGCTCGGGCTTGGGCTCTTCAGGCTTCGGCTCCGGCTTCGGCTCCTCAGCGTCTTCCCAAATCGGCAGAACCTGCACAACCGTCGGGCGCGGGCCGGTCTGGTTGTACTCAGGGAAGAAGGAGTGCTGCTCGCTGAACTTGCCGTCTTCACCCGGGTGCTGAACCGACACGAATGCCGAGTAATCCTCGTCGCGAACGATCGGACCACACGTCTCTGCCTCGCGAGGCACAGAGAGGAACTGCTCGACGTTGCCGCGCATGTCTCCCTCGAGGGTCACGCGGAACAGACCGTCGTTGTAGCCGATCCCGCTCGGGGCACCGTCGGTCGAAATCCAGAGGTTGCCCACCGAGTCGAACGCGAGGTTATCCGGGCAGGAAATGGGCGAAACCGACTTCGGATCGACGTTGCCGTAGAAGGTCTGGTCGCCACCGTTGGGGTCGCCGGCCACGAGGAGAAGATTCCATGCGAACTCGGTGCTCGTCTGGTCGCCGCGCTCGTCGAGCTCGAGCACCTGACCGTCGCGGTTCTTCTGGCGCGGGTTGACCTCATCCACCTGGAAGATCTCACGCTTCGAGTTGTTCGTGAGGGCCGCGTACACCTTGCGCGAGTGGTGCGACGGCTCGACGTCCTCGGGGCGGTCCATCTTGGTGGGCTCCACCTTGTCGGCAGCGGTGCGGGTATTAACCGCGATCTCCTCGACGGTCATGCCCTCAACCTGCGACTCGCCGCCCAGGATCAGCGGAACCCATTCACCGGTGCCGTCGAACTGACCGTCCGACGGAACGGCACCGCTGCCGTCGATTTCTTCCTTGGGCGAGTTGCCGTAGAAGCGCGCGACGTAGAGATCGCCCTCGCTCAGCAGAGTCATGTTGTGCTTGCGATCGCCCTCGACGTACTTCTCCTTCGAGACGAACTTGTACATGTACTCGAAGCGCTCATCGTCACCCGAGTACACGACCGCGCGGCCATCCTCGGCGATGATGACGTTCGCGCCTTCGTGCTTGAAGCGGCCGATCGCGGAGTGCTTCTTCGGGGTCGAGGTGGGGTCCCACGGGTCAATCTCGATAGCGTAACCGAAGCGGTTGACCTCGTTTTCGTAGCCGGGGTTCGTCGCATTGAAGCGAGGGTCAATCATTTCGAAGCCGTACACCGATTCTTTCGAGTCGATGCCGAGGCGGGCGTTCGACTGAATGTTCTCATCGGCAACGAAGTAGCCGTGGAAGTTTTCTTCGCCCGAAAGGAGCGTGCCCCACGGGGTGAGGCCACCCGAGCAGTTCGCGAAGGTGCCGAGGATCGTGCGGCCTTCGGGGTCGTCCTTCGTTTTCACGAAGTCGGAGCCCGCGGCGGGGCCGGTGAGTTCATACTCCGTGTCGAGGAGGAAGCGGCGGTTGAGTTTCGCACCCTTCACGTAGGTGTAGGGCGACTTGCGGTCCTTGCGCTCGAGCTCCACGACGGTGAGGCCCTGGGCTGCCATGGTGATGGCGACCTGATCGTGCTTCGGCGTGTCCTCCGGGAACATGATGTTCGCGTTCGTGTACTCGTGGTTCACGAACATGACGGCGCGCAGGCCATCCGAGCCGGGGATCTCCTGGATCTCCGTGTAGTCGTTGTTGTACCCGAACTGCTTCGCCTGGGCTTCGGGAGTCTGGTTGTTCCAGTCGAACTCAGGCGAGTCGTCAAAGAGGGGGTCGCCCCACTTGATGACGGGCTCCCAGCGGTAGCCCTCGGGCACGTTGAACTCGTCGACATCCTTGTTGACGGGGGCGATCGGGGTGAAGCGGAGCTTCGAGCCGTTCGGCGCTTCAGGAGCGGAGCCGATCGTGGGGTTCGGCGCGGACGGGTCGGCAGCGAAGGCGGCCTGACCCATGCCCTGCGTGCCGCCGGCGGCGATCACGAGGGCGCTCGCGGCAGCACCGCCGAGGAGCGAGCGGCGGCTGATCGCGGCGGAGACGATGTCACCGAGGTAGGAGTTGTTGCTCGTGTTGCATGCGGGCTTCGCGCACTGGTTATCGCACTTGAGTGCGCAGGTCACGGCGGAGCGCTTGCCGCGAACGTGATCCTTCATGAGGAGCGGGAGGTGGAGCACCATTGGAGGCATCCCTTCAATGTGGTTGGTGACCGGACGCAGTTACAGTGCTCTACAAGAGGGACCAACATCCGCAATAAAAGTGACGCCCACGTGAATTTTTTTCCAAAAAACAGCCAAGGCGTGCGCGTGCCGCCCGCCACGAGGGCGGATGAGGCACCTGCCTATACCCTCACGACGAGGACGCTGGCGGCCGGCGAAAAAGCCCTTCGAAGAGCCGAGGCCCGGTGCGTGGCGTCACATCCCGCACCTGAGCAAGTGTGGGCACGCGCTTCGCGAGCGCCTTCTCGATACGCAGGTGCAGCGTGACCTCGGAGAGCTCACACCCTTTGCACGCCCCCGCGAACTCGACGCTCACCACTCCCCCGGTATCGCCCCATTCCACCTCGACGATGCGGACCTCTCCCCCGTGCGAGGCGATGTACGGCGCGAGGTCACCGTCAATCACATCCGTCGCGGCGAGACGCAAGGCCTCGGCGTGCCTGTCCGCCCCGATCTGCGCCTCCATTTTCGCGAAGTGGGGCGCTGCCTCGTCAAGCAAGCGGGCAAGTCCCTCGCGCACCGAGTCTGCGTCGTCGCGCCATGAGCGTCCGGCACGCAGCCACACCCAGAGCCCGTGCGGCTCCGCCACGATTCGCTCAAGCTGCGGCAGCGCCTCCGGAACTGGCTCCCAGCCGAGCGGCAACGACGCCCCCTGCACGCTCCACCTGAGCGCTCGCTCCGCCCCGGTCACGCTCGCCGGGACGGAGGCGGCATGGCCAAGACTTGGCGCGAATCGCTCGGCTTCGCTGGGCAAGGCGTCGGGTCCGACGCTTGCCGAGGAACCGTCGGACCCGTGGCTCACGCGAGCGCCCCCACCGCGACCTTCGCGATGAACGCTCCCACCCACGCGAGCGCGAACATGTAGCAGAAGGCGAGGGCGGGCCACCTCCACGACCCGGATTCGCGGCGCAGCGCCGCGATCGTGCTCGTGCACTGCAGCGCGAACACGAAGAACACCAGGAGCGCGGCGATCGTGCCAGGCGTGAAGAGGAGCTGGCCTTCGTGGGGGCCCGGGCCCCACGTGAGAGAGGAGAGAGCATCGCCGGGGTTTTCGGGGTCCGAGGCGCTCGCGATCTGGCCGAGCGTCGACACAAACACCTCGCGCGCACCGAGCGAGGCAACGACACCGACGCTCACGCGCCAATCGAAACCGAGAGGCTCGAACACGGGCTGGACGGCCTTGCCGAGGCCCGCAGCGTAGGAATGCTCGAGCTGGTAGGTCGTGACGGCCGCCGAATCTGACTGGTCGATGCCCGCGGCGGCGAGCTCCGTATCGCCCACAGCCGGGAGGTTGAGGAGCGTCCACAGCACGAGTGTGAGCAGGAGGATGATGCGACCGACCTTCGTGAGAAAGCCCTTCACGGGAATCCACGTGTTCGTCACGAGCTCGCGCAAAGTCGGGATGCGGTAGGTGGGCATTTCCATATAAAAGGGAAGGCTCGCCCGACCGCGCCCGAAGATCTTCGAGAACACCCACGCCGAGCCCATCGCGGAGCATGCCCCGAGGACATACAACCCAAAGAGCGCCGCTCCTTGCGCGCCGATCACTCCGCCGAGGCGGGCATCGGCCGGGATCAGCATCGCAATGAGCATCGTGTACACGGGAAGGCGCGCCGAGCACGTCATGAGCGGGATCGTGAGCATCGTCGCGAGTCGATCCTTCGCCGAAGGAAGCGAACGTGTGGCCATGATTCCCGGAATCGCACACGCGAGGCTCGAGAGCATCGCGACGAAGGCCCGCCCCTCGAGGCCCGCGCCCGCCATGACCCGATCCATGAGGAACGCCGCCCGCGACATATAGCCGGATGCCTCGAGAATGGCAAGCGCGAAGAACAGCAGGAAAATCTGGGGAACGAACGTGAGCACGCCGCCCACGCCACCGATCAAGCCATCGGCCACGAGACCGGCGAGCCAGTCGAGAGCGATATTTTCGCGCGCGACATCTCCGAGGAGCGCGAAGCCCTCTTCGATCCAGCCCTGAATGGGCGCAGCGACCGTAAAAATAAGTTGGAACAGCGCAAACATCGCCGCAAAGAACACGAGGCTGCCCCACACGGGATGCAGCAGCACCGCATCGAGCTTGCGCGTGCGGGCGTGGGTGCCGGGCGCGCGATAGTGCGCAGCCTCGAGCACCGACTCGATCCACGCGGCGGAGCCCTTCGGGTTGGTGGGCGCCGGTACGGCGGGGCTCGGCCAGTCCCGTTCCGACGCCAGCTGGGCTTTCAGCGCGTCGAGCTCTCGGTGGTTTCCGGCCGTCACGACGAGAACGCGGTGGCCAAGCGCCTTCGACAGTGCCGCGACGTCCACACTGCCGCCGCGCTCAAGGAATTCATCGGCATGAGTGAGCGCCACGAGGATCGGCAGACCCGTGCGCTGAAGTTGTGCGATGAGCCCGAGTGAACGACGCATACTCGTCGCATCGAGCACGGCGATGAGCGCATCAGCGCGGTTGTCGTCGCTGAGCGATTCGAGAACAACCTGCTCATCGGGGCTGATCGGGTCGAGTGAATAGGTGCCCGGGAGGTCTTCGATCTCGGCGTCGAATGGGGCTCCGGAGGCGTCGTGCACCGAAACTGCACCCACGAACCTGCTGACCGTGACGCCCGGGTAGTTCGCGACCTTCGCGCGCATGCCCGTAAGGGCGTTGAACACCGTGGATTTACCGGCGTTCGGGTTGCCCACGAGCGCAAAACGGCGCGCGCCGGTCTCGCGCGGCGCTTCCGGCGCCGCATCGTGGCAGGTCATGCGGCCTTCTTCTCGGCAGTGTTCGTATCGTGCTCGTCCCCAACGTGCACGAGGATGCGTGCCGCGTCGCGCTTTCGAAGGACGATCTCGCAATCGGCAACGCGGAACACGAGCGGGTCGCGCATGGGCGCCTTGCGCACGAGCTCGACCTCGAGGCCGGGGTGGAAGCCCAGGTCAAAAAGACGCCGGCATAGCACCGAGTTCGCCTCACGATAGGCGGCGATCACCGCGGTGACCCCCTTCGGCAGCTCATTGAGTGCAATGGTCGAAGCGAAGGGGCAATCGAGAGTGCACACAAGCGCGCGGGAGGTGAGCTCCTCGGCGAGCGCGTCCATCTCGGTGTAGGCAACTGACATATTTGCAAGGTTAGCATTGCCTAATCTAACTAGGAAGGGATGTGCGGCACGCCACCGCCCCCTGCCCGCACACCTGTCGCGTTCACCGATCTGAATACTCAGTGAACGAGCTGCAAAATTTGCCTCTCTGTCTTGCCGAAAAATCCCCACGATTGGTCTTCTTAAAGTGGTTTTAGAAAACCGCTCACTTCCGCCACTCTCCGCAATCCCTACACCCCAAAGGAGACCATCATGGCCACGTCCCCGATCGCCCGCCGATCCCTCCTCGCCGCTGGCGGGGCCGCCTTCGCCGCCGCCGCCGCAGGATGTGGCGGCGGAAACAAGGCCGCCATCAAGGACGCCACGAACGAAATTGGCGACGACCCGAAAAAGATCGAAGGCACGATCACCTATGCCTACTGGGACATCAACCAAGAGGCGATGCTCAAAGACGTCATGAAAGCCTTCAATGAGAAGTACCCGAACGTCAAGGTTCAGCTGAACATGGTGCCGTTCAAGGACTACTTCACAAAGCTCCGCGCCCAAGCGTCCTCCAAAGCTCTGCCCGACGTGTTCTGGATGAACGGCCCGAACTTCCGCTCCTACGCTGAGAACGGCCAGCTCGCCTCCCTCAAAGCCCTCGTCGACGACGGGCTCATCGACCCGAACAAATACCCGAGCGCACTCGTCGACATGTACACGGTCGACGGCGAGCTCTTCGCGACGTGCAAGGACGTCGACTGCGTGGGCATCTGGTACAACAAGAAGCTCTTCGACCAGGCCGGCGTTGCGTACCCCGACGAGACGTGGACTCTCGAGACCTACAAGGAAAAGGCACTCGAGCTCACCGACAAGCTTCCCGACGGCGTGTGGGGCTGCGCCGAGGTGTTCTCGCGCACCGCGTCCTACTACCACTCGATCGCCATCAACGGCGGCTGGGTCATCTCTGACGACAAAACGAAGTCCGGATACGACGATCCGAAGACCATCGAAGGCGTGAAGTTCTGGCGCGACCTCATTGAGATCGGCGCATGCCCCAGCCGGGAGTTCCTCGCCGAAAACTCGTGCTACGGCATGTTTGAGGGCGGGCAGGTGGCCATGCAGTGGTCGGGCAACTGGCGAGTCGGTGCGCTCATCGGCTCCTCCGTCAAGGACGATTGCGCCGTCGCGTACCTGCCCGGCGGCGACGACCGCAAGACAGCCGTGCACGGCCTCGGCCACGTGATCGCTGCAAACACCGAGAATCTCGCGGCCTCCCAGGCCCTCGTGACCTTCCTCGCGGGCGAAGAAGCCGCAAAGATCAGCGCAGAATCGGGCATCGCGCTCCCCGCCCTCGAAGGCACCCAGGATCCGTACGTCGACGCTCAGCCCGGCTACAACCTCGAGGTCTTCGTCGACCAGGCACACAACTACGCCGCACCCTTCCCCGTCTCGAAGACATGCCCCGAATGGGAAGAGCTCGAGGGTGAACACCTCTCGAAGGTCTTCGACGGGGAGATCTCCGCGGAAGAAGGCTGCAAGGCACTCGCGAAAGCCATGAACGAGGTGCTCAAGAAGGAAAATAGCTAAGCCTTCGAGCGCGCGCACGCGCACTGGCCCGCTTCCCCAACCGGGGAGGCGGGCCAGTAGCGTAAAAGGAGGCGCTGCGTGCCGCACGCGAGCGTCGGAACCCCCACGCCCTAACCGGGCTCAGGCGCGCACCTACCCCTTAACTGAACCCTCCGTGAGGCCACCACGCCAGAAGCGCTGCAACACGAGAATGAGGATCGCGAGCGGGATCACCGACAGCAGCGCGCCACCGGTCGTGAGCTGGAAAAACTCCGGCAAACGGTCCGTTTGCGCGCGCCAGTTATCGAGG
The DNA here is from genome assembly GCF_003989295.1 of Dermabacter sp. HSID17554. Classification (NCBI taxonomy): domain Bacteria; kingdom Bacillati; phylum Actinomycetota; class Actinomycetes; order Micrococcales; family Dermabacteraceae; genus Dermabacter; species Dermabacter sp. HSID17554. The sequence continues at coordinate 112,787 of NZ_RBLW01000002.1, read as the reverse complement.
CCCAGAGTGATCGGGTAGAGCTTCTCGTCGGCAAGCATCACGAGCGGAAGGAAGTAGTTATTCCAGATCGCCACGAACTGGAACAACAGAATCGTGACCACCGCCGGCGTGAGCTGAGGAAGGGCAAGCCTGTGGAACAGCCCAATCTCGCTCACGCCGTCGAGACGCCCCGCCTCGAGCATCGAATCCGGAACGGCCGCACTCGCGTAGATTGACGCGAGGAACAGACCGAACGGGCTCACGAGCGACGGAATAAGCACGGCCCAGTACGTGTTTGTGAGCCCCACGCTCGAGAACAGGAAAAACAGCGGGAGCGCGGTCGCGGTGCCCGGCACGAGCACACCACCGAGCACGAACGCGTACACGGCCCTGCGGCCGGGGAAGCGGTATTTCGCGAGCGCATACCCCGCGGCGACCGCGAAGTAGGTCGCGAGCACCGAGCCCACTCCCGAATACAGAAGCGAGTTGAGCGCCCAGCGCGAGAAGATCCCGCCATTGGCCGTGAACACGGCCTTGAGGTTGTCGAACAGCAGGAACTCTTTGCCAAACCAGAAGCCGCTCGTACCAAACAGGTCCTCGGTCGACTTCGTCGCGTTCACGATCACCCAATAGACCGGCACGAGGAAGTACATCGCGACGATCGCCAAAAGCGCTGTCACAATGATCGTCGTCGCCGGCTTGCGGCCAGCCGAGCGGGCACCCGAACGCTGATCCCGCTCAAGGCGCATAGCCTGCTTCTTCCTCGAACGTTCGCTGACGTGCGTCGTGTGCGTGGCGCTCATCGCTTCCTCTCCGCCCACGAGGAGACCCCGAGAGCAATGGCCGAAAGAACAAAGGCCGAGACCGCGATGATCACGGCCTGCGCGGCCGCCATCCCAACCTCGTTGTATTGGAACGCGTACGCGTAGGCGCTCATGTTCGGCGTGTACTCGTTCGTGATGCCCGAGCTCATCGTCATCAGCAGGCGAGGCTCCGCGAACAGTTGGAGCGTGCCGATGATCGAGAAGATGATCGTCAGCAAAAGCGCCGGGCGAATGAGTGGCAACTGAATTGACGTCACGATCTTCAAGGGGCCGGCCCCGTCGATGCGGGCGGCCTCGTACAGCTCACCGGGAATGGCCTTGAGCTGGGCGATGATGATGAGCATGTTGTAGCCCGTATACGTCCAGGTCACGATGTTCGCGATCGACCACAGCACCATGTCCGGGCTCAGGAAATCGGCCTCAATTCCCACGAGTTGAAGCGCATCAACAATGGGGCTCAGCCCGGGGATGTACAGGAACGACCAGAGAATCGTGGCGATCACGCCCGGAATGCCATAGGGCAAAAAGTAGGCGCTTCGAAAGAATCCCGGCCATTTCGCCGCGGCACTTTCGAGAAGGAGCGCGAGCACTGTCGCGGCAACGATCATGACCGTCACCTGCACGACGCCGAAGAGGATCATGCGGCCGATCGAGGCCACAAAGTTCTGGTTCGCGAGCGCGGCGATGTAGTTATCGAGGCCCGCGAACGAACTCTCGATGCCGCCCTCGCCGAGGAGGCCGTGACGCTCCACGGTCGTGAAGCTGTAGCCAACCGCCATGATGATCGGCACCACCATCGTGCCGATGAACAGCACCAAAAACGGTGCCATAAGGACCCAGGGTGCCCACTTCGCTTTCATCGCGCTTCCTCCGCGTTGAGGCCCATGCCTTGCATGATCTCGGTGATGTTTTTCTGCGTGGCCGCAAGGAGGTCCACGAGGGGCTGCTCGCCATTGATCGCTTTCGTCATCCCAGTGCCCACGACATCCATGAAGCGCTGCATAAGCGGCGCCCATGTCCATTCGAGGTTCTGCCCCTCGGCCATAGGCACGATGACCTCCTCGTTGTAGTTTTGGCCGGAGAAGAACTCGGAAGGCTGCGTGCGAGCTTCACCGATGTAGTCCGCCGACGGCGACCAACCGATACCGCAGTGCTCAATCATCGCGTCGATCCCCTCGGGAGTCGTGCACATCCACGTGCAGAATTCGAGGGCCTCGGCCGGGTGCTTACTCGTGGAGAGGATCGCCGCTGATGAGCCGCCGTGGGCTCCCGAGGCGTAACCGTCGTCCCACGTGGGCATGGGCGCGACGGCCCACTTTCCCTTGGCGCCCGGCACCGCTTCGATAAGGGCGTCGCTCCACGATCCAGAGATCGTGCTGAGCACCTTGCCGTCACCCGTGGCCGCCATCCACGGCGTCGAGAAGGCGCCGTAACCGGTGCCCACGAGTTTGTCGGCGAGAATGCCGTCCCAGAACTCGGCAACCTTGAGCGATTTCTCATCGGTCATGTTGATGATCCATCCATCGCCCTCGGGCTTGAACCACGTGGCGCCGGCCTGCATCGCCCACATCACGAAGAAGGAACCGTCGCTCGGATCGAGGGTGAAGATCGTCTTTCCCGCATCCTTGACCGCCCCCGCAACCTCGCGAAAATCCTCCCATGTCGACGGTGGCGTCAGGCCAAGCTCCCCTTCGAGCACCTCGCGGTTATAGAAGTGTGCGACGGGGCCCGTGTCCTGCGGGACGGCCCAGACCGACTCGCCCACTTGGGCCTGCGCGAAGGCACCCGGATCAAATTTGTCTTTGACGATCCCGTAGCGAGAGAGGTCCACGAGGGCGCCCGCGAGCGCGAACTCGGGAACGGAGCGAAGCTCAACCTGCGCAATGTCTGGGCCGCCGCCCGCGGCGACGGCGGAGAGAATCTTGGCGTAGCCGCCGGCCCCGCCGCCCGGAATCCACGAGGCTTCCACGTGGATGCGATCTTGGCTCTTATTGAAGACGTCCGCGACCTTTTGGAGGTCCTTGACCCACGCCCAATAGGTGAGCTTCACCCGATCGTTTGACGGTGGGATCGTGGCCTCCGCATTGACGGAGCCGGGGTTGGGTGGGGCGCAGCTCGCGAGGGCACCCGCGAGTGCGGCGCCTGTTCCGGCGAGCGCGGTACGCCGGGTGATGGGTTGCATGTGACCTCCTTGTCGATCCGCCACGGTGGGGCCCTCGACTTCGGGTCGGCCCGCACCCATGCGGCCTGCATCACAGTGGTGTCATCATACGTCTACCTCGACGGGACTGCGGTAACTAGCTCACTATCCGACCGCCCAAAAGGAGAAAAACGCCCTAGGTATAGCAATTTTCGGAATCTCTGACACAGTTACTTTCTCCGGGAGGGCGATGCGACTGGAACAATGGGGACATGGCTGAGTTGGTGGACATCGCACCCGGGATTCTCGTGCACACTTCGCGCAAGGACGCACTCAACAGCATCGTTCTCGCGTCGATTAGCGAGGCGATGCTCGTAGATCCGGGCTGGGAGGCAGCGGAGCTCGACGACCTCGCGGTGCAGCTCGCCGAGCGGGGCCTCGCCGCACTCTCAGGCTTTGCTACTCATGCCCACCACGATCACGTGCTGTGGCACCCTGTCTTCGGGAACGCCCCGCGTTTGGCCTCCGCGGCAACGGTGCGCCTCGCCGGCGCCGAACGCGAGGATCTCCTCGCGCACGCCACCGCCGATGATCCCGCACTCGAGGCGCGACCCGAGCTTCTCGCGCTTATCGGGCGCCTCTCTCCCACACCCCAAGCTCCAGCGAACTCTCATCACACGTGGCTTCCTCGCGGCGTCGCCCCGTGCGGCTTCGAACCCCAGCTACTCACCCACGATGCTCACGTGCCAGGTCACACCGCGCTGTGGCTTCCAGAGCAAAGGATCCTCATCGCGGGAGACATGCTTTCGAGCACGGAACTTCCCCTGCCCGATCTTGAGCACCACGAATCTCGCGCACGCCTACTCCAAAAGCGAAGCATCGACCCCTTCACCGCCTACCTCGAGGCCCTGGACCTCCTCGAGCCCTATGCGCGAAAGGCACGCCTCGTCATCCCGGGCCACGGCCCTCTCGGCACCGATGCCCTCGAAAGACTCGAGCGGGATCGGGCCTACCTCACGGCGATTCTCAACGGCGATGACCCTCGCGATGAGCGTCGAGCAACACGGGGCATGGAGGCGTGGCATGCGCGGCTCGTGGAGGCGGCGGTGGAGCGCAGGTAACCGTCGGATCCCTCCCCAACCGAGGTGGAGAAAACTGCAGGTGCGCGCCCACAATCACTCTCAAAACCCGGTTATCGACCCCTCGATTGAAGGCGAGCACAAAAAGGAAACCCCCGGCCCGCCACAAACGGCGGAACCGGGGGTCAATCCCTTTACCCTTATCCCCGCGCGAAGGAGTCACGTTTCACCGTGATCCGTGCGCGATGAGTTAAGGCAACTACGTCTTCCTTGGAAAATCCGGAATGCGCGCTCACGATTGGCTGCAATTCCTGCAATCTTGCTCAGAACCCGCACAAAATACCAGGCCACAGCGTTGCGTTTCAGCCGCCAAGCACTCCAGTTCACACGAAAAAGTTCGAGCGGCTCCGGCGGCACGCCGCAGGCGTAAGCACATCGCGGTGCAGGCGGGAGCGAAGGCCCCAGTCCGACGCCACCCCGCCCCACAAATTGCTAATTTCATCAATATGTGCGCCGGCTCACGCCAATAACGTGACCTTTGAAACCTCAAGCTGCAATGGACCAAAGTCCCGCCTACGCTTAAAGCGTCACAGACTCAACGCTGGTCTTTTCGGCGTTTTCGCCGCTGGCCAGACGAACATCCGCGAAAGGGATGAAACTCCATGGCGAAAAAGACACTCGCCCAGCACACCGTCGATCAACTCGTTGCTATGGGCGTCGAGCGCATTTACGGCGTTGTTGGCGACTCCCTCAACCCCATCGTGGATGCCGTGCGCACGACCAAGGGCATCGAATGGATCCACGTGCGCAACGAGGAAGCTGCCGCATTCGCCGCGGGCGCTGAAGCACGCGTCACGGGCAAGCTCGGCGTGTGTGCAGGCTCGTGCGGGCCGGGCAACACCCACCTCGTGCAGGGACTCTACGACAACCATCGCGACTCGGTCCCAGTTCTCGCGATTGCCTCGCATATCCCGAGCGAAAAGATCGGCACGGGCTTTTTCCAGGAGACCCACCCCGAGCTTCTCTTCAACGAATGCTCGGCCTTCTGCGAAATGGTCAACTCTGGCAATCACGGCGCGCAGATGCTGCATAACGCGGCACAAACCGCACTCGCGAAGAAAGACGTGTCGGTTCTCGTGATTCCTGGCGATATCGCAAGCCAGGACGTCACGATCGAGGCCACCCGCACCCTCACCACGACTTTCGGTGCGGTTCAGCCGCAGGCTTCGGTCGTTGAGGAGCTCGCACACCTCGCAAACTCGGCCAAGAAGATCACGCTCTTCGCTGGCGCGGGCATCGAGGGCGCTCGCGCGGAGGTCCTCGAGCTCGCCGACACCCTCAAGGCCCCGATTGGTCACGCGTTCGGCGGCAAGGAGTTCATTCAGTACAACAATCCGTTCGATGTGGGCATGAGCGGCCTTCTCGGTTACGGCGCCGCGTACGAGGCCACCCACGAATGCGACCTGCTGATTCTGCTCGGCACAGACTTCCCGTACTCGGAGTTCCTCCCGCGCGAAGGCAAGCCGAAGGTCGTGCAGATCGATGCAGACGGCTCACGCCTTGGCCGCCGCGTGCCGCTCGATCTTGGCGTTCACGGCGATGTTGCCCTTACGATTCGCGCGCTCCTTCCTCAGCTCAAGCAGAAGAAGAACCGTTCGTTCCTCAACTCGATGCTGCGCAAGCAGGAGAAGGAACTCACGCACGTCGTGAACTCGTACACGAAGCGTGCTTCGCGCCTCAAGCCAATTCACCCGGAGTACGTCGCGAGCCTCCTCGACGAATTCGCCGACGACGACGCAGTGTTCACGGTCGATACGGGCATGTGCAACGTGTGGGCCGCACGCTACATCGAGCCGAACGGCAAGCGCCGCATCTTCGGTTCGTTCCGCCACGGCACGATGGCGAACGCCCTCCCCCAGGCGATCGGTGCCTCAGCTGCGCAGCCGAACCGCCAGGTGATTTCGATGAGCGGCGACGGCGGCCTCGGAATGCTCATGGGCGAACTTCTCACGGTGCGCCTGCACCAGTTGAACACGAAGATCGTCGTGTTCAACAACTCGAGCCTCGGCATGGTGAAGCTCGAGATGCTCGTGGCGGGCCTTCCCGATTTCGAGACCGACCACGATTCGGTGAACTTCTCGAAGATCGCTGAGGGCGCCGGCATTCCCTCGATCCGCATTGAGAACCCCAAGACTCTGCGCAAGGACCTCAAGAAGGCCCTCGCGGCACCTGGCCCGATGCTCATCGACATCGTGACCGATCCGGATGCGCTCGCGATGCCTCCGAAGATCACGCTCGAGCAGATGAGCGGCTTCGCGACCGCGGGCGGCAAGATCGTGCTCGAGGGTGGCGTGGGCAAGATGGTCAATCTTGCGAAGTCGAATGTGCGCAACATTCCGCGCCCGGGGGCGTTCTTCTAAGAGCGTCGTAGCCCGCGCCTCGGCGGGCCCGTGCTCACGCAAAAGGCGGTCTCCTTTAGGAGATCGCCTTTTGCAGTTGGTCGGCGGCGATGCGCACGGATTCGAGCATGTCGAGGTCGCGCGAGGAGTCGCTTCCCTGCCACGTGACGGCCACGGCAGCGACGGGCCACTTGGCGCCATCGAACACGGGGAGCGCCACGGAGCGGTGCCCGTCGAGAACCTCGCCGTTTTCCACGGCATAGCCGCGAGTGCGCGTGTCGCGAGCATCGGCGAGCGCCCGGGCAACGGGGAAGGCTGGGCCAACGTCGGCACCGAGATGAGGCTCGAGTACGGTTTCTCCCGTGAATACCGCGGCGAGCTGGTTGGCGGGCAGGGCACTGAGGATCGCGCGTCCGCTTGCGGTGAGGTGTGCGGGCACGCGCACGCCCACGTCGGTGGGGTATGACGCGGGCTTGTTGAGTCGTGCTTCAACCACGTAGAGAACGTGGCGCCCCTGCAACACCGCGACGTGGGAAATTTCGCCGACCCGATCCGTGAGGCGTTCGGTCACGCGTTTGCCAAGGCGGGCGAGCGGTGCCTGGCGGGTGTAGCCGAAGCTCAGCTCGTAGGCGGACGGGCCGAGACCGTAGGCGTGAAGGTCCGGGTAGTGCAGAACGAAGCCTTGGTCGAGGAGTTCGGCGAGGATGTCGTAGGTGCTCGAACGAGGAATATCGAGTTCGCTCGCGATGCGTGAGGCGGCGATGGGCCTCGAGCGCTGAGCGAGATAGGTGAGGATCCTCAGCGTTGAAGCGGCAGCGGGTACTTTCGACGGCATGGGGGACACACTATAGGGCACGCCTGGAGCGAATCTATTTGGATACAGTCCGCCCACCCATAATGGAGGGCGTGAACACGTTGAGCAGCATCGAAAGCAGTCCGTGGCAGGGTCGAGTCGACGGTGAGGGGGCGGCGCATGCGCGCTGGCATCAGCGCGTGTCGCTCGTGAGCACGGAGCATCCGCCTCAAGGTCCACACGTCGCGCTCGCGGGTTTCGCCTCGCACGAAGGGGTGCGCCGAAACCATGGTCGCGTGGGCGCTGCGGAGGCACCGGCGGCACTGCGTTCGGCTCTTGCAAGCATGGCGCTTCACGGCCCGCTCGGCACGGGCGAGGCGGCACTCGTGGACTGGGGTGACGTGGCGACGGTCGGCGAAGCGCTCGAGGAGGCGCAAGCGGAGATGGGGCACCTCACGGCCCGTGCGCTCGGCGCGGAGGGGAATCGCCTCACGCTCGTGCTCGGTGGTGGTCATGAGACCGCATGGGCGAGTTACCTGGGGTTGCGCGAGCACTTGGGTGCGTGCGGGTCAGCGAAAGAAAGCACGCCTCGCCCTGGGTGCCCAAGGTCCGACGCATGCCAGCTCCCGTCGTGGGGCGTGCTCAATCTCGATGCCCATTTTGATCTGCGCAGCGCCCCTACGCCCACGAGCGGAACCCCGTTCCTGCAAATGGCCGAGGCGGAGGCGGCCGAGGGGCGCGCCCTCAATTACGCCGTGCTCGGGATCGCGGAGCCTGGCAATACGCGCACACTGTTCGAGACCGCCGATGAGCTCGGCGTCCAGTACCGCACGGATCTCGAATGTCTCGAGATGGGCGCCGCGGGCGTCTCGCGGTTCGTCGAAGACTTTGCCGCAAGCGTGGATGTTCTCTACCTGACGATCGACCTTGATGTTTTGCCCGCCCATACTGCGCCGGGGGTGTCGGCGCCGGCGGCTCTCGGCGTGGATCTCCCGATTATCGTGGCGGCGGTGCGGGCTGCGGCGGCGTCGGAAAAACTCGCACTCATGGACGTTGTCGAGTTGAACCCGCGCTTCGACGTTGATGGACGCACGGCAAAATCGGCGTCCCGTCTCGTGAGCGAGGCCACGCATCTCGTGGCTAGCTGACTAGGATAAGGGTCACCCCTGTCCCTGCACCCGAGGAGATGCCATGAGCACCCAGGCAACCCCCGAAAACCTTTCCTCGAGCCCCGGTTTCATCGAGCACCAGGGCATCGAAATTGTTGCTGAATCCGAGCGCACGGCGAAGCCAAGCGACCTGTTTTGGCCGTGGTTCGCCGCGAACATCTCGGTGTTTGGCATGAGCTACGGAAGCTACATCCTCGACTTCGGGGTGAGCTTCTGGCAGGCAACGCTCGTGACCCTCATCGGCATCCCGGTCTCCTTCCTTCTGTGCGGCCTGATCGCGATCGCCGGCAAGCGCGGGAGCGCCCCCACGATGGTGCTCTCGCGCGCCGCTTTCGGCGTGCACGGCCAGAAGGTTCCGGGCATCGTCTCGTGGCTCACCTCGATTGGTTGGGAAACGTTCCTTTCCATCATGGCGGTCCTCGCCACGGCTACGGTGTTCGCGCGCCTTGGCCTTCCAAGCGGCACTCCGGTACTCATCGCGGCGACGATCGCGGTCGCAGCCCTCATCGTCGTCGCGAGCGTACTCGGCTACCACACGATCATGAAGCTGCAGTCGGTTCTCACGTGGATCACGGGCGCCATCACGATCCTGTACGTGCTCCTCACGTTCTCCCACATCGATGTCGACGCGATTCTCGCGGTCCCGAACGGCACGCCGCAGCAGGTCATTGGCGCGCTCGTGATGGTCATGACCGGCTTTGGCCTCGGCTGGATTAACATTGCCGCCGACTGGTCGCGGTACCAAAAGCGCGAAACCTCTGACGGCGCGATTATCTGGTGGAACACGTTCGGCGGTGCGATCGCCCCGGTGCTCCTCGTGTTCTTTGGCGTGCTCCTCGTGGCCTCGGATCCCTCACTGAGCGATGGCATCGTGAATGATCCGATCGGCACGCTCGCCTCGATCCTCCCGATCTGGGTGCTCATCCCGTTCTGGCTTACGGCGGTTCTTGCACTCGTGTCGGGGGCCGTGCTCGGCATCTACTCCTCGGGCCTCACGCTGCTCAGCCTGGGCATTGATATCCCGCGCCCCGCCGCGGCCGCGATCGACGGCGTGATCCTCACGGCGGGCACGATTTACGTGGTGTTCTTCGCGCACGACTTCCTTGGTCCCTTCCAGAGCTTCCTCATCACCCTTGGCGTTCCGCTCGCGGCCTGGGCGGGCATTCTTATCGCCGATATCCTCACGCGCCGCGCCGACTACGACGAGCAGGCGTTGTTCGATGCACAAGGCCGCTACGGCTCGGTCGATTGGATCTCGATCCTCGCGCTCATCGTGTGCTCCGTGCTCGGCTGGGGGCTTGTGGTCAACGGCTTCGCGGAAGCGGCGGCATGGAACAACTGGCAGGGCTACCTCCTTGGCCCGCTCGGCGGGCGCGATGGCAAGTGGGCGGACGCGAACCTCGGCGTTCTTCTCGCACTCGTCCTCGGCTTCGTTCTCACGTTCGTGCTGCGCCGTGGCACGATCCGCCGCCAGGAGTGGGCATGAGTACGGCGCCGACGCCTTCCGGCGTCACAGCGGCTTCGCATTCTCGCGGCGTTCCCGGCGACGATTCCTCGGAGGCGTGGCTCCTCGTCATTGATCCGCAGGTAATTTTTGCCGAGCAGTCGTCGGACTGGGCCTCCCCCATGTGGGAGGCGGCCTGGGCGAATATCGCGCGCCTTGCGGAGGCGTTCGAGGGGCGGGTGATTCTCACGCGCTGGATTCCGACGGCTGACCGCTCGACCTCGTGGGGCGAGTATTTCGAGGCGTGGCCGTTTGCGGATGTGCCCGCGAGCGATCCACTGTACGACCTCACCCCCGAGGCGGCCGCGCTCGACGCCCCTCACGTGATTGATGAGCCGACGTTCGGCAAGTGGGGCGCGCAGCTGAGGGCTATCACGGGCGAGAGCCCGCGTCTCGTCGTGGCGGGAGTGTCGACCGATTGCTGCGTGATCTCGACCGTTTTGCCCGCGGCCGATGCGGGTGCGTGGATCACCCTCGTAGGTGATGCGTGCGCGGGCTCTGACCAGGGAAATCACGAGCGGGCGCTCTCAATCATGGGGCTTTTTGCGCCGCAGGTGCGTATCGCCACAACGAACGAGGTGCTGTCCCTGGGTTGACGGGAGGAGGCTCCCTATGTTGTTAATGATAGCGACTCTCATTAACAACCGTTGCTCGCGGTTTTCGGCGGGCGACATAGAAAGGTGCTCCCTTGGTCCAGACAGCCACGGCGCCGGCGCGCACTCGCGCCGCGTTGCGCGCGCTCCTCGCGGCGTTCGCTTCGCTCGCCGTTATTCTCATTCCTCTCGGCTCGGCGCACGCCGCCGAGCGCCTCGTGATCGATTCCGGCCACGTCGATGCCTTCAACGTCACCGCTGAGGGCGACGCGCTCAAGCTCGACCTCAAGGAAGACGTCACGGGTTCGCACAAGACTCACGCTGCCGAAGACGTCGAGCTTCACGTGAAGTCGGCGGCTCTCAAGGATCTGCCGGAGAATGTTCCCGGTGCCCCGAAGGCCTACTGGCTGCCGATGACCCAAGACCAGAACCTCCTCTGGCCCGGCTGGGATACCTTGGGGGTCAAGGGCACGGGCTTTGATGAGTCGATTAAGCTCAAGTTCGACAAGGTCGAGGGTCCCGGGAATATCCACCTCATGGGCGCTGACAGCTTCGGTGCTATCACGCCTCTGCTCGAAAACGGCAGCATGGACCTCAAGTCCGGTGCCGTTCGCGACCAGTCGTTCGCTGCTCACACGCACGCACACTGGGTCTTCACGAAGCCCGGCGTGTACACGCTGACTCTCCACGCCGAGGGTACGAAGGGCGGCAAGAAGGTCTCCTCGAACAAGGCGACCTACACCTTCACCGTGGGCGATGAGTTCCGCGGCAAGGCCGACACCAAGGCTGAAAAGCCGGCACCGGCTCCTGCCCCCGCACCGGCTCCCGCCCCCGCACCGGAGGACTCGACGACACCGGAGAAGCCGTCGGACACCGCACCCACCGCGGAAGCGCCTGCACCGGAGGACTCCACCAACCCTGCCGCGCCCGCGAACCCCGCACCCGCGGATAAGCCGAAGCGTGACGCTTCCACACCGAAGGCCAAGGCGCCGGCAAAGCCCGCCGCACCCGCGCCGAAGGCGAAGCCTAAAGCTAAGCCTGCGGTACCGGCCCCGGCTCCTGAGCCCAAGACCAAGCCCGCTGCTCCCGCGGCACCGGCGGCGCCGGAAGCCCCCGCCAAGGAGGAGCCGAAGGCGCCCGTGTGCACCGCGACCGAAGTTGTGCGCGACGCCACGAAGGACGAAATCAAGGCCGCGACGAGCACGTCGAAGGCCAAGGTTGGCGGCTCGTACACGATTCCCGCGAACACGCACGTGCACCCCAACTGGGTGTTCTCCAAGCCCGGCACCTACAAGCTGAAGATCCGCCAGAGCGCGAAGGGCAAGGACGGCAAGACCTACTCCGACACCTCGACCCTCACGTTCAACGTGGGTAGCAGCTCCGGCGCAACGAGCGGCCACTTCGACTTCGGTTCACGCTTCGAGAACGGCAAGCTCATCTCGTCGATCAAGGACGACCGCAAGTCACCCGCGCAGTGGGTTGACCCCTCCTCCATCTCGTTCGGCCTCGGCAACGCCGCGAAGGCCAAGGCACCCGCGGGCATTGAGTACATTGCCCCCGCCGGCTCGGACGTGTGGATGATCGGCTCGACTCAGGATCCGGGCGTTCCGTGGGTCGGCGCCAACACGATGCACCCCTCGATCATTCAGAACACGACCGGCGAAATCACGCAGACCCTCGTGTCCGCGAGCGGACCGGGCAACGTGGGCGTGTTCACCTCGGGCAACTTCGGCCAGATCGTTGGCCAGAAGTGGTACTCCTCGACCGCCGGCTCGGGCTCGAGCGTGAGCGCTGCAAAGGACCGCAAGAGCGCGAAGATCGGCCAGATCTTCAAGGACGGCAAGGGCTACAAGATCGTCGACCTCAAGGGCAAGACCGAGGACGGCGCCGACTGTGAGCTCACCGCCGACCAGATCGTGGAGGCGGGCGGCTCCGCCGACTACGCCAAGTCCGTGACGGGCGACGCTCCCGCGGGGTCCGCTTCGGGTCTTCCGCGCACGGGCGCTGAGGTGACCGGCCTCGCCGGCACCGCCGCGGCGCTCATCATCGTGGGCGCTGGCACGGCAGTGGCGAGGCGCCGCTTCCAGTGACCTCCACCCCTCAACTGCGGCGGCGCTCCGTGCTCCTGGGCGCCGCCGCCTGCTCTCTCGGTGCGATCATTCTGCCTGGCCGCACCGCACGCTCGAGCGAGGATCCCCGCCCGCGCATCGTGGCGACGACCGGCATTCTCGCCGATCTCGCAAAGAACGTCGCGGGTCCCGATGCACTCGTCACGTCGCTCATTCCCGAGGGCGGTGACCCGCACTCGTTCGAGCCGCTCCCCCGCAACGTACGCGATATCGCGTACGCCGATCTCGCGCTGTCGAACTACCTCATGCTCGAAGAGCAGGCGCTGATCCGCACGATCGACGCGAATCTTCCCGCTGGCTCGACGCACCTCGCACTCGCCGAGGAAGCCTCGACGCGCGGCGCCACGATCATCCCGCTCGTCGAGAACCGCTCTCTCGACACGGTGTGGCTTGGCCTTCGCGTCGCGGGGCGCGAACGCGGCGCCGGGCGCCTTACGCAGGTGCGCCTCGCACTCACCGAGAGCGACGGCCCCGGCGACCTGCACGGGTACGTGACCGGAACGTTCGGGGAGCCTCAGCGCGTCTTTGATTCGTCCGACGGCGTCTCGGCCCGCACCGATGCCATCGACCTTCCCATGGATGCCCACACGCACATGAGCTGGGCTTTTACCAAGGCAGGCGTGTATCGCGCGCGCTTCAGGGGAACGTGGAGCGGTGGAGCGCTTGGCGCCGAGTCCTCGGCCGAGGGCGACGTCTGGATCTGCGTCGGCATCTCCCCCGAGGAAGCGGCGAAAAAAGGCGCCCATGCCTCCCTCGCGAAGCGGCGGGTGATTTCCGCGGGCCACGCCGACATCACGGTCGACGTGCCCTCGGGCGCGCTCGTGATGCGCATCGACGACCCCGAGGCCGACGGCGGCACGCGCGACATCGCGCTCGACGACATGGTGATCCACGTGCCCCCGAAAGCGCTGCTTCCGGTCCCCGCCGATCCCGCCTTCCGATTCATCGCCCGCGGCGGAACAGACGTCTACCAGCTGCCGCAGGCTGTGCTCGGCAAGCATGTTCACGGCGAGATCGACCCGCACCTGTGGCAGGACGTCACGAACGCCCAGGCCTACGTCGAGGTCATCCGCGACCACCTGTGCGGCCTCGACCCGGACCACGCGGGCGGATACCGCTCGCGGGCGGCCACATACCTGCGCGAACTCGACGACGTCGACTCCTACGTTCAGCGTTCGATCGATTCAATCCCGCAGGCCGGCCGCGAACTCGTGACGACCCACGACGCCTACGGTTACCTCGCGAACCGCTACGGGCTTCGCATCGCCGCCGTCGTCTCCCCCTCACCGGGGCAAGAGCCCTCCATCGCGGATCGCCGCCGCCTCGCCGCGACTCTGCGCGACCTCGTCCCGAAAGCGGTCTTCCTTGAAGCCACAGCGGGACCGGTATCGACGAGCCTCGTTGATGCCGCCCGCATGGAAAAGATTCCCGTCCAGCCCATTTGGGGCGACTCTTTCACGCGCGAGGTCAATACCTACGCCGCGATGATGAGGGCCAACGCCGACTCCCTCGCGAGGGGACTCGGTGGAAAGCCCCTGGGCGATGGCGACCGGCAAGCGTCGGAATAAAACCCTCCTACCAACGAAAGATGAGCTCATGACTTCCCGTTCTTCTCGCGCCCTCACGCGGCGCCACTTTGCGGCCCTCGGCGCCGGCGCACTCGGCGCCCTGGCATGCGCCCCCGCTGCCCTCGCGGCACCCGCACGGCCCCTCCCGCTCGATCCGACCGACGGCGCGACCGACGGTGCCGACGACCCGGCTCTCAAGCAGAAGGTGAGCGATGACGAGAAGATCGTCGAGGGCGAGAAGGTCGTGATCGATGCGCATCACGTCGATCTCGGTCCGCGCCTCATCGACGGTGAGTGGATCTTCGCCGCGCGTGACGACACGGGGGAAACTCCCACGTGGCGCATGCTCGAGGACATCGTCTTCCAGGTTCATGACCAGGGTATTCTTCCCGTTCCGGACGATGAAGCGTACTCGTTCATCAAGGCGGAACCTGGCTCTGAGGTGTACGTCGTGCCCCAGACCGAAGTGTCGGGCGTCGTGTGGCTCGGGTGGAATACGCAGGATCCCGCTGTCGTCAAAGCATGCCCGCGCGGCGTCACGCTGCGCTTCACGCACGTGTCCGGTCCCGGCCACTTCAGCCTGTTCCTCCAGCCGGGCAACTTCGCGCCGCCGCAGCAGCTCGCCGATGGCGACACGCTCGAGCAGACCCCCGCCGACGTGTTCGTGGACATCAACACGCACACGCACGCGAACTGGGTGTTCACGAAGCCCGGCGTGTATCTCCTCGCCGTGGAGGCGGTGGCCGAGGGCGAGGATGGCACGAAGTACTCCGCCGGCGGCACCCTGCGTTTCGCGGTCGGCGATGCGACCGCACCGGATGAAGCGATGCAGGCGACGCCCGCATGGGGCAACGACGGTGCACCGGCCGCGGGAAGTGCGAGCGATGGCGGGTCCGACGCCTCCTCGGCTCCCGGCGCCGCGAAGGATGACGCGAAGGCCAAGCCCTCGAAGGGCGCTGCCGATGACGGCGCGAGCGAAAAGACGAGCTCGAACTCGCTTCCGTGGATCGTGGGCGGCGGCGCTGCCGTGGTTGCTGCCGCGGGCGGCGGAGCCTACGCGCTCAACAAGAAGAAGAATGAGCGCGCGCGAGCCGAAGCCGAAAGCGAAGCCGCAGGCGCCGGATCCTCGACCGCGAACCACCCGGGCGAAGGTGGCAGGAAGTGACCTCCGCTCTCGGCGCACGCCCGCGTGAGGCGGCTGGCGCGACCGCGGCGGGCCACGCGGATCGCGCACGTCCGCTGTCGTGCTCGCAGCTGCGCGTCAATCTCGGTGGGCGCACGGTCCTCGACGACATCAGCCTCGATATCGAGGCGGGAAGCGTCACGGTGCTGCTCGGGCCGAATGGCGCCGGTAAAACCACCCTCGTGAAGAGCCTCCTCGGGGTGCTCCCCCTCGCTTCGGGAACCGTCGAGGCGCGCGGGGAACGTGCGTACGTTCCGCAGCGCAGCGAAATGGAGTGGGATTTCCCCGCGACCGCGCACGACGTGGTCATGCTCGGGCTTATTCGCAAGCTCAGCCGCTGGCGCTCCCCCGGCAAAGAGCACTACAAGGCCGTCGCGCACGCCCTTTCAAAGGTCCGCATGGACGCAATGAAGGATCGCCCGATCGGTGAGATGTCGGGCGGTCAGCGCCAACGCGTCATGATCGCTCGCGCACTTGTGCTCGAGCCTGCCGTTCTTTTGCTCGACGAGCCGTTCACGGGGCTCGACATGCCCTCGCAGGAACTCCTGAGCGACCTGTTCGTCTCGCTCGCTCGCGAGGGCTGCGCCGTGGTCATGTCGACGCACGACCTTACGCATGCGCTGCACGTCGCCGACCGCGTGGTGCTGCTCAATCGCCGAGTGATCGCCGATGCCCCGCCACGCGAACTGCGCGATCCCGCGCCGTGGCGGGAGACCTTCCGCGTTTCCGAGCACTCACCACTTCTTACGCACGTCGCCTCCGCGGTCGACGCCGAATCGAAAGACCATTGATGCTGACTCCTCTCGACTTCCTCACCGACCTCACGAACCCGCAGCTGACGTTCCTGCCGAAGGCACTCGTCGTGTCGATGCTCGCGGCGCTCGTCTGCGCCGTCGTGGGCACGCACGTGGTGCTGCGCGGCATGACGTTCATCGGCGACGCTGTCGCGCACGCAGTGTTCCCCGGAATCGCGGTGGCATTCGTGCTCCAGGGCTCGTTCCTCGTGGGCGGCATCGTCGCGGGCGTCATCACGGCGATCCTCATCGCCGTTTTCGGCAACCATCACCGGTTGCGAAGCGACGCCGTGATCGGCGTGTTCTTCGTCGCGGCGTTTGCACTCGGCATCGTGGTCATGAGCCGCGCCCCCGGCTACGGCGGTTCACTTTCGAGCTTCTTGTTCGGGGCCATCACGGGCATCGAGGATTCGGCGCTCGTCACCTCCGCGGTGTTCACGGCGATCGTCCTCGCCCTCCTCGTCATCCTTCACCGCGACCTCGTTGTCGTCGGCATGGACCGCGGTTACGCCGCGGCACTCGGCCTGCCCGTGATGCTCCTCGATATCGCCCTCTCGGTGCTCGTGACTCTCGCGGTTGTCATGAGTATCCACACGATCGGCAATATCCTCGTCCTCGCCCTCCTCGTCACGCCGGCGGCCTCGGCGCGGATGCTCACCGACCGGATCGTGCCGATGATGGCGTGCGCTGCGGGCATCGGCATGGGCAGCGCCCTGCTCGGCGTGTACTTCTCGTGGGCGCTCGATCTCCCTACGGGTGGCACCATCGTGCTCGTCGCGACGGCGATCTTCGTGCTCTCGTGGGCGCTGAGCCCCCGTCACGGGGTGCTGCGCAACAAGCGCCGGGGCGAGCTCGATAGCGGCGCGGAGGGAACGGAGCTCGAGGCGGCGGTCTAAGGTTTACCGTTAGCCGACCCCGCTCGCCGGGGCACCACCTCGGCGAGGAGGTCCGGCTTCCTAGGCGGCGTGGCCGCGGATCACACGCGGCTCCTTCGTGAGGGGGTGGTCGCTCGCACCGCTCGCGAACTCCGCAAAATACCGCCGAAGTTCGGCACCGGCGCGATCGACCTCGTCCCACGTGGCCCCCTCGAATGGCAGCGCGCTTCGCCACGAGTCCTCGCGAGAAAACAGCAGCGCGATGTCCGTGACGTGCGGGGAGCCGAATGGGTTGCCGGGCACGCTCCACGGAACCACGGCGCGGTGGGCAACACCGCCGGCCGCGCCCCACTCGTGGGCGAGAAAGTCGATGCCTTTCGTAAACACCGCTCTGCTCGCCGAATCCACGAACGTCCAGTACGCCCGCTCCCCCACGCGCGGAAGCCCCCGCAAAAAACGGGCGAAAGGCACCGAATGCGCGAAGAAGCTGCTTTCGGTTCCCACCGAACTGATGAGGAGGGGCACCTTGGGCGCGATCGCGTGCCACGCCGCGAGCACGCCCTCCTCCGGCGGAAGCGGGTCGTGGCCGTATTGGACGCCGAACGGCATCGACCCCGCGTAGCCGAAGGGCGCCGCTGCCTTTTCAATCGCTTTTTGCGCCGCGAGCAGGTCGTCAATGGACGACTCGCGCCTCACGCGCTTCTCAAGAATCCGCGCGCTGAGCGCGTTCATGCGGCTGCGCCCCTCGCGGATCCCGAGCGGCGGGCTGAGCGCAATCGCGCGGTCGAACAGCAATTCCTCGTCGCGGCCGTCAAGGATCGCGTACCCCATGGCGGCAGCGTGGTGCAGGATGGCGTCGGCCCCCGCCGACTCCCCGAGTGCCGTCACTCGCGCAGCGTCCCCGCCAAACGACGAAATGTTGCGGCGTACCCACCGAAATGCCTCCGCCTGGTCGAGGAGGCCGAGGTTCGCGGGGCCGAGCGAGGAGCCGAGAAAACCGAGCACCCCGAGGCGATAGGTGACGGTCACGACGATGACTCGGCGCTCAGCCACCCACCGCGCGGGATCGCTGAACGACGAATCGCCAGCCCCGGCGACGTACGAACCTCCGTGGATCCACACGATCACGGGAAGCTTCTCACCCTCGCGGATATCACCGGGAATGGTGATCGAGAGGTGTTGGCAGTCCTCGCTCACGTCAAGATCCCGCAGCTCGGGGCCGAAAAGCGGCGGCTCCTCCATGGCGTTTTGCGGCGCCGAGGGGCTCCACTGTCGCGCTTCGTACGATCCCAGTTCGTTGACGGGAACCGGCTTGTCGAAACGTTCGGCCCGGGCATACGGAATGCCCGTCGCGCGAATCACCTCGCCGTCGCGCCACCCGGTGATGCGCCCGGCCGGCGCGTCAACCACAATGCTCTGCTCTCGTGAAAAACGCTCGGAAGTCACGACACCATCGTACGAACGCCCTTCGGCGTCCTCGAGACTAGCCTGGGGACGTCAGCCGGTGATCCCGAACCTCTCGAGCAGCTTCTTTGCCTCAGCGCCGCCCGCGTTCTGAAGCGCGAGCAGCTCCGCGTAGATACCGCCGGAAGCGGCAAGCTCGGCGGGCGTGCCGATCTCGTCG
Organism: Dermabacter sp. HSID17554; assembly: GCF_003989295.1. NCBI lineage: Bacteria > Bacillati > Actinomycetota > Actinomycetes > Micrococcales > Dermabacteraceae > Dermabacter > Dermabacter sp. HSID17554. The sequence continues at coordinate 94,134 of NZ_RBLW01000002.1, read as the reverse complement.
ATGCGCCCATCGCGCAGCGTGATGATGCGGTCCACGCCCGCGATCGTCGAGAGGCGGTGGGCGATGATGATCGATGTGCGGTTCTCCATGAGCGCATCGAGACCCGCCTGGACCTGCCGCTCGGCTTTCGTATCGAGCGCGGAGGTTGCCTCGTCGAGCACGAGGATCGGAGCATCCTTGAGCATCGCGCGCGCAACCGCAATGCGCTGGCGCTGCCCGCCCGAAAGTTTGAGGCCGCGCTCCCCAATCAGGGTGTCGTAGCCGTCGTTGAACCGCTCGATGAACTGGTTCGCGTTCGCGCGGCGAGCCGCCTCGCGCACCTCTTCGTCTGTCGCGTCAGGTCGACCGTAGGCGATGTTTTCGCGGATCGTGCCGCTGAACAGCGCCGCATCCTGGAACACGACGCCCACGCGCGAGCGCACAACGTCGATCGGAAGCTCGTTGACGTTGTGGCCGCGAAGGCGCACCTCGCCCGTGCGGGTGCGGTACAGCCCCAAAATCAAATTCACGATCGTGGACTTGCCACCGCCGGATTCGCCCACGAGCGCGACCTTCTCCCCCGAGTCCACGTGGAAGCTCATGTCGTGCAGGACGTCGTGGTTCTCTTCGTAGGCGAAGTTCACGTGGTCGAAAACGATGCGCGGGGCACCCTCCACCGCCTCCGGGAACGATCGTCCGTCGGCAAGTGTCGGCCATACCTCGACCTTCGTGTCCATGACCGCGAAATAGTCTTTCGACCCGGCAACCGCGCGCTGCGACGTGTCCACGACCCAGCTCATGTTCTCGATCGGGTTGCGCACGAGGTTCATGAGCTGGATGAGGATGACCATGTCACCGACCGAGAAATCGCCCTGAACCGTGCGGATGAAGATGATGAGGTACAGCACCGCGAACGCGAGATTAAGCGCCGCGAGGCGGTAGACATCCATCTTGTGCCAGTGGACCGACTGCTCTTTCGTGATCGCATCGGTGCTGTTGAAGCGCTTCGTGAACGAGGCAAGCTCGCTCTTTTCTCGCACGAAACTCTTGACGACGCGGATCTGGCCCACGACCTCCGCGAAGCGGCCCGAGGCAATGTCGATCTGCTCGTTCTTCTCGCCTTCGAGTCGCTGCCACTTGACGCTCGTGAGGGAGGTCAGCCACAGGTACAGCGGGAACATGATGAACAGGATGAGGGCGAGCGGCCACCAGTACCACGCGCTGATCGCGAGCACGGCGATCGCGGTGATGATCATCGAGATAAAGGCGTTTGAGGCGATCTTCGCGAACGTTCCAATTTCGGCAATCGAACGGTTCAGGCGCGAGACGATCGTGCCCGTGAGTTCTTCGTCGTACCAACGCTGCGGGAGGTTGAGCAGCTTGTCGTAGTAGCGGACGGAGAGCATCGCACGAAGGCGGTTGCCCATGACGTCACCGAAGTACCCACCGATGTTCTGGATGAGGGCACTCGCCATGAACGCGACGAAGATCCACACGGCCGTCATGATGATGTCGTGCAGGGCTTCGTCGCGCGTGAGCGTCCCCGCCACGGCCGCAGTCGCGGTATCGGTTGCAGAGCCGATGAGGAACGGAATGACGAGGGTCATCGCGGTCGTCAGGAGCGCCGACACGACGATCACAAGGTAGAGCGGCCACAGCTCGCTCGTAAACCGGAAAATTCTCGAAAGTGCCTTCACCCTTCCAGGGTAGGCGAGGTCCGACGGTTGCCGAGCGCACGTCGTTTCCGCAGTGTGAGGAACTGCTCCCACTTTCAATAAAGGCGTGGGGCGCCGGGCTCGCAAAACCCACGATGCCGGCGCCCCTGAGCTCTCGAACGAGGGCTCTTCGGTTACTTCATACCCGCCTTACGTGAGCGCGCCACGAGCACGCTCCCGAGGCCAAGGAACATGAGGCTTGCGATCGCTCCTCCAAGCTCGACGCCCGTGCGTGGGAGGGGCGCATGACGGCCCGCCGCTGGCGCGGTCACTTGCGCGGGGCGAGATGCCGTGCCGAGGTTGGCGGCACCTGACTGGGTATCCCCACGATTCGCGCCCGTGCCCTGCTCGGCGGGGCTTTCGGCGACGCTTCCGTCATCAGCGAGACCCTCAGCGGTGGTGCCCTCGTCCGTGGGCTGTGCACCCTCGGGCCCTTCAGCGTCGGCCACCTCATCACCGTCGGCGGGAGCAGGCTCGGTGGGCGCCACACCGGTATCCGACGGCTCCTCGGCCGGATCCGGCTTCGCCGGAGCGCTTGCGCCCTCAACCGTGATGCACTGCGAGTGAGTGCGGCCGTTGACCTCAACGACAAGTTCGGCGGTGCCCGGACGGATTGCGGTGACCTCACCCGTCAGGGGGTTCACGCGGATCACGGCGCTTTCGTCAGCAGCCTCGGCTGCCTCGGAACCATCGTCAACGACGACGCCCTCGCCGTAATACTGTGCGGTCACGGGCCACGCGACGGGAACCTTGCGGCCATCCTGTTCGATGACTGCCGAGAACTCGCCTGTCTCGCCCTCCGGAAGGATCTTCGGGAGCGTGAGGGTGACCTCGTCGACCCAAGGCTTCACCTCGGCGGCAAGCCAGTTGACGCGGTCCGAGGTCGTGGGGTTCGAGCCGACCTTGCCGGCACCGGGGTTGATGCCGAGCATCGTCCACCCGGTGAAGCCGCCCGTCTCCGGCGTACCCGCGGGGTTCTTCCCGGAGTTGCCATTGACGAGGTAGGTGACGCCCTCGACAGCCGCGCCGTGGAACACGCCAACGTGGGCGTTCACCACCGCAGCAGATTTTCCGGAGCGATCGCGGAACTCGCCAAGAACGCGCTCGAGTTCCCGAGCCTCGCGCTGGTCAGCGAGCTGGCTCGACTTCGAGGGAAGCGGATCGCTCGGCGGATGGTGGAAGAACACGACAATGCCCGTGAGGGTATCCGACTGCTCCACGTCCTTGAGAGCCTTCTCGAGCGCCGCAATCTGGTCGATGCCGCCGGAGCGGAGGCTGCCGCCAGCGGTGTTGAGCGTGAAGATCTTCGTGCGGCCGAGGTCGCGGTCGTGGCGGGTTGCGCCGAAGGCATTCTCGAAGTTCTCGATTTTTCCGCCCATGATCTCGTGGTTGCCGGGCACGTAGATGTACGGAATCGACGGATCCCATTCCTCGTCGAGGATCTTCTTCGCAAGCTCGTAGTCCTCGGGGGTTGCCTCATCAACAAAGTCACCGTTGATGATGAGCAGATCGGGCTTTTCCGCCTTGATCTCGCGGAACGTGCGGCGGGCGCCCTTGACACCATTCGACTCGGGGGCGCGTGCCACGAATTGCGAGTCGCTCATGACCGCGATGCGCTGCGCACGATCGTCGACCGAGCCGACCGTGAGGAGTGCCGGGTCGTGGATGGCCTTGTCTTCGCCCGCCTCGGCGGACGTGGTCGTCGTTGCGGTCAGCGCCGAGACGGTCAGGTCGCCCTTGTATTGCGCGTCGGGGCGGGTCTCCATGAAGCGAAGACGCTCAACGGTCAGCGGCTGCGCGAGCCCCTCGGGAACGGTGAAGACCACCTGGTTCCAGCCATCGAACGTGATGTTCTCACCGTTAATGTTCGTGCGGGTACCCTTGCCGTCAACGACCTGGAGGCGCGGCCACACGCCCGTGGCATCGCCCTTGACGGTCGCGGTGAACGCGAGGGTGTTGCCCTCGATCTTCACGGGCTCGTTCGCCACGAGGTAGTAGCCGCGGGTCGCGGTCGACTGCGTGAAGTCATACTGCAAGCGGACCGCGGGGTCCTCTCCGTTCTCGCCAGTCGCGGGCTCGATCGAACCGGCGGCACGAGCGTTCGCATCGCTGAAGTTCTCCACGGCCGAGAAATCGAAGACCGGTGCCTCCGTGTAGCCGAAGCTCACGGGGACCGTCGTCTCGACATCGCCCACACTGAAGGTCACAGTGCCAGCTTCGGCATCGCCCGTGCCGGCGATCGCCCACGTGCCAAGCCCATCGTCGGTCACGGTAAAGCCATTGCTGGCCTCGACCTTGACGTCCTGGGTTTCGATGCGGGCGCGGCGGCCGTCGGAATCAATACCCGTGAGGGTGAGGCTGCGGATCGCATCGGCATCGGGAAGGCTCAGGGTACGGGCACTCGGGCGAATCGCGAGTAGGTCGCCGAGAACACGCACGTTCACCGAGTCCTCGTGAACACCGGACTTATAGGTCACGGTGGCGCTGCCGGGCTCGACACCCTCGACAACCGCGGTTCCCGACTCGGTCGGGACAACTGTCGCGGCACCCTCGGCCGTATATTCACCCTCGACGGCAAGCGGGGCAAGGTTCTTGCCAAGCCCCGTGCCCTCAATCGTGCGGTGAAGGCCCGGGAACACGGCGTTCTCGCTCTCGAGGGCGATCGAGAGCTGCGCGTCGGAAAGTTCATCCTTCGGGGCGCTCGAGTAGAACACGAGGGCGTCGGAAACGCTGCGGACGTCGCCGTCGGAGGGGGTGTTCCACACCGCGGGGCCGTCGTCGCCAGCAGCGCGCGCAATCATCGCGGAGGAGCCGCCGCCGTCGAGGTTCACGGCGTTATACGCGCCGAGATCCTTGAAAAGCTGACCGAGCTCGGGGAGGGTCATGCCGTGGGAGTTGGCGCTACGGCCATCGAGCACGATCGCGAAGACCTTCGAACCATCCTTGCTCACGCCAATCGCGGTGCGGGGGTGGCTCGTCTTCACGAGGGAGTCATCACTCATGGGGATGACTTCGCCATTCGTGAGGATCTGATCGCTGCCCTGCACGCCCATGTCGACGTCCTGGTCGGGACCGATCGCGACGTCGACCTTGTCGCCAACCTTGAGCGCCGCGACCTTGTCGGCACCCTCTTCGCGGCCGAGGAGGAGCTGCGCGCCCTCGGGGATCTCCTGCTCCCCCACACCCTTCTCGACGATGCCGCTCGCCTTGACGACCTTGCCGTCCTGGACGAGGGCGTAAGCGGCGTGAGCACTCACCTTGTCGGGTCCGCCGATAGGGCGATCGAGCGTGTAGGAACCCCAACGCGAGTTGTACACGCCCACTTTGCCGGCGGGGATGCTCGGATCGTTGAGGGTCGCAAGCTCAATCGCGGAGCCGTCGGCAAGTGTGGCCTTGCCGGAGGTCGTAAGGGCCTGCACGACGGCCTTGCCGCCAGCGATCGTAAATGCCGGGCGCTTGCTATCCGAGCCAACGACCGACTCACCATTCGAGACTGAGCTATAGACCGGCGCATCGCTGAAGTTAATGTCGAAGAAGGCCGAGTTGATCGCGGCAACAGCCTGGTCGCCGCGCTCGCCCGAGGTCATGAGTTCGCCAAGCGGGGCCCGGCTCGCGACCGCACCGTTGTCCACGACGTCCATTGACAGGGTCTGCTCGGTGAGATCCGCGGTCAGTACGCTTCCCTCGTTCCAGCCCGCGCTCTCGAGGCGCGAGAAGGTCGTGAGGTCGAGACCGGGTGCGACGCGGCGCGTCTGCGAATCCGCAAACACGCCACCCTTTGCAACGTCGTCTTCGCTTGGCGCGGCCTGGGCCGTGGCCGGCGCGAGAACGGAGGGGGAATCGGCGGGGAGGGCAAAGCTACCGGGAACGGCGATGGCGAGGGCCGCGGCAACGGCGAGGGCGCGAAGGCCGCCGCGCGTGCGGCGCGTGCGCGAAGCGCCGGCGGGGGCAACCTCGCCCGTGGTGGGGATAAGGGGCATGATTTCTATCCTGAACTCGAGAAACAGTGTCTGGTTCAGGCTAGGAATCGAGTCCTAACGGGTTCTTGCCGAGCGGTGAATTTCAGGCTGCGCCAGCGGCAACACCGGAGTTCACGGATCGTTCACCGCGGCTGCGCGAGCGCAGCACGAGGGCCGCGGCGACGAGCCCTGTGCCTCGCGGTCGGGAGAGCGTTGAGACGTGTATCCGGCGCGGACACACTCGTGCTCAGATCCGCCCCCGAGCGATCAGCATCACCGTCAACAAAGCAACGCCGCCAGACCGTGGAGTAGGCGTGCAGAACAACCTCCCCGTGGCGCTAGACGACCTACACAGCCAACACCCACACCCGGTAAAGGGGAACCCGCGCACGCGCCTAGCAAGCATCGAAGGCAAGGATGGCGAAGCAACCCGCGACGCAATGAATCGTTACCACGGGCTGGTCAAACACTCGTACTGGGCCCGTCAGAATCGGCACCAAGGAATCATGAGGTCTCGTCTTAGAGACCCCAGCATTGAGATAAGCAGCACTGCAACCATTTCAATGATGCCGCTAACCACACTGACGGGAGTTCACTTGCGCTCTTCTAAATTCAATTTAAGGAGCGGCTCCAGTGAATACCCCTCTAGATACAGGACTCGTTTCGAATCGACGTGGCTCCAAAATAGCGCCGAGTACACTAGAGGGTATTTAGCCTTATCGTCAGCATAACGCCGCGCACTTTCGCTACCTTCGCGCCCCGTAAACCATTTTCCGATCCGCCCTCTGTGCGCTTCCGCTTCAGAGGATGACCAGTAACCCTCGGGATTGACGTATAGAGCAGCACCTTCGCGCATATTTTTGAGGATGCATTTCCGGCTCAACTCATCGGCCTTCAGATAATACAGATGACCATCCAAGCCCTTTAAGAGCGTGCCGAGATTATCCTCACAAATTTCCAAGAAATCCATCGTCGAATACTTGGAGAGTCCCGCTTCAGTTCGTGCTCCATTTGGCAACTTTTGTGACACAGTCACCTCCTTCAACGGCTAATATATCCGGTGACAGTTCCATATTTGCCTATCTTTCCTGTTTCCACCATAAACTGCGTCGTTTATTTTCCGGTTCCACAGCACATATCTACGCACCCTCCCCGGCGCGTCTACAGCTGCTTTCTCAATCGTTTTGCCGCCTACTTGAATGCGCGCCGTCTTGTGCCGTCGCGTCAGATTACACCCTGATCTGCGGTTGTGCTTGTTCATGGATCTGCCTTTTGCGCTGGGACTGTTGGGCTTACGTGAACCTGCTGCGCCTCTCTTAGTCGACATACCTGAACTACGCTGTCCCGATCCCGTTGCAGATGCACGACCACCCACTCCTATCGTACTTCGAGTACCTCCCGGTGCTTCCTCGCGGCACATTACCGTGCTTGTAGAGCCGCAGCGGCCTGTGAGGTCGAATTTTGAAATAGGGTCCGTGGGGTAGCTGTATGCCGTGGAGTACGAGAGCAGACCAACCTCACCGGAGCGCTAAGCGACCTACGCAGCTAGCTCCCGCACCGATATGACCGACCACCCAATCACGCGCCCAGCAAAAATCGAAGGCAAGGATTTCACAGATATCCGCGACAGCGCGAGAGGTGATACTTGGCGGCGTCGGCGGTCAAGACCGAGCGCGTAGAAAAATGCAACCGCAACGCGTTTGTGGGAATGCGCGCCGGACTTCTTAGCCAACACTCGCTGGCACGACGGAAACGCTAGAAACTACACGCGCTCCCAGTGGTTCGCGAGTACTGACTACAACGGCAGCACGACGACAGTCGTCCTGAACGATATCCTTGCAGTTACAAATGTGTCCGAAGTTTAATTAAGAAGGCTTAGCGACAGTCGGACCGGTGCTAACTTAAGCAGTATATAACCCTTCGATTTAGTAAAAACAGCTAGACCGTCGCAATTATCGAGCTTTGGGGTCCCGCGGAGGCTGTGACTCAGTTTGAAAGCGATCGCTTCCTCGCACCCCGCTCACTATTAGGCAGCCAATAACTATTGGCGGCACAACCCATACGGATTGTTGATCTATGAAACGAGGTAGGGGTAGCAACGCGGCAAGGTGCCAGCCAGCGAGCACCAACAGAGCAGCGAGGTTCCAATGCCAAGGCCGCGTGGCAAGGAAAGCCCTGTAAAGCATCTGCCACAAACCCCTATCAACCACGATCTATGCGTCCCGTCAAGGCTCGCGCCCTTCCTGATTGTATACGCGCTTGATCATAACCGGACCAATATACCTATCATTCGAAACGCGAGCTTGTTTGTATTCATAAGCGTAGTAATTTCGCTCCCAGCGCCCAACCTTATTGCAGCTTTCATAGATTGCCTTTTTCCACCGTCATCGCTGCTGCACCTCGATTGCAGTCACGTGATAAACGAACCCCAGAGCTCAATTGATCGCATCTTCATACCTGTCGCGCATATTTGCTTAGAGGCACCGTTTTGTATGGCGGATACATCCATAAAGTGGTGATGATTTTCTTCCCACATGCATACTTTTTTGCTGGCTGCTCGCCTGCTGCAGGCTGCCGTCCCACTAGTGTCACACTGATTCATCGGATCATTAGCTGTAAAGGTGCCCGACGGTGAGTTATAGAGCCGCTGACCCATAAGGTACAGCGAGGCATACTCTTCTGAGTTTTCACGCCACTTTCCATCAAGCCAACCCAGGGAGGAGGGCGGTCGAAGCCTAGATACTTGGTTTAGGGTTCGCTGGTTCTCTCCGTACTCTGCGTAGCTCCTCCAGACCTCAATGGCTGATGCCAGTTGCCCGCTCTCTGCTGGCAGTTCTACAGTTGTGACTACGTCAATATTATAGTTCGTGACTAGAAGGACGGTAGGTCTATGGATCGCGTCTATAGCCGAAGCCCGGTCTCATTCCTTACGTATAAAACGGATCCACTGTGCCACAAGTGACACTACCCTAACGCCTCCACGATTCTCTGCGCTGCGCGACTTACAGCATTAGCATCTAGCGGGTCACCGCTAGCATCATATATTACCTGTTCTAGCTGCTCACTACTGATATCCTCTTGAACGTTATTGCAAACGTATCTGTAAATAGCATTTGCCTCGGCAGAGTACACCAACGAGGACTCCTGCAGAACATATTCTGGGATGTTTGCTGGATTTTCCTCCATCAAAATTTGCATTAGAATCTTTCGCTCCTTACGGAACGTTGATCTATCGCTCTCAGCCCACATAAGTGCTCCTAAATCTAACTCATCCTCCAGGGCATTAGCGGGAGCCCACCCCCCATCAGCATTCCAGCACCCCGTGCCCCGATGGGATTGCGCTCCCCAGCGACTATTGGCACCGGCCACACAATCGCACTTTTATGCGCCGCACAGCTCAAAGCCTATTCCACCAGAGCAGAAGTAGCTCAAACACTATTGCCGCGACCAGAGAGATCACCGTCAGGACTATCGAACTAGTGCACACTGATGTCACAAGCGATGTACCTAAGGCGACACTCAGGCTCTCCCTAAGGGCTAACCATAAACCACCTTGTGAAAATTTCTTGCTCTCTTTTAAAAGGATTTCGTAGCCAGTATACGACAACAAAAGACTGGCTACTACCGTTACCGCGATTGAGACGGATGTTAACCCTTCGGGAAGTGTGTGAAGAGTCGCATAAGTAGCAGAATCTATCAGAATAAGGAATTTATGAAATTTACTGTCTTCCCCAGGCTCTTCTGTGCGCTCTAAGTCTTCTTCTTCTGGCTCTCTAGCCATTTTTTTTGATACCTCCGCGCGCCTACTACCCATAGCTAACCGGGAAGCCTTCCAGAGATCCTTCCGGTTGAGCATCTGTGCCCTTCACCTCACCCGCCAACACAACTCCCTCGAGCACTGACGCGGGAGCAAGCGAACCATCCGCCTTCTCAACCAGATCAGTGTTGAATGAGGCCCATTCACCCTTATCGTTCTTGAACCGCACAGGGGCCGCGAAATGCTCTGTCGTCACCGGCCCATCTGCATTCACCCACGTGCTCGAGGACTCCGACCGTTCCGCCGACACCTCCACACGCTTGCCCGTCGCTCGGGCCTGGATCACAGCCGACGGAAAGTCAACCACGCCACCCGAGGCGGGAGCGGCCTGCTCCACAGGCGAAGGAGAAGGGGGAGGAGTGGTATTAGCCCAGGCCTGCGATGCAGGCACCAAACCCACCGACACCAACGCCGCCGACACCCCATACGCCGTCAACAAAACAGCACGGCGAAACACACGATTACTAGACCAGCCACCCACGCGAGAATCCTCTACTCACTTGCAGCATCACTGCTGCTCCCGTAACGCCCCAGAGAGGGAGTCAGAGAAATACTATTACCACGTAAAAGGAGCGAGAAGCGGACTTAAGCCCCTAACGGTTGAATGACGTCAGCTCTTTGGGTGGGCTTCGATGATGATGATGTTGGTACTGTGCCCGCTGGTGCGTTAGCAGCAGGCGGAGAGGGGCGTTTGCCAGCTGGATTTTGTGATGGTCTATGCGGTGCCGTTGCCGTCGACGTAGGCGGTGTCGCCAGTTTCCGCGGTTGCCGTCGCCTGGTTGAGGTGACGAGTGTGGAGACCGGGACACTCGGGGCATGATTTCTATCCTGAACTCGACAAACAGTGTCAACGTCAGGCTAAGAATCGAGTCCTCACAGGGCCTTGCCCGTCGGTGAACTTCAGGCTGCGCCAGCGGCAACACCGGAATTCACGGATCGTTCACCGCCGTAACGCGCACGCAGCACAAGGGCCGCGGCGACGAGCACAAGAAGCATCACGGCGAAGCCCGCGGGCGCCATTCCCGTTGCCGCAAACACGACGTAACCCAAGAACGAGGATCCGGCCGCGACGAGCGCATAGGGAAGCTGGGTGTTCACGTGCGTACTCACCTTGCAGCCGGCGCCCGTGCTCGACAGGATCGTCGTATCGGAAATCGGCGAGCAGTGATCGCCGAAAACGCTGCCGGCGATGACCGCGCCGAACGCGGCGATCAGAAGCTCATTGCCTCCGGCAGAAGCATTCATGAGCTGGCCCGCAAGCGGCAACAGAATGCCGAACGCACCCCACGAGGAGCCGGTCGCGAACGCCATGAGACCGGCCATCGCAAACAGGATCGGGACGAGCCAGTGGGCCGGGAGGTTCACGTTCGCAACGACGTCGGCGAGGAAGCTGCCCGTGCCGAGATCGCCGATGACGGCGCCGAGCATCCACGCGAGAAGAAGAATCGAAATCGCGGGAAGCATCGACTTCGCGCCCTGGAAAGCGCCACTGAAACGCACGGTTGAGGAGAAGACCGGGTTGGAGAGCGTGTAACGGTACAGGTAGTAGAACGCGACGATGAGGCCGATGACGCCGCCGACGTTGAGGGACAGCGACACGTTGGCATTGGCCATCGTCGAGAAGAGATCCCACGCGCCGGCCTCGAGGCCGCCGGTGACGTACATTCCGCCCACGACACCGAGAATCAGCAGCACGAACGGGACGAGCAGGGCGCGCTTCGCGCCCGGTTCGTGACGCGGGAGCTTATCGGTCGCCTGGCTGGGAGCGTCCTTTTCATCGGCGTGCACGCCCTCTCCGGCGAAGGCCCGCTCCTCTTCCTTACGCATGGGCCCGAAATTGAGCTGCCAGGCGATCACGAGCCACAAAAACACGAGCGCGGCAACCGCGTAAAAGTTCATGAGCGCGGCGCGCACGAAAGCCTCGACCTCGCTCATCTGAAGAGCGGAGGCCGCGAGGATCGGGGACATGATGCCGATGAGGGAGGCACCCCAGCTCGAGAAGGGGATGAGCACGACGACGGGGGCAGCGCCCGAATCGATCAGGTACGAGAGCTTGGCGCGCGAGACGCGTTGCCGATCCGAGATGGGCCGCGCGATCTGCCCCACCGAAAGAGCGTTGAAGTAGTCGTCAATAAAGAACGAGAGGCTCAAAAGGCCCGTGAGGATCTGGGCCCCGCGCCGTGTCTTCACGCGCTTTTCCACCCAGTCCGAGAACGCCGAGGTCCCGCCTGCCATGAGGACGAGAGAGGTGATGATGCCGAGTTCGAGGAGGAAGGCGATGATGAGGATCGTGTACCAGTTCAGCCCGCCGTCTTCCCAGACGAGTCCGAAGGCGGCCTTACCGACCTCTTTGAGTGAGGCGAGTGGCGCGAAGTCCGCGATGAGGATCGCCCCCGAGACAACGCCCGCGAAGAGGGATATGAGCACGCGTTTCGTCACGATCACGAGGAGAATCGCGAGAAGTGGTGGAACGAGGGTGAGGATCGGGTAGGTCTCGACCACAATGACCTCCTAGGCGTGTCGCAGACGCAAGAACACCCCCACAGTAGGCGCGCTTGCCCCACGTGAAAAGTGCAATAGCCCCCGAGGGGACCGATACGTGGTGAAGGATACGTGTGCTTAGGACGTCGCGAGCGTCAACACGCCTACCCCGGCGAGGAGAAACGCAAAGAGCGCCGTGAGACTCGAAGGCCGTGCCTTCGCCGAAACGGGCCCACCGGCCATCCCACCGAGCACCGTTCCGGCCGCGAAGATGAGCACCGCCGGCCAGTCGATGTGCGTGGGGGTCCCTATGCGCGCGAGCAACGCCGCGGCAGAGGTCATGATCATGACGAGCAGGCTCGTGCCCGACGCCGCACGCATGGGCAGCCCGAGAGCGATCACAAGCATCGGCACGGCAAGGAACCCACCGCCCACTCCAAAGAAGCCCGTGAGGAGCCCCGTGGCGCTCGCGGCAAGCACGAGGGCAAACCGGGAGGGTTGGGGTTCGGGTTCCGACGGTTGCCGGGCTAGCGTCGGCCCCGTTTCTTTCGCGTTCTCTTCGGCGCGCAGTAGGCGCGCGCGGCGTGCCATCACTGCCGCAACAACGAGCAGTAGCACGCCGAAGCACAGCATGAGCGCGCGCTCGGGCACGAGGAGCGAGAGCCTCGAGGCAAGCGCCGCCCCCGCGATCGCGATCGCGCCGAAAATGGCGCCCTCTTTCCATCGCACGTTCCCGTGCTTCGCGGGGTGGCGGAGCGCCACAACCGCGGTGAGACCCACGACGACGAGTGAGGCCCCCGTCGCGTCGTGGGGTGCCATGCCGAGCACGTAAACGAGCAGGGGCACGGAAAGGATGCCCCCACCCGCGCCGAGGGCACCGACCACGAGGCCGATGCCCACGCCGATCACCGCCGCGAAAAGGACGGCGTTCATCGCGTCACCGCGATCTGCACGCCTAGATCACACCGAAATCGAGCATCGCGTCAGCAACTTTCACGAAGCCCGCAATGTTGGCGCCGACGACGTAGTCGCCGGGGCGGCCGTACTCTTCGGCTGTCGCGGCACACGTGTCGTGGATGTTCACCATAATGTCGGTGAGGCGTTTTTCGGTGTCCTCGAACGTCCACGAGTCACGCGCGGCGTTTTGCTGCATCTCGAGCGCGGAGGTTGCCACGCCGCCGGCATTGGCGGCCTTGCCTGGCCCGAAGGAGATGTTGGCCTCCTGGAAAAGGTCCACGGCCTCGGGGGTCGAGGGCATGTTCGCGCCTTCGGCGACGGCGATGAGGCCGTTCTTGAGGAGGATCTTGGCGCTTTCGCCGTCGAGCTCGTTCTGTGTAGCGGAGGGGATCGCAATCTCGCCGGGGACCTCCCACACGTTGCCGCCCTCCACGAACCGCGCTTTGCCGCCGCGGCGCTCGGCGTACTCGTGGATGCGGCCGCGCTCGACCTCCTTGATTTGCTTGAGCAGGTCGAGGTCGATGCCGTCCTCGTCGACCACGTAGCCGCTCGAGTCGGAAGCCGTGATCGCCACGCCGCCGAGCTGCTGGGCCTTCTCAATGGCATAGAGCGCGACATTGCCGGATCCGGACACGAGCACGCGGCGGCCCTCGAAGTCGAGGCCCCTCGCCTTCAGCATCTCGTTCGCGAAGATCGCGGCGCCGTAGCCGGTGGCCTCCGTGCGCACGAGCGAGCCGCCCCAGTTGAGACCCTTGCCCGTAAGCGTGCCGGCATCGAAACGATTCGCGAGGCGCTTGTACTGGCCAAACAGGTAGCCGATCTCGCGCCCACCCACGCCGATATCACCCGCGGGGACGTCGGTATCGGGGCCAATATGGCGGAAGAGTTCGGTCATGAACGACTGGCAAAAGCGCATAATTTCGCCCTCGGACTTGCCGTGCGGGTCGAAATCGGAACCGCCCTTGCCGCCGCCAATCGGGAGGCCAGTGAGGGAGTTCTTGAAGATTTGCTCGAACCCAAGGAACTTCACGATCCCGAGATTCACACTGCGGTGGAAGCGAAGGCCGCCCTTGTAGGGGCCGAGAGCCGAGTTGAACTCGATGCGGAAGCCGCGGTTCACCCGCACCTTTCCCTCGTCGTCCACCCACGGGACTCGGAAGATAATCTGCCGCTCAGGCTCGGCGATGCGCTCGAGAATCGCGGCCTCGGCGTATTCGGGGTGGCGCGCGTGGAGCAGATCGAGGGACTCGAACACCTCCTTGACCGCCTGGTGGAATTCGCTTTCACCCGGGTTGCGGCGTAAAACGGCGTCAAGAGTCGCGTCAAGTGATGTGGCCATCGATCGTCCTTCGTGGTGGTCGCGTGCGGTTGTTGTCGTACACCTCGGCTGATACTGACTGGTAAAGGCGCACTTGAAAATCTACACGCCGCGGCCACCTTTCAGGAAACGCGGGTCTCAGTATGAGAAATACCGGGGCTAGTGGCCTGCGAGTTGCTCGATCGCCCAGCGCGGATCGTCAGTCGAAATCGACTCCGGGCGAAGCGCCACGGCCTTTGTGAGCTGCTCTTCCGTGTTCACGGTCCACACGTTGATCTTGTAACCGCGCGCGTGCGCTTCCTTCGCGGCCTCGGGGGTGAGTCCGTCAACGCTGCAGCTGAGCCACGTGCATCCGAGCTCCTCGAGCGTGTCCCAGGTCGAATCCTCGACCGTGTTCACAAGGAGACCGAGCCCCACGTGCGGCGCGATCTCGTGAACGGCGGCGAGAGCCTCGGGAACGAATGAGATGACGGTGTCGCGCTCCCCGTGCCCCGGACGCTTGTCGTGGATGAGCTGCGCCGAAGCCTTCGCCGCCGAAGCTACTTTGACCTCGACGTAGAGTTCGAGATCCTCCATTGCGAGGAGCTCCGTGAGAAGCGGAACCCCGTGACCGCCCTGGAGGGAAACCTGCGCGAGTTCAGCATTCGTGAGGTCCTTGATCGCGCCCTTCGCAGGGAGCGAGGCCGGATCGGCCATGCGGTCGATCGTCTCGTCGTGCATGATGATCGGCGTGCCATCGGCACTCAGGTGCACGTCGCATTCGACAACGCTCGCGCCATCGATCTTCGCGCGCCGGAAACCCGCGAGGGTATTTTCGGTCGTCACGAGAGCCGCACCGCGGTGGCCAACGATCACGGGTCGGTAGCCCTCAACCCCCGCGACCTCGACGCCCTCAGTTTGCGACGGGACCGCGCCCGCCGTGGGCGCATCCTCCACGACCGCGGGGGCACCCGTGCCCGCGGCCCGCTCGGGAAGGAAGTGATCGATGCTCGCAAGCACCGTGCGCAGGCCGTGATCGGCGTCCTCCGTCATCGCGCGCACCTCATCGCCCGTGCTGAGCGTGCTCATGATGGTGGGGTCGATGCACTCGACGATGCTCTGTTCGTAGCTTTCCCCCGCGCGCACGACGACGTTGCACGGGAGGAGAGCCCCCATGGACTTATCGGCGTTGAGAGCGCGGCGCGCGAGCGTGGGGATGCAGGCCCCGAGAATCACGTAGGGGCCGAGCTCCGCACCGGCTTCCGCGCCGATTTTGTTGGAGAACGTGCCCTGCATGTTGAGTTCGTACACCACCCCGAAGCCTTCTTCGGCGAGGGCGTGGCGAGTCGCCTCGAGGGCAACGTCAAAGGGCGCCGAGACCTGCACTCGGTGCGTGTACTTCACGGGAGACTCCTTTTCCTGAGGTGTGCGCTCTTTGCGCGTGATCGAGCCAGGCTAGGCCCGCAATCCCACGGGCGATTGACGCCCCGGTGGCCTCGAGGTGAACGAGCCGGGTTACATGACGGGGCGAAGTGGAATGAGCAGCTTTTCGGTGACCTTTTCAATCCCGGCGCGCGCCTTCCATTTTTCGGGATCGACCTCGTAGCAGTCCTTGAAGTCGGCCTCGAACACCTTTTCGAGCGCCTCGGCGAAGGCCGGGTCGGCGACTTCGAGGTTGGTTTCGTAGTTCAGCGCGAGAGAGAGCCGGTCGAGGTTCGCGGTTCCGACGGTCGCCCACATTCCGTCGATCGTCGCAATCTTCGAGTGGTTCATCGCGGGCGTGTAAAGGAAGATCCGCACGCCTGCGTCGAGCAAATCCTGATAGAAGCCTCTCGCGACCCAGTCAACGACCACGTGGTTGGACTGCTCGGGGAGCATGAGGCGCACGTCAACGCCTCGAGCCGCGGCCGCGCGCAGCGGCTCGAGGAGCTTGCCGTCGGGAACGAAGTACGGGGTCGAGAGCCAGATGTTCTTCTGGGCGCGCTCGATAGCCGCGAGGTACATGCGGCGAATCGGGTACACGGCCTGGAGCGGGAGGTTCGGATGGACCTCGACGCGTGTGTTCCACGCATTCGGGGCGACCCAGTCGATGCGCTCGTCGGCGCGGCGATCCTCGTTCCACACGTTCACGAACGCTTGCCGCAGCTCCCACACGGAGGGCCCCACCTCGCGCACGTGGGTGTCGCGCCACTCGCTCTCGTACGCGTCACCAATGTTGAAGCCGCCCACGTAGCCAATCTCGTCATCCACGACGAGGACCTTTGAGTGAATGAGGCCGGTGGAGCGGATCGGTGCCCGCCAGAATGACCCCGAGATGGGGTACATGCGGTGAACGTTGATGCGCTCATCAAGCTGCTCGAAGAACTGGCGAGGAACCACAAGGTTCGCGAACACGTCCCAAATGAGGAACACATCGACCCCGCGCGCAGCCGCGTTGTTCACGGCGTCCATGAAGCGCTGCCCCACGCGATCGCCCTTCCAAATGAAGGTCGCGAGCATCACCGTGTGCTCGGCATGATCGATCGACTCGATCATCGACTCGAAGAGATCCTCGCCGCTCGTGAAGATCGTGATGTCCGACTTCTCAACGGTCGACTCAAACGTGCCCGGCTTGGGGGCGCGGCGCTTCTTACGACCGTGTTTCGTGTAGGCGTCCATCGCGAGGAGTGTTCCCACAGCGACTGCTTGCGAGGCGGCAATCCCCGCAGTCGCCGCAAGTGCGGCCCGCTTCGCTACGCGTTTTGCACGACCAATGGCGCTTTGCTGTGCAGTGTTCTCACTCATGGTTCAATTCTCGCAAGTCTTGCTGAAGTTTGCGTCCTCGTCCACGTGCTTTGCCACGGCAGCAGCCACCACAAGGTCCTGCCAGCTCATCCCCACCGTGGTGACGACCGTGGGGGCGTCCGGAACGTTCACCTCACCTGCCGCCATAGTGGCCCCTTCGCCAAGGAGAGCCTTCATGCTCACGAGTGCGTTGTCGGCAAGGAACCCGTCGGCTATGGCGCGCACAACGTCCCCGTTCTCGCGCAAGGCCACAGCTTCATCCTCGACGATGACGCGGGCGCGGCCCATCGTCGCGGCGGGAACTTCACGCGTCTGAGGCGTATGCGCCCCAACGGCGAGCACGGCGGCGTGCGGCTGCACCCACGAATCCTCGAACACCGCCTCCGTCGCGGCGCTCGCGCACACAATGACGTCCGCGGCCTCAACGGCGGCGCGGCAGGCGTCGGACCCGGCACGCACCGCTCCGACCTCGCTCGCACACCCCTCCTTGCCGACCGCGAGCGCACTCGCGCTCACGCGATCCGGATTGCGCACTGCGTAGGCGACCGCGCCGAGCCCCTCGAAACCCACACCCCCGTCGCCGCATTCCGCCGCGAGGGCGCGGACGAGCCCCTCCCCCTGGACCCCCGCTCCGAAGGCGACGATATTCGGGCGGCGCGTGACGTGCGCAGCGATCGCCGAAAGCGCAGGTCGCGCCCCCGCGATCGCGACGGCGGGCGTACGCAGTGCCGTGAGGGCGATCCCCTCAACGAGCGAGTGCGGCGTGAGTGTTTCCGCGTCGCACAGGAGATAGGTGCCCTGGATGAAGGGCCGGCCCTTCTCAGGGTTGTGCGGGGCGAGGGTGAGGATCTTGATCCCCGCATCCTTGCCAACGCTCGAGGGCATCGTGAGGAACTCGCCTGCATCGACAGGAGTGAAGGTGCGCTCGGGATCGCTCGCGGGGTCAAATCCCCGCTCGAGAGCGGCGGTCAAGGCGTCTGCCGCGGCGCGGTAGCCGAGGGCAAACACCTTTTCTGCGGTGAAGGTTTTCATGCCATCACTGTGTCATGCGTGACTTGAGGCGAGCCGAATCCAGAAGTGGAGGCGTAGCCTCGAGACATGCCCACGTTATTGATAATTCACGGAACGACGCGCCCCTCGCGCACGGGAATCCTCGTGTCACGAGCGCTGGAAGCCCTCGCGAAAGACATCACGAACTTCGACGTCGAATTCGCGGATCTCAAGGAGGTCAATTTGCCCTTCCTTGACGAGCTCGAGCCTCCCCGCGCCGGAAACTATCAGCGCCCTCACACGCGAGCGTGGGCCGCCACCGTGGACCGGGCCGACGCGATCGTGTGGGCAACCCCCCAGTACAACGGCTCGTTTTCGGCTCCACTCAAAAACGCGATCGACTACCTCGCGGCGGAGTGGGAGGGCAAGCCGCTTGGCATCATCGCGTGGGGCTATCACAATGGCGGTCTGGACGCGGCGCGCGCGCTCGCGCCCGTTGCCGCTTCCCTTCGCATGAGGCTCGTCGAGCCGCTCCTCGGTTACACGAGCTACGGCGCTGACCTCAAAGACGGTTCCCTCGCCATCAGTGAGGAATGGACCCAGAACGCCACAACCCTCCTCAAAGGACTCGAAGAACACTCAGCGTAAGATGCTCCCCATGCTTTCTTCACCCCTTCGTCTCGCCGGCGACTTCGTTGTTCTCGAACCGCTCTCGCTCGACCACCTCGCAGGACTCAAGGATGCGGTCACCGATGGCGATCTGTGGAAACTCTGGTACGCCAATATCCCGGAGCCCGCGCGGATGCGCCAGGAGATCGAGCGGCGCCTTACGCTGTGCGAGGAAGGCTCGATGCTCCCTTACACGGTCATCCGAAAGGTCGATGACGACGCCGGCTACATTGCCGGGATGACGAACGTCATCAACATCGACCGAGCGAACCGGGTCGCAGAGATCGGCGCCACGTGGTACGCGCGAAGCGTCCAGGGCACCGCCGTGAACCCCGAGGCGAAGTTTCTTCTCTTGCGCCACCTCTTCGAGGTCGAGAAATTCCAGCGCATCGAGTTGCGCACGCATACCCTCAACCGGCACTCACGTGCCGCCATCGAAAAACTCGGGGCGACATTCGAAGGAGTTATGCGCCGCCACCGGATCCTCGCGAACGGCACGACGCGCGACACCGCCCTCTACTCGATCCTCGACCACGAATGGCCCAGCGTGCGCGCCCACCTGGAGTATCGGCTCGCGCAAGCGCAGGCCTAAACGGGCGTTCGGTTCCGACGGCAGCCAACCTACCTCCAGGCTTTTCGTGCCGATGCGCTCACGAGGTCCACGAGGATCGAGAGCACGAGAAGGGCGAGGACAACCGTGAGCATCGAGGAGTAGTCGAAGGCCGTGCGCTCGGCTTCGAGGACGCGCCCGAGGCCACCCGCGCCAACAACGCCAACCACGACGCTTTCGCGAATGGTCACTTCCCACCTGTAGAGGCTGTAGGCGGCGAATCGGCCCTTGATCAGGGGAATCACACCGTACATGGCCTCCGCAAGGCGGCTCGCTCCCGCGTGACGCAGGGCAAGTGAGGGGCGGCGATCCACCGTTTCGAGGGACTCCGCGTAGAGCCTTCCGAGCACGCCCGCGTTGTAGATGCCGAGCGCGAGCACGCCGGGAAGCGGCCCGGGGAAAAGCAGGAAGAGAAGAAGGAGCGCCCACACGGGCGGCGAGGTGACGCGCACGAGTAAGAGAATCGCGCGCGCGAGGAAGCCGAGAGCCTCGCGAGCGAGCCGAAGCGGGCCCCGGGTGCCCTCGGGCGTGACGGGCGGCGGAGTCGCCATGAAAGCCATGAGACCGCCGAGGAGCGAAGCCACGGCGATCGCCGCGATCGACATCGTGACCGTGAGCGCCGAGTCCACGAGAAGCTGCGGGAGGGTCGAGGGAAGCGTGGGCGGTATCGCCTTTTCGGCAACGCGCACAGTACGCTGAGCGAGACGCGGGAGGTCGAGCTCAACGATGCTGACGCGCAAGTGAAAGGCCGACATGACGAGAAGTGCCGCGATCGCGAGAGACGAACCGAGCATGAACCGCCGCGACGGGTCACGAAGCTTCCGGCTCCACCACTCGCACGCGAGACCCACGAGGACAAGCGCGTACATGACGGTCCACATGCGCTCAAAAGCGAGGCCCTGGAACGCCGTGGAGAGCTCGAAGCCAAGCCCGCCCACGCCGAGCATGCCGAGGATCACCGCGGCGCGAAGCGAGCAATCAAGCCGGTAGAAGGCGTAGGACACAAAATCCTTCCACACGCGAGGGAGGGTCCCGTACGCGAAAGCTGCGATTTTCCCCGCCCCCGCGAGGCGAAGCACGTCCGTTGGCCCCTTGGGAGTCTCGTCGATGATCTCTGCGTACACCTTCGCGGTGATCGCGCCGAACGGGATGCCGATCGCAAGCACTCCCACGAGAGGATCCCTGCCGAGCACGAGCAAAAGCACGACCGCCCACACGGTTTCGTGGACACCGCGCGGAAGCGCGAACGCGAGACGCATCGCGAGCCACCCCGTGCGGGATCGCCACCAGCCCTCACTCATGAGCACCCCGCCGACAAAGCCGATCACGACCGCGAGCGCCGTGCCGAGCACGGAGAACGCGAGGGTCGTGAGGGTCGCCTCGAGGATGCGCGAAACATAGGAAAGGCTCAGCTCAGGCGAAAAAGCCGCGAGCCAGAACCGGGCAAGCGTCGGAACTCCCCCCGGCGCCAAGGCGACGCCCGGCACAACGCTCGCGACGGAAACGAGAACCGCCGCGAGGGTGGCGATACCCCACCACCGTGCGCTGCGCGCTTTCGTCATGCGTCGATCCTGTAGAGGGCCCCTGTGCGCTCAGCATCCACATCGACCGCGGGCAGATCGAACTCGATGTTTCCCGCACGCAGGCCCACGACGCGATCGGCACACTCGGTCGCGACCTTCGGGTCGTGGAGGCTCACGATGAGTGCGGCGCCCGTCGAGTCAACGACGCGCGTGAGGATCGCCATGACTTCGCGCGCGCGGGCCGGGTCGAGCGCGGCAATCGGCTCATCGGCGAGGATCAAGTCAGGCCGCTGCACGAGAATGCGGGCGAGGGCAACCCGCTGTTGCTCTCCCCCCGAGAGAAGTCCCGTGCGCCTCGAGGCGAGGTGGGCGATGCCGAGCTCCCGCATGGCACTCTCGGCGACCTCGCGCTCGCGCGGGAAGGCGAGCGAAGTAAGCGCGCGAACACTCCCCCAACGGCCAAGGTTGCCCGCGAGAACGTTCTGGAGCGCCGAAAGTGGCTCGACGAGATGGAGGCCCTGGTGGACCGTGCCGATTCCGGCACGCGCGGCCCGAAGCTGCCGGCCGGAAAGCTCGGCGAGGTTCTTCCCCGCGATACGCACCGTTCCGGCACTCGGGCTCACGGCCGCCGTGCACACGCGCAGGAGTGTGCTCTTGCCCGCGCCGCTCGGGCCGATGAGCGCAACCCTCTCGCCGGGAGCAACGGTGAGGCTCCCGGCGAAAGCGCAACGTTCGCCAAAGCGCACCTCGACGTTCTCGAGGTGCGCTGCGGCCGTGTCGCGACCGGTCATGCTAGCCGAGCAGATCCAGTTTCTCGGCGGCCTCTTCGATGCGTGCGTAATCTTCGGGCTTCGCGTCGATGATGCTGCCAGCCTTGTAGAGTTCGAGCACGGCCTTGCCGTCCTCGTCCTCGTGCATCGCGAAGAGGGCGTCCTTGAGTTTCTGGGCAAAGCCCTCACCAAAGTCCTTCTCGGCCTCTTCCCGAAGGATCCAGTGGTAGTCGTGGAACGTGGGCGTCTCGAAAACGGCGATGACCTTCTCGGTATCGAGCATGCCTTCTTCGAGGCGGCTCCTCCACACCTGCGCGTTCACGGCACCGCCCTCGTAGGTGCCGGCTTGCACAAGCTCGATGGTCTTATCGTGCGAGCCGGAGAAACCTGGCTCGCCCGCGAGGTCGCCCTCTTCAACACCCGCTTCGGCGAGGAATGACGACGGCATGAGGCGGCCCGAGGTCGATGTTTCCGATCCGAACGTGAAGCGCTTACCCGCATAGACCGAGAGGCCCGCAACGTCGCTCACGGGCGCGATGCCGGAATCGGCGCTCGCGATGAAGATGCTCGTGAACTTTTCGTCGATATCGCGCTGACCGATGATCGTGACATCCGGGTTCTGCTTGCGGGCTTGCACCCCCGTGAGACCCCCGTAAAACACGAGGTCGAGATCGCCCGTGCCGAGCTGCGCGACCGACGCGGAGTAGTCGGGAACGGCAACGTACTCAACATCCCGTTCAAGCTTCTTCGCAAGATACTCGGCGAATGCTTCCTCACGTTCGGTGAGCACATCCGGATCCTGATCCGGAATTGCGCTCACGCGAAGGGGGCGCGAGGAGTCCTCAGAAGATGACCCGCATGCGGCGAGAAAGGAAAGGGCGGGAAGTGCGGCGGCAGCCTGGATGACCCGGCGTCGCGAAACCATTAAAAAAATCCTTATCAGCAGGGAGAACGGACGTTATCGAATCTTACGCGAAGCCCATCTCCGCTCTACAATCAGTCCAAATACGACGACGGCGATACCGACGCAGGCACCGATCGACGTTTCAACGATGCGGGGAACAAGCATCTCGTAGTTTCGCTCCGGATTTGCGAGATGCACCATGAGCAGCGCGAGCGGGGTGACGAACACGAGCCCGAGCGAGTAATTGCGCGTGACGAACATTTCCGCAAGGAACTGCATCACGACGATCCATACGACCGTTTGCCACGGCTCGCTCGGGAACGACATGAGGAACGCCGCAATCACGACACCGAGAACGGTCCCCACGACGCGATGGAGGGCGCGGTTGACTTGCCCTAGTCGACGCGTCTCGGAAAGTGGGGCGACGGCGGCCACCTGCGCCCAGTACGGCGAGGGGATCATGAGAGCCGTGGAGATGGATCCCGCGAGTAGCGCCGCCGAAGAAAACCGCCCCGCATCCTGCACATAATCCGCGCGGGATACGCGCTCGGGCGCGGGAACCGCACGGTCCGTGTTAGCTTCACCGAGCACGTGAAAAAGCGCGCTAAACGCAAGGGAAATCAGCACGCTTCCGCCGCCAACCAGGAGCGGCACCCACAGGGGAAAGCTATGCGGGCTCGTGGTGATGGCGGTCGAAGCGAAAACGAAAAACAGCACGCCCCTTGGGCGCAAGCCAAAGCGGGGCACGAGGCCCGACGTCAGGGCGGCAACAATCGTGCCAACGATGACGACGATCCAGGCCCCGGGAAGCGTCGGCACGAGCGCCCCAACGTGACGCGCGGCCGTCGCAAAAACCTCACACGCCACCAGGGCGCTTCCCGCGATGGCCTGCTGGCGCACGCGTTCGCGCGTGGGCACGAATCGGCCATACAGCGAGCTGAAGGTACCAAATGACGCAAACAGCGAAAGGTCGAGGCGCCCCAGCAGAAGGAGAATCACGAGGGGAAGGGCCACCGAAAAGGAGATGCGCACGGCAGGGACGAACTCTCCCCGCGCCTCGCCAAGGGTCACAAATGTGCGGGCGCTCGAGCCCACGTGCTCTCTCGCTTCGGCAGGAATCGCGTGCAGAAATGTTCGGTGGTGGCGGGAAACGTGAGATTCAGGCACGTTCTTCAGGATAAAACCATCCAAATTGAACGTGCATCAGCGCTAGTGGAAACTCACGCCGCGAGGTGTTCGATGAGGATCTTGAGGCCGAGGGCAATGAGCACCACACCGCCCGCAATCTCGGCTGGTTTCCGGAAGCGGGCGCCGACCCGGTGGCCAATGACGACCGCGAGGAAGGACAGCACGAAGGTGACGACGGCAATGACGAGCGCGGCTTGGACGATGTTCACGTCGAGCATCGCGAACGACACCCCGATCGCGGCGGCGTCAATGCTCGTGCCAATTCCCAACACGAGAATCTTCTTGAGGTCGAAACCCGCATCCTCGCGCTGTTCGCGAACATCCTCGGGGGCAAAGGCCTCGCGGATCATGAGGCCGCCGATAAGCGCGAGCAGCGCGAAGGCGATCCAGTGTTCGACGGGCGCGAGAATCTGCGAGAACTGCGACGCGAGGGCCCACCCGAGTACGGGCATGAGCCCCTGGAATGCGCCAAACACGACCGCGATGAGCACCGCGGCCCGGTAGGAGAGTTGCCGCATCTGGACGCCCTGCGTCAGTGCGGCGGCGAAGGCATCGGCGGCAAGGCCGATACCCACAAGAAGAATTGCGAAGATGTCCACGTCTCCCCACACTTTCGCGCCCGTGAGTGGTGTGTCTAGAGGAAACCGAAAGTGAGGACGTCCAAACAATTTGACGGACCCTATCTCGCGGGCGATTCTTGAAGCGGGCCGAAGGGCCCTTCGCTGCCCGCGCATGAGAGGCCCATCCCCATGAAAGCCACGTCGGAACCGACCAGGGTCACCGAGGACTACCTCGCTGTTATCTGGAAGGCAACCGAATGGCCAGACGACGGGCACACCCCCGCGACGAGTGCGATCGCTTCCGCACTCGGCGTCTCGCTCTCGACCGTTTCCGCGCAACTCAAACGCCTCGCGGGCGATGGTCTCCTCGACTACCGCCCCTACGGCGCGATCACCCTCACGAGCGAGGGCGAGAAAATTGCCCGCGAGGTCGTGCGACGCCACCGCATTCTTGAGACTTTCCTCGTGGAACACCTCGGATTCGCGTGGGACGAAGTGCACGAAGAAGCGGACCGGCTCGAACACGCGACGAGCGACAGGCTCATCGCACACATGGACGATCTTCTCGGGCACCCCGCGGTCGATCCGCACGGGGACCCCATCCCGTGCGATATTCACGAGGCACCGTCACCGGGGGTCCCTCTCGCTCGCTGCGTGGAGGGGCAAAGGCTCGTTGTTTCGCGGGTCTCCGACGAAAACCCGGACATCCTGCGCTACTGCGCGAAGCGTGGCCTCGCACCCGGGGCGCACCTCACGATTCTCGAGAGGCTTGACTCGACGGGCCTCATGAGCATCGAGATGGAGCAAGGGCAGGTCGAACTGAGTGCCCAGATCGCCGGCGCAATCAGGGCGGTACCCAACGGCGATTAAGCGCGCTGCTCGCGCGCCTCGGCACGCGCCACGAGGCGCTCGACGAGCTTTGCCCGGTTGGCTTCGGAAATCGGGCGTCCACTGAGGTGGTTGTATACCCACAGCCCCGCACTCAGAACGTGATCCTCGAGACGCTCAAGATCCTCATCACTCTCAACATTTTCACTCGGGTTGAGAAGCCAGCGCTCGTCAATGTCATCCCAGGCCCTCTCATAGTCACGATGGCTGAGCGCCTGGATGTTGAGGAGAATCTCGGCAAGTGGTTCTTCGCGCTCGAGCGCACTGACGAGCGCGCGCTCTCGCTGTGCCTGCGTGAGGTCCTCGGGGGCTTTGCCGCCACTTACGCGAACAAGCTCGCGCTCCCACAGGTGCGCGGCGTACCGGTGAAGCTCAATGAGGAGGTCGTGACGCGACGGGAAGTGGTAGATGAGGCCCGACTTCGACATTCCGCTCGCTTCCGCGAGCGAATCGAAGGTAAGTCCGTCGACTCCGCCACTTTCGGTGACGAGGTGGTAGGCGACCTTGAGGGCGAACTCTTTCTTGCTGGTTCTGGGCATGGGGGTCCTAGGGGCGGGGATCAGCGGTGAGGGGATTGCTTTTCAAAATAACAACGTTTGTTACCGTCCGTGGCGGGTAGCGACTGAACGCGAGGTATGCCACATTTCTTACAGACGTAAGCGACATCTCTTTACATCTGTAAATCACTGGTCTAATTTTGATCCGGTCGAAAAGACTGACACCTGTAAATAAGAGCAGAGTCGAGGCCCCATGTCTGTCCTGTACGCCGCCAGGCGCGCCCTCGTCCATCGCGACGAGGAACTCCCGATCGATCCGCGAGCACAAAAATCACGCGAATCGCTCATCCGCGTCATGATCGACGCCCTCGACGACAACCCGCAGCCACCGAGCGTCTCCGAACTCGTGCGACGCGCCGGCGCGAGCCGACCCACGTTCTACCAGCACTTCGGAGATATCCCAACGCTCATGCATGCGGCGGCCATGGAACGCCTCGAAGAGGTTTTCGCGATGCTCCCCCAGCAGGCGTCGGACCCCACGGAGCCCACAAGCCCCACCGACTTCCCCGACAACTGGACCCACTTTGCGGCCGAAAGCCTCACGGCGCTCTTCACGCACCTGAGCGAAAACCGCGCGTTCTACCTCGCGGTTCTTAACGGCCCAAGCGGGCGTGCCGCCGAAAGCGAACTCACGCGATTCCTCGCGGGGCGCATGCTCGGCTTCGCCACGCTGCGTGACGCGCTCACACGCCTCACGGGCCCCCGCGCCGCACGCTACGCCGAATTCCTTTCGGCGGGCCTCCTCTCGCAAGCAACCAAGGACCTTCGCGACGACCTCCCGGTCACCGCGATGGTCGAAAGGACGACCACCTTCCTCGCGGCCGCGACCGGCCTCAAGGCCGCCTAAGGAGAACGCTTCATGTCACAAGCCACCAGGGAAGCCTCGCGCAAGGCTAAGGCCAACTCCGTCGCGCGCCGCCTTCGCAACTCAGGCAACAGCCTCTCCATCATTCGCGTCATGATCCTCGTGATCGGCGTTTCGCTCGTCCCGCTCGTGTACGCGGCACTGCTCACGTGGTCGAACGTCGATCCGATCAACCGGCTCCACCAGGTGCCCGCGGCCGTCGTCAACCTCGATAAAGGTCACTCCGATCCCGACCTCGAGGTCGGAGACGAGCTGACCGACGAGCTTCTCGACTCGACCTCGAACAACAACCTCGACTGGACCGAGATGTCGGAGGATGAGGCCCAAAAGGCCCTCGAAGACGGCGAGATCTACGCGATTTTGCGGATCCCCGAAAACTTCAGCACGAATGTCGCTTCCGTTGGTAACGACGACCCCACAACGGCCGCCAAGGCCGAACTCTCGATCACAACCAACGACGCGAAGAACATGATTTCGGGCAACCTCGCCCAAAGCATCCTCACGCAGGTCACCGACTCGCTCAACGAAAAGGTGAGCGACGAATACCTGCACAACATCTACGCGGGCTTCAACGACATGCACGACTCGCTCTCGGAAGCCGAGGATGGCGCGGGCCAACTCGCTGACGGTTCTTCCGACGCGAAAGACGGCGCCGACAAGCTCGCCGACGGCACCGCAACCGCGAAAGACGGCTCGGGTCAGCTCGTGGACGGCACGGCCGCCGCGAAGGATGGCACGGCTCAGCTGGCCGACGGCACCGCAACCGCAAAGGATGGCTCCGGCAAGCTCGTCGTGGGCCTCGGTGACCTCAAGGACGGCACCGTCACGCTCGCGAACGGCGCGGGCGATCTTGCGAACGGCACCACGCAACTCAAGGACGCGACGGGACGCGCCGCCTCCGGTGCGGGTGATCTCGCAAACGGCGTGGGTCGACTCGACTCGGCCGCCAGCCAGCTGAACGACGGCGCAACGCAAGTCAACGACGGCGCCATCCGCTTGCGCGACGGGCTCACGGACGCGCAGGGTGGCTCCGCGAAACTTGCCGAGGGCCTCAACGAACTGAACTCGAAAACCGCGATCCTCCCGGGAGCGGTCGCGGAGCTCAAGAACGGGTCGGCGGCCCTCGCCGACGGCTCCGAACTCATCGCCGAGCGCATGGAGGACCTGAGCGACCGCGGTCCGGAGATCGTGGACGACTTGCACAAGGTCAAGGACAAGACGCGCGGTGCGCACGATGAGGCCGTTGAACTCAAAAAGCTCACGGTCGAAGACGTCGAGGGCACCGAAGACTACGCGGAATCGCTCGCGGACATTCAAGAACACTGGGACGAGATGGATCCCGAGCAGCAAAAGCTCATGATCGACGGCCTCAAGGACGGCGCCGATCAGATAGCGGAGCGCTCCCGAAAGATCAACGCCGGCGTGAGCGACCTCGACCTCAAGATCATCGTTCCCCTCGACGTTGCCGCACACGCGCTCGATAACAAGGTCAACGAACTTCCCGCACTCTTCGACCACGCGGCTGAGAAGTCCCGAGAAGTCGCCGACAAATTCAAGAGGCTCGACGACGGTGTTGGCAAACTCGACGCGAAATCGACCGAGCTTGTGGATGGCATCAACCAGCTCGCGACCGGCGCGAACACACTCGACGACGGGCTCGGCAAGCTTTCGAATGGTGCCAGCGACCTCACGGGCGGCACGGGCCGTTTGGCGAGTGGCACGAGCCAGCTCAAGGACGGCACGGGAACCGCACTCGCGGGTGCCTCAACCCTCGCAGATGGCGCCTCGCAGCTCGATGCCGCAAGCGGCAAGCTCAACGACGGGGCCCAGCGTCTCGCGAGCGGAACGAGCGACCTCACGGACGGTGCGGGCAAGCTTCAGGACGGTGCCGTGAAGCTCGACGGCGGTATCGGCAAGCTCAACGACGGCGCCGTGAAGCTCCAGGATGGCGCCATCAAGCTCAACGACGGTGCGGTCAAGCTCAACGGTGGCCTCGGCGACCTGAACGACGGTGCGCGCAAACTCGGTGGCGGCCTCGGTGACCTCAAGGACGGCGCGAATGAGCTTCACGACGGTCTTGCTGCCGGTGTCGAAGAAGTTCCGAATTACAACACGTCCGAGAAGGATCACCTCGCGAGTGTCGCCGCGCAGCAAGTCGACCTCTCGAAGCATCGTTTGCACGAAGTGAAGAGTTACGGCTACGGCCTTGGCCCGTACTTCATGACGCTTTCGCTGTGGATCGGCGCGCTTGCGTTCTTCCTCGTATTCCCGGCCCTGAGCGGTCGCCGCGTGGGCAGCAACATGCCCGCGGCGATCGTCGCCCTCGCGAGCTACCTTCCGAGCGCGTTCGTGAGCGTACTCCAGTCGGTGCTCATGGTCTCGACCGTGCACTTCCTCGTGGGCATCGACATGATGCGCCTAGGCCAGGCGTTCCTCATCTCGTTCATCGCCTCGCTCACGTTCATGGCGCTCAACCAGGCGCTAGTCGCGTGTTTCGGTCCCGTAGGACGCTTCATGTCGCTCATCTTCACGGTGCTTCAGCTCGCGTCGGCGGGCGCTACGTACCCGATTGAGACGACTCCGGAGTTCTTCCAGATCATCAGCCCGTACTTGCCCTTCACGTCGGTCGTGAACGCACTGAGGGTCGCGATCGCGGGCGGCTCGATCAACTTCGCCCACCTCATTTGGGTCATGGTTGCCTATTCGGCGGTCGCCCTCGTGATGCTCTTGTTCGGTATCCGTGCGAAGCGCCGGGTCGAGAAGCTCAAGGAGAAGATCCATGACCGCGTCGAGAGCGCTGAGCGCGAGGATGGGTCCGCGGCTGAGACGGCGGAAGGCTCCGAAGGAGCAGCAGATCCCGACGGTTCCTCAGAACGTGCGGAGGAACCGGAGGACGCCGAAGCTCCTCGGGGAGAGGAAGGCACCGACTCTCCGGCTCCGGAGCAGGAAGCCTGAGTAGCATCGGGCGCGAGTTATTCACAATCGGGGTCCGACGCCCGCCAGGGCTCACCTGGTTCCGTAGGATCGAAGCATGACGCTTCCTTCCCAACCGTTTCAGGTCAACCTTCACGCGGTCGTTGAGCTTCTGAGTACGCATATCTACTCGCACCCGAGTGTGTTTCTTCGCGAGCTGATTCAGAACGCGCGCGATGCGATCATGACCAGCATCGAGCAGGGCACGCTCGCACCCGATGATGCCCTCATCCGCATCACGCCCGTCGGCCCCGAATCGAGCGAGCTCGTTGTCACCGATAACGGCGCGGGAATGTACCGCGAGGACATGGCGGAACTCCTCTCGACGGTCGGCCAATCGAGCAAGCGAGATATCTTCGATCTGCCTCGCACGGATCGCCTCGGCCAGTTCGGCATCGGTCTGCTGAGCTGTTTCATGGTGAGCGACGAGATCATCGTGGAAACCCGTCCCGCCGCGGGTAGTGAGGCGAGTCGCTGGGTGGGTCGCAGTGATGGCACATTCACGCTCGAGCCACTCGAAGGCACCTCCGGTGCGGGCATCAAGGTTGGTACTCGGGTGCGTCTCACGCCTCGCCCCGAGTCACGCGAACTCACGATGTACGCGCGCGTGTGGGAGCTCGCAACCTTGTACGCGGAGTTTCTGCCCGTCACACTCGAGGTGTGCGGTCCGCGCGGGACCGAACGATTCGTGAACCGCACGCCGTTCTTCACGCGTCACCTCTCGCCTTCCGTTCTCCCCTCGGAAACAGGCACTCTGGAGGAGGGCAGCATCGAGGACCTCCACGCATGGGCCCTCGAGCGGGATCTCGAGCACCTCGCCGAATACGGCGCAGAACTGCTCGGTGCCCCTCCGCTCGACATGATCGACATTTCCGTTCCCGAAACAGGCACGCGGGGAACCGCTTTCGTACTTCCAGCCTCGCCCTCCCCAGGTGCGAAGCAAACCACGCGCGCTTACATGGGCGGCCTCCTCGTCTCCGAGTCTCTGCCGGACCTCCTGCCCGAATGGGCGTTCTTCGTGCGGGTTGTTCTCGACTCCACGGGTCTCACGCCCACTGCCTCGCGCGAGAACTTCGTCAACGATGAGGCGCTCGCGGTCACGAAGCGCGCGATCGCCTCGAGCCTGCGCGCATGGATTCTCTCCCTCGCCGAAAACGATCCGCGCGGCCTCCAGCGCTTCCTTGCGATCCACGACCTCGCATTGCGCTCCCTCGCAGTTCACGACGCCGAGCTCGCGCGCATCGTGCTTCCCCATTTCACGTTTGAAACGAACCAGGGACGCATGCTCGTGAGCGAGATTGTCGCGGCGAACCCCCGCGTGCGCTATGCGGAAACAACCGAAGAGTTCCGCCAGCTCGCGGGCGTGATTCCAAGCGACCAGATCGTTGTCAACGCGGGCTACGTGTACGAAAAGGACCTCATGCGGATGCTTGGGGAGGCCCTCCCCTCCGCGAGCGCCAACCCCATCACGCTCGGCGATGTGATCGCACAATTCGGCGCCGTGCTCGGCGCCGATGCCGAGGGCGCAGAACGCGTGCGGGCCCTCGCGGAAACCGCGCTTTTCGGGCTCGACTGCGACGTCCAGGTGCGCGCTTTCACGCCCGAAGATGTCCCCGCCCTCTACGTCGTCGACCCCAACGTTTTGCGAAGCATGGAGCTCAAGCGCCTCGAGGAATCCACAAGCGGATTCTGGGGTGATCTCATGCGTGAAGTCACGGCGGCGCCAAGCCCCGAGCAAGCGTCGGAAAACTCCGAGCCGGGCCTTCCCACCCTCGCCACGCTCGTGCTCAACTGGAACAGCTCCCTCGTGAAGATGCTCGCCGGCATCGACACGGATGATCAGGTCGTGGCCTCGCGAACGCTGCGGCTGATGTACGTGCAGGCGATGCTCGCGGGACACAACCCGCTGAGGCCCGCGGATCGCGCGATCCTCAACGAATCGCTTTCGGACATGCTCGCGCTCTCCACGAACCTCATGCGGCGCGATATCTCGGTCGAGGATTTTCTCGAGCCGGGTGACGGTCACGAAAGTTAGGCTGGGATCATGCGCGAACTTCAACACACGATCATCAGCGAGATGGGCGTGAAGCCCCATATCGAGCCCGCGGTGGAAATTGAGCGCCGCGTAGCCTTCCTCACCGAATACCTGCACGCGACCGGCACGAACGGCTTCGTGCTCGGCATCAGCGGGGGTGTGGATTCAACCCTCGCGGGCCGTCTTGCGCAGCTCGCGGTCGAGAAGGTGCGCTCGCAGGGCGGCGATGCCAGCTTCGTCGCGGTTCGCCTCCCCCACGGTGTCCAACACGATGAAGCCGATGCGGCAGCGGCGATGGACTGGATCGGTGCGGACCGAGAAATGACCATCAACATTAAGGGCGCTACGGATTCGCTTCGCAGCGAGTTCACTTCGGCGGCGGGCCACGAGACGAGCGACTTCAATGCGGGCAACATCAAGGCGCGCCTGCGCATGGTCGCCCAGTACGCAATTGGCGGCGACGAGGGACTTCTCGTAATCGGCACGGATCACGGCGCGGAATCCACGGTCGGGTTCTTCACGAAATTCGGCGATGGCGGTGCCGACATCCTCCCGCTTTTCGGCCTCAACAAGCGCCAGATCCGCTCGCTCCTCGAGCATCTCGGCGCACCGGAGCCGCTATGGCGGAAGGTTCCCACTGCCGACCTCCTTGATGGCAATCCGGGCCGCACTGATGAGGACGAGCTCGGCGTGAGCTACGACGACATCGACGATTACCTCGAGGGCCGAGAGATCCCCGTAGCCGCCGCCGAGAATATCGAGCGCCGCTACCTTTCTTCGCGGCACAAGCGCACGACCCCCGTCACCATCACCGATACGTGGTGGAAGGGCGCGCCGGGGTCTCGATGAGCGAAGCCGAAACTTTCGAAAGCCTCACGCGCCGCTTCGATTCCCATGCGCCCATGCCGCACCGGGAACGCTGGGA
Source organism: Dermabacter sp. HSID17554 (assembly GCF_003989295.1). NCBI lineage: Bacteria > Bacillati > Actinomycetota > Actinomycetes > Micrococcales > Dermabacteraceae > Dermabacter > Dermabacter sp. HSID17554. The sequence continues at coordinate 61,688 of NZ_RBLW01000002.1, read as the reverse complement.
CATCGGCAAACGCGCCGAGCGCCTCGCGGAAGAGTCTGGCGATAAGCGTGCTTTGTACGAGATCCGTATGCGTCTTGTGGGTTTCGCCTTTCAGGCCGCCGAAGCTACGGAGCAACTCACACTGTTCCTGTGGTGCGCGCACATGCATGACTCCGATCCGGCTCGCTACCCCACACGACCTCTCGAAGCTCAGCCGGACGTTGACCTCCTGTGGTGGTACAAGTGGCTCACGGTGATGCTTCTCAGCTACCCGCAGTACTCGCTCGCCCAGGTGCGCTCCGCGCTCGACATGATGCGCGCCGCCTACCGCCGCGAAGGCGCGGGCGAGGCGGGAATCCTGTGGGCCGAGCTCTCACTGGCTCTCGAAACGGGCAGAAACGATGAGGCGCGAGAGGTGCTCGCCCGCATCAAGGCTTCCCCACCCGACGAATACTCCAACTGCGATGCGTGCGCGCGGGCACAAGAGGCCACGATTCTGTGGGAAATGGACGACGATGAGGCGGCTCTTCGCCTCGTAGACGAGATCCTCGATCAGGGCTACGTGTGTGCGGAGGAGCCACAGTCGATCGCGTCGGAAGCGCTTCTAGCTTTTGCGCGCGCCGGGAGGCTTCCCGAGGCTGCGGCTCTCGCGGAATTCACGTATCCGCTCATCATGTCCTCGCCCATGCACCTCAGCCACCAGATCGACCACATGCTGTTCCTTCTCTCGACGGGCAATCCCCGCACCGCGGCGATGCTGTTCGTGCGGCATTTGCCGAATGTTCGCCACGAGGGTCTCCCCCCGAGCTCGTATCTCGCGGCTCTCAAGCAGCTCGTGGTGGTCGCAAGCGAGCTCTCTCGCGAGGGCTACGGTGCGATTGAGATCGAGGGGGTGCACGGCGAGGCTACGACCATTGAGGGCTTCATTGACTCGGCTCGCGCTGAAGCTCGCCCGCTCGCGATCGCCTTCGATAAGCGTGATGGCACGAGCGACCGCGTGAAATCGCTCGAGAGCGCCGGCAGCATGCCTCTCGAACGCTTCGAGTTCGAGCTCGGCGGCTGAGCGTACGTTCGCCCTCGCCGCTTACGTTCCACAAAAGCTCGTGAAGAAGCGCGCATTCGGCGGTGGAGATTCGAGATCGTCTAAGCCGTCCACGCGCGTAAAGGGGTTGCGGATCGCCGCGAGGAGCCGTTCGAATGTGGCGGCATTGCCCCGCTCAATGTCGCGCAGTGCCTTCTCGACATGGTGGTTACGGGGAATGTAGATCGGGTTCGCCTCGCGCATGAGCATCTCGGACTGCTCGGGACTCGTGCCGGCGCGTGCGCGGTGCTCCTCGAGTTCCGCGCGCCAGGCGCTCCCCGCAGCGAACTCCCCATCGAGCTCTCGACCTTCGGTGAGGGCCCTGAAGAACAGCGTGAAGTCGCCCTCCTCGCGCTCGAGCGCGTCGAGGGTATCCGCGATGAATTGCTCTACGCCCGCTCCCGGTGTGGCACCGATCCCCAGTTTCCTCGCGAACACGCGTGTGAAGGCCGCACGGTACTCTTCGGCGAAATCGCTCAGCACGCTACTCGCGTCGTCGATCGCACGCTCCGGATTCGGGTCGAGCAGATCGAGGAGCGACTCCGCAAACCTCGCCATATTCCATTGCGTGATGGCCGGCTGCTGCCCGTAGGCATACCGGCCACCCGTGTCGATCGAACTGAAACACGCGCCGCTCTCGTACCGGTCGAGGAAAGCGCACGGCCCAAAGTCGATCGATTCGCCAGCAACGCTCACGTTGTCGGTATTGAGCACGCCGTGCACGAACCCCACGCCCATCCACTGCGCAACGAGCTGAGCTTGGCGCGAAGCGGCACCGCGAAGAAGAGCAAGGGCGGGAGCCGTAGAGGCGTCGGGCCCCTCATCCCAAGCGGGGTAGTGCCGCTCGAGCATGCTCCGCACGAGCCTTTCTCGCGTATCCGGCTCGATCACGCCCTGGTCAGAAGCGATCCTCGCGAACTGGAAGGTGCCTACCCGCACGTGGCTCGCAGCCGTGCGCACGAGAATCCCTGCGGGTTCCGGCTCGGGAGCGCGGCGCCTGATCCGCTCCCCCGTCTCGAGAACCGCGAGAGTGCGGCTCGTGGGAATGCCGAGGGCATGAAGCGCCTCCGAGATGAGGTATTCGCGATACATCGCACTGAGCGGCGCCTTGCCATCGGAGCCCGGGCGCGAGAAGGGCGTGCGCCCACTGCCTTTGAGGTGCACATCCACGAGTGCATCGCCAATGGTCAACTCGCCCACGAGGTGGGCGCGGCCGTCGCCAAGAACGGGGGAAAACGTGCCGAACTGGTGGCCCGAATACGCCATCGCATGCGCGCTCGGCACGTTCGCCAAGTCGCGAACGAGGCCCTCGACCGCCTCGGTTTCCTCCCCGGGGTCACTCCCGAGCTCTCGCGCAAGCGGGGCATTCACCGCCGCTACGCGCGTATCGGTGGGAATGTCGGGGGCACACTCGCGCACGAAGCCTGGAAACTCGCGCGCAAACTGGGTCGTGAGGGGCGGAAACTGGGAGCACACACCACCACGCTACAGGGGCATGCCCGACGCTTGCTCACCGAGCGTCATACCCACCTTCGTGTGCGCTGCCCCACTACACTTTCCGTATGCCCCGCTTTTCTCGCGCCGACATCTATCGGCGCCAATACAAAGCGATCGTCGTCATCTTCGCCGTGTGCTTCGCGCTCGTCTCGATTGTTACGCTCGTGAACACCATCGCGGCCGGGCAGCCGTCGAACTCGCGCGCGAACCCCGCCGCCGCGCCCACCCCCGCCAAGGCACGAGTGATGACGATCCCCGAAACCCCCGCCGATGCGCCCGCACTTTCGAACTTGCCGCGCGGCGTTGAGCTCACCGAGGGAGAAAGCCTCGGCATTGATGTTTCTTCGCATCAAAAAACGATTAACTGGGGCGATGTTGCCGATTCCGGCGTGAGCTTTGCGTATATCAAAGCGACCGAAGGCTCGGGATACACGGATCCGAATTTTGCCGCGAATTGGAAGGGCGCCACGAAGGTCGGCATCACGCCCGGGGCCTACCATTACTTCACGCTGTGCTCCCCCGGAGCGGATCAGGCACGCGATTTCTTGAACGCGGCCCCACCGGATTCGGGGGCACTCCCGCCCGCCCTCGACCTCGAATTTGATGGCGCGTGCGAAAAGCGCCCCGAGGCTGAGCACGCCAATGCCGAGGTCGAGGCCTTCGTGAACGCGGTCGAGAAGGCCTGGGGGCGCAAGGTCGTGGTGTACTCGAGTAAAGAGTGGCGCCAGCACTACGGCCTTCCGCACGCTGATGGCCGGCCAGACTGGCTTTTCTCCGAGCGTCAAAGGCCTGCTCAGGAGGATTGGGCGGTGTGGCAGCTGCGGTTTGATGGCACGGTCGAGGGAATTTCCACGAAGGTCGACATCGATGTGATTCGACCGAAGCACCTCAAAGGAGATTAAGAAATGACGAGACGAGTGAGCGTCGTCCTTTTTGACGGCTTCGAGCTTCTTGACGTCTGCGGGCCTGTCGAACTCCTCAGTCACGTCGACGGCATCACGCTCGACTTTGTGGGGCCCGAGGTCGGTCTCGCGTCGAGCGCACAGAGCCTTCGCATGGAGTGTCGGCGTTCGTTCCAGGAGCTCTCACAGGAGCCGGTCGACATCCTGCTCGTCCCTGGAGGGCCCGGGACGCGTGGGCTCGTCAACGATGCACCTTTCCTCGCGTGGCTGACCGAGGTCGGCACGCGCGCACGACTCGTCGTTTCCGTGTGCACGGGCTCGGCGCTGTTCGCGGCCGCTGGACTGCTCGAAGGCTACCGGGCAACGAGCAATAAAGCGGCATTTGAGTGGGCGCGCACCTTCGGGCAGAAGGTTGCCTGGCAGAGGGAGGCACGATGGGTGGAAGATCGCGATCGATGGACGTCCTCGGGCGTGGCCGCAGGGATGGACATGGCCGCCGCACTCATCGCCTCCCTGTGTGGCACCGAGGCACGTGATCGGGCCCTCGCGAAGGCGGAATACACAGCCCATACCAACAGCGATTCGGATCCCTTCGCCGCGGCGCCTCCTCTCCTTCCCTGAAAGTGGAGAAAGCAAGGGAGGCAATCCCCACATCAGTGCCGGTCACACGGTGCCGGCACCCTCGAGTGGGGCGGGCTCTCAAGGCTCGCGGGTACGGCGCCAGCGAGCGATCCATTCCTCAACATCGGCGATGGGCGCAAGGAGCGGGGCCTCGGCACTCGCACCGGAGCGCGGCCTCACTTCTTGCACCGCCGCGCTGTTTTCGCGGCGTGCTCTCTCGTTGTAGTCCTCGACGTATTCACGCACGGCGCGCTCTGACGGGAGCTCGAGCACGGTGTCCGCGAGCGCATCGTGCTCCTTGCGCAGCAGCACGACAGCGGGGAGGAGCGCCTCGCGATCAAACTCGCCCGAGGCGATACGGGACTTGAGCCACCAATCAGGATCGTGCACGTCGGGCAGTTCGAGTTTCATGCCCGCGAGGGGGAGATTGTCAAAAGCGCCGGAAGCAGCTGCACGATCGGCAGCCGTCGGAATAAATCCCGCACCTTCCCCCACGGCTCCAAGCCAGGCATTCGTGTGCGGGCGTGCGCCCGGCTCCTCACTCATGGCGCTCGCCCCTCTCGGTCACCGTGTGCGAATACGCGAAAGCCCCTCCCGAAGGAGGGGCCCGCATGGGGTGCGCAAGGGGGGACTTGAACCCCCACGCCCGCAAAGGCACACGGACCTGAACCGTGCGCGTCTACCAATTCCGCCACTTGCGCGAGTACTTCGACACCGGGCGTCAAGGCACACCGAGATCGAAGCGTTCCCTAATATAGCCGCACCGACTCCCGCGCGCGAATCAAGGCACAGGCCTGGTGGGCAACACCACGAGTCGGGAGGTTAGCCCTCCTCGGGGGTTTGCAGAACGACGAGCACACCCGTGTCCTGTGAATTGAGGATCGTCGCGGCAATCACGGTTGCCTCACTCTTGCCCCATTCCGCCTCGATCGGGCACACCTGCGAGTTGCGACCCTCCGGAACGAACATTTCACCCGAGCACTCAAACTTCGAGACCGGCATCTCGAAAGCTTCCATTGCCCTGAGAGCCTTTTCTGACACGTTCTGGCCATCTACGGGAGCATCCGCGGCCCACACGCCACCCATGCCGTAGGCGACAACCTCGGTGCCGGGTTCCGTGAATCGAGAGGTGAGCGACGAGTCGAAATCCTGGTCGAACGACACGAGAAGGCCGGGGCCCTGCACATTCGAGAAGGTGCCGTACACGAACGCCTCGGTAGTCGCGTCCTCGCCCTTCACGGTGCAGTGGGCCTTGGGCTTACCCGCCGTGATGTCCACGTCGCCGTCGCATTCGACGCTCACCTCTCCACCATCCTCGAAAACGCTTCCGATCGCCTCGGCGATCGTGTTCTTAGCGAAGGGGAAATCGCCGATCTCGGGAAACTCCTCACCCGTGAAGTAGGCGATCACGGCAGGTGCTTCGGTGACTTTCGCACTCACCTCAGGGCTCTTGCTCGGATCTTCGCTCGCCGATTCGCTCGCCTCGGGGCTCTCGCTCGGCTCCTCGCTTGGCTCCTCACTTGGCTCAGCCGTGGGAATCGCGGTGGGGCTTGCCGTCGTGGTTTCCGGGGCGGCACTCGGGGTCTCGCTGGGCTTCGCAACCTCACTGCCCGTGGCGCCGCACGACGCGAGCATGAGCGCTGCGGCAAAGGCGGCGGATGCGCCGCGGAAGGTGGACCTCATCGACATGGATTATCTCCTCTAAGAATCAGCACGAGGGAAGTGCGTGCGGAAACATCTTCCCTCGCCACGCCTCGAAAGTAAAGACTAGGCAAAGTGTGGAGGTTGTGAAGGAAAAGCCGCACGCTCGAGGGGTGGGCAGGGTCCGACGGCTGCCCGACAGCAGCGGTTGTCAGACTCTAGAAAATTGCGCGCGCCTTTTCAGCCTCCGCAAAGCTCGCGTCGATGGCCTCAACGCTAATGCGGTGGCGGAACACGAGCACGTAGGCGAGGGAGACAACCGCCACGAAGGGCACGCCCACCATGGCCGCGAGCTGCATGCGCTCAACGGCGAGCACGGTCGAAAACACGAACAGCAGCCCCGCGATACCCACGATTGCCGTCGCGACGCCACCGGGCATACGGAAAAGCTCGAGGCCGTCACGCGTACGGTGATACACAATGTAGGTCACGAGAATGAGCACCCAGACGATCACCGCCGAAAAAATCACGGTCGACATAATGAGCGGGAACAGCCCGCCGATACCCGTCATCGCGAGGACTACGACGACGAGGATCCCGCACGCGTGCACGACAATGCCGGGCAGCGGAATGCCACGCGTGGTCGTGCGCTCAAGCACTCGCGGCGCGAGCGAATCCGCGGCGAGCGAGTGAAGAAAGCGCGAGCCCGCATACACGTTCGCGTTCGCGGCCGAGAGCGCCGTAATCACGACAATGAGATTGGTGAGGCCCGCCGCCGCGGGGATCCCGAGCTCATGGAACACCATGACAAACGGCGAAAGGCGCACGTCGCCCGAAGCCCCCGAGGCTTCTTGCCACGGCACAATCGCCACGATAATGCCGATCGCCACGACGTAAAAGAAGCTTAAGCGGACCACGGTGGACTGCGCCGCCGTGCGGATCGATCGTGCGGGGTTCTTCGCCTCGGCCGCCGAGATCGAAAGCATCTCGATGCCACCGAAGGAGAACATCACGAGCGCCATCGACACCCACACGCCCCTGAAGCCGAAGGGCATAAAGCCGCCGTCGTTCGTCCAGTTGGAAATACCCGCCGCGGGCGTGCCCGGGAGGCCGAAGAACACGAGGCACAGCCCCACGAGGATGAACACCACGACCGCAATGACTTTGATGCTCGAAAGCCAAAATTCGATCGTGCCGAAACTCTTCACGCTCACGACGTTGATCGCGACCACGATCGCGCCAAGGATGGCGACTCCAGCCCACTGCGGCAAACCGGGTGCCCAAAACTGCAGATACAGGCTGCACGCGTACAGCTCGGCGGCCGTCACGCCGACCGTCACGATCCAGTAAAGCCACCGCACAAGGTAGCCCCAAAACGGCGAGAGGTAGCGCGCGGCGAGCGTGCCAAATCCCCCCTGGACGGGGTGGCGCGAGGCCATCTCACCCATGGCGAGAGCGATCGTCATGGCGATGGCCGAACCAATCGCGAAGCTGATAATCACGGCTGGGCCAGCGACCGCGATCGCGTCGCCCGAGCCAAGAAAGAGCCCGGTGCCGAGTGCCGAGCCCATGGCGATCATCGCCATCTGGCGGTGCGTGAGGGAACGATTGAGGTGGCCGTGTTCGTGGGGATCGCCGGCCGTGGGTGGGGGTGAGGATGGGGAGGTCATTCCACAAATGTATTCAATTTCTTGGTCGGTTCGGGCGATTGACCGCTTAATGGCAGAAAAAAGCGGCGGGCGCAAAGCCCGCCGCTTCCTCATACGCTCTTACGCTATGCCCTTCAGGCGCGCGCACCCTTCGCGGCAACAACCTGGACAACGAGGTTTGCGTAAACCTCTTCGTGCAGGCGCACCGTCACGGTGTACTCGCCGAGCGACTTGATCGGTGCGGTGAACTCGACCTTACGGCGGTCGATCTCGCGATCGAATCCGGCCTTGACGGCCTCGGCAACCTCGGCGGCCGTCACGGCGCCGAAGAGACGACCGTTCTGACCCGCGCGCTCGGCCACAACGACCGGCTTGGTCTGGAGAACGTCGCGGAGGGCCTGGGCGTCCTCGAGCGATGCCACGGCACGCTTCGAGTTCGCGGCAGCCATCTGCTCGAGCTGGCGCTCAGCACCCTTGGTCCACGGCGTGGCGAGGCCACGCGGCAGAAGGTAGTTGCGAGCGTAGCCGGCCTTGACCTCGACGACATCGCCGGGGCCGCCGAGCTTGGAAACCTCGTTGGTGAGGATAAGCTTGGTAGTAGCCATGTTTCTCTATCCTTCCTTGGCTCAGCGACCGGAGGTCGAGTAGGGAAGGAGGGCGATCTCGCGGGCGTTCTTGACGGCCTTCGCGATCTTACGCTGCTCCTGGACACTCACGCCGGTCACGCGGCGTGCACGGATCTTTCCGCGATCCGAAATGAACTTACGCAGAACTGCGGGGTCCTTGTAATCGATGTTCTCGATACCGGCGCTCTTTAGCGGGTTCTGCTTCTTCTTGGGCTTACGAAGCTCTGGCTTCGCCATCGTGGTGCTCCTTTGAGTGAGGGGAGCCCGGGCTTTCGACCCGGGATGGAATGGATATTTTCAAAGATGTATGCCGAGTGGTGCGGTTTAGAAGGGCGGGGGCTCTTCGGCGCCGCCGTTGCTCCAGGGGTCAACATCGGCGGGGTTCTGGCCGCCCTGCGGCCCTCCCTGGTTGCCACCGCGGTTGCCGCCGTAGCCTCCCTGGTTGGAGTAGCCGCCCTGGCCGCCACCGTAGTTGCCGCCACCATTATTTCCACCGTTGAAGCCGCCACCGAAGTTGCCGCCGCCGCGCTGAGTGCGGGTCGGCTTCGCGGTCGCGTAGCGGAGCGAAGGACCGATCTCGTCAACCTGGAGTTCGATCGAGGTGCGGTTGTTGCCTTCGCGGTCGGTGTACGAGCGCTGCTGGAGGCGGCCCTGAACGATCACGCGGGTGCCCTTCGTGAGGGACTCGGCGACGTTCTCGGCTGCATCGCGCCAGATGGAGCAGCGCAGGAAGAGAGCCTCGCCGTCTTTCCATTCGCCCGACTGGCGGTCGAACGTGCGGGGGGTCGACGCGACGGTGAACGACGCGACGGGAATGCCCGAGTTCGTAAAGCGCAGCTCGGGATCGGCGGTCAGGTTTCCGACGACGGTGATGACGGTATCGTTCGCCATGACTCTCCTTCAGCTGGTGGTGCGGTGTGGCGTGTAAACGAGGTTTTTACTTCTCGTCGACGCGCATGAGCTTCGTGCGCAGAACGGACTCGTTGAGGCCGAGCTGGCGGTCGAGCTCCTTGGCGGTCTCGGGCTTCGAGGTGAAGCTCAGGACGACGTAGATGCCTTCCTGCTTCTTGTCGATCTCGTAGGCAAACTTGCGCTTGCCCCACACGTCGGTGTTGTCGACGGTGCCGCCCTCAGCAGGAACAACCTTGATGAGCTTCTCAAAAGTGGTGTCCACGGTACGCTCGTCGATCGACGGGTCCAGGATCACGACCATTTCGTACTTACGCATGTGTAAATCCCCACCTCCTGTGGTCTATCGCGGCCACGGTCCTTCCGTGGCAGGAGGGTCATGCATGCGCCTGCGGTTTTCCACAGACTTCCCAAGTCTAGCGGCTCGGCTGGGTTCGGGGAAGGGGGTCCGACGGTGGCCTGGACCTCACCGCTACCGAGGTTCTTTCGGCGTCACGGTCGGTTCGACCGGTTTGTCGTTGCCGCGCGTCGGCTGCACCTTCGGTGTCTTCGGCTTTTCGCTCGGTTCGGGCTCGGGCTTGGGCTTCTCGGGCTTCGACGATGGCGTGGGCTGCTCGCTCGGCTCGGGCGCTGGCTCGGGCGCTTCTTCCGAAGGCTCCTCGGTTGCGGGCGGTTCCTCACTCGGCTGTTCCGACGGCTGCGCAGGAGCCTTAGGCTGCGTGGTCCTGCGCGGCGCGTGCGTCCGCTTTTTCCTCTTCTTCCGTTTCTTCTTGCCCTCGGAGTCGACTTCGTCGTGGAAGTCGACTTCGTCCTGCCCGTCGAGGGCGCTTGTCATGATGTCGGCGAAGATGCTCGCGGGCGCGCCGCCGCCGGTCATGTCCTCCCACGGGCCGAAGGGTGTGAGCGGTTCTTCAGTGCGGCCGTCGGCACTTGGCTGGAACATCCCCACCGCGGTCACAAGCTGCGGGGTGTAGCCCACGAAGAGCGCCGAGCGGAACGAGCTTGAAGTACCCGTCTTACCCGCGACCGGGCGGCCATCCATTTTTTCATTGACGATTCGTGCCGAGCCACGAGAGCTCGTGGGCTCCTGGAGGGCGACGGTCGCGTTGATGGCCGTGGACTCCTTGAGAACTCGCTCGCCGTCATCTTTGTAGGCGTACTTGTGCGAACCGTCAGCATTCGTCACTTTTTCGACGATGTGCGGCGTGCGCTTGATCCCGCCCGAGGCGATCACGGAATACGACCCCGCGAGCTCGAGAACCGTGAGCGATGAAGAGCCAAGGACGTTGCTCGGGCTGTCGTCGAGACCGGGCGTCTTTTCGGAAAGCCCCATCTTGATGGCCGCTTCGCGCGTCTTCTCGGCGCCCATGTCAACGTTGAGTGCCGCATAGGGCGTGTTGTAGGAGTGCCGCGTCGCGGTCAGGAGGTCGACGCTGCCACGCGAGGCGTTGCCGAAGTTCTTGACGGTCCACCCCTTGAACGTCCTTGGTGAGGAGGCATCCCAGTGGGAGTGGAGGCTATAGCCCTCCTCGAGCGCCGCAACAAGCGTGAACGCCTTGAACGTTGAACCGGCCTGCATGCGCGACTGGGTAGCGTCGTTCCGCTGCTGCTTGAGGTAGTCCTCGCCGCCGTAGAGCGCCCGGATCGCACCGGTTGACGGGTCGATGCTCACGGTTCCCACGTGGTTGTTCTCGGGTCGGTCCTCGGGAAGATCGTTGATTGCCTCGACTGTTGACTCCTGGGTGTGCTTATCGATCGTCGAGACGATCGTGTAGCCGCCCGTGTCGATGTCGTCCTCGTCAAAGCCTCGCGCCTCGAGTTCCTTGCGCACCGTCATCATGAGGTAGCCGTTTGTGCCGCGCAAGGAGCTTTGACGTTTGTATTCGATCGTCTCGGGGAAGCTGAGCTTGTCGGCCTCCTCCTTCGTGAGCGTGCCCGTCTCATTGACCTCGCGATCGATCACGCGCTGCCAGAGCGCCTTCGCTTTATCGGGGTTCTTCGCGGGGTCGTAGGCGCTCGGTGCGGGAATGACGGCGACGAGAAGTGCGGCCTCGGCATCATCGAGCTCGCTCGCGCTCTTGCCGAAGTAGGCCTGTGCCGCTTCTTCAATGCCGTACGCGGAGCGCCCGAAGTAGATCGTGTTGAGGTAGCGCGAAAGGATCTCGTTCTTGTCGAGCTCCTGATCGATTTTGACGGCCATGATCATCTCGCGCACCTTGCCGGTATACGACGTGACCTTGCCCGTGTAGTAGTTCTCGACGTACTGCTGGGTGATCGTCGAAGCCCCCTGGCGGGAGCCGCCAGAAAGGTTATTCACGAGGGCGCGCACGATACCCTTCGGCGAAATGCCGCGGTTCTCGTAAAACGTGGAGTCCTCGGAGGCGACGACAGCCTCCTTGACGTTGTCGGGAATCTCGTCGGCGGGCAGAATCGTGCGATTGAGGTCGCTGAACTCGCCGATGAGAGTCTCTCCATCGGCGTAGTACACGCGAGTCGTTTGGGCGACCGCGATATCGGTGGGCTCGGGAACATCAGTCGTGGCATACAGCCACGCGCCGAAGCCGATGCCAGCGAAAAAGAGCAGCACAAAAACGGCGGAAAGGAGTCGCCACGATGGCCACCAGCGCCAAAAACCCTCCCTACCCGCGCGGGGATAATTGAGAAGGTTCGTGGGTTTGGGCTTGTTCTTAGCCCTGCGATTACCTCGTGGCGTTGACGACGGTGCGTCAGAGGGACGGCCGGGAGTGCGCGTCGTTGTTTCGGGGCGCGGCTTTGTGCGGCTGCGGCTTAAACTCGCCGCCGCGGGGGTCGTCGCCGCGCGTGCGGCACGCTTCCCACTCGAGCGTGTACGGCTTGTCCCCTTCGGCGTCTTATCGCTCACTTCGAGTTTCCTCTCGTCGCGGAGGCGCTGTCGTGCGCCCCATTATGCGCCCACCATTCCTGAAGGCGTTTGGAGGCCTCCTCCTCGCCGAGCGGCCCCTCCTCCATGCGAAGCTCAAGAAGGTAGGCGTAAGCCTTTCCCACGGCTGGCCCCGGCTCGAGCCCCAAGATCTGCATGATTGCGCGGCCGTCCAGATCAGGCCGGATTTTCGAGATCTCTTCTTGCTCGGCAAGCTCAGCGATACGCTTTTCGAGGTCGTCGTAGGCTTCACGGAGGCGCTGGGCCTTGCGTTTATTGCGGGTCGTGCAGTCGGCACGCGTGAGGCGGTGGAGGCGCTCCAGCTGGTCTCCCGCGTCGGTCACGTAACGGCGCACCGCAGAGTCAGTCCACTCTGAGTCAGAGTAACCGTGGAACCGAAGGTGCAGTTCGATCAGGTGGGCAACCGCTTTCGTCGTCTCCTTATCGAACTTGAGGGCCTTCATGCGGGCCTTCGCCATGCGCGCACCCACCACCTCGTGGAAGCGGAACGTCACGACCCCGCCCTCTTCGTAGCGGCGCGTGTTGGGCTTCGCGCAATCGTGCATGAGGGCGGCGAAGCGCAAAATGAAATCGGGGCCGGGCACCGGTCCTTCGGGGCCCGTTTCAAGGTCAATCGCCTGCTCAAGCACCGTGAGCGAGTGCGTATAGACGTCCTTGTGCCTGTGGTGCTCGTCGATTTCGAGCCGCATCGCGGGCAGTTCGGGAAGGACGATCTCGGCGAGACCAAGGTCGACCATTTGCTCGAGGGCGCTCCTCGGGTGGTCGCCGAGCATGAGCTTCACGAGTTCATCGCGCACGCGCTCAGCGCTCACGATCGTGAGGCGCTCGGCGAGTGCCCCGATCGCGCGCGCGGTGCCCTCCTCGATGTCGAAACCGAGGGTGGAGGCAAAGCGGACGGCGCGCATCATGCGCAGCGGGTCGTCGCTGAAGGACTGCTCGGGGGCGACGGGTGTGCGAAGTAGCCCCGCGGCGAGATCCTCGAGACCGCCGAATGGGTCAATGAACTCGAGCGAAGGAAGGCGCACCGCCATCGCGTTCACGGTGAAGTCGCGGCGCGAAAGATCGCCGTCAATCGTGTCGCCGTATGCCACTTGAGGCTTGCGCGACTTCGGATCGTACTCCTCGGTGCGGTACGTCGTGATTTCCACCTTCACGTCGTCGAGCTGCGCGCCGAGCGTGCCAAACTCGCGGCCCATGTCCCATATCGCACCGCGCTTACCTACCCATTTGCGAAGGATGCGCTCGGTCTCATCAGGCCTCGCCGACGTCGTGAAGTCGAGGTCATCGCTGCTGCGCCCAAGAAGGGCATCGCGCACGGGCCCGCCCACAAGGGCGAGCTCCTGACCAGTCCCCTCAAACATTTCGCCAAGCTCATGGACAGAGGCTGGAAGCGCCCGAAACATGCTCTGCGCGCGGGTGCGAACGGTTTCAATCCCGATGCGCTCCACTCGGCGCGTGTCGCCATTAGTCACGTACGTCATTCCTCACCTTGGTTTGTGATGTGCAAATCGCTGCGCGCACGCAGCCCGTGTTTGGCACGCGGCACGAAGGCACGCCCTCTACAGTGGTTCCATGCTTCGATCCGTGACGCGGCGCGCCTTACGCGCCCTCCTCGTCATGGTCGCACTGTATTCAATTCTGTGTGCGGCTCTTGCGCCCATTGGCGCTTTCGCCCGATCGGGCTCCGCAGCCTACCAGTCTACCGGCCAGAAACCGCCCGCACATGTGGCACTGACCGCACCTGGGCTACCGTCGGAACCCGCACCCACGCCCGGGCCAGCCCCGGAAGCCGATACCCCGCTCACCCTGGACCTTCTTTCGCTTACGCCCGCTGCGGTAAGACCCGGCGACACGCTCGAGGCCCGCGTGAGCATCACCAACACCACGGATGCGCCGCTCGAGAATGTGGCCCTCCAGCTCTCGAGCTTCACCTCACGCATCACCGATCGCACACTCGCCGATGAGTGGTCGGCAACTGCCCCGGCACAGACGTCCCGCCGCGGGACAGTACGCGGAACCTCGGCTGCGCGCACCCTCGCACAAGGCGAAACCGCCGAGTTCACGGTGCGAATCCCCGCCGACACTCTCGGCTACTCACGCGACGAGTCGCTATGGGGCCCGCGCCGCGTGGCTCTCACGGCCGTCACGGGAGCCACCACGGCGCCCGATGCCGCCGATTCCTCCGCGAACGCCACCCCGGTCGCGACGCTTCGCACGTTCCTCGTGTGGCAGCCAGCTGACCACACGCCGAGTGTTTCCCTCGCCTATCTCGCGCCCCTCGCCTCCACCGACCCCGCGCTCGTGGCGACCAACCCGGAGGCTTTCGAAAAAGATGTGCGCGAGGGCGCCTTCGCCGCCCAGTGGGAGATTGCCCAACGCGACGACGTGAGCTGGTGGCTCGACCCCTCCATGCTCGCGGAGCTCAAGGTGCCCGAAGGTATGAGCACCGTTGAGGAAGCCCGTTTGAGTCTTGAGGCGAAAACCCCCACGCCATCGCCGAGCGCGAGCCCGGCAACGCCCACGGCGCCCCCGGCCTCGGATGCGGGCGGCGCCAAGGAAACCCCGAGCACGCCGGCCACCGCTCGCGCCGCAGGCACACCGTGGGGGCCGAATTCTGCGTGGGACGAGCGCCGCTCCTCACTTATAGACGCGGCTAGAACACACGACGTGACACTCGCCCCCTTTGCCCTCGCGAGCCCCGCAACAGCCCGCTCGACCACCCGGCTTCTCGAGAACGAAGCCGCTTCAGCCGCACAAAGCGCGGGCCTCGCAGCCGCCCCCACCCTGATGCGCGTAGAGTCCGGGGCTGTCACCGCGAAGGCCGTACGCTCCTCGGGAGCACAGACCGCTCTCGTGCCCGCCGAATCCTTCTATTCATCCCTGAGCCCAAGCGTCACCCCGAGTGGGTACGCGCAGATCGAGGGTGGCGGCGAACCGGCAACACCGCTCCTCGGCTACGACACGCGGCTCACGCGCCTTTCGGAGCGGCTTGCCGATCACAACGATCCCGAACTGTCCGTTCAGCGGGCTCTCGCGGATACGGCACTCCTCGCGGGCGAGTCAGCGTCGGCCCCCCGCACCATTCTGCTTGCCCCTTCCCCTACCTCCCGACTCAACCCCGCACGCACCTCCCGCATGCTCGATGCCCTTGGCGCCGCACCGTGGGTCACGCACGCGAGCGCCTCCACCCTCGTCAAAGCGGCAAAGGCAGGAGAAGGCACCACGTCGATCAGCGGCGAGAGTGGGAACTATTGGGTGGGCAAGGTGAATAAGCTCCACGCCATCGGTGAGAAGTCCGACGCCAGCCCCGCCCGCATCGATCCCGAAGCCCAAAAGGTGCCGGCCGGCGCAAGCGGAAGGGTCGAAAAGAGCCTCACGAAGTTGGGCGACGTGCGCGCCGTACTCGAGGATCCGAGCTACCTTTATGCGGCGATCTTGCTCGCGGCTTCGGGCGTGAGTACCCCACTTTTCGAGGACCCTCACGCTCACGTCACGCGACTTGCACACCTCAACACGGTCACCGAAGCGAACGCGAAGCGCATTTCATTGACACTCGCGGGAACCTACAATCTCGTCTCGAACGAGGCCTCGATCCCCTATACCGTTCACAACGGCTTTTCCACACCCGTGACGCTCAACCCGTCGGTGTCATTTTCCCAGCGGATCGCAAAGGCTGGCGCTACGCTCGAGCCCGTCACGCTTCCGGCGCTCACCACGGGCGATAACGCGATTCCCGTCGAGGCCGTGCGCAGCGGCAGCGGCTCGTTCACGGTGATGATTACGAACGGCGACGACGTGGTCCTCGATTCGCGCAAGAGCCAACTGAGCGTCAACCCCGAGTGGGAGAACTGGACGACCCTCATCGCGATGGTGCTTCTCGCCGCGCTCGTGATTACGGGCGTGATCCGCGCCGGCCGCACAAAATCTGATGCGCGAAGCCCGGCACTCACCGAGCCGGAAGATCTCGCGAGCGTCGACCACCCCGATGCGCCCCCTCACTCACGTGTAGAACACTAAGGACACCACCCGAATCATGAACAACTCGAGCAGTTCTTCTGCGCGCGGCAAGGCCATGCGCGCGAGCGCAATCATGGCGGTCGCGTCGGCATCAACGCGTCTTTTGGGCTTTGTGCGCACCTTCCTGCTCGGAATGGTGCTCGGCGGCTCCGCATCGATCGCCGCAAACGCGTATTCGGCGGCGCAAATCCTGCCAAACTCCCTGTGGATCCTCATCGGCGGTGGCACCCTCAACGCGATTCTCGTGCCGGCAGTCGTGCGTGCGGCGAAGCTTCCGGATAAGGGCGAGGATTTCTGCTCGCGCCTGTTCACGCTGTTCTTCGTTGTCGCGGTGGGGATCACGACGCTCTGCACGCTTGCCGTCCCGTTCCTCACGATCGTCGCGAACTCCAAGCTTGACCCAGGCACGCTTCAGGCCGCGACCGTTCTCGGCTATTTCATGATGCCGCAGATGATCTTCTCGTGTATCTACATCATGTTCGGGCAGATCCTCAATGCGCACGAAAGCTTCGGGCCTTTCACGTGGGCACCGGCGCTCAACAACCTCATGAATATCGCGGGATCGATTCTGTTCCTCGTGCTCTGGGGGGCACAGCCCGATGGCACGCAGTGGACGTGGGGCATGCTGCTCGTTCTCGCCTTCTCCCAGGTGGGAGGCAGTGCCGCGCAGGCTCTCCTCGTGTGGGCGTGGACGCGGAAGATCGGCCTCAAGATCAGGTTCAAGTGGGGTTTTCGCGGACTCGGCCTGCGCAAGCTCGGAACGATGGGGCTGTGGACGTTCGCGATGATGGTCGTCGGCCAGGTCGCGGTGTTTGCACGTCGCTGGTCCACGGGCGGCGCCGTGTCGGCTGTAGAGCAGGCGCAGGCGAGCGGAGCCGGCGCCAGCCGAGAGCTTTTCCCCGCTCTCGCGGCCCTCGACTGGTCGTACACCGTTTTCATGCTTCCACAGGGCATCATTGCCGTTTCCCTCGTGACGAGCATCTTCCCGCGCATGTCGAAGCGGGTCAACGAACGCGACCACCTCGGGGCCTATCGCACCTATTCCTCGATGAACAGGATCCTGTTCGTCCCGATGACCCTCGCGACGGTTGTGCTCATCGTGCTCGCGGCACCGATCATGTGGGTCGTCGTGGGTGGCACGTCCCCCGTTGGGGCGGGCGCCAATGGTCTCGTGCTCATCGGATACACCCTGGGACTGCCAGCCTTCGCCGCGACGTATCTCGTCACGCGCTACTTTTACGCCTACGAGGACACGCGCACCGCCTTTATGATGCGCGTGCCGCCCACGGTGCTCTCGCTTCTCGCGATCCCCGTGATCCTCCTCTGGGTCGATCCGCGCTATGCCGCGGCTGCGGGCGCCTTCGCGAGTTCGATCGGCCTTGTGATCGGGTGGCTCGAAGGTGTCTGGCACATGCGTCGCAACCTCGCCCGAAAAGGCGTGGATATGAGCCAGGTGAATTCTCTCGGCACCATTTCCACGATCGCGCGCCTTTTCGTGGCCGGCGCGATTTCGGCGGTGGCGGGCTGGGGGCTCCTCGCACTCTTTGGCGATTTCACGTGGCGAGGGCGCATTATCGCGATCATCGTGGGCGTGATCGTTGCGGCAGCGATGACCGGAGTATTCGCGCTTGTCGCGTGGATGCTCCGCGTGTCGGAGATTCGCGACGCCGCGACCATGATCAGCTCTCGACTCTTGCGCAAACGCCGAGGCGGGGAGCCGGCAAAGAAGGCACCCGCTGCGGTGGAAGAAACCTCGAGCGAGGTCGAAGAGCCCCGCTACGATGGTCAAGCATCGGATCGAACCACTCGAGCGAACCAAAGGATCACAGTGACAGAAATCCGCAGCCTTGAGGAACTCTTCTCCTCTCTCTCACTGAGCCCCGCCCTCGAGGAAAAGGAAAGCGTGGGCTCTGACCGCTTGCCTACGTCCTCAACCGAAGGGGCGTCGTGGCACCGCGGCGTGAACGAGAACGGCGAGCCGATTCTCGTGTTCGTCGTTCGCGGTGAGTTTGCCGCCGATGTCCTCGATGCCGCACGCCGCGTGTCTCTCGTGAACGTTCCGGGGCTTGAAGCCGTTCGCGACGTGCTCGAGTCGCATGAAGGCGAAACGAACGTCACGGCGGTCATCTACACCGACCCGAACCTGCCCACGCTCGCCGACCTCACGCGCGAGGGTGCGCTACGCGCGGAAACCGCCCGCACGATCGCTGGTCGCGTGACGGCAACCCTTCAGGAGGCCCGCAGCAAGGGCATCCGGCACCACCATCTCGATGAGGACCGCGTCTTCGTTGACCTCGAACACGATCAAGTGACAGTCCTCGGAGCAGGTATCGAGGATGCGGGCGACGAGGGCCTCTTGCACCTCACGGAGCCCTTCACGCTCAGCCCGGATGTGCGTGCGGTGGGGCGGATTCTCTACGTTGGGCTCGCGGGGCGCGGGCCGGAATTTTTCGGTTCCGACGCTTCCTTCGACCCGTCGACGACATCTCCGCGCACGGTTCCCTCCGATCTGGGGAGGCTTACCGCCACCCTTCTCACGCCGCTCACACCAAACGCGCCCGCGGACGGCCCTCGCCCGATGACGATCGAAGACGTGCACGAGGAGCTCTCGCCATGGCAGTCACTCCCCGTGACCCTCGAGGCGTACGATCCTGAGCAGCACGCCGGTGCGCCGGTGCCGCTTGCGGAGCGAAACACCTCCGGTCCCGTCGTCGCGGATCCATTCGAGCACCGGGAGCAGCTCAACGCGCAAGAGCCGGGGAGCACCGATGAAGCATCGGTCGATGACGCGACCGCCGAAAGCTCTTCTCCCTCCGAAGCCGACCACGGCGACAGCGAAGCTCGGGCCGAGGCACCGGAGGCCGAAGAGGCACACGACGAAGCCGACGCTCCCCTCACGGGAGAGGCTGAGACCACCGACAAGCCCGTTGCGGAGACCGACAAGCCGTGGTCCGAAGTGATCGATGCGCCGAAGGCACCGTCGGCGGCACACATGTTCCCGGGGCACATTGATGCCGATGCCCACCACGCCCCCGCGGCACTCACCGAAGAGCCCACGGCGCCGGTCGCACCCCCGGTGCCTCCCGCACCCGCCCCCATTCCCGTTGCGGGTCGCGAGGAGTCCCTCGCCGAATCACCGCGCACGCCGAACACGAACGATGACGCACACGAAGCGCCCGGCCGCCCCGTCGTTGCGCCGCCCTCGGCGGTCCAGCACTCGGCTCCCCGTGTGCGCCAGACGGCGCCCGATGCCGGAGTTGTCATCCCCGTGCAGGGGCGCGAAGCGAGCGCACTCGACCCGAACGCTCCTGCGCCTCACAGCCAGCAGCACTCCTCGGCATTCCGCGACGTTGTGGACATCGCCCTCGCTTCCGATACGGCAGGAAGCAGCTCCGCAGCCGAAGGCAACGTGTCCCGCTCCACGACCGCGCGGATTATCCTCGTCGCCGCCCTGCTCGCCGTGATCCTCGGCCTCGTGTGGGCGATCACCTCAGTGACGTCAGTGGGTCGGCACGACCGAGATGTGGCAACGAACCCGACCACGCAGGCGTCGGAAGAAAAGGCCTCCGAAAAAACCGAAGCCCCTAAGGAAGAGCCCAGCGAGAAACCCGCCGAGGCGCCCAAACCCCTGGCGCCGCTCAACCAGGTGAGCGTGGTGTACCCGCCCGATCCGGCGAAAGCCGATAAACCCGAAGACGCGGGGCGCATGCTCGACGGTGACCCGGGTACCGTGTGGAAAACTCAGCGGTACGCGAGCGCCGAGTACGGCCACCTGCGCGAGGGCATGGGCGTCAAGCTCGACCTCGGCGACGGCGAAGTCAAAAACGTTCGCGTCACGCCCGGCGCTCAGCAGGGCGGCACGATCGAGCTGCGCACCCTCACCGAGGACGGCCAGATCGGCGACGTGCTCGCCTCCGGTGAGGTCGCCCCCGGCGAGGACCTCACGCTCACGCCCGAAAAGCCCGTGGACGCGCGCTCGCTCGTGCTGTGGGCGCCCAACCTCGGCGCTGTCGACGGTGGATTCCGGCTCGAGATCGCCGAAGTGAAGGTCAATCAAGAATGACCCCCATTCGCCGTGCGTCGCGTAGCGCCCACCGTGCGCGCGGTGAAAGGCGAAGCTGGACTGGCTTCCCACCGGGGGTGTTCGCGGGCTTCCTCGCTGCGACGATTCTTCTTGGCATCATGTTGTCGTGGGCGCTCAACCTGAGTGTCGAGATGGACGCCCCAGCAGCCCAAAATGTCGCCGATTCCAACCCGGCACCGGGAACCGACAACTCCGGCCTCCCCGTTCTCACCGAGTACACGATCGGGGCCGAGGTGCAGAATCTCCTCGACACGGGGAGCTTGCAAACCCCCGCGACGTTCGACGTCACGGAGTGCCTGAAGTCCCTCTCCTCGAACGAATCCGTGCTTATGCTCGAGCAGGTTTCGTGGGGCGGCGATGAAAATGCGTGGCTCCTCGTTCTCGATGAGCACAACCTCACGCAAGTGCGCCGTGAAGGCGGGGAAGTTTCGGCAACGGTTGTGCGTTCCACGTGCGGGAGGGATGCCGACGGCGCCTCCGCGCCCCTGTTTTCCGCACGGGTGCTCGTGGATCCGAAGAGCTGACCGCGAAACTCAGCCTTCACCCCTACCCTTGTTCTGTTTGATTGTTGGCGAGCCTTCGCTGTGAAAGGACATCATGACCACCTCTGAGCCTCAGACCCCGATCCTCAACACCCTCGGTGGCGGCTTCGGCATCAGCCTTTCGGGATCGCAGACCGACACGGCTGAGACCGCGGCCCCCTCCGATGCCGCAGACGCCCCCGTGCGCGACATCGTGATCGTCGGCTCGGGCCCGGCGGGCTATACCGCTGCCGTTTATGCAGCCCGTGCGGGCCTCAAGCCCGTGGTGATCGCCGGCTCTCTCGATGCCGGCGGCGCCCTCATGACCACCACCGAGGTGGAAAACTTCCCGGGCTTCCCCGAAGGTGTCATGGGCCCGGACCTCATGGGCAACATGCAGGAGCAGGCCGAGCGTTTCGGCGCCGAGATCCTTTTCGAGGACGCGACCGAGGTCGAGCTCGCGGGCGACGTGAAAACGATTCGAGCCGAGGGCGGCGAGGTCTTCCGCGCGAAGGCCGTCATTCTCGCGACTGGCTCCGCGTACCGCAAACTCGGAGTGGACGGCGAAGAGCGCCTCTCCGGTAAGGGCGTGAGCTGGTGCGCCACGTGCGACGGTTTCTTCTTTAAGGACAAGGACATTTTCGTGGTGGGCGGCGGTGATTCCGCCGTTGAGGAAGCCACCTTCCTCACGCGCTTCGGCAAGAGCGTGACCCTGCTTCACCGCCGCGATGCGCTGCGTGCCTCGAAGATCATGGCGAAGCGCGCTGAAGACGACCCCAAGCTCGCGATCCGCTGGAACACCCAGGTGGTGGGCATTGAGGGCGAGAACGAACTCTCGCACCTCGTTCTCGAAGACACCGTGACCGGCGAACGCGAAACCGTGCCCGCCGATGGCCTTTTCGAAGCAATCGGCCACCTTCCCCGTTCCGGTCTGTTCAAGGGCCAGATCGACATCGATGATGAGGGCTACATCATCTGTGAAGGCCGCACGACTCACACCTCCCTCGAGGGCGTTTTCGCGTGCGGAGACGTTGTGGATCACCGCTACCGCCAAGCCATCACCGCTGCAGGATCCGGCTGCTCGGCCGCACTCGACGCCGAAAAATACCTCGCCACGCTAGAGTGAGCGACTCCGTCGCCTTCGGCGCCTCCTCGCGGAGCGGCATTACTTTCGAGATTCACCTCTACTGGGCATCGTGGGCGGCGCCCTCACTTCCGGCGCCGCTCACCGCTCGAGAGCTCCACGGAGTTCTACCGTCCAATGTCGAGGTGCACGTCCACGACGTTTCTCTCAGTACGGGAGCAAGGACCCTCGAGATCCCGACCGGGGAGTTTGTGCCTCGGGTACTCCCTACGTGGAGAATTATTGCCCGGAACGGTCGAAGCCTCGTCGGTGAGCGGGTCCTCACAGGCGCGCACCCGAAATTCACCGTACGCGAGGCACTGGACGAATTACGCAGCGCACTCTACTCTGGGCGCCTCACTTAGAACCCTGGGTTTGTTTCACGCTCGTTGACCCACGCACCCGCAACACCCCTGGGGATTTGCTCTACCGCTGCTTGGGAGCTGTGCCTTGCCCCGCGGCCCTCTTTTGTGCTTTTCCTCGTTCCTCTACGCTTGCCTATGCCTCGCACCGGCTTTCCTACCTCATACATGGGCTGACCACCCCCTGCGTCATCACCGGAATCGACCCGGGTATCGGCCGAACGTGAGGGAGGCGTTGCTTCTTTCGGCGTGAGATCCACCTTGACTCTTGTGGTTTCTCGGTTGCCAATTCGCGCCCTTGCTGCGGCAGTGGCTCGACAGCAAGACTCTCGCGAATCCCAACGCTGCCGACCATATGGTTAACTGAGAGTTATCCACAAAGCTGTGCACAAGTCGTACCGCAAGTGTGGATTATGCGCTTTTCTGGGCGCCTGCCTGGGGTTTTCTCTCGACCTTCATAGTCCCCCTATCGATTTCGTGTGGACAACCGCCGTTCGAACCCTTGCGGATGCCGCACTTATCCACATCTTTGTTCACATCTGTGTGTTTCACGTGGACCAGGCCGATACCCCCTCGGTGTGCCCGATCGCGATTCTCCACGCAACTACCTTCGGAAGATGATTTTCAGACCTCCGACTCCCTCACTGACTTGATAGGGCGTTTCGCGTGAAACGTTGTACCTTTGCATGCGACCTGCCGGGGCTTTTCACGTTCGGTTCTTTCGACCGCTGAATAGGCGCCGAGACAGCCCTCTCCTCTCATGCCACCGTTTGTTTTTGGGTTTTCACGTGAAACATAGCGACGCGCCTGCCCGAAGGACTCATTGCAACGGACCTTTGAGCATTGTGCAGAAGGCGCCGCGGGAAGGATGTGAAAGTCTCGCGCTTAGCAGCAGTCGGCTTCGGGTCGTGGGTAGCTACCGCGTGTTTCACGTGGAACCTTTTGGAAGTCGCCGACAAACTTATTTCGATAGCGTTGGCGCCTAAAGAGTTCGCTTTGTTTCGCCGCTGGTTTCGCGTGAAACCATTGGACCCAGTGCACTCCTATAGTCCGAAAGCCTGTGCTGAACGGATGCACTGGGTTTCACGTGAAACGATTCATCCCGCGAATTGCTTTTAGCTTGATCAGGGTCTTCTTGGCACTTTAGGCGCTTGAATGGATTTCAATTGACTTGCGACGGTTTGTACATTCGCGTCAAACTCATCGCCTTTGTTTCACGTGAAACAGGGCCCGGATTGCAAAAACGCCGGGCAAAACTTGAAGTCTGACTCAAGCAGAACTGGCGCGTGTCCGCGAATAGCAAAAGCCCGCACTCGCCGGATATTGCAATGGGTGCAAATCCAGCCGCGCAAACTTAGCCCAATTCAGCGGCGTTTCACGTGAAACACGGCAGAGGAATCATCGAAATGAGTTCGTCGCGCCGGGCCGCATGGGTTCGCCCCAGTAGAACCGCGAAGGTTGCAGTGGAGATGATCGCCGGGGAAGGAAGACCAGAAACCGTTCTAAGCGGCTGCCGCGCCCAGCAACAGGTTTCACGTGAAACAACAGAACACAACCCATCAACTCAAGGCCACCAGCTTCACAAGGAAATGCAGCGCAAGCCAAAGCAAGCCGTTCACACGACGATCGGGGGGTGCATAACCCACGGCGCCGAATGTTTCACGTGAAACTCACTAGAGCCGTAAAGAACCCGACGCGCAACAACTGACGATCGAGGGCTTGACGGTTCAACCCAGCGACTACAGACGCCTTCCGAGATCCCGCCTTAGAGGAGGACGCAATAGATGCGTCGACGGGAAATGAAGGGCCCAGCGGCGAGCTCAACGAAAGAGCACGGAACCAACGGCACAGTAAGGCCGTTCCGCGGGCATAGGACAAGGAATCTGCTGGAAAAGGACAGCTAAAGGTGCCCGATGGGGAGGGCGAATGGCCAAAGTGGAAAAGAGCGAGCCAGAATTCTCGTTCCACGCACATACGACATCAAGCTCCAACGGCGGGGCCTTAAAGAGCAGGCGAAACGAGCCAGCGTGGGCTGCGAACGCGAGCGTGGGAGCGAAAGGGCCCTGTTTCAGGCCCCACGCAACGAGGGATCAGGCCTCGGGGATCTCCACGTCGTCGAGCCCGAGCTTCTGCACAATCCGCTCGAGATCGTCGAGATTCATGAATTCGAGTGTGACTTTGCCCTTGCGCTTACCCACATCGATGCGCACGGGTGCCTCGAGCTTGGTGGACAACTGCGACGTCAAGGACACCACGCGCGGGTTATAAGAACTACGGCGTGGCACGGCGCGCGTCGCCGTGGAGGATTCAACGCCGTTTGCAATCAGCCGCTCAACGGCGCGGACGCTCAGGCCTTCGCTCACGATGCGCTGGGCAAGCTCCTCTTGGAGCTGCACATCGTCGAGCCCCAGGAGAGCACGGGCGTGACCAGCGGAAAGAGCACCTGACTGCAGGCGACGCTGCACGAGGGGAGGGAGGCGCAGAAGGCGAAGAGTGTTCGAGATTTGCGGCCGCGAGCGACCGATCCGATCCGCCAGCTCATCCTGGGTGCAATTGAAATCCTCAAGCAGCTGACCGTAGGCGGCCGCCTCTTCGAGGGGATTCAACTGCGATCGGTGAAGGTTCTCGAGCAGTGCGTCGCGAAGGAGATCATCATCGGCTGTGGAGCGCACGATTGCGGGAATCGAATCGAGCCCCGCTCGTTTCGCCGCGCGCCAACGGCGCTCACCCATCACAATCTCGAATGACTCGCCATCAACGGAATCGGTCACAGGCCGCACGACGATCGGCTGAAGAACGCCAACCTCGCGCAGCGAGTACGCGAGTTCATCGAGCTCATCGTCATCGAAAACGGTACGCGGATTGCGGGGATTCTCTCGAATTTCCGCGATCGGCACTTCAACAAACTCAGCGCCGGGAACGGGCACAAGCCCGGCTTGCGCAGCTGCATTCGCGGGCGCGTTGCCGGGGGTAGCCGGCTGTTCGGCTGTGGGCGCCGCTGCTGCGGGCGCTTCAGCGGTCGGAGCGGGGCCCGACGGCTGCGTGGCCCGAGTCTTGTCTCCCTTCTCCGCGGGCTTCTCAGCGCCGACACGCGAAGTAGCAGTTTTCGCCGCGGGCTTTTTCCCGCCGCGTCGCTTCGAGCGCGCATCGCGTGCCCACGAATCGGCGAGCTCAAGATCAGCAGCCTTGCGGCGTTCACGAGCTTCCGCAGTGGAGGAGTCATCCGAGCTGAAGAACATGTCTACACCCCGAGTGCCGGCGGAAGTCGATTGTGCAACCTCGGCCTCGGTGGGGGCGGGGCTGGCGTCGGAATCCTTCTTCGAGGGTGAGGGGGGCTCGGTGCTTGTCGCGGAAGGCTCGGGGCTCTTTGCCTCGGGTGCTTCAGACTTTTCGCTGCTTGCTGGTTCGGAGCTGGGGATCAGCGCACCGATTCCCCTACCAAGGCCACGTTTCTTCGCCATGATCTCCTCGTTTCAGTTCTTCGGCTCGGGGCGACGGGAAATCTCGTGCGCGGCGGCGCGATACGCGAGGGCACCCGTGCTGTTGGGATCGTAATTGAGGACGGTTTGCGCGTAGCTCGGTGCTTCCGAGATGCGCACCGACCGGGGAATGACGGTGTCGAGGGTCTGCGTGGGGAAGTGTCCGCGCACGTCTTCAGCGACCTGCGCGGCGAGGCGGGTGCGCGCGTCGTACATCGTGAGCAAAATCGTGGACACCACGAGATCGGGATTGAGGTGTTTGCGGATGAGGTCGATGTTCTTCCACAGCATCGCGATGCCTTCGAGCGCGTAGTACTCGGCCTGAATCGGCATGAATACTTCGCGTGCGGCTACGAGCGCGTTGATGGTGAGCAGGCCGAGCGAGGGCGGGCAGTCGATAAGCACGTAGTCCAAGCGCGGCAGCCCCTGCTCTTCACGCTCGGTGAAGTAGTCGGCAAGCGCATTTTTGAGGCGCGATTCGCGCGCGACCATGGGGACGAGTTCGATCTCGGCCCCCGAAAGGTCAATTGTCGCGGGCGCGCACAGCAGTGATTCCGCTTCGGGAGAGGGGGTCACGATGGCCGAGAGGGGCTCGTCCTCAATAAGCACGTCGTAAAGTGAAGCGATTTCGGGATCATGCGGGATGCCGAGGGCCGTCGAGGCGTTGCCCTGGGGGTCCGAATCGATCACGAGAACGTTGAGGCCGCCCTTCGCGAGTGCCACCGCGACGTTGACGGCGCTCGACGTTTTACCGACGCCGCCCTTCTGGTTGGCGACGGCCATGATGCGGGTTTTTTCGGGCGCCGCGAAGGTCGCCTTCTCGAGGCGTTTGCGAAGCTCCATGTCGTTACGAAGCTGCCGCATGAGCGGTGTCTCATCGAGAGAGCTTTTCTTAGCCACGACGCGGCCCCTTTCGCCCCGATATCTCACGAACGTGTGCTCGTACCACTGTAGTAGGAACCTCCACGGACTGATCTCCGAATTCCTCAACGCGAACATCGACTGCACCGAGACGCGCAAGGGTCTTCGAAGCCTTCGCGACTTCGTCGCGTGCGCTCTTGCCCTTCATGACCACGAGCTCACCGCCAATGCGCACGAGCGGCACTGTCCACTTGGCGAGCTTGTCAAGCGCGGCAACGGCACGCGCCGTCACGGCATCAAACTCACGCTCGCCGTGCAGGTCCTCGGCCCGGGCGCGAACGACCTCGACGTTCACGAGACCGAGTTCCTCGATCGCACGCTCGAGGAAGTCCACGCGCCGCTGCATCGTTTCAATGAGGGTGACGTCGATGTCCTCGCGTGCGATGGCAATGACGAGCCCGGGCAGGCCCGCACCCGAGCCAACATCCGCGAGTGACTCCACGAGCCCCACGGGCCCGAGGGCTCGCACCATGAGCGCGCAATTGATGACGTGCCTCTCCCAGATCCGATCGACCTCGCGGGGGCCGATGAGGCCTTCCTCTGCTCCGCGGGTGCGCAGAATCTCCGCATACCGCTCGGCGAGCGAGAGACGTTCACCGAAAAGGTCGCGGGCGAGGGAATCGAGGTGTGCGGGGGCAGGAAGCATCAGTCTTGCGGGTAAATCACAACGTGGCGGGTTTTGCCCTCGCCATCCGATTCAGAGCAAAGGCCGTGGCGCTTCGCAACGTCGTGCACGACCTTGCGCTCAAACGGGTTCATAGGCTGAAGCGGAACGGGAACTTCGCCATTCTTCGCCTGCGCGACGGCCTTTTCCGCAAGTTCCTCAAGCTCGCTCTTGTGGCCTGCGCGGAAGCCACCGATGTCGAGCATGAGGCGCGAACGCACGCCCGTTTTCGTTTGCACGGCGAGGCGCGTGAGCTCTTGGAGAGCGTCGAGAAGCTCGCCCTTCGGCTCGTTCAGGGCACTCAGTTCGGCGGCACCGCGGATCTCCACGGAGGCACGGTCGCCATCAACGTCGATGTCAATATCGCCATCGAGGTCGGCGATGTCCATGAGTTCTTCGAGGTAATCGGCGGCAAAATCGCCCTCTTCTTCGAGGCGCGCGAGGCGCTCCTCAGCGGAGGCCTGTGCATTCGCCTTCTCGTTCTCGATCGTGTCGTTCTCGCTCATCGGGAATCCTTACTTCTTCTTACGCTTCTTACCGAGGGCGTTGCTCGACTTCGAGCCGCCTTTTTGGGTGCCACCGCCGTTTTCGGCCGCTTTCTTGCGGCGCTCTTCGATGGCTTTTGCGCGCTTCTCACGGGCACGCTGGAGCATTTCCTCGTCGCTCAGCTTGCGGCCGTTCTCGTACCGCTTGGGCTGAACGCGGATGTTTTCGGCCTTCGCCGCTTCCATTTCCTGCACGCGCTTGGACTTCTTCGGCGTGAAGTCAAGCGGTTCGAGGCCCTGCTTTGCGCGCTTCTTGTTGATGCGCTCGTGGCGTGCCTTCTCGGCCGCTGAGCCGGGGGTGGGGTTCTTCGAGATCATCCACCACTGCTGGCCGAACGTCCACACGTTGGTCGTGAGCCAGTAGCCGAGCACACCGATTGGCATTCCGGGACCCGAAAGCACGTAGATGAACGGGAGCATGTAGAGCATCATCTTCTGCGTGGACGCCATGGGCCCTTCGAGTGCCGACGGCGGCATGTTGCGCATCGTCAGCTCTTTCTGCGTGAGGAAGGTGACGAGCACCATGAGCGCGATGATGACGCCCGCGATGATCTTCGCGGAGATATCGCCCGAGAGGAACGAATCGGAAATGGTGGTTCCGCCGAAGATGCGCGCATTGTGGGCGCTATCGGCGAGCTCGGGCGTGAGGATGCCAAAGTTCGTGTTGTTTTGCGCGGCCTCCGGGAGCTTGTAGAAGAGCACGCGGAAGAGCGCGAAGAAGATCGGCATCTGGATGAGGACAGGAAGGCACGAGCCAACGGGGTTCGCGTCGTGCTCCCTGTAGACCTGCATCGTCTCGTTGGCCATCGCCTGGCGGGATTCCGGGTCGGTCTTGCCCTTGTACTTTTGCTGAATCGCCTTGAGCTCGGGAGCGGCGATCTGCATGCCGCGCGAGCTCTTAATCTGCTTGACGAAGAGCGGGAAGATGATGATGCGGACCACGACCGTGAGCAGCACGATCGACAGCAGCCAGGTCCACCCGGAATCGGGGTCCATCACGAAGGACAGCAGCTTGTGGGCCTGGACCATGATCCAGACGACAACCCATTCGATGGGGTAAAGAATGTTCAACTTCGGCCTTTTCTTCCTGCCGCTCGCATGCGCATGACGGTCATGCGATGAGCGGCCTGAGGTCGGGTGTTCGGGTCAAGCCTAGTGGGTGTGGGCGAACTTGGGGCTTTCAGTGTCCCGCTCGGTGACGGGTTTCGGGTTCGTCCACATGCCCGGGGCGGGGGTCGGGTCGATCCCGCCATGGCTCAGGGGGTTGCACCGCAGGATCCGCCACGCGGCGAGCAAGAGACCTTTGACGGTTCCGTGGCGGCGGATCGAGTCCACCGCGTACTGTGAGCACACGGGCGTGTACATGCATGCGGCGGGCAGGTACGGGGAGATGCCGCGCTGGTACGCGCGAAGGATTCCGACGGTTGCCTTCATCCCGCTGCGTCCTCCTTTTTCGCGGTGCGCCTTTCGAGCTTTCGTAGGGCGGAGGCCAAGGCGGAGTCGACTTCACCGGCGAGTGTGTCGTGGTCGATCTCGTTGATCCCCACTCGCGTGCGCACGACGACGCTCGCGTACGCGGGGAGAGAATCGAGGCGGGCCCTCATGATTTCCCGCAGGCGCCGCTTTGTGCGGCTGCGAACAACGGAGTTGCCAACCTTTTTTGACACGACAAATCCCACGCGCGGCTCCTCCTGGATCCTTTTGACCTCCGGGGAGGAAAGGACCGCGAGGTGCACGATCACGTGGGATCGAGCCGCTGACACGCCCTTGCGGGTGGTCAGGCGGAAGTCGTCGTTGTGACGTAGGCGGTTTACAGCCCGCACGTCACGCCGCGGCTCAGGCCGAGAGGGAGGCGCGGCCCTTCGAGCGGCGCGCGTTGATGATGGCGCGGCCCGCGCGGGTGCTCATGCGTGCGCGGAAGCCGTGCTTCTTGGCGCGGCGGCGGTTGTTCGGCTGGAACGTACGCTTGGTCATCTTTTCTCTCCAAATAAATCGGGGCCCTCATCTCCGGGAAGGAACCGCAATGCGGCCGGAGGGCCCGGTTAAAGACGGCCCGTGGGGCCGGTGGTTTCGGGTGTGTGCGCGAGATTCACGGTGTGGTTCTCGTGAACACAGACTGATCGAGTCTAGAATCGCGCGGCGGGCCGGTCAATGGATCGAGCCTTGATTCAGCGAAGTGTGCCTAGAATCTCATGGTTATCCCCAACGATTCGACAGAGTGTGCGCCTTCTTCCACTCCATTGGGCATAAATGTGGAAAACATGGTGGATAATTGTGGGCGTCCGCCGCACCCCCGATCCTCACGAGGAGCCCCGAATGGACGAGACCGCACTCGATCGCGACGCGCTGTGGGCCCAGTGCCAGCAGATTTTGCGCGCCGATGACTCAGTGTCGAATCGCCACCTCGCCTACGTCACGCTCTCAAGTTTGCGCGGATTTCTCGAGGATACGGCCCTTATTGCGGTGCCGAACGCGACCGTGAAGGACCTGTTTGAAATGCGGATTCCCGAGCAGCTTCGCTCGGCTCTCTCTCAGGCAATGGGCACGCAGGTGACGTTCGCGGTCACGATCGATCCCACGCTTGGTCTCGACGATGCCCCCGATTCGCCCGCGCCGGCCCCCGCTCCCGCCGTTGACAACATTGTGGATAACTCTGTGGATTCATCGGGAACAATCGGCATCCCCCCACGTCGCGATGGGGATAACTCTGTGAATGTGGCATCGCTGTGGTCGCAGCAACCGTCGGACCCCACGCCCTATTCCCCCTACACCCCGGCCGAGCCCGCCACGAGAACTGAGCGGACTGACGCGTCGCACGCTCCCTCCGAGCTTCCCAAGGGCTCTTCGCTCGGGAACGATTCGCGCCTAAACCCGAAGTACACCTTCGCGACATTCGTGGTGGGTGCCTCGAACCGCTTCGCCCAAGCCGCCGCCTACGCCGTGGCCGAGCAGCCCGCCCTCGCCTATAACCCTCTGTTCATCTACGGTGGCTCGGGACTCGGCAAGACTCACTTGCTCCACGCAACCGGGCACTACGCCAAGCAACTGCACCCGAATATCCAGGTGCGCTATGTGAACTCCGAGGAATTCACGAACGACTTCATCAACTCGGTGCAGTCGGGTCAGTTCGGTAAGGCCCAGGAATTTCAGCGACGCTACCGCGACATCGACATTCTGTTGATCGACGACATCCAGTTCCTCCAGCGCGCCCCCGAGACTCTCGAGGCGTTCTTCCACACGTTCAACACTCTGCACAACGCGAATAAACAGATCGTCATTACCTCGGATCTTCCGCCAAAACTTCTCGGCGGCCTCGAGGATCGCATGCGCTCACGCTTCGAAATGGGGCTCATGACCGACGTTCAGCCGCCGGATCTCGAGACCCGCATCGCGATTTTGCGTAAGAAGGTGGCGGCCGAGAACAACGAGGAGGTGCCACGCGAGGTACTCGAGTACATCGCTGAAAACATCTCCTCGAACATCCGCGAACTCGAAGGCGCCCTCATTCGCGTGCAGGCGCTGCACTCGCTGTCGAAGCAGCCCATGGATGTTGCCCTTGCGCAGAGCGTGCTCAAGGATTTGCTCACGCACGACGGCGGCGCGGAAATCACCCCGAATCTCATCATTGCGGAAACGGCATCGTACTTCGGTTTCGGTGTTGATGAAATTAAGGGCACTGCCCGCACTCGTGCGCTCGTCACGGCGAGGCAGTGCGCGATGTACCTGTGTCGCGAGCTCACGGAAATGCCGCTCATGGCGATCGGCGATGCTTTCGGCGGGCGTGATCACACGACCGTGATGCACGCTTACAGGAAGGTCTCGACCCTCATGAAGGAGCGCCGAGCCTTGTTTAACCAGGTTACGGAGCTCACGGCGCGGGTGAAAGCCAACGCTCAGGAGCAGGGTCGGCGCTAGGGCTCCGACGGTTGCGGCAAGTGCAACGCTCCTGCTCACGGGCAAGGTATCCAGAATTGTGGATAACTTTGTGGAGAATGTGCACGCACGGCATGACTCTTGTGAGTAGGGAGCGAGAGCGCACGCGAAAAAATGCCAGTTATGCCCAACACTTCCACAGCGCCTTGTCGTTACTCGCACCGAATCCGAAACTTGTAGTTTTCAGCCTGACCTGCAGAGATACTGGTTATCCACAGCATCAACAGCCGTAATTAAGAGGGTTGTTTAAACTTGGGACACGGGTGATGGGGAAAACTCGCGTTGCTGCAAATGCTCGAGCCTCGACGGATGTGGAAGCCTTGGGGACGAGAATGACAAACGTGTAATTTTGACCCAGGCGCGAAGTCAAGAATTTGGCTAAAGTTGGAAAGTACGCGCGAGGGCGCGGGAAGCTTTTTCGTAAAGGAGCCGAGGCGTGAAATTTCATCTTGATCGGGACGTGCTGAGTGATGCCGTGTCGTGGGCAACCCGCACTCTCCCGCAGCGCCCCGCAATGCCCATCCTCCAAGGCGTGAGGATCGTTGCCGAAGATGGCGAACTCAAGTTTTCCACCTTCGACTACGAAGTGAGCGCCCACATTTCCGTCGAGGCGGAAATCGATGAGCCCGGTGAGATTCTTGTGCAGGGCAAGATGCTCAACGACATCGTGCGCGCGCTTCCCCACAAAACGGTCTCCGTCGCCCACGAGGGCCCGAAGGTGGAGATCCTGTGTGGCTCCTCGCGGTTCTCGCTTGCGACCCTTCCCGTCGCCGAATACCCGGTTCTTCCCGAAATGCCTCCCGTGGTGGGCACGATCGATTCGGGAACCTTTGCACGCGCGATCGCGCAGGTCTCGATCGCCGCAAGCAAAGACGACGTGGTTCCGCTCCTCACGGGTGTGAAGGTCACAATCGAGGGCGAGAAGGTCATGATGGCCGCGACCGACCGCTACCGCCTCGCGGTTCGCGAGTTCACGTGGAACCCCGCGAACCCCTCGAGCGAACTGAGCGCACTCGTGCGTTCGCGCACCCTTACCGACGTTGCCCGCTCCCTCAGCGGGGGTAACGTCGAGGTCGCCCTCAGCGAAGGCGACTCCGCGAACCTCATCGGTTTTGAATCTTCGGGCCGCCGCACCACCTCGACCCTCGTTGATGGCGACTACCCGCCCGTGCTGCGCCTGTTCCCCGATGTCACTCCATACACCGTGAGTGTCGCGACCGCCCCGCTCATCGAGGCCGTCAAGCGCGTGAGCCTCGTGGCTGAGCGCAACACCCCCGTGCGCCTCACCTTTAGCGAGGGCCAGGTTGCTCTCGAAGCAGGCGACGGTGACGAGGCGCAGGCGAGCGAAGTTCTCGAGGCCAACGTTGAAGGCGGCGACCTCGTGGTGGGCTACAACTCGGGCTTCCTGCTCGATGGTCTCGGCGCGCTCGGCACCGATTTCACGCACTTCTCGCTTCCCGATTCGGTCAAGCCGACGGTGCTGCGTGGCCAAGAGTCGCTCGAAGCGTCGCCGGAGGAGCACTACCGCTACCTCCTCATGCCCATGCGCATCTGAGCGCCTGATCCTCGATGCACCTCAAGGCGCTCGAACTCACCAACTACCGCTCCTACGCGCATGCCTTCTTGCGCTTCACACCCGGGATCACCGTGTTCGTGGGGGCAAACGGCCAGGGCAAAACGAACATCGTCGAAGCCCTCTGGTACCTCGCAACCCTTTCCTCGCACCGCGTGGCACACGATGCCGCACTCGTGCGCCGAGGCGAGAAAACTGCGATCATCCGCGCGATGTGCGAGCGTGCTGGACGCGATGTACGGATCGACATGCAGATCGCCCCCGGTCGAACGAACGAGGTGCGCCTTCACTCACAGCCGCTTGCGCGCCCCCGCGAAATCCTCGGTCAGGTGCGCGCCGTGATGTTCTCGCCCGAGGATCTCGCCCTTGTGAAGGGCGAACCCGAAGGCCGGCGCCGCTTCCTCGACGAAATCCTTTTCGAAATCGCCCCCCGTTTTGCGAGCATCAAATCCGACTACGACAAGGTTCTTCGCCAGCGCAATCACCTTCTCAAACAGATGCGCGCGATGAATAAGGGCCGCGGCGGAAAACACGCTGCAGACGAGATTGGTGGCATGGACCCGCGCGAGGCGGCGGAAACGACGCTCGCCGTATGGGATGAACAGCTCGCCCGCCGCGGCGCTGAACTCATGCGTGCACGGCTCCACCTCGTCAACCGCCTTCGCCCCCACGTGGGCTACTCCTACTTGCGCGTTTCGAGCGACGAAGGCGCCGACCCCAATCTTGGCCTGGGCCCCGAAGGGCGCGGTGCAGTGTCGAGTCCCGCGAATATCCGCTACGCCTCGAGCGTTCTCGAGGGAGGGCTCGCCGCCGCGACCGATGCCGAAACGACCCGTGACGAACCGCCCCTGCCGAGCCTCCAGCAGCTCCACGACGCCCTCCTCGCCCACATCGCTGAGCGCCGCGACGATGAAATTGACCGCGGCGTGAGCCTCGTGGGGCCCCACCGCGATGACCTCGAAATTCGCCTGAGTGACTTTCCCGCGAAGGGATATGCAAGCCATGGCGAATCGTGGTCCCTCGCCCTCGCGCTGCGCCTCGGCTCCTACGACCTCCTCACGATCGAAGAGGGCGACCTCGGCGACGGCGAACCGATCCTTATCCTTGACGACGTGTTCAGCGAGCTCGATGCTCACCGTCGCGAGCGCCTGGGGCGCATCATCAAAGGCGCTGCCCAAGTGCTCATCACGACGGCAAACGACGCCGACATCCCCCGTTCCATTGGCAACGACGTGCATGTGGTGGACGTCGTGAAGGGCTCCGCAACCGTGCGCGAGGGCGGGCCGCGCGGGGCGAGCGACATGGGGGCCACGTGGTGAGTGAAACCAGCGGCGGTCACGGTCGGCAAAGGCCATCACTGAATCCCTATGCCCTCGGAACGTGGCAGCAGGGTGGTGGTGCCGAGCAAGGGCACGGTGTTCCCGAACAGGTTGCGGGGCAGCCCCGTGCCGAAGGTGGGGGCGAGGGCAGCGAAGCAAGCGTCGGACCGCGAATGACCGATGAGCTCGCGCCCGATACCGACGCGAAACCTCGTGACTTCTCGCGCCCCGATGAGCTCGGCCGGCGCGCCCTCAACCAGGCTCGTGCCGCCGCGAAGAAACACGGCTATCGGCCGCGCGCGAGCCGTCTTACGAAACCCAAAGGTGATCCGCGTGGTGAGCGAGCCCAGGGTGCCGGCTATTCGGGGGCGCGGCCCGATCCGCGCGATCCACAGCGCCTGAACACCGTGCTCGAGAAGATGCTCGTGAACCTCGGGTGGGATCGCGGTCTGAGCGCGGGGCGCGTGCTCGCCGAATGGGACGACATTGTGGGGCCGGCCATCGCACAGCACTCCCACATCGAAAGCTTCGAGGAAGGCATGCTCGTGGTGAGCACCGATTCATCGGCGTGGGCGGCGCAGCTGCGCATGCTGGGGCCGCAAATCGTGACCCGAATCCACGAGCGCGTGGGAGCGCAGGTCGTGAGCGAGATCAAGGTTGTGGGGCCGAGCACGCAATCCTGGAAGAAGGGCCGGCGCACCGTACATTGGCGGGGACCGCGCGACACCTACGGGTAGTGCAGCCGCGAGTAAGGGCTGGGGGAGGTGCTGATAGGGGGCAGTGAAGAGTGTGCGGGTGTGGCTCTGAGATGCAAAAGAGGGCCGAAGCCACTTGGCTCCGGCCCTCTGTTT
Source organism: Dermabacter sp. HSID17554 (assembly GCF_003989295.1). Lineage (NCBI taxonomy): Bacteria > Bacillati > Actinomycetota > Actinomycetes > Micrococcales > Dermabacteraceae > Dermabacter > Dermabacter sp. HSID17554. The sequence continues at coordinate 26,471 of NZ_RBLW01000002.1, read as the reverse complement.
TACAGGGCACCTATGGGATCAGGCCCGACGCTTGCGAGCGATCATCGCGCCACCAGCTGCGAGCAGCGAGAAGGCGAGACCCGCAACGGCGAGGCTCTCGGCACCGGTGCGCGGAAGCGGGCCGCGACCCGCATCAGCCTTATCGGGAGCAGCCTTACCCGGAGTCGAAGGCTCAGCCTTGCCACCGTTGCCGTCACCCGAATCGCTGATCGGCGTGCTTTCCCCATCAGCGGCAGGGTCGCCCGTGGGATCCTCGGCCGGGTCTTCGCCGTGATCCGAGGGCTCCTCGGCACCGTCGTCGATCGGGAGGTCAACCGCGGGCGCGGCCGACGTGCTCACGTCCCAGTTCTTCGCAAAGAAGTTCGCCGGATCGATCGTCTTGTTCTTGATCGCCCAGTCGATCATGAGGTCACGGATGGCCATCTGCTCGTCGTAGACGATTTCGGCATCCTTGACGGCCGGATAGCCCGAGCCGCCCGACTGGCGATAGTTGTTGAGCGCGAGGATGAACTCGTCGTTATCCTTCACGGGGGTACCGTCGGGCCACGTGAGGTTCTCGATGCGCTCCCCAACGGGCTTGGAGATGTTGATGTGGTAGCTCACGCCCGAGAGAACGTCGTAGGAGTAGTCGGGAATGCCGCGGGTCATGCCGTCGTACTGGGCGTTCGTGACGGTCGACCAATCGTCGATCTTCGCGCCCTCCTCCTGCTGCTTGTAGTAGCGAGCCGAGTGCTCGAGGTATTCCTTGAGCTGCGCGCCATTCATCTTCACACCCAAGAGGGTGTTGTCGTAGATGTAGAGCGAGGCCATATCGGCGATCGTGACATCGCCCTTCTTGAACACGGCCTCGCGTGAGAACGGCGAGGCTTCCGCAACGATCGGCAGGCCTTCGTTCTTGGTGCCCTTCATCGCGCGCTTGATCTCTTCGGTCTGCACGTAGTTGATGAAGTCGAGGATCGCGGTGTCCTCCCATGCCGAATCGGCGGCGGGCATGTCTTCGGTTGCCTGTGCAACGACCTTCTCGACCCATTCCTTGGTCTTCTCGTGCCAATCGGAAATGAGCTTTTCAATTTCGGGATCGGCGGAGTAAGCCGCGGCATTGAGGGCAACGGCGCTCGGCTTCTCTTTCTCGTTCCAGTCGACAACGACCTTGTCATTGTCGAGGCTGAGCGGGATCGTGATGTTCGAAAGGAAACGCCCGTGGTAGCCGGGCTGCGTGAAGAGAACCTCGTGACCGTCCTTGTTGGTGTAGTAGTTCTGCACCTGATCGGTCTGATGCGAGTGACCGCCGATCACGACATCGACACCGGAGGTGTTCTCGGCGATCGAGCGCGCGGCGTTTTCCTGGAGGTCCTTCGGATCCCATTTGTAGCCCTCGGGGTCGAGGCCAGTGTGGGCGAGAACGACGACGACATCCGCGCCCTGCTTCTTCACCTCGGGAACGTATTTCTGGACAGCCTCGACCTGGTCGCCGAAGTTGAGGGACTCAACCTTTTTGCCGTCCCAGCCGGGGATACCGGGCGTCACGACGCCGATCACGGCGATCTTCACGTCGTGGCCGTCGGCGGTCTTCTTATTCACGAAGGTGTAGGGCTCGAGGTAGGGCTCGCCGGTCTTCTTATCGGTGACGTTAGCGCCGAGGAGAGGGAATTCGAGAGCGCTCTTGTAGTCCTGGAGTTCGTCGAGGCCGTAGTTGAACTCGTGGTTGCCCACGACGCCCGCGTCGTACTTGAGGTAGTTGTAGATCGTCGCGATCGGGTCAACGTCGCCAGGCTTGTGGTCGCGCTTGTAGACCGTCTCGAGGGAGGAGCCCTGGTTGGCGTCGCCGTTGTCGAGGAGCGCAACAGCGTCCTTACCCTTGTCCTTGCGGATGTCCGCGATCGCGGTGGCGAGGTGGTCCATGCCGCGAAGATTCTTCGGGTTCTCAGAGGTGCCGAAGGGCTCGCCCGTGAAGTAGTTGTAGTTCAGCGCCGTGCCGTGGGTGTCGGTCGTCGCAAGAATCGTGATGTCGTCGATGTCGGTTCGGTCGCCGTCGGCCGCGAACGCGGGGGCTCCCGCGGTAAGGAAAAGTAGGCCGGTGAGCGCAGCTGCCGTTGCTTTGCGCATGGGATCTTCTGGTGAATGTGGAGGGATAGCGGGCGTTTCGGAATTTAAGCGCAGAAAGTTACGGGTGGGTGAACGGCGGGGCACGGCACAGGGTCACTTTGACAGGACCGGAAGGTTCCGACGGCTGACCAGGCCTTTCATTTTTTCCGTGTCATTTTTTGAGCAACTGGCCACTTAAGTCCCGCATTGTGTCTAGGCTTCAGTGATAACTGAGTCACATACTCTCCTCTCGTCTCTTCCCCGGCTTCGAGTCTGGCGTGTTGAAGATCCCGGTGTTCTCGGTTTGTTTCCTCGCAGTTTTATTCAAAGGAGAACAGCGTGTCCCCAGGCTTTATGCGCAAGGTGCTTGCCGCGTTGTCGGTGAGCGCCGTCGCCGCGGGTTTTGCCGTCCCGGCAGCGCTCGCAGCGCCTACCGATGATCACGAATCAGCGCCGGCGATCTCGCCGATTCAGCGCGCGGCGATTCAGAAGCAGCGTGAGAAGCGGGGCACTCGCCCCGTGTCCAATGAACGCGTGCGCGTTGTCGTCATGCTGAAGGAGCAGCCGCAAGCCCCGAGCGAATCCGGTGAGAAGAGCCGTCTTTCGCAACAAGCAAAGTTGCTTGAGTCGTGGAAAGCGAAGTACGACCTGAAGGTGGATCGACAGTTCGGGTATCTCGTCAATGGCTTCAGTGCCGAAATGCCCGAGGGCAAGATCCAAAACCTCGCGACCGAGAAGCAGGTTGCCTCGGTGCGCCGCGAGCGCGTGTACTACCAGAGCGAATACTCGGCACGTGAGCTTCAGGGTGTTCCCGCGGCATACAAAGACTTCGGCGTTGACGGCGAGGGAACGGTGATCTCGATCATCGACTCGGGTGTGTATGCGGGCCACCCGGATATGCGCCTTGACGACGGCGTTTTTAAGAACGCAAAAATCACGAGCATCAATCCCGAAGCGGCCGGCAAGTTCAACGAGAAGGTGCCGACGGGCTACAACTACGCGGATGACAACTTCGAGGTCATGGACCTCACCGATTCGCAGCACGGCCAGCACGTTGCGGGTATTACCGCGGCGAATGGCTCCGAGGGGGATACCCCTGACTTTGCCTCGACCGGCCGCATCGACGGCGCAGCTCCGAATGCGCAGTTGCTGGCGATGAAGGTCTTCTCGAACGACCCGAAGAAGTCAGCTAGCGCGAATGATGGCGATATCATCGCCGCGATCGAAGACTCGGTGAAGCTCAAGGCCGATGTCATCAACATGTCGCTCGGCAGCCCGAATGGTGTTCCGGATCTTTCCGACGGCGCCTATGAGGCCATGAAGAAGGCCCGCGAAGAGGGCGTGATCACGCTCGTGGCCGCGGGTAACGAAGGCCAGAACTTCTCGCTCGAGGGTGGGCCGGACGACGCGCTCGGCCGCCTCGATGATGGCACGGCGGGCAGTCCCTCGACGAACGATTCGGCATTCTCGATTGCCTCGGTGAACAACTCGACCCTGAGTGTTCCGCTCGCGTACTTTGAGGCGAACGGCGAGCGCACCGACATCGGTTACCTCGAGGGCGTGGGTGAGCCCGACGGCAAGCCTCACCCGTACGAGTACGTGGGTCTCGGCCGCCCGGAGGACTACAAGGACGGCATCGACCTCAAGGGCAAGTACGCGCTCATTTCGCGCGGCGAGATTTCGTTCGCGGAAAAGTTCCAGTACGCCCTTGACCACGGCGCGGAAGGCGTCATGGTGTTCAACAGCGACGGCGAAGAGGGTTACCGCGGCATGGCGGGCATCGACAAGTTCGAGACCTTCGGTGCTGCCCTCACGAACGAGCAGGGCCACCAGCTCATCGACGCCCTTAAAGCAGACCCGAACGCGACCGTGACGTTCACCGACGAGATCAAGCAGGATCCCGCCCCCGATGGTCTCGAGCCCAGCTCGTTTACGTCGTGGGGCACCCCGAACGACTTGTCGTTCAAGCCCCAGCTCGCGGGCATCGGCGGCAACGTGTACTCGACCGTCGGCGAAAACGAGTACGAGAACATGAGCGGCACGTCGATGGCGACCCCGAATGTCGCGGGCCTCAGCGCGCTTCTCACGCAGAAGTTCGCGGAGCGCTTCCCGAACATCACGGGTAAAGAACGCGTCGAGCTCATCGAAACCTCACTCATGAACACCGCGAAGATCCTCGAAAACGAGGACGGCACCCCGTACCTCCCGCGCCAGATCGGGGCGGGTCTCGCGGAGGTCGATCGCGCGCTCGCCACTGACGCCACCGCCACCGTGGATGGCGAGGCAGCCGTCGCACTCAAGCAGATTAATGGGCCGACGACCTTCACCGTCACGCTCACAAACCGCGGCGATCAGGACCACGCGTTCTCGATTCCCGCGCAAAAGGTGCTCGGGGAAACCAATGAGGCGGGGCAGCCGACCCTCGCCAAAGTCTCGAGCGAGTCGCTTGCGGCGTCGGCCTCGAGGGTGACCGTGCCCGCGGGCGGAACCGCCACGGTGCAGTTCACCCTCACCCCGCACACCGGTGCGGGCAATCACTTCATCGAGGGCTGGGCCCAGTTCAAGGGCGAGAACGGCGCGCTTGACCTCGCCGTTCCCTACCTCGGTTTCGTGGGCGACTGGAACGAGGAGAACATCATCCAGGAGCCGGGCAAGCCGTGGATCGACGATGGCCCCGCCGACAACACGAACCTCGTGGGCGCCCTCGGTGAGGACACCGCCCAGTTCAACAACCCGGATGAAGAGCCGCTTGCGCTTTCGCCGAACGGCGACGGCGTTCTCGACACGGTGACGCCGGGCATGCTGCTCATGCGTAACGCGGATGAGGTCGAATACGAGATTCTCGACGCGAACGGCAAGGTCATCGCGAGCCTCGGCAAGGATGAGATGCTTCGACGCATGATCGGCTCGAAGGTGCCGACCGCGTTCGACGGCGACCTCACGTTCATGGGTCGCTCCTTCGACGGCACGCTGTGGGATAAGTCGACGGGTGAGCAAACACCACTTGCCGATGGCTCCTACACGTTCCGCCTCAAGGCGCGCATCGCCGAGGGCTACGAACCACAAATCACGGATCTCCCGTTCACCGTGGACACCGCGGCGCCTACGGTCGAGATTCTCGACAAGGAACCGGGCCGCGTGCACTTCACGGCCGTCGATAATCAGGGCGGCACGGGCATCCTCGACGATCCGATCGTGCTTGATGCGAACGGCGACCAGGTAGAGGTCGAGAAGCAGGCCGATGGCAGCTTCGTGGCAACGTTCGACCCCGCCACCCCGTATGTGACGGTTGGAGCGCTCGACAACGGCTTCAACGAGGGCTCCACGATCGTCACCTTCAGCACCGAACCTCTGTTCGTGAACGTCAACGGATACAGCATCCCCGAGGGCGAGAGCGCGTACGTGGGTAAGGATTCCGACGGTGCCCTCGAAATATCGGGTGTTGTGCAGGGAGAGGTTTCCCGCGTCACCGTGAACGGTGAGGAAGCGAAGATTACTGATGGCACGTTCGAGTACGTCGATAACGCCTACAAGGGCCCCGAGCCTTACACGCTCGAGGTTGTGGCCTACGATGCCTCCGGCAAGGAACTGGCGAAGCGCACGATCACGGTGGAGCAGGATGCGAAAGCGCCCACCATCACGATCGACAAGAGTGCGCTCAACGACAACGGCAAGCTCGTTGTAGCCGAGGACGGCAGCTTCACGCTTTCCGGCACGATTGCCGATGAGCGCGAGAACGCCGACCTGAAGGCGTGGATCTTCAACGAACCCGTCGAGGTCAAGCCGGATGGCACCTTCACGTACACCGGGAAGGTCGATCCGAATGTTCCCGTCGTGACCGTGGTGGCGAGCGATGGCGCCACGGAGGGCACCCTCGATGTCGAGATCGAGGGCCGCGAGGCGCCTGCCCCCGAGGAACAACCCGAAGGCAACGGCTTTGCTCGCCCGACCTACGACATCGAGACGTGCGATGCGGAAGAGAACTGGTGCGACATCAGCTCGAAGAGTGAGGGTGTGAGTGAGGATGGAAAAACTCTCCACCTCACCGGCAAGATCCAGGATCCCGTGAGCTCGATCGAGTTCATTCCCACCTCGCGTGCGAAGGATGGCACGATCACGAGGAACGAGCCGATCGCCGCGACGATCGAGGGCGACACGTTTAGCGTTGACCTCCCGATCGACGTGGGCATCATCGATTTCCACCAGATCGTGAAGGACGACAAGGGCGAGGAGCAGTTCAGTGGCTCGTTCCGCCTGTGGGTGGATATCAAGCCGCCGAGCCTCCACTTCACGGAGCCGGGTCTCGTGGGTGGCACGCTCTACACGAACACCGATGACGTCACCTTCAAGGGATCGATCAGCGATGACGGCTGGGGTCACTACCTCGCGATCAACAACGAGTACCTGACCGACTTCGTGCGGTACAACCACACGGGTGAGGAGGTTAATCGCCAGGAGTTCGAGCGCCTCGTGACGGTTCGCGACGGCGACAAGCTCCTCGTGTACTCGAACGACTCGATGGGCAATGAGCTCGTCGCGGTCATTCCCGTTGTTGTCGATAAAGAGGCGCCCACCGTCGGCGTCGATACCGTCAAGGACATGGAGGTGATCCGCGACCAGCGCGAGCTCGAGGCGTGGGGCGAGGATCCGAACCTTGCCAACGTCGCGGTGAGCCTCAACGGTAAGGAGATCTACAACGAGAACACTGAGCTGACGAGCAAAGCCGCAACGATCGACGGCGTGCTCGCGCCGCCCGAGACGACCGACGGCGACAATGCGGAGGAGGTCACCCCGAACAGCGAGAATGCTGAAGAGGCTGCTTCCGATGCGGGCGACAGGAGTGCGCCTCGGCCGACGACCGTCGTGGATGGCACCGAGACGAGCACCGCGCAAACCCGGCTCGGCACGAAGATCACGACGGCTGATCTCCCGGCTGGTTTCTACACGGCCAGCGTGAAGGCGACCGACCTTGCCGGCAACGTCACGACGCACACCAAGACGTTCATCGTCGACGACGATGCCATGATCGAAGGACCCGACACGGTGGCCTTCGAGGTCGAGAACGGTGCGCTCGCCGACCAGGCAGCCGCCGCGAAGCAGGTTCTCGACCACTACACGGTGACCGACGACGGCTCGGCGTTCAAGGACGGCGACACGACTCTCGCGCTCGCGCCCGGCACGGTCCTCGTGCCAGGCGAGCAGAAGGTCACGCTCGTCGCCACGGATGCCGACGGCCGCGCGGTTGTGCGTGTCGTGACGGTGACCATTACCGAGAAGCAGAAGGCCCCCGAGCCGAGCACGCCGGAGAACCCGGCGAACCCTGGCGATGATGCGCCCGAGCGCCCCGCAAATCCGGATACGGATGGCGGGAGGAACCCCGGTAAGCCACCCGTGAATGGTGGCGGCGAGGGTTCTCAGGCACCGGGGAAGTCCGACGGTTCCTCGGCCGAACGTCCGTCGAGGATTCCTTCGCGGGATGCCTCCTCGCCTCGTGGCTCGCATATGCCACGTACGGGTGCGGAGATTGCGGCGACCGCGGGCGTTGCAGCGCTCATTGTGCTCGGCGGCGTGGCGATCGTTGTGCTAGCGAGGAGGCGAGGCAAGAAGTAACGGATGGGCATTTGAGGGCATGTGCTCTCGAAGCAGTGATGCCCTGAGGTAGGTCCGGGAACGGGCCAAGAATTGGTGGGGTGCTGAAGGCCGGCAAGCGTCGGACTTCGCGCCCCACCTTTTTTCCGTGGATTGCATAGGGGTTGTGGGGGTAATTCTGGTTTGGTCCGGCCCGGCCGCCCCGGGTGGTTCAAACCCCCGTTAGCCCTATGCAATCCGAGGGCTCCCATCGCTCAAACCCCCGTTAGCCCTATGGAATCCCGGGGGGTCGATCGCCCAAACCCCCACAACCCCTATGCAATTCAGGGGGAGGGGGCTGTGCTGACCGACACACGAGACCGCGATATGCACGCATGAACCAATTTCTGGGGTTCCCGTGCGGTAAAATTTGAGGGTTGAGAGTGGTCGAGTCCCGCTCAGCGGCCCGCAAATGGCCCTGAGAGGCCACGGGCCCCCGAAATGGGCCCCGCCCCGTACCCAGGGGTTGCGATGACTCACGGGCCCTCGATCCTCACACCCGGGTTCAACCGACCCGGCATTGACCATCAAGGAGATTCCTTCGTGAGCGAAGCCCAGGAAAACGCACCGCATTACGACGCCTCGGACATCACGGTCCTCGAAGGCCTCGAGGCGGTTCGCAAACGCCCAGGCATGTACATCGGTTCGACCGGCGAGCGCGGCCTGCACCACCTCGTGTACGAGATCGTTGATAACTCGGTTGACGAAGCGCTCGCGGGCTACGCGAGTGAGATCACCGTGGACGTGCTCGAGGATGGCGGCGTGCGCGTGATCGACGACGGCCGCGGCATCCCGGTGGCGATGCACCCCACCGAAAAGAAGCCCGCCGTTGAGCTCGTGCTCACGGTGCTCCACGCGGGCGGCAAGTTCGGCGGTGGCGGCTACGCGGTCTCGGGCGGCCTGCACGGCGTGGGTTCCTCCGTCGTGAACGCGCTCTCGAAGCGCCTCGAGGTCGAAATTAAGCGTGACGGTTACGTGTGGCGTCAGCAGTACACGCACGGCGTCCCGAACGCCCCGCTCGAAAAGGGCGAGGAAACGACCGAGACCGGCACGAGCGTGACGTTCTGGGCCGATGGCGACATTTTCGAGACCACCGAGTACGAGTTCGAGACGCTGCGCAAGCGCTTCCAGCAGATGGCCTTCCTTAACAAGGGCCTCAAGATCACCCTCACGGATCACCGCCCGGTTGAGGATCCCGTTGACGACGACCTCCCGGATCTCGATAACCTCGACCAGGATGTTGACGAAAACGACGGCATCAACGATGCGGCGCGCCCCACCGAGGCAGGCGCCGATACCGCGGAGAAGCCCAAGACCAAAACAGTGACGTTCCTGTACGAGCAGGGCCTTGAGGATTTCGTCAAGTACATCAACAAGCAAAAGCGCGCCGAGGTGATTCACCCGGAGATCATCAGCTTCGAGAGCGAAGACACCGACCACATGATCTCGGTGGAGATCGCGATGCAGTGGACCACGGCGTATTCCGAGTCGGTGCACACATACGCGAACACCATCAACACGCACGAGGGTGGTACGCACGAAGAGGGCTTCCGCAGTGCCCTCACGGGCGTGATCAACCGTTACGCGCGCGCCAACAACCTCATGAAGGAAAAGGACGCGAACCTCACGGGCGAAGACATCCGCGAGGGTCTCACGGCGGTCGTGTCCGTGAAGCTCGGCGAGCCGCAGTTCGAGGGCCAAACGAAGACCAAACTCGGCAACACGATCGCGCGCACGTTCGTGTCGAAGGTGATGACCGACAAGCTCGGGGACTGGGCGTCGGCCCACCCGAACGAGATGAAGACGATCGTCACGAAGGCGCAATCGGCGGCCGCGGCCCGCGAGGCAGCCCGTAAGGCGCGCGATGCGACCCGCCGCAAGTCGCCGCTTGAAACGGGCGGCATGCCCGGCAAGCTTCGCGACTGCTCGAGCCGCAACCCCGCGATCAGCGAAATCTTTATCGTCGAGGGCGACTCGGCAGGCGGCTCGGCGGTTTCGGGTCGCGACCCGAAGACTCAGGCGATCCTCCCGATCCGCGGCAAGATTCTCAACGTGGAAAAGGCGCGCCTTGATCGTGCTCTCGATAACGCCGAGGTGCGCTCGCTCATTACGGCGTTTGGCACGGGTATTGGCGAGGATTTCGATCCCACGAAGCTGCGCTACCACAAGATCATTCTCATGGCGGATGCCGATGTTGATGGCCAGCACATTTGCACGCTTCTGCTCACGCTGCTGTTCCGCTATATGCGCCCGCTCATCGAACTCGGGCACGTGTTTATCGCGATGCCGCCGCTGTATCGCCTGAAGTGGACGAACTCGCCGCACGAGTACGTGTTCAGCGATGAGGAACGAGACCTCAAGCTCGAAGAGGGCCGCGCGGCCGGTAAGCGCATCCAGAAGGACAACGGCATCCAGCGCTACAAGGGCCTCGGCGAGATGGACTGGCGAGAGCTTCAAACGACCACTATGGACCGTGATCTGCGCACCCTCAAGCAAGTGACGATGGCGGAGGCTGCTGACGCCGACGCGGTGTTCAGCGTGCTCATGGGCGATGACGTTGACGCGCGCCGCCGGTTCATTCAGGAAAACGCGAAGGACGTGCGCTTCCTCGATATCTAAACCGGCGCCCCGAGGGGTAAGCAGCGGTTATTGAGAGAGCATTCACGCGAGGAAGACTAGGGGAGAAGGACATGAGCGACGAGAACATCGAAGATCAGGGCCCGCGAAGCGCCGAGGATCTCGAACACGCGATTCCGCAGGGCCTCACCACAACCGTTGACGCGATCGACGAGGACGAGGGCGATCAGATCTTCCAGGTTGATCTGAACAAGGAGATGCAAAAGAGCTACCTCGATTACGCGATGAGCGTGATCGTGGGGCGTGCACTCCCCGATGTGCGCGATGGCCTCAAGCCTGTGCACCGCCGCATTGTGTACGGCATGTACGACGGTGGCTACCGCCCCGAGCGCTCCTTCAGCAAGTGTGCGAAGGTCGTCGGCGAGGTCATGGGTACGTACCACCCGCACGGCGATTCCGCGATTTACGATGCTCTCGTGCGCCTCGTGCAGCCGTGGAACTTGCGCTACCCGCTCGTGCTCGGCCAGGGCAACTTCGGCTCGGCCGGTGACGACGGCGCCGCGGCCTCGAGGTATACCGAGTGCAAGATGTCGCCGCTCGCCCTCGAGCTCGTGCGCGATATCAACGAAGACACCGTGGACATGGTGGGCAACTACGACAACACGGTCGATGAGCCCGTGGTGTTGCCCTCGCGCTTCCCGAACCTCCTCGTGAATGGCTCGGCGGGTATCGCCGTGGGTATGGCGACCAACATTCCGCCGCACAACCTTCGCGAGGTCGCTTCTGCGGTGCAGTGGCTGCTCACGAATCCTGAAGCCACGAAGGAAGAGCTTCTCGAGGCGTGCATTGAACGCATCCAGGGCCCCGATTTCCCGAACGGCGCGACCATCACGGGTCGTAAGGGGATCGAGGAGGCGTACCGCACGGGTCGCGGTTCGATCACGCAGCGTGCCGTCGTCAAGACCGAGGAGATCAACGGCCGCCTCGCACTCGTGGTGACCGAGCTTCCCTACCAGGTCAACCCCGACAATCTCGCACGTAAGATCGCCGAGCTCGTCAAGGCCGGCCGCATCCAGGGCATCGCCGACATCACCGACGAAACCTCGGGTAAGACCGGTCAGCGCCTCGTGCTCACCCTCAAGCGCGATGCCGTGGCGAAGGTTGTGCTCAACAACCTGTACAAGCAAACTCAGCTTCAGGAGAACTTCTCCGCGAACATGCTCGCGATCGTCAACGACGTGCCGCGCACGCTCTCGATCGATTCGTTCGTGCGCGAGTGGACGAAGCACCAGATCGACGTCATTGTGCGCCGCACCCGCTTCCGCCTGCGCAAGGCGGAAGAGCAGATCCACATCTACCGCGGCTACCTCAAAGCTCTCGACGCGCTCGACGAGGTGATCGCGACCATTCGCCGTTCGCCTGACGTGGACGAGGCCCGCACGGCTCTTATCGCGCTTCTCGACATCGACGAGATCCAGGCGAACGCGATCCTCGCGCTCCAGCTTCGCCGCCTCGCCGCGCTCGAGCGCCAGAAGATCACCGAAGAGCATGATCGCCTCGCCGCGTTGATCCTCGAGTACGAGGGGATCCTTGCGAGCGAGCAGCGCCAGCGCGAAATCGTGAGCGAGGAGCTCGAGGCGATCGTCGAGAAGTACGGCGATGAGCGCCGCACCCAGATCGTGCCGTTTGACGGCGATGTTTCCGTTGAGGATCTGATCCCCGAAGAGGACATGGTCGTCACGATTACGCGCGGCGGCTGGGTTAAGCGCACCAAGACCGACGAATACCGCGCGCAAAAGCGCGGCGGCAAGGGTGTGCGCGGCGCGAGCCTGCGCGAGAACGACGTGGTCGACCACTTCTTCACCACGACGACCCACAAGTGGCTTTTGTTCTTCACGAACTTCGGCCGCGTGTACCGCATCAAGGGCTACGAGCTGCCCGAGGCGCCGCGCGACTCGAAGGGCCAACACATCGCGAACCTTCTCGAATTCCAGCCGAACGAGTCGATCCGTTCCGTGCTCGTGATCAGCGACTACGACGAAGCTGAGTACCTCGTGCTCGCCACGAAGCACGGCATCGTTAAGAAGACCGCGATGAGCGCGTTTGACTCGAACCGCAGTGCCGGCCTGATCGCCATCAACCTGCGTGAGTTTGAGGGGTCCGACGGTTCCCTCGTCACCGACGAGCTTGTGGCGGCCCGCGCTGTCAACGGTGACGATCACCTGTTGCTCGTGTCCAAGAACGGCCAGAGTGTGCGGTTCCCCGCTTCCGACGACGTGTTGCGCCCGATGGGCCGCGTCACGGGCGGTGTGACGGGCATGAAGTTCCGCGGTGACGATGAGCTTCTCGCGATGGATGTTGCCCACCCCGACACGTTCGTGTTTACCGTGACCGATTCCGGCTTCGCGAAGCGCTCTTCGATCGATGAGTACCGCGTGCAGGGCCGAGGTGGCCTGGGTATTAAAGTCGCGAAGCTCCCGAACGACCGCGGTCACCTCGTGGGTGCCGCGATCGTTGAGGAAACTGACGAAGTTTTCGTGCTCATGGAGAAGGGCAAGGTCGTGCGGTCCTCCGTCGCGGGCGTGCCTTCCAAGGGCCGTGACACCATGGGCGTTGTGTTCGCAAAGCCCGACCAGAAAGACTCGATCATCCTCGTCAACGTGTTCAAGGAAAGCGAACCGGATGACGAGGCGGAAGAAGCTGGCAGTGATGATGCCGGCGATGCCGTAGTCTCGGACTGATCGAATGAGCGAGGAGAACACCGTGAGTTCCACTAGCGACGACAAGACCCAGCCGATTGCGAAGCAGGGCGGGCCCGAGCAGAGCGCCGAGTCCCGCAACGCCACCGCCGCGCTCTCGGAGGGCGTCACGAGCCGGATCGACGCGATTAAGAGCGGCGAAACCGACGAGCCGAAGTCGACCTCCCGCACCAAGAAGAATGCTCAGGCACAGGGTGCGAAAGAAGGAAACGCGGCAAGCGAGCAAGCGTCGGACCGCGCTGCTGCCCCCCACGCCGGGCAGAGCCACGGCGCAAAAGCCGGTGGCCAGAGCCGTGGCGCGCACGATGCCCAGGCAAACCGCGCGCAGACCGGTGCGCAGCCGGTGCCGCGCAGCCGCACAACCCACCAGCCGGCCGCACGGCCCGTGCCCGGGGCACACGAAACGGCACCCGCGCAGGAGGCACCCCGCCAGGGCAGCCGCCGCGTCAAACTCACGCTTTCGCAGCTTGATCCGTGGAGCGTCTTGAAGCTGTCGTTCCTCGTGGCGATTGCGTTCGGTATTGCGCTCGTGGTCGCGGTGGCTCTTCTGTGGCAGATCGTCGATGCGATCGGCTTGTGGGATCAGATCAACCAGATCGGTACTGACTTCAACAGCGGCAAGCCGCTGCCGTTCTTGGAGTACTTCGAGTTCTCCAAGATGCTTTCGTACTCGGTGATCGTGGCCGTGCTCAACGTCGTGATCATTACCGCGCTCGGCACGCTCTTCGCGTTCCTGTACAACATCGTGGCCTCGCTGCTTGGCGGTTTGAAGGTCACGCTGACGGATAACTAAGCCGCAGCCCTCTAGCCCGTGTGGCGTCTCATACACATGCGCCCTCGCGTTTGTGCGAAGGGCCCGCACTGGGCTAGAGTGTTTCCTCGTTGGAGTTGCGCAAGTTGCTCCAGGAGGGCCTATAGCTCAGTCGGTTAGAGCGCTGTCCTGATAAGACAGAGGTCGCTGGTTCAAGTCCAGCTAGGCCCACTCAACGAACGGAGGCATCGTGAAGTTTGTACGAGCACTTCTTTTGCTCATCGCCTCCACCGCCGTCGGCCTTTTTGCCTGGCGGAAAGTTGAAGAAAAACAGTTGAGGGATGATCTTTGGCAAGAAGCCGAAGAACAGACTCGCTGACATACCGGGGGCTATGGCGCAATTGGTAGCGCACCTGCTTTGCAAGCAGGGGGTTACGGGTTCGAGTCCCGTTAGCTCCACAGATAAAACCCCAGGATGGCTAGAGCCGACCTGGGGTTTCTTCATGCCTTGATGCGCGTGACCGGTGGTGCCAAACCGAGGTGGCGAATCCCCGGAAATGAGGTGGCAAATCCCCGCGTAGAGGGTGGCGAATCCTCGGAAATAAGGTGGCAAATCCTCGCTTTTTTGCCTGGAGACGCATAGAATAAGCCCATGAACTCGGTAAACGCCCACATTCCCCGGCATGCGGTGTCAATCGCGCGGGAGATCCTCGAGGACTCGCCCCTGCTCGTTGTTCAAGGCGCGCGCCAGGTCGGGAAATCAACGCTCGTGGGGCAGGCTGTTGATCCACAACGCGCTCATATGGTCACCCTCGATGATCCACTTGAGCGAGCGTTCGCGGAAGCGGACCCGGCAGCGTTTTTACAACAGGCCCAAGGTAAGACTCTTGTGGTCGATGAGGCGCAGCGCGTTCCGGCGCTCGCACTTGAGTTGAAACGCACGATCGATGCCGACCGGCGCCCGGGCCGATTCGCGATCACCGGGTCGTCCGATCTGCTGCGCACCCCTGGTGTCTCTGATTCTCTCGCGGGTCGCGCGGAGTTTCTTCGCGTGTATCCGCTTACCGCTGGCGAAATTATGGAACGGGCAGAGCCCGAGGATTGGGTCTCGTGGATTCTTGATGGCGCAGCGGGAGCAAATGCTGGCAAGGTCTCCTACTGCGGCGGGGATGAGCTTCGAGGCATGGTCCTCGCTGGTGGCTATCCGGTTCCCGTGCAGCGTGAAGGGGAGCGTCGCAAAGCACGGTGGTTCGATTCGTATGTCACTTCACTCATCGAACATGATGCGCCTCAGCTCGCGGGAGGCCAGTTCCCTTCCCAGTTGCGAGCACTCTTGCGGCACCTCGCGGAGCAGGGCCAATCGGAACTCGTGAAGGCGAAAACGGCACGTGCTCTCGGGGTTGGCGAGACGGCACTCGGGGACTATCTTGCTCTCGCTGAGCGCATGTACCTTCTTGATGTCACGCCCGGGTGGGGAGTGGGTTTCACGAATCGCGTGGTCAAGCGCCCGAAAGTCGCCGTGGCTGATTCGGGCCTTGCCGCGTTTTTATCTGGGCTCACGCTCGAAAAGACGCGCGTCGCGGGAGGCGCGGAACTTTTCGGGGCAACGCTTGAGTCGTTTGTGGGGGAGCAGCTGCGAGCGCAATCGACCTGGTCACGGGAGCGCTTCAGCCTCCACCACTATCGCGAACGAGATCGGGAAATCGACGTTGTCGTTGAACTTGCCGATTCTCGCTTGATTCTCATCGAAGTGAAGGCGGCCGAAACCGTGACGGAACGCGCGTGGAAAAACCTTGATGTGGGATCAGCTCCCTTCAAGGATCGAGTCGCGGCGCGCGTGGTGCTGTACTCGGGAACGCGCGCAGTCACCATGAAAAATGGAGGAGCCCCCCTCCACGTTCTGCCGGTCTCGAGTCTTTGGCAGCACCCGTAAATGAGCGCTTTTCGCCTTTCCGCTGAGGGGTGCGAGAAAAAATTCTTGCCTCGAGCCCATTTCGCCGCGAGAAGCCCCCACATAGGATTGCCTCATGACCGCGAATCAGAACGAAGAGCAGCGGAGCGCAACCACAGCTGCCCCGGAGCCGACGTTTCCGCGCTTTGATCTGGGGAACTCACGCGTGAATCTCGACCGGGCGACCCGTATCGCCGCGGAGCTTGAAGACGAAGCCCTAGCGCACAAGCTCACCGAAGGTCGCTAAGGTACGCCAGGGCTTTTGCGCCGCAGTATGAGGCGGCGTCGACATTGTCTAGAAGTAGGTCACGCACCACGGCTCACGACGGCGCTGCAGGAGGATGCCGAGCTTGTCGACCGCGTCCTCGTCACCGCGCACCCAGCCCACAGTTTCGAGGGCCTGAATGTTGACGCCGCCGAGGAGAGTCGAGCCGAGAGCCGGAACATCGATCTCCACCTGCGGCTCGCCCTCGTAAGGCTCGCACGCGCCCTTGCCGTCCTTCACGGTGAGACGCCAGGTGCCGTCGGCAATCCCCATCGGGTCCACCACGCGGAAGGTGACGTCACCCTCGGTGTAGTAGTTACGGGCCTCGAGCAGCGCGGCCGGGTCGATCACGCGCAGCCACAGGAAGTCGTTGTGCTCGTTGATCTGGTAGCGGCGGCGATCGGCGAGGGCCCAGGGAAGGTGCTCGTCGTTGCGGGCGTTGTCGAAGCGCACGCGGCGCACGAGGTCAAGCGAGCCGAGGAACGACCACATCGCGATGCTCGCGTTGGTATTGCACGGCACGAAGTCGATGACATCGAGGGCGCCGCCGCGGCTTTCAAGGCGCCACGTCGCGTAACCGTCGAGTTCGCCCTTCTCGTTCCAATGGCCAATCGCGCGGGTTTTGTTGTTCGTTTCGCGCGTGGGTTTGTCGATGGAGCCGTTGCGGATCTCCATCTCGGGCGCGCAGCGGCTGATCGAGCCGGTCTGGCGCGCGTGGAACTTCTTGAAGACGTGATGGGAGGCCTCGGCGAGCTGGGTGACGTCGATGTATTCGCACGTGCCGGTGATGGGTGCGGACACGCTGAAGCCCGAGCCGGCGTGCAGCTCGACGGAGGTGCTGAAGATGGCGGGGCCGAAACCGAAGCGGCCGTAGATCGCGGCTTCGGTCGCGGTGAGAGCGGCAACGGCGAGGCCCTTCTCTTTTGCGTCCGTGAGCGACTCGGTCATGAGGGTCGTGGCGATGCCCTGGCGGCGGTGGGAGGCGAGAACGGTGACTTCGCTGATCTGGTGGCAGTCGATGACCTTGCCACCCACGTTGAGCTCGCCCGTCCAATCCATGAACGTGGCGACGGGAACATCCTTGCCGAGGCCGTACTTGCGGCTCTCATCGTCGAGAACCGTGCGAGCGGTCGCCTTACGCTCCGCGTCGATTTTCAGTTGGTGCTCGAGGAATTTCTGTGAGGGGTAGGGATCGTGGAATCCCTGCTGGACGGCGGTGAGCCAGGCGGGATACCATGGGTTATCGTTTGGGTTGGCGCTTGTCACGTGATGGGTTTCATACTTGAGATTCACGCCTGGAACCCTAGCAAAGTAGGGTCTGGGGGACCTGTGGCAGGGGAGAGGAGCGTGCGATGCCTGCACTTATGTTCGATGCGGTGTCGTTTTCGTTCACGTCGCGCCCCCTCCTTGATCGGGTCAGCTTTCGGGTGGGGGCAGGCGAGCGTGCATTCCTGGTGGGCCCGAACGGCTGCGGAAAAACGACGCTTTTACGGCTCGCGCTCGGGGAACTTCGCCCGGATAGTGGCGCGGTTGTATGGGAAGGAATGGGGTCCGACGCTCGCCAGCCTCCGTCGGCAGAAAACTTTTCCGGGAGTGTTGGCGACTATTTCGATGAAGCCCTTCGGCCCGTGCGCGCTCTCAGCACGATGTTTGAACGCCTCACAGCCCACATGGCGGCGAACGGGGATGAAAGCCCCGACGATGCTCGCGAATACGACGCTCTACTTGCGCAGATGACAGTGCGCGATGTGTGGTCGCTTGAGTCGCGCATCGATGAAGTGCTTGCGAGGCTAGGCCTTCCGATGCTCACGGGGGAGGGCCGCGAACGTGAGGTGGCAACACTTTCCCCCGGTCAGCGCGGGAGGCTCCCGCTTGCGGCGATGCTTATCGCGCGGCCCGAGGTGCTCATTCTCGACGAGCCCACGAACCATCTTGATGCCGAGGGCGTGGACTTCCTTGCGCGCACCGTGCGCCAGTGGGAAGGGCCGGTACTGATGACGAGCCATGACCGCGCCTTCATTGATGAGACGGCGACGGCGATTTACGACCTGGACGTCGCGACCTGGCAGGCCCTTGCAACGGCCGAAGGACACGATCTGCACGGCGTGTATCGCACCAATGGCGCATACTCGGCATTCCTCGAGGCGAAACAGAAGGCTCACCGGGCGCACGCCGACATCCACGCCGAGCAGCAGAGCGAAAAACGGGAGATTCGTGCACACAGGAATGCCGCACAATCGATCGCACGCGGCGGGGTGCGGCTCTCGGAGGCTCAAGGAATGGCGAAGAAGTTCTTTGCCGATCGTGCGCAGGCAACCTCTACGCGACGAAAGCGAAATGACGACAGGCGCCTAGAGGCACTCGAGGAGCGGGAGGTCCGTCGGCCCCGTTCCTACAACTTGACGTTCCCCCTCGCACCCGCGCACCACGCCCCCGGCCTCGCCCTTTCGGCGCGAGATGCCGCCGTTCACGAGCGCATGGCGCCGCTCACCCTTGATCTTGCGCGTGGAGAGCACTTACTCGTGACCGGCGGGAATGGCGCAGGGAAAACAACCTTTCTCAATTGGATCGCGTCGGGAGCCTCGCCCGAAGGAGCCGAGGCGAGTGGCAGCATCTCAAGCGACCGTCCCGTAGGGTTCGTGCCGCAGCGGTTACCGCACATTGACGATCCCGGTTTCACGCGCGAGGTATGGACTGAGGGGGTAGGGGAGCGCGGCGCCGGAATGCTGCATCCCTCGATGTGGCACACACGAATCGAGGACCTTTCGGCGGGCAATCAACGACGCGCCCAGCTTGCCCTCGCGCTTGCCGAGGCGCCGTCGTTCCTCGTCATTGATGAACCCACCAACTTCCTCGATCTCGCTACGGTTGAGGCGCTCGAGCAGGCCTTCAATGAATGGACGGGGACCCTCATCATTGCGAGCCACGACCGCTGGCTCATTGAGCATTGGGAGGGGCGGCGGCTCACTCTCGCGCCCTCGCCCGCTTTTGGTGTTACCGAGTGAAGGTGGTGAAAAATCGAGGTGTGGACGCCACTTTCGGCGTTAACCGGGTCGTTTTTCACCACCTCAGCCACGCATGTACGGGAATGGCCCGAGTTTAAGGGCGCCAAAAGGTCGTGACGTCTTTTTTCGTCGCGAGCTGGTAGTCGATGAACTCCGCGAGCAGCTCGTAATCAAACGGCTTGCTCCACGGCTGGCGGGCAAGCATCGCCGTGCGGTCGGTGCTGCGCTCCTGAATGAACCCCGCGAAATGGTCCATGGTCGCTTTCTCGGGGGACACGGACATATGCATCTTCGCGGCCGAAAACCCGATGATGAACGTGCCGTGATGCGTGAACATCGGCGTGCTCCACGCGATCCGCATCTCCAGGTCCGGGTACGTCGCCTGCACCCATTCGAGCACCTCGATCATGCGCTCGCGTTTGGGGCCGTCGGGCACGGTGTCGAGGAATTCGTTTAGCGTTCGGATTGTCACGGTGCCACCTTAGTGCAGGGGCCGAAGCAAGTGTGGGGGAGCTGGTTCCCACGGTTGCCGCCCCGGTGGTAACGGTATTTTGTCCCCATGACCTGGGTATAAAGTGGGATTGGCATGATTTTATAAAGTCGCCGGTGGACCATGGGCCACGGCGCATCACCTGGAAAGCCGAAGAAGTGAGCAGTGAACTTCGCGCCCAACGCGGGGCGCCTTTTGTTGCAGCGTGTCTAACTTTGTTGTTGATGTTGGCGGGGGTGGTGGGCTTCCCGTCAGCGGCGATGGGGGCGCCGCAGCCAACAGAACGGCAGGTGCTCAAGTGTTACAAAGAGGGGGCTGTGCTCTTCTGCGAGCAAGATCAGCTCCAACAGCTCATCACCGAGGCCGGAACGACGCCAACTCGGATCGAGATCGGCAACGGTATGGAAACGCTGCTGACGAAAACCTTGGTCATTCCCAAAGGTGCCGACATCGAATTGGTGGGTGCGGAAGTTCTTCCATGGAGTGGTGGAGCCAAGATTATCCGCGACGATGGCACATTCACAGGCAGTCTCATCCGTGTGGAAAAGGGTGGCAAACTCACGCTCTCCGACGGCACCGGCAACGGCGAGGGACTCGTCATCAATTCACGCGCCCAGCACGACAATGTCGTCAAGGGTAATAGCTTCGCGCCCACCGTCTACGTCCGCGGCGAATTGGTGATGAACGCCGGCAGCATCAAGGGAGCCCGAAAGATCTCCAGTGCAGGCCAGGGCGCGGTGACCATTGACGGGCCCGAGGCAAAGTTCACGCTCAACGGCGGTGCAATTACCGACAACCAACGCAAAAACGAGCCGTCGACAACGCAAAACGGAGCTGCAAACGTTGCGCTGAACAACGGCGCGACCATGGTGATGAATGGCGGCGAAATCTCCAAAGGATATGCCGCGAAACGGTGGGATGCTTACAACGAGGCCGGAGGCGTCGGGGTGTTTAAGGGCTCGCACCTTGAACTGAACGGCGGGAAGATCACCGGTAATCACGGTTGGGCTGGCAACATCAACGTCACCAACTGGCTTGGGAATTGCCCGAAGCTTGGCGAGGATACCTCGAAGAGTCGCTCAACACTCGTGATCAACGATGGCGAGATTTCCTATGGCAGTGCGGCCTTTGGCGGCGGCGGCGTGAACGTTTTCGGTAACGCGGCTGTCACGATGAATGGCGGCACTATCAAGAAGAACCAGGCGCCCAACGGTGGCGGCGTGAACGCCATGGATTTGTATGTGTGGGGAGCGGAGGGCTCTTTTGCAGAGGTTCCTGGCGACGGCATGGGCTGCAAGTTCAAGCCCGAAGAATGGAGTAAGGTCTCGCCGGGCGGGTTCACGATGAACGGTGGCTCCATCAAGGAGAACACGGCCTCCCGCACCGGCGGCGGCGTGAACACGGTCTCCAACGCTGTCGAGCTGAATGCTGGCCTTATCGAGGGCAATATTGCACACCAGCAGGGCGGTGGCGTGTACGTCGCCACAAAATCCTACGCTGCGCACTTCAACGATGCTCTCATCACTGAAAATGCGGCGACATCGCGCTCGACTGCGCTCGGTGGCGGCATTTGGCTGTGCCCGACCGGCGATCTGGTCATGCATGTGACGAACGGCGCCGCGGTGTTCGATAATTCCGCGGCTGATGGCGAACAAGGTAGCCGTTGGGGTGATGATTTCGCTCATGATAATTACGGGGGTGCGAACCGTGCGGGGTTGACAATCGACTCGCGCATGCTGGGTGGCGCTGAGCCGGACTTCTACAAGGATGGAGCATCCGGTAACGCCTCGCGTTTTGACGCGGACAACCCCGGAAAAAAGCAAGTGTTCGACGGCACCGGTCGAGACTCCGATAAGACTCACGACTACCCGAAGGCCCTCGCCAATTCAGGTCTGAAAACGATCGCTGACGCACAGGCCAAGAACCGCGCGAAGTCGTGGGCTCGACTTACCGTGACGAAGAACAAGGCTCCGCGCGGTGCTGGCGTAGGTTCGAACGGAACACTCGTATTCGGAACTCCAGGCAAGACCGAGGTCAAGGTCACCAAGGACTGGAAGACCGCCGACGGTAAGGACCTTGACGAGAAGTCAAAGGTTCCGGTGAAGGTGCAGCTTGTTGGCGAGGTCAAGGGTAAGAAGTTCGAGCTCGGCGCACCGGTTGAGCTGAAAGCTGATAACGACTGGACGCATACGTTCAAGGATCTGCCGGAAACCAAGACGGTTGACGGTAAGCAGGTCAAGATCAACTACTCCGTAGAAGAGCAGGGTGTTGAGTCTGTGACCGTCGAGATGAGTGGTAGTGCGCAGGACGGTCTGAAGATCTCCGCTCCGACTGCGAACGCGCCGGTGAAGGTTCAGCTGATGGAGTCAACCGGTGGGGAGAAGTCCCCGGTTGGCGAGCCGGTCGAGTTGAATGCCAAGAACGGTTGGACACACACGTTCGAGAATCTGCCGACCACCAAAACCGTTGATGGTAAGCAGGTCAAGATCAACTACTCCGTAGAAGAGCAGGGTGTTGAGTCTGTGACCGTCGAGATGAGTGGTAGTGCGCAGGACGGTCTGAAGATCTCCGCTCCGACTGCGAACGCGCCGGTGAAGGTTCAGCTGATGGAGTCAACCGGTGGGGAGAAGTCCCCGGTTGGCGAGCCGGTCGAGTTGAATGCCGATAACGACTGGACCTACACGTTCAAGGATCTTCCGGCGACGAAGGAAGTAGAAGGTAAGCAGGTCAAGATCAACTACTCCGTAGAAGAGCAGGGTGTTGAGTCTGTGACCGTCGAGATGAGTGGTAGTGCGCAGGACGGTCTGAAGATCTCCGCTCCAGCTGCGATCACGCTGGTGACGGTTCAGCTGATGGAGTCAACAGGTGGGGAGAAGTCCCCGGTTGGCGAGCCGGTCGAGTTGAATGCCGATAACGACTGGACCTACACGTTCAAGGATCTTCCGGCGACGAAGGAAGTAGAAGGTAAGCAGGTTGACGTTACGTACTCGACCAAGGAGTTGGGCGTAAGTGGCTTTAACTTCCGCATCACCGGAGATGCGGCGAGTGGTTTTACGATCACGAACACGCAGACTCAGCCTCCGACGACCGAAGTTTCGGTGAAAAAGGTTTGGAAGTCGTTTGAGGGTAAGGATCTTGATCCGGCGTTGACGATGCCGGTGAAGGTTCAGGTGATGAAGACCGTCGACGGAAAGACAACCCCCGTTGGTGATCCGGTTGAGTTGAATGCGGCGAATGGTTGGGCGCATACGTTCAAGGAATTGCCCCGGTTCGAGGTTGTCGACGGTAAGCGGGTGGAGCCCAGGTATTCCGTACAAGAGCAGAGTGTCGAGCCTGCAATTGTCGAGTTGAGCGGTAGTGCGAAGGACGGTCTGACAATCTCCGCTCCAGCTGCGACCGCACCGGTGAAGGTACAGCTGATGGAGTCAACAGGTGGGGAGAAGTTTCTGCTTGGTGACGCGGTTGAGTTGAACGTCGGCAATGATTGGTCGCGTACGTTCAACGATCTTCCGGAAACCAAAACGGTTGATGGTAAGAAGGTGAAGATTGAGTACTCAGTGATGGAGCTAGGCCTCGAGGACTTTGCTTACGATGTTTCGGCTGGCAAGACGATGAGCTTCACCGTTACGGATATGGCCAAGAAAGATCCGGTGAAGGTTCAGCTTATGAAATCCATTGGCGCTGAGAAGATGCCGGTGGGTGACCCAGTTGAACTGAACGCCGGGAATGAGTGGACTAATACGTTCAAGGAATTGCCCCGGTTCGAGACTGTCGACGGTAAGTCGGTTGATGTCACTTATTACGTGAAGCAGGTTGATGGTCCTGGCCCGAAGTCTGTACTGAAGAGCGTGTCGAAGATTGGCTTTGACGTGACGAATACGCAGACTCAGCCTCCGACGACCGAAGTTTCGGTGAACAAGGTTTGGAAGTCGTTCGAGGGTAAGGATCTTGATCCGGCGCTGATGACTCCGGTGAAGGTTCAGTTGATGAAGACCGTTGACGGGGAGAACTCCCCGGTGGGTGGTCCGGCCGAGTTGAACGCTGAAAACAACTGGGCGCACACATTCAAGGATTTGCCGCAGTTCGAGATTGTCGACGGTAAGCGAAACCCGGTGACCTACACCGTTAAAGAAGCGGAGGTTCCCGGTTTCACCTCTGAGATGACGGGCGATGCGACGAGTGGTTTCACGATCACGAATACGCAGACTCCGCCTACGACGACTGAGGTCTCGGTGACCAAGGCGTGGAAGTCGTTTGAGGGTAAGGATCTTGATCCGGCGTTGACGATGCCGGTGAAGGTCCAGTTGATGAAGACCGTTGACGGGAAGACCACCCCCGTTGGCGAGCTAGTCGAGTTGAACGCCGAGAATGGTTGGACGCATTCGTTCAAGGATCTTCCGGAGTGGACGCTCGTTGAGGGCAAGAAAACCGATATTTCCTATTCGGTTGAGGAGCTTGAGGTCGAAGGTTTCACCTCGACGGTGACCGGTGATGCGGCGAATGGTTTCACGATCACGAACACGCAGACTCCGCCTCCTATGACCGAAGTCTCGGTGAATAAGGTCTGGGAGTCGTTTGATGGTGAGGATCTTGATCCGGTGTTGATGACTCCGGTGAAGGTTCAGTTGATGAAGATCGTTGCCGGGGAGGAGTCCCCGGTTGGTGAGCCGGTCGAGTTGAAAGCTGACAACGGGTGGATGCATACGTTCACTGGTTTGCCGCTGACCAAGAAGATCGATGGCAAGCAGGTTGATATCGGCTACTCGGTTCAGGAGCTTGAAGTTGATGGTTTCACCTCGGCTGTCACCGGTGACGTGAAGAGTGGCTTCACGATTACGAATACGCAGACGCCTCCGCCCGTGACTGAAGTGAACGTCACCAAGGTTTGGAAGGCTGCGGATGGCTCCGAGCTCGATGCGGACTCCGTGGTTCCCGTGAATGTTCAATTGATGAAAACTGTTGACGGTAAGACCACACCGGTTGGTGATCCGGTCGAGTTGAATGCTGATAACAACTGGACGCACGCATTCACGGATTTGCCTGAGTGGCAGCTCGTTGATGGCAAGAAGGTCGATGTTTCCTATTCGGTTCAGGAGATTGAGGTCGAAGGTTTCACCTCGAAGGTGACGGGTGACGTGAAGAGTGGCTTCACGATCACGAATACGCAGACTCCGCCGACGACGACCGAAGTTTCGGTGAAAAAGGTTTGGAAGTCGTTTGAGGGTAAGGATCTTGATCCGGCGTTGATGACTCCGGTGAAGGTCCAGTTGATGAAGACCGTTGACGGAAAGACAACCCCCGTTGGTGATCCGGTTGAGTTGAATGCGGCGAATGGTTGGGCACATACGTTCAATGATTTGCCTGAGTGGCAGCTTGTGGACGGTAAGAAGGCTTCGATCTCGTACTCGGTCGAGGAGCTGACTGTTGAGGGCTTCGCCTCTGAGGTGACTGGTGATGCGGCGAATGGTTTCACGATCACGAATACGCAGACTCCGCCGACACCGCCGATGACGGAAGTCTCGGTGAACAAGGTCTGGGAGTCGTTTGATGGTTCGGATCTTGACTCGGCGTTGACGGTACCAGTGAAGGTTCAGCTGATGAAGACCGTTGACGGGAAAACAACCCCCGTTGGTGATCCGGTCGAGTTGAATGCTGATAACAACTGGACGCACGCATTCACGGATTTGCCTGAGTGGCAGCTCGTTGAGGGCAAGAAAACCGATATTTCTTACTCGGTTGAGGAGCTGACTGTTGACGGCTTCACCTCAAAGGTGACGGGCGATGCGACGAGTGGTTTCACGATCACGAATACGCAGACTCCTCCGCCCACGACTGAAGTGAACATCAACAAGGTGTGGAAGGCCGCGGATGGTTCCGATCTCGATGCGGACTCCATGGTTCCCGTGAATGTTCAATTGATGAAAACGGTTGACGGTAAGACCACCTCGGTTGGTGATCCCGTCGAGTTGAACGCCGAGAACGGTTGGACGCACACGTTTACCAAGTTGCCAGTCTCAGAGAGTATTGACGGCGGGCAAGCTGACGTCACCTACTCCGTTGAAGAGCTGGCGGTTGACGGATTCAAGTCTGAGGTCACAGGTAACGCGAAAGATGGCTTTACCGTGACTAATACACAGATTCCGCCGGTATCTGAGGTTTCTGTCAAGAAGACTTGGCAAGCGTTTGATGGCTCGGCTCTTGAAGAGTCGGCAACCACACCGGTGAAGGTTCAGCTCATGAAGTCCATTGGCGCTGAGAAGATGCCGGTGGGTGAGCCAGTTGAACTGAACGCCGAGAACGGTTGGGCGCACACGTTCGGTGGGCTTCCTGTTTCGGAAAAGGTGGACGGGGAACAGATTGACATCACCTACTCGGTTGAGGAACTTGAGGTCGAAGGCTTCACCTCGAAGGTGACGGGCGATGCGGCAAGTGGTTTCACGATCACGAATACGCAGACTCCGCCGACACCGCCCACGACCGAAGTTTCGGTGAACAAGGTTTGGAACTCGTTTGAGGGTGAGGATCTTGATCCGGCGTTGACGATGCCGGTGAAGGTTCAGCTCATGGAGTCGACTGGTGGGGGGAAGTCGCCGGTTGGTGATCCCGTCGAGTTGAACGCCGAGAACGGTTGGACGCACACGTTCAAGGATCTTCCGGAGTGGAAGCTCGTTGAGGGCAAGAAGGTTTCGATCTCGTACTCGGTTGAGGAGCTGACTGTTGAGGGCTTCACCTCCGAGGTGACGGGCGATGCGGCAAGTGGCTTCACGATCACGAATACGCAGACTCCGCCGACACCGCCCACGACCGAAGTTGCGGTAAACAAAGTCTGGAAGTCGTTTGAGGGTGAGGATCTTGATCCGGCGTTGACGATGCCGGTGAAGGTTCAGCTCATGGAGTCGACTGGTGGGGGGAAGTCGCCGGTTGGTGATCCCGTCGAGTTGAACGCCGAGAACGGTTGGA
>NZ_RBLW01000023.1:0-250 GCF_003989295.1 Dermabacter sp. HSID17554 | reverse complement strand
GTGACGAGATCACCAACGGCACCGACCCGAACAAGGCTGATACCGATGGTGATGGCCTGACCGATGCCAAGGAGAAGGAGCTTGGCACGGATCCGAACAAGGCTGATACCGATGGTGACGGCCTCAATGACGGTGACGAGGTCTCGGGTGAGAAGAACAAGGACTTCGACGGTGACGGTAAGGGTGACCCGACTGATCCGAAGAAGGCTGACACCGATGGTGACGGTGTGAACGATGGTGACGAGATCAC
>NZ_RBLW01000022.1:0-298 GCF_003989295.1 Dermabacter sp. HSID17554 | reverse complement strand
TACCGTCACCGTCGAAGTCCTTGTTCTTCTCACCCGAGACCTCGTCACCGTCATTGACGCCGTCACCATCGGTATCAGCCTTGTTCGGATCCGTGCCAAGCTCCTTCTCCTTGGCATCGCTCAGGCCATCACCATCGGAATCCTTGCTGGGATCCTCGGGCACATCAGCCGTGTTCGGGTCGGTGCCGTTGGTGATCTCGTCACCATCGTTCACACCGTCACCATCGGTGTCAGCCTTCTTCGGATCAGTCGGGTCACCCTTACCGTCACCGTCGAAGTCCTTGTTCTTCTCACCCGA
>NZ_RBLW01000021.1:0-604 GCF_003989295.1 Dermabacter sp. HSID17554 | reverse complement strand
GTAACTTAGAAACACTCGAAAATGAACACATAGACCAAAAAATCATTGAACTATCTGTAACAAAAAATTGCTTACAAGATGCTCGCGTCCACTATGCAGTTGACAAACAACACCCCCACACCCGAAAACCACCAACCACAAAGCCAGCAGCCCCAGGGGGGAAAAGACCGCACATGCAGTCTCACACCCCAATAGTGTGCCCACAACACGCCACCTAAGTCCCAGCACCGTTCCAACCCCACACGAAAGCAGGGCGTACTCAGCACCAGCACAAAGCAACACGTCTTTTATTGATGTTCCACCCAGCCCATACGCGCTGCACACACTCGGCACAGAACACGCACACCACCAAACGGCAGTGCAGGGCAAAAGTAAACTCCTTAGAAAGGAGGTGATCCAGCCGCACCTTCCGGTACGGCTACCTTGTTACGACTTAGTCCCAATCACCGATCCCACCTTCGACGACTCCCCGCAAAAAGCTTGGGCCATCGGCTTCGGGTGTTACCGACTTTCGTGAC
The DNA here is from genome assembly GCF_003989295.1 of Dermabacter sp. HSID17554. NCBI lineage: Bacteria > Bacillati > Actinomycetota > Actinomycetes > Micrococcales > Dermabacteraceae > Dermabacter > Dermabacter sp. HSID17554. The sequence goes on along the minus strand of NZ_RBLW01000021.1, from coordinate 86 downwards.
TTGACGGGCGGTGTGTACAAGGCCCGGGAACGTATTCACCGCAGCATTGCTGATCTGCGATTACTAGCGACTCCGACTTCATAGGG
>NZ_RBLW01000020.1:0-607 GCF_003989295.1 Dermabacter sp. HSID17554 | reverse complement strand
GTAACTTAGAAACACTCGAAAATGAACACATAGACCAAAAAATCATTGAACTATCTGTAACAAAAAATTGCTTACAAGATGCTCGCGTCCACTATGCAGTTGACAAACAACACCCCCACACCCGAAACCACCAACCACAAAGCCAGCAGCCCCAAGGGGGAAAAGACCACACATGCAGTCTCACACCCCAATAGTGTGCCCACAACACGCCGCCCCACACCAGCACCATTCCAACCCCACACGAAAGCAGGGCGTACTCAGCACCAGCACAAAGGCAACACGTCTTTTATTGATGTTCCACCCAGCCCAAACGCGCTGCACACACTCGGCACAGAACACGCACACCACCACAAACGTGGCGGTGCAGGGCAAAAGTAAACTCCTTAGAAAGGAGGTGATCCAGCCGCACCTTCCGGTACGGCTACCTTGTTACGACTTAGTCCCAATCACCGATCCCACCTTCGACGACTCCCCGCAAAGAGCTTGGGCCATCGGCTTCGGGTGTTACCGACTTTCGTGACTTGACGGGCGGTGTGTACAAGGCCCGGGAACGTATTCACCGCAGCATTGCTGATCTGCGATTACTAGCGACTCCGACTTCATAGGG